>JBBARC010000026.1:0-31041 GCA_040400005.1 Acetobacteraceae bacterium | reverse complement strand
CAGGCATATCCAGCGCCGCAGGCATATCCAGCGCCGCAGGCATATCCAGCGCCGCAGGCATATCCAGCGCCGCGGGCATATCCAGCGCCGCGGGCATATCCAGCGCCGCGGGCATATCCAGCGCCGGCACCCCCCGCGCCCCGGTACGCCCGGCCGACCCCCGCCGCGCCAAGCTGCAAGAAGCGCTCCGCCTGGTCACCACCAACCTCCCCGACCGTGCCGCCCTGTTGCGCGAAACCACCACCCGCGCCGACGAACATTTGGCCGCCGACCCTGATCAAACCATCGAAATCCCCGATCTCCTGATCGACATCTGCGACGAACTCTGCATCGAAATAAATTTCAAAACCCTGCCAGACGAATTTCTGTTCACCACCTGCGACCCGCCAGACTACCCCGCCCTCGACGACTCCGCCCCCGATCCCTGTGCCACCTCGCCGCCCTAACCCAAACCCCGAAACCTGTAGGGCGGCATAAGCGAAGCGTCATCCGCCATCGCAACTCGCCAGGCGAAACCCATGCAGATAAACAAGGAAAAAACATCAAATTGCCCGCGGCGGCGAGGTCGATATTGGTGTGCTAGAGCACGACCTACTAGTGCGCAGGGCAGGGGCACCCAGCCGCACCGTCACCACGGGGCTAGACAGCGCTCGACCGCGCTGCCTGAATGGCGGCAACAAACGGTTTTGGGGATGCGTAGTGATACAACATCAGGGTTTGGCGCGTTGGCACGCTGCGGTGCGCAGCCACGTGGCGCACGATATTATCGGCTTAATTGCCGTTGATGCGGTGTTCCACTCGCCAGTGGTGTTCAGCCCCCAGCATGGCCGCGATCTGGTGGCAGGATATCTCACCGCCGCCATGCATGTGCTCAACAATGACAGTTTCCACTATGTCGGCGAATGGCTCAGCCAAGATGGCGCCGTGCTGGAATTTAACACCGTGGTCGATGGCATCACCATCGATGGCATCGATATGATCCACTGGAACGCCGATGGCCAGATCGACATGTTCAAAGTGATGGTGCGCCCCTTAAAAGCGATCAATTTGCTACATCAAAAAATGGCAGACATGCTCACCGCCATGGGCAAATTGTGACCACCGAGCCGTTATCGGGTGGCGCGCTAACCCCGGATGCGTTGACGCAAGCCTTGCGCGCAGCCGGCGTGCTACATGGCGCACGCGTGGCCACCGTGCACACAACCCCAATCGGCGTCGGCATGGTTGGCGATTGTTTGCGTGTGATGCTGACCTATGATGGCGATGCACCAGCCGCCCCGCGCTCATTAATTGCAAAATTGCCATCACGCGCAGCCGAAAGCCGGGCGGCTGGCGCCACCCACCAATTATACGTCCGGGAAGTTTCATTTTTCCGCGAATTAGCCTCGCGCCTTGCCATCCGCGTGCCACGCGCCTGGCGTGCCGAGCAAGATTTACCCCACAATGATTTTGTCCTGCTGCTGGAAGACATGGGCCCGGCCCGCATGGGCGACCAGATCGCCGGTTGCGCCTTGGCCGATGCGGAAATCGCCATGGACCAAGCCGCCGCCTTGCATGCACCGCTTTGGGGCAGTGCCGCGCTTGATGATCTGACCTGGCTCAACAACTCGCGCGAAACCATAAACCCGCTGATTGCCGCGGTATATCCATCGCTTGAGGAAGGCTTTGCCGCGCGCTACGCAGATCGCCTCAGCGCGGAAGATCTGACAACATCGCGCGAAATTGCCAGCGTGTTTGGCCGCATGATAACCGACAGATCATCCCCAGGCACCGTGCAGCACGGCGATTTTCGCCTCGACAACATCATGTTCGATATTTGCGGCGGCCGCGAGCCAATGGCCACCCTGGATTGGCAAACCCTCGGCCATGGCGCCGGTGCGGCCGATGTTGCCTACTTTATCGGCACCGGATTTGAAGCCCCCGCGCGCCGCGCTGTGGAACGCGACCTGGTGCGCCGCTGGCACGATGGCTTATGCGCCGGCGGCGTGCAAAATTACGATTTCGCCACCGCCTGGCATGATTACCGCCGCTTTGCCACCGGCGGCCTGACCATGGCGGTGATCGCCTCGGTCGCGGTCACCGCCACCGCGCGGGGCGATGAGATGTTTTTGGCGATGGCGCGCCGGTCGGCCGCCATGGCGCGCGATTTGGATTGCCTGGGGTTGTGGGTAGCATAAATTTTTTAAAGGAATTTTCAGCGATGATTATTGTAACCGGCTCAGTGGATGCGTTGCCCGAAACCGCGATGGAGGTGTTTCGCCTGTCGCTGGAACACGTCCACCGCTCGCGCGCCGAACCGGGCTGCGTATCGCATGATGTGTTCGTCAGCGGCGAAAGCGAGCACCGGTTTTTCTTTTTTGAACGCTGGGCCGATCGGGCAGCACTCGCCACCCATTTTGCCGTGCCCGAGTCGCGGGCCTTCGCCAAGGTGCTGGGCAAACTCTGCGCGGTGCCGCCCAACATGACCGTATACGAGGCGGCGGCGGTCACGTTATAAGCGGAAAACCCTAGTAAACGCAAGTATTTAGCTTGGCTGGGCGGCAGCAAACGCCGTGATTTTGGCGGGCGCGCGGGGCGACGTTTTACCCCCAGGACAATCGGGGGAATGCTAAAAAAGTAATAATTTTCTTTTTAAATTCCGAAAAAAGAAACAAAAAAGACTTTTTTTGGCACTGGTTCGGCGAGCGCGGTCGCAGGGGTGCCCCTGTCCCCGCATGACAAAAGTCTTTTTGCTTCTTTTTCTTCAGAAAAAGAAGAGTCTTACCTTCACCCAATTGCCCTGGTTTCACGCCGCCGCGGTTTGCTGCTAAACCGGCGCCATGTTCAATTTTGCCTGGTCTGAGATCGCGCTGGTGGCTGTGGTGGCGCTGGTGCTGATTGGCCCGAAAGACCTGCCCGTTGCCATTCGTGCCATCGCCGGCGTGATCAAAAAACTGCGCGCCATGGCCGGGGAATTTCAGGGCCACGTCGATGAAATGATGCGCGAAGCCGATCTCGCCTCGGTGCGCGACGTGATCGACGATGTGCGCAGTTTTGATATCAAACGCCAGGTCGCCAAAACGCTCGACCCCGATCGGGTGTTTGCCAATGCCATGACCGACCCCTTCGGCCAGCAGGGGGCGGCCGACGTGCGGCCGGCCCGGCCCAACGTGCCGATGGGCGCCGCACCCATCATGGCCGCCAAATATATCGCACCATCCGCATCGGTTGCCGCGCCGCCAGGGGTTGAGGCCCCGGCCTTTATCCCCCCCGGTGCCATGGCGCCGGCGCAAATTCAGCCGCATGAGGTAACCCCGGTGCCGCCCGCGTTTATTCCCCCCACCCACGCGGATGAGTTTTAACCGTCATGGCACCTTTGGACGTGAACGCCACGGCGGCTGACCATATTAACGATACCCCCATGCCGCTGCTGGATCATTTGATCGAGCTGCGCAAACGGCTGTTGTGGTCGGCGGTGGCATTTTTTCTGTGCTTTATGGTGACCTACCATTTTAGCCAGGAAATCTACCGCTTTTTGGCAGCCCCTCTCGCGCACATCATGCAGCAAAAGGGCGAACAGCCGCATTTGATTTATACTGCCCTGTACGAGGCGTTTTTCACCTATCTAAAAGTCGCCTTCTTTGGCGCGGCCTTCATGTCATTTCCCGTGGTTGCCAGCCAGATATGGATGTTTGTCGCACCAGGCCTCTACCGCAGCGAGAAAAAGGCGTTTCTGCCGTTTCTGCTGGCAACCCCCGTGCTGTTTATTCTCGGCGCCGCGCTCGCCTATTATTTCGTCTTTCCCTTCGCCTGGAAATTTTTTCTAAGCTTTGAAGCGCCCGGCGGTGGTGATCAGCTGCGCATCGAATTACAGGCCAAAGTCAGCGAGTACCTGGCCCTGGTGATGAAGCTGATCTTTGCCTTTGGTATTGCTTTTGAATTGCCGGTGTTACTCACCCTGTGCGCAAAAGTCGGCATCGTCACATCAAAAAGCCTGACCAAATACCGCCGCTACGCCTATGTCGGCTGCTTTGCCGTGGCGGCGGTGCTCACCCCGCCCGATGTCATCACCCAAACCGGCCTAGCCGTGCCGCTGATTATTCTGTACGAGATCTCCATTTTTGCAGCACGCCTGGTCGAACCAAAATTGGCGGAAGATTAATGCACGATCTAAAAACTATTCGCGCCGATGCCGCAGCCTTTGATGCCGCCCTGGCGCGGCGCGGCATCGCACCGGAAGCCGACGCGATTGTGGCGCAAGATGCGGCGCGGCGGGCAGCCCTAACCGCCCTGCAGGAACAGCAGGCCTTACGCAAAAGTCTGGCGCGCGATGTAGGCCTTGGCCGTGCCGCCGGGCGCGATACATCAGCACTAGAAGCGCAGGCCGGCGCTTTACGCGGTTCGATGGATTTGCTCGAAGCCAGTGCCGCCGTCGCCGATCGGGCGATGGATGAAATTTTAGCACGTCTGCCCAATGTGCTGGATGCCGACGTGCCAGATGGCGCCGACGAAAGCGCCAACGTCGAAATAAAACGCTGGGGCGATGTGCCAGCGTTTGATTTTGCCGCGCGCCAGCATTTTGAATTGGGCGAAGCCATGGGGTTGATGCTGTTTGAACCGGCCGCCAAAATCGCCGGCAGCCGCTTTACCGTGCTGCGCGGCGGCCTAGCCCGGCTGGAACGCGCACTTGGCCAATTCATGCTCGATCTGCACACCGCAGAACACGGCTACACCGAAATGGCCGTGCCATCTCTGGTGAATGATGCCAGCGCCTTTGGCACCGGGCAGTTGCCAAAATTTTCAGAAGATCTGTTTCGCACCACCGATGGCCGCTGGCTCATCCCCACTGCCGAAGTGCCACTCACCAATTTGGCCGCAGGCGAAATTTTGCCGCAAGCCGATCTGCCGTGGCGGCTAACCGCCCTCACCGATTGCTTCCGCAGCGAAGCCGGCGCATCAGGCCGCGATACCCGCGGCATGTTACGCCAGCACCAATTCCGCAAAGTGGAACTGGTCAGCATCGTTGCCCCAGGCGAAAGTGACGCTGAACATGAACGCATGACACGGGCTGCCGAAACCGTGCTGGAACAGCTCGGCCTACCGTATCGCCGCATGTTGCTGTGCGCCGGCGACACCGGCTTTTCGGCAGTGAAAACCTACGATCTGGACGTGTGGCTACCCGGGCAGGGCGCCTGGCGCGAAATATCTTCCTGCTCAAACACACGGGCATTCCAAGCCCGCCGCATGAACGCACGCATGCGCACCACCGATGGCAAAACGGTGCAGCATGTGCACACCCTAAACGGGTCCGGTGTGGCAGTTGGCCGCGCGCTGATCGCCGTGATGGAAAACTACCAGCAAGCTGATGGCAGTGTGCGCGTGCCGGAGAAGTTACAAAGTTACATGAACGGTTGCACCGTTATTGAAAGGGCGTAAAGTTGATGCGTTTGTCATCTTATTTTCATTTTACTCTGGCCACCACTGCTATGTTAGCGTTGGGCGGGTGCATCGATCATTCCGCGCCAAACGCGCCACACACCGTGTTCTGCGATCCCGGCACCGGATCACGCCTGTGCGGCGATAGTGCCGCGCCAATGGGCAACGGCACCGCCGCCGGCCTGCACATGGATCGCGGCCCCCAAAGCACCGGCGGCGGTTAGCGCCGATCCGGTTGCGGATTTGCTGTTAGCCCAAGGATAGTCCCATGGATAGTCCCATGGATAGTCCCAAGGATAGTCCCAAGGATAGGCGGGGGGCTTCGTGCGAAGCACGAAATACTATTAACCATTGGGCTCATCTTCACTTGGCCAGCACCGGTCCAATACGAATAATGTCTTGTGGCGCCAGACGCCATCCAGTTTCCGCCGCATAATAGCCGCAACCTGAAGAAGATACGTCCGGCATACCGTAGACATAAGCTTCCAACTGCTCGATTATTGATCCATTGGCGGCCAAATGTTGGGCTAACACGTGTGTGCGCGTGAATGGGGGCCACCCGTTCGCGCAAATCTGTCCGTGGACAAGAACGCCTTTTTGTTTGTCGACAAGATCGGGGCGGCTCAATGTGAATCCAGGAACCGGCAAGAGATCGACCTCGGCGGTGATTAAGTGGGATCCTCCGTAAGGCGTCGCACAACCCATGGTCAACGCAATCGTGGCGAAGGTAAGCATCCGCAAAATCCTGCGCATGGCACGGGTTCCTTATCTTTTACGTATACCGCTAGCGAACCGAAATTACCCCTTGCATACCTTGTTCATAATGCCCGGGAATGTTGCAATTATACTCGACAACGCCAATTCGTGTGAATTTCCAGGTAAGTGTTGCCGTTTTATTGGCGGCGACGCTAACAGCGTTGGGATCGTCATGCTCCATGCTTTGACCAGAATTCGCCATAGCGACCATTTCGTCACGATGCTCCTTTTGTGTTGCGCTATCGCCCAGCACAAATTCGTGGTCGATCGCACTTGTGTTTGTGATGACGAAATGGATGATCTCACCTTTGTGTACAGATAGTGCCGCAGGTTCAAAATTGAGGTCCTTCATCGTGACAGTGATAGTCCGGGCGGCTGCGTTGGCAATTGCTGGTGCACCAAAGGTTAACGTCTCATGATCATCGTGGTGTGCGCTTGCCTGAGGCATCGCCATGCTCATCGGCATCTGCGATATCGCCTGAGCTCGCGCATTGGGTACTATGCCAACGATCACGAGAGCAGCCAGTGTTGATTGACGTAGGATTGCATTTGTAGACATTGTTTTGCTCTATTTCCTATGTGCTTATCGTAGGATTTATAGGTTGATGGCAGCTTGTGTTTGCGACGGTGCCGCACTGACCACCAGGGCGATGGCGGCGGCAGTCCTTGCGCATGCAGGTTGGATTATCCCACAGCCATCGCGGCGCCCGCAGCGTCACGGTGCCAGCACCACACGAGACTGGCTAGGAACACCGCCGATCGTTAACGACAGAACCACTGTGGTGTGCCCGGAGGCGGCGTCTGTCAGCAAGCCAATCAGGCTATTTGCAGTGCCGGGCGCCAGTGTCACATGTTGGATTTTGCTGCCGGCAAGCACGGTCGCCTTGCCGGCAATCTGCGCGCTCGGAATGGGACGCTTGTCTTCATCCATGACAAAAGCCGTCAGCTGATTGCCTTTGATCACGCATTCCACCCAATGCTCGGTTGAGTCCTCAGCGACCACACCGCCATGGGTGGCGGCAGGCGCTGTGCCATGGGCCTGCGCGAATAGGGGGGGGCCGATAAGGGCCGCAGCAAGAATAAGTATTTTGTGCACGGTCAATCTCCTTCGATATGGTTAGAAAGTCTCATGGGCAAGTGATGCTTCGGCCTGGCGCACAACCAGGCGCGCAACCGGGGCGCCGCCGAACATCAGGAACAGTACTGGTGTCAGCAGCGTATCGAGCAACGTAGCACTGATCAGCCCGCCGAAAATCACGATAGCGACGGGGTGCAAAATTTCCTTACCCGGTGCATCGGCGCCAATCATCAATGGCAGTAAGGCAAAGCCCGCAGAAAACGCAGTCATCAGCACCGGCGTTAGCCGCTCGAGGCTACCGCGCACAACCATGTCTGCGCCGAACACTTCGCCTTCGTGCAAAACCAAGTTGATGTAGTGGCTGACCTTCAAGATACCATTGCGCGCACTAATCCCGGTTAGTGTGATGAACCCAATCATTGTCGCCACCGACAACGGTTGCCCTGATACCAGTAAGGCGGCGACACTACCGATCAGCGCCAGCGGAATATTGCCCATGATAATCAGTGTTAGTACTGCAGACTGGTAACGGCCCTGTAACACCACAAAAATCATCGCGAACGACACCAGTGCAAGCAGCAAAATAAGCTGTGTGGATCGTTCCTGTTCCAGAAATGTCCCCTCCACCGCCACAGTATAGCCGGCGGGCAAGGCAAGCAGGCGCGTCTGCGCGCGGATCGCGCCGGTGATGGCACCCATATCAGAGCCATCAGTATTCGCCTGCACCACAATCCGCCGCATGCCGCCCTCATGCAGAATTTGATTGGGGCCGTCGGTATCTTCGATGCTGGCGACGGCGGATAGCGGCACCCGGCCACCAGGTGTTTCAATCAGCAATCCGCTCAATCCCGCAACGCCGCGATCAGCATCACGCAGGCGCAGCACAACATCAAAACGCCGCGCCCCATCAATCACCTGGGAGACGATTTTGCCGCCAGCAAGGGTTGCCAGTGTATCGTTAACCGCGCCGGGGGTGACGCCATGCAGTGCCGCGCGGTCGTAATCGAACCGCACCTGCACCTGGGGCACGCGCACCTGGCGTTCAACCTGCAAATCGACCAGCCCAGGTATAGCGGTCAGCCGTTGCCGCAGATCATCGGCAAGGCCGCGCAGCGTATCAAGATCAGGGCCAAAAATCTTGACCGCGATTGCGGCATTTACGCCGGATAGAAGATGTTCCAGGCGGTGCCCGATCGGTTGCCCGATATTGACGGCGGCCGGTAGAATGGAAACACGCTTGCGAACATCCGCCAATATCTCCTCTTTGGTGCGCGCGGATGGGGCGAGGTCGATATCCATTTCGCTGGCATGAACGCCCTCGGCATGCTCATCCATTTCCGCCCGCCCGGTGCGCCGCCCAACCGAGGTAACCTCTGGCACCGCCATAACCAGCCGCTCTGCAATCGCGGCGAGCCGGCTTGATTCCGCCAGACCAATGCCCGGCCGGAAACTCATATTGAGCGTAAGCGTGCCTTCGTTAAACGGCGGCAGAAAGGCGCGCGGCAGGCTGGCCGCCAGCAGGCTTGCAGCGAACACCGCCAGTGCGGCGCTCACCAGCAGCATGCGGCGATGCGCGAACGACCATACCAGCAAACGCCGGTCGGCGATTTTTAGCCACCGCACCAATGGGCTTTCTGCGCCGTCGAGATTTTTCAGCCCAGGCAGCAGATAAAAACACAGCACTGGGGTGACGGTTACCGATGTGACCAGGCTTGCGAGAATAGAAACGATATAGGCAATACCAAGCGGCGCGAAAAGCCGCCCCTCGATTCCCGATAGCGCAAATAGCGGCAAGAACACCAGCACGATAATAAGCGTCGCATAGACGATGCCAGATCGCACTTCCTGGCTCGCTTCCGCCACCACCGCAAGAATCGATTGCCTATCGTCGCGGTTACGGTTTTCCTTCAGCCGGCGCAGGACGTTTTCAACACCCACCACCGCGTCATCGACCAATTCACCGATGGCGATCGCAAGCCCGCCGAGCGTCATGGTGTTGATCGACAGCCCAAGTAATTGAAACACCATAACCGTGATCAACAGGGACAGCGGTATAGCGGTCAGCGAAATCGCCGTGGTGCGGCCATTCAGCAGAAACAAAAACAAGACACCGGCCACCACCACCACCGCATCGCGCAAGGCGGCGCCCACATTGGCAACCGAGGCAGAAATGAAATTGGCCTGCCGGAACAGCACTTTGTCGGCCCGCACGCCGGGCGGCAGGGTATGGCCGATTGTTGCAAGCGCGCGTTCGATATCTGCGGTCACCGCCACCGTATCGGCGCCCGGCTGCTTTTGCACCGACAGGATCACTGCCGGTTTGCCGTCGTACCCGGCATCGCCACGGCTGAACTTGGCGGCAAAATCAACATCCGCCACCTGGCCCACGGTGACCGCGTGACCATTGCGAACATGCACCACCAGACTGCGCAAATCCTCGATCCGCGTGGTGCGGCCAATGCTGCGAACAACGTATTCGGCGCCGTTCTGATCAACCACGCCGCCACCGCCGTTGCCGCCAAAACCCGCCACCGCGCGCTGCACCTCGTCAAGCGTCACGGCCAGCCGCGCCATGGCGGCCACATCCGGCGTCACTTGGTATTGGCGCACCTCGCCACCGATCGGGATCACCTGGGCCACCCCCGGTATTGCCAAAAGCCGTGGCCGTAAGGTGAAGTCCGCCAGTTCGCGCAGCGCCATGGGGGAAACCTGGCCGGCGCCGGAAACGCCGATCAGCATGATCTCCCCCATGATGGACGTGAGCGGCCCCATTTGCGGCACAATTGCCGGTGGTAACTGGTCGCGCACCAGGGTCAGCCGCTCGGCGACCGTTTGGCGTGCGATGCGAATATCGGTGCCCCAGCCGAATTCGACATAGGCGATCGATAGGCCCACCCCCGAAACCGAGCGCACGCGGGTCACCCCCGGCATGCCGCTCATGGCGGTTTCCAGCGGGGTTGTTACCAATTGCTCGACCTCTTCCGGCGCCATGCCCTCAGCTTCGGTCATCAACGTTACAGTCGGCCGGTTCAGGTCGGGAAACACATCCACTGGCAGGCGCGTCAGTGTAAGCGCGCCATAAACCGTTAATATGCCCGCCAGCACCAGCACCAGCACGCGGCTGCGCAATGACGCAACGAGGATAAAGCTGAAAATTCTCCCCATCAGCGCACCTGGCCAAGTAAATCGGCGCCGCTGATCACAACCCGTGCGCCGGGCGCAAGCCCCGCGACAACCAGCACCTGCGCGCCATCGAGCGTTGCTACCCGCACCGGGCGCGCGACAAAGCGCTCAGCCGAGGGATGTTCCCACACCGCATCCTGGCCGTTAGGCAGGCGCACCAGGGCTGTCCGCGGCAACGCAATCCCCGATTGGGTGGCAGTGAGCGTTGCATAAAGCTTCACTGGCATGCCGACGTTGAGGCCGGGCGGTGGTGTGTTGATCCGAAATGCCAACGGCACCGCGCCCTCGCGCAGCGAACGCCCCGCCCCGACGAAGGATAATGTCAGGGCCTGGCCGTCCTCGGTTACCGCCGCCCCGCCGATGATGTGCCCGGCAACAGCCGCATCGAAGGCGCCGGCCAGCACCCATAAACGCTGTGGATCAATAATCTCGAACAGCACGTCGCTGCGGTCGACCACCTGGCCAGATACCGCGCGCGCGGTAGAGACGATGCCGCTGACCGGCGCGCGGAGGATTTCAGGCAATGATAGACCGGCGGTAATGGCGGCCTGGCGGCGGCGCAGACCACGCACGTCCTCGCGCGCTTCGTCGATGTCCTTGCCGGCGACGCTGCCGGCAAGGGTTGCCAGCCGCGCTGCACGTTGCTCGGCCACGCGCAGGCTTTGGGCGATTTCCGCCGCCTGTGCCCCGGTGGTGCTGCGCTCAACCCCACCCAAAACCGGCTCAATTTCCGCCAGCACATCGCCTGCGCGCACCTGCTGCCCAAGTGTCGCGAGCCGGCCTGGCCCCCCTGGCCCCCCTGGCGCAAATGTTACCCGCCCCGGCCCGCTGGCTTGCACCTGACCGGCGGCGTTGGGGTCGGCGGCGATTTCCCCCATCAGTTGCACGCTGCGCGCTGCCGGCTGCACCACGGCCCCAATCGTGCGTATTGCCAGCAGGTGCTGGGCGGGTTTAGGCAAAAACACGCTGCCATCGGCCAAACGATGCGGCGCATCCGAGGTTAACTGCCCGGCCGGCGCGTCGCCGTCATCCGCGCCGTTATGGGCGGCCGCGGGGGGCGCAAGTGCGGCCGCACCGATGGCGAGCAGAACGGCCACCTTGGTCGCCCGGCCCACCACCCGGCGCCAGATCAAACCGGCGGCCACGCCAGATACAAACACCAGCAGCCATCCCGCGGCGCCCAGCATCGTGGCCCACATGCGCGTAAGCCATCCCCCTGCCGGATTAGCGGTGCCGGGCAATGCCCGCGGCAGCGCGGCCTGGTCTGGAACCGTCAACACCGTTGCCAGTAGGTCGGCCGTGCTGCCCGCAGTGACGGTCAATGACAGATCATGCTTGCCAGGAACCGCCGCCCATGGGGGCTCCGCTGTATAGCTACCGTCAGCTTGCGGCTGGGCCGCAAGCTCTGCGCCAGCGCCATCACTCACCGTCATGGTCGCGCCGGTGACGGGTGCGTTGGTTGCCTGCCGATCCAGCCAAATGATCAATCGATGGGACGTGGCCAGGGTCACCACCACTTCAAACGCATCGGAATGCGCTTCCGCCCGCGGCGAGGCCGAAACGGCGGCAAGAGGCGCTGCGTCATCGTGGCCTTCATGCGCGCGCGCGGGCATCGCCACGCTCAGCCCAGCCACCAAGGGCACGGCGCACACCACTAACCAGCGGTAGAAAGTGATCATGGGATCCATCCATTTGCCTGATTAAACCGCCCGACCATACGCAACACCGCGATATCCGCCTCGGCGGCAACGCGCGCGCCGTCCACGCCCAAGGAAACCGCGCGGCTATCCTCGGCCAGCGAAATCTCACCGGCGCGGTATTGCTCGCGGCTGAGCTGCGCGCCGCGCGCAAGCAAATCGGCACGCGCATGGGCCAGGTCGCGCTGCGCCAGCGCGCTCTGGTAGGCGGTACGGGCTTTTTCCATTGCCGCGGCAACCTCGCGCCCGGCTGCCGCGAACACCGCAACCGCCTGGGCATAGTCGGCCTCGGCCGCCGTTTGCCGTGGCGCATTGCGCGCGCCCGTTGCCAGGGGAATGCGCAGCTCAACACCCACCGAGTTGTCATAGACCGAGCCAAACATGTCGCGGTTGCGCCGCGCCACCAAGCCGATTTCGGGGTTGTCACGCACATCGAGCTGCGCCAGCCGGCGCCGCGCTTCTGCCGCCGCCATGGCGGCATGGGCGGCTTGCAGAAGCGGATGCACTTGGCTCGGCGCCATTGGCCTGGTTTCTAACGCGCCTGGCGCTGCCGGCAGCCCGGTGAGCGTGGCGAAATCCAGTTCCGTTTGTTCGACGTTAGTTTCTGCCGCGCGCACAGCGCGATCGGCGGTTAGGCGTTCCGCCTGGGCTTGCAGCATGTCGGTGGCGCCCGCCTCGCGCGCTGCCTGGCGGCGCATTGTGTCGGCCTCCAGCGTGCGGGCTTCGCGGTTTTGGTTTTTTGCGGCACCCAATTCGGCGCGGGCCAGGGCGACGTCGGCCAGCGCTTCGCGCACTTGCCCTGCCACCATCAGGTTAAGCCGCGCGGCTTCTGCATCACCGGCGGCAACGCCGGTGACGGCCACCGCCCGGCTGGCACTACCCTGGCCGGGCAGCCAGAGTGGGGTGGTAATGCTCACCTGCGCCTCGCGTTGGCTGCGGTCATGCAGCCATTGGTCGGTGACAAAACTGCCGGCGAGCGACGGCGGCGCCGGGGTCCAGGCGCCAGCCGCGCGTACCTCTGCCTGCCGGGACGCAGCACGCGCCGGGGCCGCCGCAAGCTCTGGGTTGCGGGAAGCGGCGGCCTCGACCAATTGGTGCAGACTTTGCGCGCCGGCCGGGCCGATCGATGCCATTTTTAGCACGAAAAGGCCGCGCGCCGCGGTTCGCAGCACAGTCGATAAAGAGTTGATTTTCATCACGAACAATCGGTCAGATGACGTCTTTGCCCGGGCCCCGGTTTAGGCGCACGAACAGCCAACTATGCCTGCAGTCAGGATCGACCGGCAGGCGGTTACCGCGGACGGAGTCCCGGTATCAGGCGTCTGATCGGGGTGGTGGGGTTGCGGGTGGGCCGCTTAGGTCAGCCGCCGCGTCGCCCTTTGATGGCACGTAAACGACTTTTAGCCGGTACGCGCGTGCCTGGGCTGAGGCTGGGGTAGGCACATCGAAGGCCGCAAAACAGCATTGGCCCAAGGCGCAGCACCCAAGGCCCTGGGCACCACGATGCCCGTGATGATCACGGCCTGGGCTTGATACCTTAATGACCGGGCTAACGGTCACTCCGGTCAGCGTTTTGGCGGCCATTTGCGTAGTATGATAGGGGACCATGCCGTGATGATCGGTGTGGCCGGAACAGGGGGCGGCAGAGGCTGCCGATAAGACCAGCATCGACAGCACGAGTAAGCCTGCCCAAAAACGCCCGAAAGACGTATGTCCATTCCTACACATAGTGCACAAACTCGCACGGGCTTCAGTGCTTACGCAATACCCTTCGATCATCGCGTTCGCGGATCATGGCCCGCGATGACGCCTTCACGAGTGGTGCGCCGCCGCAGAACATCCGAATGCCACCGGCAAACACACAGGGTGGCGGCCGCGGCGATGGTGGTGCCGGCCAGGGTAAAGACCAAATCCGGGCAAAACGCTGTGGCCTGCGGCGATCCACCTGGCGGGGGCACGCGGGGGAAAGCTGCCGGGTTTTGTTCGCCAGATGCTGGGGTTGCAGAGGTCTGGGGTTGCAGAGGTTTGGGGTTGCAGAGGTGCGGTGTGCTTGCGCAGCACGGCGAGCACCATGGGGTGCGCCGAGGGGTGCGCCAATATCTTCAAAACCGTCGATGGCAACAAATAGTGCCGTGGCGCCAAAGCCGCGCCGATCATCGGCCTGTTTGGTCGGAACGCCGACGTTAATGCGTTGATCTTCCATGAGCTTGGCGTTGCCAAGCGCCACCGCGCGGCCACCCACTTTTCCGGGTCGCCACAGGGTGAGTGGCCGGCTGTTCGCGCCTCTCGGTAAAGATTATCTAGGGTGTGTGGCGGCTAAGCATCATTGCTGCGTCCACCAGCACCGCGGGCGCAGGCAGGCCCTTGAAGCCCAGGTCCCCGGGATTTTGAACAATCAGCTCATGCGGCCAGATTTGGTTGCCGCCTTCAGCGGGGAGTGGGGCCGCTTGGTGGCCGGCATCTTGGTGGCCGGCATCTTGGTGGGTGGCATCTTGTTGGTTGGCATCGGGGGGGGGCGAAGCGAAGGTGGGGCCGACAGATCAAAACCCCGTTCTTGACTTGTTCCTGCGGTCGGTCGACGCGGACCCAGGGGCGAAGGCCTTGGCCTTTCTTCCCCCAAGCTTGCAAAAACCGCGCGGCTGACGCATGAGCGGCTCTTATTCTTATGGCCCGCCGCGTGCCCGCCCCCCGTAGTGGTTTGGGGCAGGGTGTGTTTGGCGGCGTCTCGCGTGACTGGTACGTTTGGGCAGGGGCCTGGGCGGTGTCCACCACGTTCTGGAGGTTATTGTGTCGTCCACCATCGCGTCGCTTGGAAAGATCCGCAACATTGGCATTACCGCGCACATTGATGCCGGTAAAACCACCACCACTGAGCGGATTTTGTACTACACCGGCGTGTCGCATCGCATTGGCGAAGTGCACGACGGCAACACCACCACCGATTACATGGACCAGGAACGCGAGCGTGGCATCACCATCACGTCGGCGGCGGTGACGTGTGAGTGGAAAGAGCACCGCATTAACATCATCGACACCCCCGGCCACATCGATTTTAACATCGAAGTAAACCGGTCACTGCGCGTGCTTGATGGTGCGGTGTTCATTATTGAAGGTGTCGCCGGCGTGCAGCCGCAGAGCGAAACCAACTGGCGCCTGGCCGACCGGTATAATGTGCCGCGGGTTATTTTCATCAACAAGCTTGATCGCACGGGTGCTGATTTCTATCGCGCCTTTGATACGCTGAAAGAAAAGCTCGATATCATTGCGCTGCCATTGCAGTTGCCGATTGGTATTGAAGAAAACTTTTTGGGCGTCGTCGATCTGGTCGAGATGAAAGCCATCATCTGGGAAGGCGGCGAATTGGGCGCCAAATTCCACGATGAGCCGATCCCGGAAGACATGGTGGAAAAAGCCAACGAATACCGCCAGTTGCTGCTGGACACCGCGTTGTCGGTGGATACCACGGCGATGGAAGAGTATTTCGAGAAGGGCGATGTGGATATCGCAACCTTGAAGCGCTGCATTAAAAAGGGCGCGATTTCCGGCGAATTCCGCCCGGTGCTGTGCGGCACGGCGTTCAAAAACAAGGGCGTGCAGCCGTTGCTGGATGCGGTGCTGGATTACCTGCCCAGCCCGATCGATATTCCTGGCATCAAGGTTGCGGCCGCAGAAGGCGTTGAGGAACGCATCGACGATGATCGCCGGGTGATCCCGGCCAACCCGAACGCGCCGTTTGCCGGTTTGGCGTTCAAGATCATCAACGACAAATACGGCACACTGACCTTTGTGCGGGTGTATTCGGGTACATTGCGCCAGGCCGACATGGTGATGAACACCACCAAGGGCCATCGCGAGCGTATTGGCCGGATGTTTCAGATGCACGCCGACAAGCGCCAGGAAGTCAAGGAAGTTGTCGCCGGCGACATCGCAGCTTTTGTGGGCCTGAAAGATACCGGCACGGGCGATACGCTGGCATCGTCGGATGACCCGGTGATTTTGGAACGTATGGCTTTTCCGGTGCCGGTGATCGATATTTCGGTCGAGCCGAAAACCAAGGATTCGGTCGAAAAGATGACGTTGGGCTTACAGAAGCTTGCTGGCGAAGATCCCAGCCTGCGTTTGAAAACTGACCAGGAAACCGGCCAGACCATTCTGTCCGGCATGGGCGAGTTGCATCTGGAAATCATCATCGATCGTCTGCGCCGCGAATACGGCGTGGAAGCCAATATCGGCGCGCCGCAGGTGGCCTATCGCGAAACCATCAGCAAATCGCACACCGAGATCTACACCCACAAAAAGCAGAGCGGCGGGTCGGGCCAGTATGCGGAAGTGAAGATCACTTTCGAGCCGCTGGAACGTAACACCGGCGTGGTGTTTGAAAACAAAGTGGTTGGTGGCTCGGTGCCGCGGGAATATATCCCGGCAGTGGAAAAGGGCATTCGCGTGCAGGCCGATACTGGCGTGCTGGCGGGCTTCCCCACGGTGGATTTCAAATACACCCTGACCGACGGCAAATACCACGACGTCGATTCATCGGCGCTGGCCTTTGAAATCGCCGCCAAAGCCTGCTTCCGCGAAGGCATGAAGAAGGCCAGCCCGGTTATTCTTGAGCCGATCATGGATGTGGAATGCACAACGCCGCAGGATCATGTGGGCGACGTGGTGGGCGATCTTAACCGCCGCCGCGGCATGATCCAGAACCAGGAAAGTTCGGGTTCTACAGTGATTGTGCGCGCACATGTGCCGTTGAAGGAAATGTTTGGTTATATTTCTGATTTGCGTTCCATGACCAAGGGGCGCGCATCGTTCACCATGCAGTTCCATCACTACGATCCGGTGCCGCGCAACATTGCGGAAGAGATTATGTCGAAGAGCGCGTAAGCGGTTTTCGGTTTTGGGTTATGAAAACGGGGGCCTTGTGGCCCCCGTTTTTTTAGGTGCTGGGCCTTAGGTTAGCGTTTGCAAAAAGCCCATCATGAGCCGGTTGACCTCATCGGCGCGTTCCATCTGCACCATGTGGCCGGCCCCCTTTATCATCGCAACGCCACGCAAATCGCTGTACTGCGCTCGTAACTTGCCCAACGGGTCGGCCCCGTGAAACGCTTCGAGATCGGTATCGTTTTCGCTGCCGATGAAGAAGAACGGCACTGGATTGGCAACCCCTTCAAATTGGCGCCGGTGTTGCCAGCGCGTATCCATCGCGCGGTACCAGTTCAACCCGCCGGTAAAGCCTGACCGGGCATAGTCGCTGACAAAAAACTCCATCTCCAAATCGCTCAACCAGGCCCAGGGCAGGGGCGGTGGCACTGGCAGGGCTTCGATATACGGCGTGCCGCTGGGGTGCTGCCAGACATCGATATAGTGATAGTCGCCTGATAGGGCATAAAACACCCGGGTTAAAAACTCGCGCGGGGCGGCGTTTAACGCGGCATCGGCCACACCGGGTTTTGCAAAATAATCGATATGATAAAAGTGTTGCGTGCCGATTTGGGCGGCTTCGTTCAATGGTGATATCTGCGGATCGTGCGGCCAGGCCGGGTTTTGCAAACCGATTATGGCGACCATGCGCTCGGGGTAGGCATAGGCCATGTCGTAAATCGCAAACAAACCAAAATCGAGGCCAACAAAAATCGCCCGCTCGGCGCACAAATGGTCCAGCAGCCCGACCAAATCGCCCACCGTGTGCGCCACATCGTAGGCGGCGGGATCGGCCGGCGCCGATGTTTGCCCCATGCCGCGCAAATCGGGCGCCACGACGCGAAAGCCGGCCGCCGCAATGGCTGCTATCTGGTGGCGCCAGCTAAACCAGGTGTGCGGAAAGCCGTGCGCCAGCACCACCAGCGGGCCGGTGCCTTGGTCGACATAATGCACATCCAGCCCGTTGATCGGCGCGTAATGATGGGTCCAGCCGGCCATGATCGTTCTCCCCGTTCAGGGCAATCGGGTGAAAGTAAGACTCTTCTTTTCTGAAGAAAAGAAGCAAAAGACTTTTGTCATGCGGGGCCTGGGGCAACCCGGCCACCGCGTTCGCCGAACCAGCGTCAAAAAGTCTTTTTTGTTTCTTTGTTTGTTCAGAAAAAAGAAAATTCTTATTTTCACATTCAACCGATTGCCCTGTCCCCCCATTGCCCCATGGTTGGCGCAAACGCCAAACCAGCCTAACCTTGCGCCCAAGCCAGCACGCGCAGCAAGCACGTGCCAGCCAGAGGCAATTTTGTGATTAAAACCATTCGCTACGCCAATTTGCCGATTATCATGCACTGGCTGCTGGCGGTGCTGGTGCTGGCGATGATCGGCATTGGCCTATCCATGGTGGAACTCGATCTACCGCCGGCGACCAAATTCCGCCTGTTTCAACTGCATAAATCGATCGGCATTATGGTGCTGCTGCTGGTGCCGCTGCGCCTATTTGCGCGCGCCTATTATCGGCCGCCGGCCTTGCCGCGCAGCATACCCGGCCCGGAACAACGGGCGGCGGTGGCCACCCATATTTTTCTGTATGGCGCCATGGTGCTGATGCCGCTGGGTGGCTGGGCGATGGTATCGCTGTCGCCGCGCAACATTCCCACCGTACTGTTTGGCCTGGTGGTGTGGCCGCATATTTCCTGGCTTGCTGATCTGGAAAGCAAAGCCATCTGGTTTGAACCGGTCGAATTTCTGCACCGCGCCGGCGGTTGGGCGCTGGCCGCAGTGGCTGTGCTGCATGTGGCGGCGGCCCTGCGGCATCATTTTTTCATCAAGGACAATGTGCTGTGGCGCATGTTGCCGTTTTGGCGCGCGAGGCCCGAATGAAGTTTTTAAGTTTATGTGTGGCGGCGATCTGCACTGTTACCAGCGCCCACGCGGCCAACTGGCAGGTTGACCCCAAAGCCAGCACGCTGTGTTTTGTCGGCACCCAATCGGGCGCCAGTTTTACCGGCTGCTTTGTGAAGTACGTGGCCCACATCAGCTATGATGCGGCCCACCCTGATCTTGCCAGCATCGACCTCACCATCGACACCGGCAGTGCCGCCAGCGGCGATGTGCAGCGTGATACCGCCCTGCCGCAAGCCGATTGGTTTGATATCTTGCATTTTCCCAACGCTAAATTTGCAGCAAGCGGGTTTCAGCCCAAGGGGGCGGGCAATTTTGTAACGTCTGGCACACTGACCATACGCGACCAGACCAAGCCGCTAACCCTGCCGTTTCATCTTGAAATTGCTGGCAACGCCGCCCACGCAACCGGCAGTGTTGCGCTCGCCCGCACCGATTTCGGCGTCGGGCAGGGCGAATGGAAAAGTGCGGAGTGGGTGGCCATTCCGGTGGCGGTCAATTTTGATTTTGTCGCAACAACCGCGCCGTAATCGCCCCCCCCCCCCCCCGCCTAGTCGCGCAGATCCGGCGGGGTTGCTTCTGCCGCAATGCGTGCCACCGCTTCGGCCAGGGTCAAAACGTCTTGCGCATCACTGCCTAAGCGGCGCAGGGCAACCGTGCCCTGTTCGGCTTCGCGCCTTCCAACCACGGCAATAATCGGTACCCGCGCCAGGCTGTGATCGCGCACTTTGGCGTTGATCTTTTCGTTGCGCGTATCTGCCCGCACCTCTAGCCCGGCTTTGGCAAAGGCCGCCCGCACTTCATCGGCGTAGGGGGCGGCATCGGTTACGATACTGGCGACCACGACTTGCACTGGGGCCAGCCAGAGCGGGAATTTGCCGGCGTATTGTTCAATCAAAATACCTAAAAACCGCTCGAAACTGCCCAGAATCGCACGGTGCAGCATCACTGGGCGGTGGCGGGCGCTGTCTTCGCCGATGTAATCGGCGTCCAACCGGTCCGGCATGACAAAATCGACCTGCAGCGTGCCGCATTGCCAATCGCGGCCAATCGCATCGCGCAGCACGAATTCCAGTTTCGGCCCGTAAAACGCGCCTTCGCCGGGGTTGATCATGTAGTCGACGCCGGCAATGCCGCAGGCTTCGCGCAAGGCACCTTCGGCGCGGTCCCAGACATCATCGCTGCCGGCGCGCACGTCGGGGCGATCGGAAAATTTCACGATAAATTCGGGGAAACCAAAATCGGCGTAAACCACACGCAATAGGGCGACAAACCGCGCGGTTTCTTCGGCGATTTGGTTTTCGGTGCAGAAAATATGCGCGTCATCCTGGGTAAAGGCGCGCACCCGCATAATGCCGTGCAGTGCGCCCGAAGGTTCATAGCGGTGGCAGGCGCCAAATTCGGCCATGCGCAACGGCAATTCGCGGTAGCTGCGCAGGCCTTGCTTAAAAATTTGAATATGGCACGGGCAGTTCATCGGCTTGAGCGCCAATGTTTTGTTTTCGTCTTCCACGTGCGCCACAAACATATGTTCGCGGTATTTTTCCCAATGGCCAGATTTTTCCCACAAGGTGCGATCGACCAATTGCGGCGTGCGCACTTCATCGTAAGCCGCCGCATTGAGGCGCCGGCGCATGTAATCTTCTACCGTGCGGTACAGCTTCCAGCCTTTCGGGTGCCAAAAAATACTACCGGTGGCTTCTTCCTGAATGTGAAACAGCTGCATATCGCGGCCAATGCGGCGGTGGTCGCGTTTTTCGGCTTCTTCCAACTGGTGCAAATGCGCATCCAGTTCTTTCTGGTCGCGCCAGGCAGTACCGTAAATGCGGCTAAGCATGGCGTTGCGGTGATCGCCGCGCCAGTAGGCGCCGGCGACTTTCATAAGTTTGAAGGCAACACCAACATCGCCGGTATCGCGCATGTGCGGGCCGCGGCACAGATCGAACCAATCACCCTGGTGGTAGATGGTAATGGTTTCGCTGCCTGGCAGGTCCTGAATCAGCTGGGCTTTATAGGCTTCGCCCTTGTCGCGAAACAGGGCGATTGCGGCGTTGCGCTCCAGCACTTCGCGCACAAAGGGGCGTTTGGCGGCGATGATTTCACGCATCTTGGCCTCGATCGCGGGAAAATCTTCCGGCGTGAACGGCGTGTTGCGGGCGAAATCGTAGTAAAAGCCGTTTTCGATTGATGGCCCGATGGTAACTTGTGTGCCGGGATACAGTGCCTGCACGGCTTGCGCCAAAATATGCGCGCAATCGTGGCGGATCATATCCAAGCCCGCCGCATCCTTGCGGGTGATGAACATCACGCTGGCATCATCGGTTATTTCGCGTGCGATATCCCAATCGCCACCGTTCACCACCATGGCGAGTGCGGCGCGGGCAAGCCCTGGGCCAATGGCGGCGGCAATAGCAGTGCCGGTCACTGGGCCTTCGAACTGGCGCACAGAACCATCGGGCAGCGTAATTGCGGGCATCGGGTTCACTCTATTCAGCTTGGCTTGCGGTTCAGGTTAAACCGGCACGGCTTTGGGTTAAAGATTGGCGAGGGCTGCGGCAACCCTGTCTGGCGGCAGATCAGCAAGGGGATTGGCGCGCAGCACGGTGACCGTTGCACGGGTGGGGCCGCGTGGCGCGGTTAGGGCGGGGTGGGTGGCCGGGCCGAACAGCACGATGCTGGGTGTGCCCAAGGCTGCGGCCAAATGCATGGGGCCGGTATCGGCGCCCACGGCGGCGTGCGCGCGGGCCAATACCCCGGCCAGATCCAGCAGGGTGGTTTGGCCGGTGAGGTTTATCGCGCGTGGCTCGGCGGCCATGATAGGGGTTGCAACAGCTTGGTCGGCGCGGCTTCCGACCAGCACCGGGGTATGGCCGCGCGTGGCCAGTATCATGGCCAGGGCTGCGAAGTTTTCCGCCGGCCAGGTTTTGCCGCCGCCATGCGCACCAGAATTACCCGCCACCAGCACCACGTAAGGCGCCGCGATGACCGGCCCGCCGGCGCGCAAAAACGTCAAATCCGGCGCTGGAAAATCGGTGACCCCGGCATCCCCCAACTGGCCGCGCTGGCGTTCAAGCGTGTGCGCAAAATCGCGGCCCGGGTCGTGGTGCGGCAAGCTGCACCCCGCCGCCACCCCCGACCATGGGGGTTTGCCGGCCAGACCGAAATACCGTGCTGAACGGGACGATGTTTGCAGATCGTAAACCAGATCAAACCCACGCAATTGCCGCCGCAAACGCAAAAGCCCGCGCACATCCCAAACCGCCGGGCGGGCATCGACCAGCACATCATCAAACCAGCCGCTTGCCGCCAGCATGGGGGCAAACGGTGCTGTGGTTAGAACGGCTATATGGGCATCCGCATGGCGCGCCCGGATCGCCGCAAAGGGGCCAAAGCTTAGCACAATATCGCCCAGCGCGCTGAGGCGGATCACCAGTATCCGCGCGCTCATCGCACCGGCATTTGCCCGACTTGGCGGCCGAGCACCTCGGCATACACAGCAAGGGTCGCGCGCTGCATGGCGGCGGTGGTGAAATTGGCGATCACTGATTGCCGCGCCGCCGCCCCCATTACCGCCCTGGCATCGTCGTTTAGTGCCAAGGCGCCGGCGATCGCCGCGCTTAGGGCACCCGCATCGCGCGGTTTTACCCGCCAGCCGGTGACGCCATCGTCGATGGTTTCAACCGCCCCGCCGTGGTCGGCGCCGATCACCAGCCGGCCCATCGCCTGCGCTTCAATCACCGTGCGGCCAAAGGGTTCGGGTTTTTCGCTGGCATTCACCACCACATCGGCCAGCATCATGGCGGCGGCCATATCGTCGCACTGGCCAGTAATGCGCAAACAGCGGCCCAAACCCAGTGCATCGGCACGGTCTTCCAGCTCGCGCTGAAACGTATTGCGGCGCTGCTTGGCCCCGACAATCAGGCAAAACGGTTTTTCGCCGGGTAATTTGGCTACCGCCTCCAGCAAAGTTTCAGCACCCTTCCAGCGCGTGAGGCGGGCCGGTAGCATCACCACTTTAACATCGTGCGGCAGCCGCCAATGTTGCGCCAGCTTGTGGATGCGTTCGCCATTTACCGCGGCCGGGTCGAACCTGGCGGGGTCTACCCCGCGGTGAATAACCCGTATGCGGTCGGGGTTTAACTTATAGCGCCGGATCAGCTCACGCTCGATAAAATGGCTGATCGCGATGACCAGCTCACCCTTGGCCATGACGCTGTTATATATGCCTTTAAAGGGCAAATCCTCATCGTAAACACCGTGCCAGGTGGTGATGAAGGGCTTTTTAGTGGCTCTCGCGGCAAGCCATCCCGACCACGCCGGCCCGCGCGACCTAGCGTGCACCAAATCGACATCCTGGGCCGTAATCAGCCTGGCCAGCCGCCGGCTGTTGGCGAAAATACGGAACGGGTTTTTGGTGTTTAGCTCCATATTGGCATGGCGCGCGCCGGTGCGGGCCAATTCACCCACCATGCGGCCACCCTGGCTTGCCACCAGCGCAAGCCCGCCGGCCTGCACAATGGCCTGGGCAATTTCTACCGTGCCGCGCTCAACGCCGCCGGTTTCCAGCGCCGGCAGCACCTGTAAAACGGTCGCCGGGCGAAAACTGGGTCGTGTTTGGATGGTTTCTGGCGCGCTCATTACCTGCGGCTATACCACGCACGCGCGCGCCTAACAGACCCCCCAAGTTGTGGGGGGAAGTAAGAACGTTCTTTTCTGAAGAAAAGAACCAAAAGACTTTTGTATGTTGAGGGGGATGGCGGCAGGGTTAGGGGGGCACCGACACGTCATCTGGGGAGGGTTGTAATTCATACTCTAATAGTGTGACATGTCCTGGTTGTTAGCTGGAGCACCCGCATGCCTACCCTTCACGACCTGCTTTACCCCGCGTCTGGCTTTGTTGTCGGAATAATCGTCGGTCTTACCGGCGTAGGCGGTGGCAGCTTAATGACCCCGCTGCTGGTGTTACTGTTCGGCGTTCACCCCAAAACCGCAGTCGGCACGGATTTGCTCTATGCGGCCGTTACCAAAACCTTTGGCACCGCCATGCACCATAGCGGCAACACAGTGGACTGGAAATTGGTCCGCAATCTTGCTACCGGGTCTTTACCGGCCACCGCGTTCACCTTGATCTTTCTGAGCCAGGCCGCCAGCCATGGCAAAGATTCTGGTGCCACCATCAATTTCGTGCTGGGTATCGTTCTTTTGCTGACTGCCCTGTCGATCCTGGCGCGCCGGTATATCGTGCAATGGACCGCTCATCATTTCGACGATCTTAACGAAAAACGCACTTTTGTTCTCACGATTGTGGCCGGTGCTGTGCTTGGCGTGCTGGTTTCGCTATCGTCAGTCGGTGCCGGCGCGTTAGGCGTTACCATGCTGCTGGTTTTGTATCCGCGCATGCCGATCGTGCGCATTATCGGGTCCGATATCGCGCACGCTGTGCCGTTGACCTTATTGGCTGGCGCCGGCCACTGGTATCTCGGCAATGTTGACTTCGACCTCCTTTACCATCTCCTGCTCGGCTCGATCCCCGGCATCCTGATCGGCAGCTGGCTCGCGCCACGCACGTCAGAATTTGGGCTTCGTTCGGCGCTGGCTGGTGTGCTGACGTTGGTCGGTTTGCGCTTGCTGCATGTGTACTAAAAGAAGACTCTCCTTTTAACTAGCGAGAAAGAAGCAAACAGACTTTTGATTTTGGGCGTTTTGGGGGCGGCCTCAGGACGTTAGGGTCCAAAAAGACGACTTCCTCGGGTGGTCCCTCCGCAGCTGAGCGAGATAGGCTTCGTGGGGCTGCACGCTGCCGAAATCACCTATCTTTGACGCTAGGCTGCCACAGGCAATGAGATGACAGGCGGCATGCCGGTAGCGGCTGGCTTTGCTGTGGGCGAGCGTGAAATCGACCATCGCCCTTAGTACCAGCGTTGCCGCGAGGGGGTATTTGCGGATGAGTGCGTCTGCCGCCGGGGGCAAAACGTCGTAGCGATTGCCGTCTAGCTCTTGCGGGCGTTGCATCACCATGCGCGCGGCGCGATCCAGCGATGGCCAGTCTATCAGGAAGGCCAAAGCGTGATGAAGATCTGTGTGGCGCTCCACGGAATCGAGGGCGCGGTCTTCCGCCTCGACATCGTCGAAATCGGCGAGGCGCTTCAAATAGGCGCGCAGATGTGGCGCGGATAAATAATGAACAAAGCGTGCCAACCGCGCCGCCTGAGCCTCGTCTGCGCGCCCAAGCGCATCGAGCACATCTATCCGCGCATTGTCCCACTCGCCATCAACCCAGCCGGGCGGGCTGTGTTCGGCCGCATCGATGATTTGTAATGCGTCTTTTGGGCGGCCTGCCGCAAGCAGCCGCCGGGCGATGCCTACCGCTATGCCCGGCATCTTTCTGGTCGGTTTATCATGTTGGGCGATGAAGGCATCGACATCGCCCTGGGCATCGGCGATTTCTTGCAGCGCCAGTTTGACGGTGCTGATGCGGGACGACTCTTCCACTTCATCCGCATAAACCGGCCCCCGTGATGATCCCCAAGCGATGGCTTTCCGGTCTTTGTCAGCGGGGCGCTGAACCGGCGCACTGGCGCGGGCGATCATGCGCTGCTTTAGGTGCTCGAGCCCCTGCTGCCCCAGCGCCGGTGTCAGCACGTCGATCAGGGTGTCGAATTGGCCGTAATCATTTTTGAACAGCGCCTGAAAGGCTTGGTCGGCGAGATCGCGTGGCGCGGTGTGTGCTGCCTGGGCAATGTCGCCCAGATCGGTGCAGGCGTCATCGAAAATTCCACTGACAGTGCCGTTGCTATCGTCGCAACGGTCGAAGACCGATGGGGCGAGATCGAGGAAGCTCCACATCAGGTTCAGGCCAAGGGCGGGATCGCTTTTCGCTACCCGATCGGCGATGGCGCTTCGTTGGGTGTCGAGGTCATCGACGAGCGTTCTTTGATTTTGCCAGTCGAAGAAAACCCGTGACCGGGCGATGGCGGCCAGGCGCTTGCGGATTTCCTTGGCGAGTTCGCTCGGGCTTTCGGCGCCAGCCAGTTCCAGCCGCAGCAGCCGCTTGGCGGCCGCATTGCCGGCGCTGATCTCGAGCAGCAATTCGGCCAGGCGCTTGGCGCCCAGCGCCTCGAGATTGGTGCCGTTCAGAGTTTTTTTCGAGGCCATACGCGATCACCGATTCCAACCAGACACCATGTCAGCATTGTTTTGGGGTATGTTTGCAATATCTCAAAGCAACGCTCGGTAAGGTATTGTAGCCTGATTGCAGCAAGCGGGCACATCCTTAGTGCGCGTGACTTAGCATAAGGCGGCGAACCTCGCCGGGCGTAAAGCGCGAACCTCGCCGATTGCTGGGCGTTCGCGGTGATGCGCGCCAGCGCCGCCATCTCTCGCCAGCCCAGCCGCTGTACCGTCGGTGACTTGCGAAGGCGGATGACGCGTCGCTTATCCGCCCTACGGTTTGCTGTCAGGATTTGCGTTGGTGGGCTGAAGCCGCCACAGCCGGAAATTGTGCCCGTTTTGGACACGCTCGGCATTGGCGAAGATCCCCTAGTTATTCTGCCCGCCTTACCCGCCCCGCGGCGGATGTGGCCCATGTGTTTAGCGAAATTGAACTGGGCGGTGTGACAATCGCGGACTTACCGATGCTGGTATCGGACGATGCCGCAAATTGGAATTCTAATGCGGTGTTTGGTATGGATATTATTTTTTAAACTGCATATATAAATTTCGCAAAGCTTGCACATATCGATCGTGCACGTGCCGCTGGGAGCATCGCCGCCGGCACCAAAACCCTAATGCCGAGCGGCGTTACGGCGGCGGCATGGGCACGGTCGGCAATTCGACAAAACTCGCGTCCTTTCCGCCATCGTACACGCTAATTGTCGCCGGGCGGAAATCGCCGGGCTTGGCGAACATGATGTTATCCACATAAGTTTGTGGGTTGCGATCATACACTGGAAACCAACTGGATTGGATTTGCACCATCACCCGATGACCCGGCAAAAACACATGGTTCAAATGAGGTAGGCTAAATTTAAAAACCTGCTTTTCGCCTGAAGGAATGGGCGATGGGTTTTCGAAACTTTGGCGGTAGCGGCCGCGTAAAATATCGGCAGACACCATCAGCTGGTAGCCGCCCATTTTGGCATCGCGGCCGACCTCATCAGGGTAGACATCAATCAGTTTAACCACAAAATCACCATCGCTGCCGGTGGTGGTGGCAACAATGTTGGCAACCGGCTTGCCGCTAAGGCGCAGCGGCGCTGGCAGTACTGCACTGCGATACGTCAGCACATCCGGCCGGCTTTCCGCATTGCGCTGATCGGCCACTAACCAGGTTTGCGATTGATCGGTTTGCAAAGGATCGACCGTGGCGATAGGCCGATCGCGATAGGGCACCGGGTGGGCGGGGTCGGCCACGTACGCTGTGTAATTGGTGTCACTTTCCGGCGGCACGGTAAAAGCCAGGCCGCCATTGGGTTGCAGATAGAGTTTACGGGGACCGTCCTTGCCCGAGGGTGGCCAGGCGTGCAGTTTGCGCCAGATGTTGGTGCCGGTTTCAAACGCCGTGACCGGGGCCATATCCAACGGCTGGGGATTGTCTTTCAAATAGTGATTGAGGAACGGCCGCAAAAGAGAATGGCGAAAATAAGCGGCGGTGTCCTGGCCAAAAGCAATCGGCCCGATCGCATCGCCTACCAGGCGCTGTTGATGATGAAACCAGGGACCCAAGACAAAAAACAATTTGGTGGGATCGGGATTTTTGGTGGCAAGAGCGGCATACACGGCCGGCGCGCCATAAATATCTTCCTGGTCCCACAGGCTGTGCACCAGCATTGTGGGCACGGTGAACGGGCGTTTGGCCAGCACCAGATCCATCGCCTGATCTTGCCAAAATTTATCGTATGCCGGATGCTGCGTCAGGCGCTGCCAGAAACCTAACTGGTCTAGCCCATGCTTTTGGGCATAATTTCCCGCAGAACCCGCATCCAAAAATGTTGTGTAGGAATCATAATGATCGGTTGGTAACAGTAAATCGCTGCCGCGCGTTGCTTCCTGTTCGTAGATATAGGACAGCGAGCCTTCCTGGCGAAACGCGCCTTTGTGAAACCAATCATCGCCTATCCAGCCGTCAACTGTGGGGTTTATCGGTACCACCGCGCGCAAGGCAGGATGCGGATTAACCAGCGCCATTAGGCAGGTAAAACCATCATAGGAAATGCCGGTCATGCCAACTCGGCCGTTGCTTTCGGGCACGTTTTTCACCAGCCAATCGATGGTATCGTATGTATCGGTTGCGTGATCCACCGGGGTTGGGTTTTGCGGACCCGATAGCGGGCGATACATCACGTAATCACCCTCAGACCGGTGCTTGCCGCGGACATCCTGAAACACCCGCACGTAGCCATCGCTGAGCATGAGTTCATCACCCACGTCGCTCTGCCCCATGGCCGCCGACAAATGAATGCTGTTGGACGCCGTGCCGCGTTTTTGCGCATCATACGGCGTGCGGGTGAGCAAAATCGGCGCACGATGCGCACCCTTCGGCACTAAAATCAGGGTAAATAATTTCACCCCGTCGCGCATGGGAATCATCACCTCCCGCCGCGCATAATCCGCCGCATCGGGCGCCACAAACTGCGCCGGCGTATCATTAAACACCGGCGCTTGCGCCTGTGCACCGCCGGCTAAGGCCACCATGAGGCACATTAGGGGGGCGGCTTTTGTTATGTGATTTGATCCTGCGAACATGGGCCGGAATGTCGCGGTATTTCGACGGTAAGGCAAGGCGAAGACAAGACGAAGGCAAGACAAGGCTGGGGGGGCGGCCCCGTGCGCAGCACGCCTTCGCGTGACGCCCCACCAGCCTTTTCTTATGGGTGATTGAACCCCGCCGCCGGGCGTGCGAGTTTTGCGGGGATACAGCGCGGGGTACGCGCGGGTGAGTGTTTATGGGGATACGTTCTATGCGCACAAAGTGCAGGCTTTTGGCTGGTTTTGCGATTTTTGGGTTGGCTTCTGGGCCTGGGCTTGCGGCCGGGGGCGGGGCGGCAGGGATTGGGGCGGCCCAATTGCTGGCGCCGGATAAGTCTCCCGGTGATTGGCTGAGTTATGGGCGCAGTTATGACGAGCAGCGGTTTTCGCCGCTGACTGCGGTGAATGCGGATACGGCGGGGCGGCTGGGGCTGGCGTGGTATGCCGATTTGGATACGGCGCGCGGGCAGGAGGCGACGCCTTTGGCGGTGGATGGGATATTATACACCACCACGGCATGGAGCATGGTAAAAGCATTTGACGGCAAAACCGGAAAGCCATTGTGGAGCTTCGATCCCAGTGTGGTGCGGAGCAAAGGTGTAGATGCTTGCTGCGATGTGGCGAACCGCGGGGTTGCGGTGTATCAGGGCCGGGTGTTTGTTGGCACGTTAGATGGGCGGTTGATTGCGCTGGATGCGACCACGGGCAAAACCGTGTGGAGCGTGCAAACCACTGATCCTGCCAAGCACTACACCATTACTGGGGCGCCGCGTATTGTTAAGGGGCGGGTGTTGATTGGTAATGGCGGCGGCGAATTTGGTGTGCGCGGGTTTATTTCTGCGTATGACGCCAAAGATGGTACTTTGGCCTGGCGGTTTTATACCGTGCCGGGCAACCCGAAAGATGGGCCAGACCATGCGGCATCTGATCCGGTGATGGCGAAAGCGGCCAAAACCTGGGGTGGGGAGTGGTGGAAGTTGGGCGGTGGCGGCACGGTTTGGGATGCCATTAGCTATGATCCAAAATTGAATTTGGTGTATTTCGGCACGGGCAATTCATCGCCGTGGAACCAGGATAGTGTCGGCGGTGTGGCGCGCGATAATTTGTTTTTGTCGTCCATTGTGGCGGTGAATGCCGATACCGGGGCGTATGTTTGGCATTATCAGACAACACCAGGCGATGCGTGGGATTTTGATAGCGATCAGCAGCTGATTTTGGCCGATATTAAAATGGCTGGCCACTTGCGGCATGTGCTGATGCAGGCGCCGAAAAACGGCATTTTTTATGTACTCGATCGCACCAATGGCAAGCTGATATCGGCCAAAAACTTTGTGCCGGTAAACTGGACCACCGGCATTGATATGAAAACTGGGCGGCCCACGGAAGCGCCGGGGGCGCGCTATGGCCGCACCGGCAAACCGTTTACATCGATGCCTGGTGCCTATGGCGCGCATAATTGGCAGCCCATGGCGTTTAGCCCGAAAACCGGATTGGTGTATATTCCGGCACAGGAATTTCCGTTCGTGTATGCCGCGGATACGGCGTTTAAGGTGACCCCGACCGGGTATAATGTGGCGCTGAACGTGAGTGCGGGATCGCTGCCGCAAGTGCCGGCAATTAAAGATGCAGTTAGGGCCACGCTAAAAGGCGAGTTGATTGCGTGGGATCCGGCGACGGAGAAAGAAGTGTGGCGGGTGCAGCATGCCGGCCCCTGGAATGGCGGGGTGCTGGCAACTGCCGGCAATATTGTGGTGCAGGGCACCGCTGCCGGCACGGTTGAGGCGTATCGCGCTGACACGGGTGTGAAATTATGGACCGCCCCGGCGCAGACTGGCATTATTGCAGCGCCCATGACCTATGCGGTGGATGGCGAGCAGTATGTGGCGGTGATGGCGGGCTGGGGTGGCGCGCTGGCGCTGGCGGCCGGGGAGCTTGCGTTTAAGTCTGGCCGCATTAGCAACGTTAGCCGCCTGCTGGTGTATAAATTGGATGGCAAAGCGGTGCTGCCGCCACGGCCGCCGGAGGTAGAGGGGGCGTTAAACCCGCCGGCGTTGACCGGGGCGGGGCCGGCGGTGATTGCGGCGGGGTTTGCGATTTACGGGCATTACTGCACGGTGTGCCATGGCGATGCAGCGGTGAGCGGCGGGCCGGTGCCGGATTTGCGCCATTCGGCGGCGCTGGGGGATTCGGGGCTGTTTCATAATATTGTGTTGGGCGGGCTGTATAAAGATAACGGTATGGCATCATTTAAGGGGACGCTAGATGAGGCGCAGGTGGATAGTGTGCGGGCTTATCTGATTAGCCGGGCACAACAGGATAAGGGGGTTATGGAGGGGGGGAAGAAGTGAGGGG
>JBBARC010000025.1:0-43900 GCA_040400005.1 Acetobacteraceae bacterium | reverse complement strand
CACACCACACCGTAACCGGTCAATTACTATCCGAGTCGCCTACCTGGGCAGTTACTCTTTTTCTTCAGAAAAAAGAAAATTCTTACTGTCTTGAATTCACCCGATTGCCCCGCGCAGGCGTTCAGGCGTTGGCGGCGGCCGGGGTTTGTTCCCAGGGTGCGCGTTGTGGGGCTGTTGATCCATCGCCGAGGCCGCGGCGGGCGATTTCGCGGCGCACCAGGCGGCGGGTGACTGAGGCCAGCGCCAGCAGAATGTAAAGCAATTCGAAATAGGCCATGCTGAGGGCGGCGCCGGCGACCATATACAGCACCAGGCTGACTTGAATCATCATTGCCAGCTGCGATGCCCAGGCGAAGTCTGGTCGGTTGCGGGTCATGCGGCGAATTTGCACGCAGGCCAGCAAGCCAGATGCCAGCATGGACAGGAACAGGATCAGCCCGGAATAGCCGAGATCGCCCAAGACTTCGAAATAAATGCTGTGGGCGGCGCGGGCGAATTCGTCGCCTGCAGCACCGAAGCCGGCTTCGGTATCCGACATCGCGCGGGCGTAGGTGGTCCACACATGGGGGTCCTGCAGGGCATGAAAACCAGCGCCATAAAACGGCCGGTCGTTAGCAATGGCGGTGCTGACGCGCCACGCCACCAGCCGGCCGTTAAACGACCTATCCTGCCCGGACCTTGCATCCTCAATGGTGTTGATGCGGTCAAACCAGGTGGCTGGCGCCAACTGCACCAGGGCAAAGCCGGCGGCGACGATAATCGCCAAATTGCGCAGCTTGTGGCGATTAAAGGCCAGCACCATGCCGGCGAACACGACCAGCCCAATAAAGCCGCCGCGTGAATAGGTGCCGATGATCGACACCACGCTGAGTGCCATGGTGCCGACCAGGGCGAGTTTTACCCAAGGGTTGCGGCTGGTGTTGAACAAATAGAGCGTTAGCGGCAATCCCATGACAATGGCCAGGGCAAACTGGTTATTATCGCCGATGGTGATCATGCCGATCACCTTATGCCCGCCGCCGGAGGCCAGCACTTTCAGCCCTTCGATGACGCCGTTGACCATAAGGCCGGCGACCAGCGCGATGATCAGCCCCTGCACGCGGCGGCGGCTGGTGAGCAGCACGGTCAGCACCAGGGCCAGCGCCATGATTTTGGCAAGTTTGCTGAACAGATCCCAGTTCAGCGCAATCAATGAGGGCGACATCGCGGCCGACAGTGCGCCTTGGGCGACAAATGCCAGCATCAGTAGCACGATGCCGTCGATATAGATGCGTTTGCGGCCGGGGTTTATCGCCATGGAAAATGCGGTGACGATGACGATCAACTTGTTCAGTGGCAGGTTGACCATAAAACCGTACATGTAATCATCGGGCGAAAAGAAGGCGACCCACGCCCATAGCATGGCGCCGGCCTGGGGGAAGCGCAGGACGGCCGGCATGAACGAGATAAAAAAGGCGAGAAAGGCGATATCACGCATCGAGTTTTCGGCGCGCCTCCATCCAGGCAGGGCGGGGGCAATCTTCGCACTCGGCGCCGTCGGTGTAGTCGAACAGGTCGCGGCCGTTTAGGCGCGCGCCCCATTGGTCGTGGCGGGATGCCCATAACAGGGCCAGCAGCAGCACGGTGAGGTCGAGCACCAGTAGAAAAGCTTCCAAACCCGCGGACTCCACGCCAAAAACCTGGCGCTTATGTATTGCAGGGGCGCTGGGGTTGTTCAAGGCAAGGGGGTTAAGCCTTTGGTGCGCTAATCGGTAAGCTTGCCAGACGAGGCGGCAAGCTAATCGCTGTTACCGTCGCCCGATAGCGGAGTGATGGGGCCGGTGAAGCGATTGCCGTGCAAATGCGCTTCGGTTGCTGTGATGTTATTCACAAAGATCGCGCGGAAATTTCCGGTGTTACCAAAGCTGTTGTTTTCGATGGTGATCTCAGGTGTGGGCTGGGTAACCCCTTCGGTGCCGATGGCAATGGCGGTGTGGTTGGCCGCGTGCGGGCCTTTGACCAGGGTGGAATTGCGCACAACAACGCTGCCGCCTTCGGGCGCTTCGATCATGTAGCTGCCGGTGCCATCGGGGCCGTTGGCGATGTCGCAGGTATCGACCTCGGTGCGGGCGGCGCGCGATTTGATATCGTGGCCGTCTTTGGTGGCGCGAAAGATGCTGTGATCGACATGCAGGAGGGCGATGTGGTTGGCGTAGATGCCGTGTGAACAGGCGGCGCCGCAAATACCGTTTTTGGTGAATTCGCTGTTGCGCACAATGATGGTGGTGGCGGGGTTGTCGGCGGCCAGAATGCCATCCTGGTTGTTGATAAAGTGCACGCCATCGACGGTTAAATTGCCGCCTTCGGCGCGAATGCCGGCGCCGTTGCCATCGGGCACGCGGGCGCGGGTGAGGGTGAGGTTTTTGACCGTGATATTGCTGCCATCGATGACCAGCAGGGCTTTGCCGCCGCAGGCTTTGTCGGTGAGGGACACTTTGGTGGAATCGCCGACGCCTTCCACCGTGATGTTATCGCCCGCTATGGTGCCGCAATCAAAATAGTCGCCGGCGTAAATCAGGATGTGATCGCCTGAGCCGGCCGCTGCGAGTGCCGCCGACGGATTTGCGAATTTTTTGCCAGCGCCGACTTCGAAGGTGGCGGCATGGGCACACGGCACAAGTGCCATAAAAAAGGCAGCAACCGCGAACGGTGCTGCCTTAATCATGACTTTGCTGGTGATGACTGCGGGCCTGGCGATTAGGCCGTACGCTTGCGCATGGCGATGGATAGCGCCATCAGCCCGCCGATGAGGGCGGCCAGCGAGCCAGGTTCTGGCACCACGGTGGGCACCGGATCGGCGGAGAAATTGGCCAGCAGGGCGGAGGCGTTGAAATTATCCATGAATGCCGCGCCAGTAACGACATTCACGGTTGGGGTGACGGAGTTAAAGCCGATCACCGATGAATAGGTGGAACTGCCGGAGAAGCTGAGGAAATCGGACGAGAAGGTCTCGAAATAGCTGCTGCTGCCGGTGGTGATGCTGATCACCGAGGTGGAGCCTGCCATCGAGGGTGTGGCGTTTGGCCCCTTACCGATGGTGACGGTAAGCAGGTTAGTTTTGCCGCCGATCGGGTTGATCAGGCTGTAGGTGATGGTGAAGGTACGGTTGAGGTTTTGGAAGTAAGACCCATTGAACAGGCCGGCAACGCCGGTGGTTTGAATGCCGGCGCCGCCGTTGATCAGCATGTAGGCTTGCAGATTGCCCTGCAGAAAGCTGGGGAGGCCGGCCAAATTGGTGTATTGAAAGTTTACCGTGGAGCCGGTTGTGGTGTTGTTGGTGTTTAACGTGCCAACGCCGTTGGTGACCTGCCAGCTGAAATCCTGGTTGTTATCGGCGACTGTTGCAAAGGTGGTGACAATGGCCATGGCCGGTGTGGCAGTGGCGATGGCGATGGTTGCGACCAGTGCATAAACAGCTTGCTTAATCATAACTTACCCCGACGAAGGCTGACGACTAGCCTAACAGTTTTTTCAGGTAGCATTGCTCGTTAATAAACGCCAGTGGTATTTCCAAAAAATATGCCCGGTCGCCTCACTAAGCTGTGATGAGCGGCGGAAATGGCGAAAATATCAATGAAATCAGTGGTATAAATTTATCAAAAATGAGACGTGCGCTGTGCGCTTGTGTCATTTCGGCCAAGCCGGTAAGCAAGCGTGGGCTGCGTATGGCTTTTTGCGCCGGTTGAACAGGCGGGAGTCGGGGATGAATAGGTATTTTCAGCACCCCAGGCGGTGGGACGCGGGCGCTGCGTGCGGCCAGTATGTTTAACCGTATGTTTAACCCGCATGCTTAAGCCGCGCCACATTTTGGCGGTTTTTCCGGGTTTTGGCGTGGGTGGCGCGCAGGCGCGGTATGCCGCCCTGGCCAATGCGTTTGGCGATGCCGCGCAGCACAGTCTTATCGCTTTGAACGGCGCGCTGGGTTGCCGCGAAAAACTGGCGGCTGGGTTGCATATTCGGTTCGTCGCGGCCCAGCGGCATGCCGGCATGGCTAGCGCGGTTGCCGCGGCGATGGCCACCATTCGCAGCATTGCGCCCAATGTTGTGCTGACCAGTAATTGGGGGGCGATTGAATGGGCGATTGCCGCCAAACTTACTGGCACGCCGCATGTGCATAGCGAAGATGGGTTTGGGCCCGAGGAACGCAGCCGTCAGGTGGCGCGCCGGGTGTGGACGCGCCGGGTGGCGTTGCGGGCGAGTAAAATTGTGCTGCCATCGCAAACGCTGATGCGCATTGCTGGACAGGTTTGGCGGCTGCCGGCGAAAAACCTGCATTTTGTGCCCAATGGTATTGATCTTGCGCGGTTTGCCGATGGCGCGCCGGCACTGATGGCGGGCGTAACGGGCCCGGTGATTGGCACAATCGCTGCATTACGGGCCGAGAAAAACATTTTTAGGTTGCTGGCGGCCTTTGCGGCGGTGCCGGCATCGTTTGGCGCCACGCTGGTGATTGTGGGCGATGGGCCAGAACGTGCCGGGTTGCAGGCGGAGGCGGCCCGGCTGGGGCTGGCGGCGCGGGTGATTTTTGCTGGCCATAGCGTAACGCCGGAACGCTGGCATGCGGCGTTTGATGTGCTGGTGATATCATCGGATACCGAACAAATGCCGCTGGCGGTGCTGGAAGCAATGGCGGCGGGCAAGCCAGTGGTTGCCACCGACGTGGGCGATGTGCGGGCCATGCTGGCCGCCGAAAACGCAGAATTTGTGACGCCGCTAGAGGCTGGGGCGCTGGCTGGGGCGATCAGCACTTTGCTGGAAAATCCGGTTTTGGCGCGGGCGATTGGGGCGGCTAACCGGGCGCGGGCTGGGCAGTATTATGATGAGCGCACGATGGTTGCCGCCTGGGCCGGGCTGCTGGGTGTGGGGCTGGCCGGCTAAAGCCGCCAATTGTTAGTGATGGCCTGATCGCTTTCCGTAGCCATAGCCATAGGCATTATACGAGTCGTCCCAGTGGTCGGCTTCGTTGTACAGACTAATGGCGAGGACAAAATCGTCTTTCTTGAGCCAGGCGCTGACGCCGACGCCGCCGCCATAGCCGTGGTTGGAGACGCCGGCGGTGACGATGCCGGACATGCCGTATTCGAAACTGGGTGGCAGAATGGGGGCGACCAGGGTATCGCGGATATCCAGCCCGGTGCAGGGGTTTGCCAGCGTGCCGGCGCAGGGGCGCAGGGCGGTTTGGGTTGGTGGTTTTGGGGCCGGGGTTGGCGCGGGCACGGCATCTGGGGTGGGGTTGTAGAGCACTAGCGGGGCGGCGTTGGCGGCGAGGGCAGGCAGCAAGATTGCGCCGGCGATGAGGCCGATGGGCAGTGCCCAGGCCCGCCATCCGGGGATCGGCCTGGGCTGCGTGATTGCCCTGATGCGTGTTTGCCGTGCCATGTGTGCGTTAAACCTGCCTAAAAAACCGTGGTTACGGCGGCGCCTGCTGGCGGGTGATTGCGTGTATTTATGCGACCAAAACGCCGGGCGCGTCTATCCGCCGCTGGCGGTTACTGCGCGGCGTTTGCTGCGGGGTGGTTTTGCTACGCCTGGGGCGCAGTCTCTGCAGATAGAGGCATGTTTACGCTAGACAATGCGGCTGTGTGTTGGCACGTATTGTGTCACCTGCTTGGCTATCGGGTCGCGCGGGGAATTGGGGTTTGTTCATGAGCGGTTCGTACACCACCAGCACGACATTCACGGCAACCGTGGCGGGGGTTTACGAAATCACCGCTTACGGCGCGTCTGGCGGCACCGGCCCTGACGCCCAAATCGTTTTTGGCTACGGCGGTGGCGCTGGCGGCCTGGGTGCTCAAATTGTTGGTGATTTTACCCTCGTCGCCGGCGAGGTGCTCAACATTGTGGTGGGCGCTGAGGGGGCGTCGGCCGCACACGGTCATGGTTTCGGTGCCTATTATAGCGGCGCTGGCGGTGGTGCTAGTTCTGTCGAAGAAATCTTCGATGGTACCAATGCCGTGCATCACGCGCTGGTGATTGCGGGTGGTGGTGGTGGTGGTGGCTATGGTGGCACCTACGGTAGCTCAGCCGCCCAAGGGGGCAATGGGCAAGCTGGAACGGCGGGCGATTCGGGTCGGCACGGCCTCCAATCTCGCATTTACGGCTACGGCTCTTTTTTTGTGCCAGGCGGCTCCGGAGGTAGTTTTGGTGGCGGCGGCGGCAACGGCGGCCGTCAGTACGCGGCCGACGAGGGCGGCAGTGGTGGTGGTGGTTTTAGCACTGGGGGCTCCGGCGGTCAGGGCGGCTATGGTATCGGTGGCCCCTTTCGTTTTTATAGCGGCGGCGGCGGCGGCGGCGGCGGATATTCCGGCGGCGGTGGTGGTGGCGCCGGTGATGGCTACGCGGGCGGCGGCGGCGGCGGCGGATCGCTCGATACGGGCACCAACCAGGTTCTTATTAGCGGCCAGAACCACGGTGCCGGCTTGGTTAAAATTGTGCCGGTTTGCTACCTGCGCGGCACCCATATTCTGACCGCTACCGGCGAAAAACTGGTGGAAACTTTGCAGCCGGGCGATCTGCTGGTAACCCGGTTTGGCGGGCTTCAGCCAGTAAAATGGATCGGTCGGCAAAGCTTTGATGGGCGGTTTGCTAGTGCCGACCGCGAGCATATGCCGGTGTGCATTCGCGCGGGCGCTTTGGGGCAAAACTTGCCGGCGCGCGATCTGTATGTGTCCGGCGGGCATTCCATGCTGATCGATGGCCAGTTGCTGCTGGCGCGCACGCTGGTGAACGGGCTGACCATTACGCAGGATTGGGCGCCGAGCGAGATACAATATTTTCATATTGAGCTTGCCGGCCATGATTGCGTGATTGCCGAGGGCACGTTTTCGGAAAGCTTTGCCGATGGCCCGATGGCGCGCGAAAAACTGCATAATGCGGCGGAATTTGAAGCGTTGTTCCCCGATCAGGCGCCGGCGACCGAACAGGTTTTGTGTGCGCCGCGGCCCTAAGCGGGCGCTAAACTATCGGATGCGCTGAAAAACCTGGTGGCGCGGGCCGGGGCTGGTTTGGCACCGGGGCCGTTGCGTGGATCGATCGATGTGCTGGCGGCGCCGTTTACGATCAAAGGCTGGGCGCAGGATGTGCACCATCCGCATTTGCCGGTGCTTTTGGAAATGCTGCTGGGGGATGAGGTGGTGGCAAGCTTCCTTGCCTGCGATTACCGCAGCGATTTGGATGAAGCAGGTTTTGGCGGTGGCCGGGCGGGTTTTGTGCTGACGTCACCGCGGCGGCTGACGGCGGCGATGCTGGCGAGCTTGCGCATTCGGCGGGCTAGCGACCATGCCGAGTTGGCGCGATCGGAAAAATGCCGCGCATCGGTGGGTGATGCGGCGGTGGTGGCCGATGTGGCGCGGCCGGCGTTGCGGCTGGTTGGGTAATGCGGCAAGCCCCGGATGCGTAGGCGTTCGGGGCGGCCGCTTTTGACAGTTTTTAGGGGCGGCTAGGTGCAAAACGGCGTTCATTTTATCTCGGGCCTGCCGCGGGCGGGGTCTACCCTGCTGTCGGCGCTGTTGCTGCAAAACCCAACACTGCACGCCAATATCACCAGCCCGGTGGGGTCTATGGTGGGGACCATGCTGCGCGAGGTGAGCCAGGGCAGTGAATCGGCGGTGATGATCGATGATGCCCAGCGCGAGGCGTTGTTGCGCGGGATTTTTAGCTCGTATTATCACGATATTCACACCACGCGCACGGTGATCGATACCAATCGCGGGTGGACGGCGCGGATAGATTTGCTGGCAAAACTTTTTCCCGCCGCCAAAACGATTTGCTGCGTGCGCCATATTCCGTGGATTATCGATAGCGTTGAATGCCTTATTCGGCGTAATAGCTGGGAACTTTCGAAAATTTTCAATTTCGATCCGCTCGGCACGGTATATGCGCGGGCGGAAGGGTTGATGGCGGGGAATGGCATGATTGGCTTTCCGCTGACCGCGCTTAAACAGGCGATGCACAGCAATTTTTCGGATCGCTTGCTGCTGTTGCCGTACGAAGTGCTGATCCGCGAACCGGCGCATGCGATGCGCGTGGTGTATGAATTTTTGGGGTTGCCTGATTTTACCCACGATTTCGAAAATGTTGTGTTTAACGCCGATGAGTTTGATGCGCGCTTGGGCACGCCTGGGTTGCACCAGGTGAGCCGCCTGGTGGGGGGGATTAGCGAGCGGCAGACGGTGTTGCCGCCCGATTTGTGGGGGCGTTATGAGGGCGCCAGCATTTGGCGGGACCCGGCATTTAACACGCGCGGGGTGCGGCTGGCGTAAGGCACCGCCGCCGCCACGGTTACTGACCCCACGGCATAAAAGTCTTTTGCTTCTTTTCTTCAGAAAAGAAGTGTCTTTGCTTTTGTTAATTATCCCAATAAATAAATTCGTCGCTGGCGTTATCAGCAACCCCGAGCGGGTGATCGATCGGCACTGCGCCCGATACCAGCCAGGGCCACAAGGGTTTGGCTTGGGCGGCATCAATGCTGTTCATCAGGGTGTTGAGGGACGCCAGGCGGGCAGGTTCGCTGGCGGCGAGATTGTGCTGCTCGGTGGGGTCGTTTTGTAGATTGTACAAAAACTGTTTGGGCGGTTGGTCGAGGCGCTGGAACTTCCAGCCATCGGCGAGCACCATGCGATAACGGCCGGAGCGCCAGTATAGGCTTTTGTGCGGAGCCGCTGTGGTTTGGCCGGTGATGTAGGGGAGCAGATCGACGCCATCGATGATGCGGTCGGAGGGTAGGGCTGCGTGGGCGGCGGCGGCGGCGGTTGCAAAGATGTCAACATGACCGACCGGTTGCTGGTATTTCGTGCCGGCGGTGATGCGGTCTGGCCAGCGCATGAAGTAGGGGACGTGGACGCCGCCTTCAAAAAAAGTGGCTTTCCAGCCGCGGTAGGGTTTGTTGATATCGGGCAGGCCGATGTAGTGGGCGCCGCCGTTATCGCTGGTGAACACAATCAGCGTGTTGCGGTCTAGGCCGTTGGTTTTTAGGGCGGTCAGCAGGCGGCCGACGTTGCGATCGAGGTTGCGCAGCATGGCAGCGTACACGCGGGTGCGGTGATCGGTGATTTGCGGCAACGCCGCGTAATCTTCCCGCGTTGCCTGCAGGGGCGAGTGGATCGCGTTGGGGGCGAAATACATAAAGAATGGCCGGTTGCGATTGGCGCTGACCGCTTTTAGGGCCTCATCGGTGAGGTAGTCGGTCATGTAACGGGCGGGCTGAAACCAGGGTGAATTGTTGTATTGTACGGCGAAGGGATCCATCGCCCAGGTTACCCTATCGATGGGGTCAAAATCCTGTTTGGAATTTTCGACGTTGGCATCGTGTTCTGGCAGGTACAGCGAACTTGCGGCCATGAAGCCGAGCGATTCATCAAAGCCTTTGTCTTCTGGCCGGCTGCCGGTGGAGCCGCCCAAATGCCATTTGCCAAGGTGGATGGTGTGATAGCCTTGGGTGTGCAGCATGTTGGCGATGGTGATTTCGCCTGTTGGGATGGCTTGTGTATCCAAGGTTGGGACATTTTCGATGTTGTCGCTGTTGAGGATCAGCGGGTGGTTTTTTTTGCCGGCCATCCAGTGCAGCACGCGGGCGAAGGCGACGGGCACCGGGGTGAATTCGAAGCCGAAGCGGGTGGCATAGCGGCCGGTCATGATGGCGGCGCGCGAGGGGGCGCAGGTGGCGTTGCCGGCGTAGCCGTTGGAAAGCTCCACCCCATCGCGGGCGATGCTGTCGATGTTGGGGGTGGGCACGGTGCCATTTGCGATGCCGCCGCCGTGCAGGGTGATATCGTTAAAGCCGAGATCGTCGGCGACGATAACAATCACGTTGGGCGGGCGCTGGGCGGGGGCGAGTTGGGCTATTTCCGGGCCTTGGTTCCAGGTGACGGGGTGGTTGGCATCGATGTGCGGGATCAGCGCGTAGGCGGCCAGGGTGAGGGTGAGGGTGATGCGGTTGAGCCAGGCGAGGGTTGCCAAGCAGGCCAGAGCTACGGCTGAGATGCCGGCCCATTTTAGGTGTTTGCGCACTATTTTGATCCCCCCGACGGTTGGCGTATTCACCACTGGCGGGGTGGTTCGTGCAAGGGGGCCTGGCGGTGGTGGGGGGGGCAGTTTGAATTTTTGTTAATAGCCGGAGTTGGCCGGGAGCGGAAGGGCTGGTTTGGGCGGGCCGGCGGGATAATACGGACATTCGCTGCGGTTACCGGGTGTGGGTTTTAACCCACGTGCGCGGCACACAGAATGACGCACGCGCAGGACGCACTACGGCACTGAGCCAAACCCTAAACGTTACGTGAGAATTTATACAAACGGAGTATGTGTATTGGGAGAAGACGTGGGTTAAAACCCACGCTACGCTTGCTCCCCTCATTCAAAATGTGCACCGGGTAAAAATACGGAGGCAGGCACCCGCCCTGGCGACAACGATAAACCCAGGCAGCCAGCGTAGCTCAGGTGGAACGTGGCGCTCTCCCCGCCACGCAGTCCCGGGAAGCTCGGCGAGCGGTGTCGGGAATGGCCGCGGGTCCCAATCATTGGACGTGCGAACGACCTGGGTTTCACCCAGGCTACGGAATGTCGGTTTTCCGGCACACCGTGTGCGCAAAGGCCTTTAAAAATGCAGGGGGTCTGGGGGAGCGGCTCGCTCCACCAGCCTTTTTTCGTCCTACTTCTTAGGCTTACGAAACACTTTAGCTTTTACAAACCGTTTTGGTGCGGTGACGGGTTTGCCGGTAACGGAGGGCGGCGGTTCGCTGCGGGCGACGCGCACATCGTCGGCACCGTCGGCGGGGAGGTGGGCGACGAACGCCTCGGCAGCGCGGTCGGTGATTTCGAAGCGGGTTTCGTTATCGAGGATGCGAATGGCGCCGACATCGCCACGATCGACGCCGCCTAAGCGGCAGATGAGGGGCAGCAGCCATTTGGGGTCGGCTTTGGCGTGGCGGCCGACGGGCAGGCTGAACCAGACCATGTTGGATGACCCTGCTTGCGGGCCGGGGGTGCTGTAGGTTTTCGGCCCATCGGCATTTTTTGCGCCGTGGGCGGCACGGGGGGCGCGCACATGTGGCGATCCCGTTGCCGCTTCGGCGCGGGCGCGGGCACCGTTGGGGCTGCGTTCCTGGCGCGCGGGCGGCTGGGAGACGTCGGTCATTTCTTCCGGCGCCGGTAGGCGCGAGCGGTGCAGGCGGATTAACGCCGCCGCAATATCCTCGGCCGAGCGGCCTTCCAGCAAGGCGCGGGCGAGCACCAAATCTTCAGGGGCGGCGACTTCGGTGAGGATGGGGTCTTCGAGCAGGCGTTGGCCGTCTAGCGCGCGGATTTCTTCTGCTAGCGGCGGGCCGCTCCAGGTGGCGCTGATGCCGGCGGCGGCGAACAGGGTTTCGGCGGCGCGTGCGCGGCTGCCCGGCACGATGACGACGCAAATGCCCTTGCGGCCGGCGCGGCCGGTGCGGCCGCTGCGGTGTAATAGGGTTGATTTGTTGGTGGGCATGTCGGCGTGGATGACCAGGCCGAGATCGGGCAGATCGAGGCCGCGGGCGGCGACATCGGTTGCGACACAGACGCGGGCCTGGCCATCGCGCATGGATTGCAGGGCGCGGGTGCGTTCGCTTTGGGTGAGTTCGCCGGAGAGGGCGACCGACGTAAAGCCGCGTTCCATCAGGCTTGCTTGCAAATGGCGCACGTTATCGCGGGTGGAACAGAAGACCAGCGCGTTAGGGCTATCGACAAAGCGCAGCACGTTGACCACGGCGTGTTCAATTTCGCGCGGGATGACGCGAATGGCGCGGTAATCGATATCGGCGTGGGGCTGGTTGCGCACCAGGGTATCGATGCGAAAAGCATCTTTTTGGTAGGTTTTGGCGAGTGCCGTGATCTGTTTGGCGATGGTTGCTGAAAACAGCAGGGTGCGGCGCCCCGGCGGGCAGGCTTCGAGGATTTGGTCGAGTTCTTCGCGAAAGCCGAGGTCGAGCATTTCGTCGGCTTCATCGAGCACGACCACGCGCAAATCGGCGAGGTTGAGGCGGCCGCGGCGGATATGGTCGCATAGGCGGCCGGGGGTGCCGACGACGATGTGGGCGCCGGCCATCAGGGCGCGGCCTTCGGCCTGGCCATCCATGCCGCCGATGCAGCTGGCGATGCGGGCGCCGGTATTGGCGTAAAGCCACGTGAGTTCGCGGCCAACTTGCATCGCGAGTTCGCGGGTGGGGGCGACGATGAGGGCGAGCGGCGCGCCGGCGCGGGGCAGGGTGGTATCGCCGCCCAGCAGGGTGGGGGCGAAGGCCAAGCCAAAGGCCACGGTTTTGCCTGAGCCGGTTTGGGCCGAGACCAGTAGATCGCGGGCTTGCGCCTGCGGTTGCAGGACTGCTTCCTGCACCGGGGTAAGTTCAGTGTAGCCGCGGGCGACCAGGGCACGGGCGAGGGCAGGATTGGCGGCCGGGAAGGACGCGGCGGTATCGGACATGATGTGGTTGTTATCCAAGGAAAAAATGCCGGGCGGGTCGGGTGCCAGAGGCGGCGCCAAACGGTTCACCCACGCAAAATGACGGGCGCGGCGTGGGCCGTGTCCGGGGTTTGCGGCAATGTATAGGGGGTTGTGGGGGCGGGGGGAAGTAAATTAAGGGGCCGGCGTTTGGTATTCGGGTGAAAGGAAGACCCTTCTTTTTCTGAAGAAAAAAGGTAACTGCCCAGGTAGGGGTGAGAACGCTAACTGCCTCAAAAGACTCAACTCTCGGCGCGCAGGCCATTACGTTACCGACGCAAACTGTCCCTTTTTCGGCAGTTTGCGTATCGAAACCAGACCTAAACCCGAAGTCGCCATAAATGTTTTCAATGGGTTGTGTAGCTTCGACCCTACCTGGACAGTTACGAAAAAAGAAGCAAAAAGACTTTTGAACCTGGGGACTGGGACTTTTGGCTGCACCGAACCCGTAACCAAGCATCAAAAGAGTCTTTCTTGCATTCACCCGATTGCCCCGGCGCCCGGCGTTCGGCAGGTGTTGGCGCTGGTGCGGCTGGCGGGTCATACTGTGCCCAGCCGCACGTGCTGCGGTTCACACCAAAACCAAAGGGCTGCTGTTCGCCGTGATATCAATTTTGCGCAAAGCCATCGCCCAACTGCGCCCCGGCGGACGTTTGACCACATTTGCTGATCGCTACCGGATTGCCGGTATGCTGTCGGTGCTGCCGCTGGGTTTGCCGCGCATTTTGACCCTGTTTGGGTCGGATAAGGAACGTGCTGGGCAGCATTCCTACGGGCAAAGTTATCACGCGCTGCTGCGGAAGTTTCGCTACAAGAAAACCAAACTACTGGAGATTGGGTTGCTTGCCGGTGATTCGATTTTGGCGTGGCGCTGCTTTTTTCCGTTTGGCACGACAATTGGGATTGATATTGACGACAAGGCGCATTTGGCGGGCTTGCGCACGCGTATTTATCGGGCCGATCAGGGGTCGGCGGCCGATCTTGCCGATTTGTGCGATCGTGAAGGGCCGTTTGATATTATTATTGATGACGGATCGCATTATAACCATCATCAGATTTTTTCGTTTACCCGTTTGTTTCCGCATCTGCGCGATGGTGGGATGTATATTATTGAAGATGTGCAGACATCGTTTTGGAACGGCACGCAGTTGGGGATGACTTGGGATGGCTGCCCGATTAGCGATCCGGCTTTTGGCAAGACCTGTTACGGGACTTTTTTGGAGCTGGCGAAATACCTTAATCATGCTGAATTTATCAGCAGCGATGCGCTGGATGCTGGGTTTATGGCGCTCGGGCGGCAGATTGTACGGATTTCGTTTGAGCATAATGTAATTACGATCCACAAGGGCGATAACGGGCTGGTGTCCAACGTTATTGGCCGCAACTGATATTGGCTTTTGGTGGGCATGCCGCTTTGGGGGAACAGCACATGCGGGCAGTAGCAGGTACTCTAGTTTGGCTGGGGTTGGCGGCGCTGTTGGCCGCACCGCGGGCGCAGGCAGCGCCTGCCGCCGATCAGCAGGCGGTTACGGAGACGATCACAAAATCCTTTGCGGCCCTCGATAAAGGCGACAACGCGGGTTTCATTGCATCGTGGTCACCGGATGCGGTGGTGATTGACGATTTCGCGCCGTTTTTCTGGACCGGTGCCGGCAGCCTTGATCATTGGATGGACGCGCTTGGCCCGCACGAAACGGCGGCTGGTATCAGTCACGACCACCTCACCCTGCATGTGCCGCGCCGCCTGGAGATTGGCGGCGGCCGCGCCTGGGCGGTATTGCCAATCACCTATCAATTCTCTCAAGCCGGCAAGACCGTGGTGGACGACGCGGTGGTGACATTTGTTTTGGAAAAACAGGCTGGGATTTGGAAAATTATCAGTATGGCGTGGGGCGGCAACAAGCCCGTGGTGAAGAAATAGCCTTGGCAGAGGCCGTTACCGACCAGGGCCTTAGAGCAAGATCGTTTGTGACGGACTCGCCGCGAACGATAAACTTGCCCGCCAAAACAATAAACTAGAGCCTGATCGCACATCGCTGCCGCGCCAACTTCAAGCGATCAGGCTCTAGTCTGCCATTTTCGCCAAAAAGCCGATTTGCAAATATTTGATGTCGCGCGCCCCACCCAAGGATGCCATCAGCAGCAGGCGGCGAAAGCTGCGATCGGCGATGGTGCGCGCCGACCAGCCACCGCGCCCGCCCTGGTTTAACCCTTCCAGCCGGCACACCGAAAAACCGGCATCGGTTAAGGCGCGCTGCAGGCTGCGAAAGGTAAAAAAGCGAAAATAGGTGTGATCTAAAACACCGGCATCGCGGTAATGCCAATCGCGCGCCACCACCAGGTTGAACAAATTGGCATAAAACCGGACATTGGGCACTGACCCGAGCAAATAGGCGCCCGCGGCCATGTGGGGTTGGATGGCGGCCAGGAAGGCTGCGGTCGGTCATGTGTTCAATCACATCGTTGCACACCACCAGGTCGAAATACTGGCGCGGTAGATCGGCGGCACTTTCATCGAACGTGGCGGCGAACACTTTGTGGAGTTTTGTCACGGCAATCGCGGCGGATGGCGCGTGCGGCTCGATGCCCCACACTTCGGCGCTGGCAGGAAAACCTGCGGCAAAGCCGCCTTCGCCGCAGCCAATTTCTAGCACTTTGGCGTGGGCCGGCAGTGCCGCCAGCAGGTTCATTACCTCGGGCCTAGTGTGGCCGCGATAGCCTTGGTTATCGGCGGTATCGCGGGCAACGCCGACGGGCCCAGTTAAGACGGGCCCAGTTAAGACGGGCCCAGTCAAGACGGGGCCTGTCATGGCCGGGGGGTCATTGGCGGCATCTAAACACGTAATTCCATAGCTCCGCATCTGGGGCGGGGCCTGCCGGCATGGGCACCAGGGTGGTGCCACGCAGATAGGCAGCGGTATAGCCGAAAGGTGCCAAAAATGCGCAGGCGGCGGCGACACAGCCGGGGGCGTGGCGGTCTTCCAGTTCAAGGATCAGATTGGGTTTGTCGCGCGCCAAAATGCCGGCGGCGCCACGCAATACGGCTAGTTCGTGGCCTTCGACATCGACTTTTAGTAAGCCTACCGGGCGGTCGATCACGTCATCCAGGCGCACGGTGCGCACCGGCACTAAATCTACGCCTAAAAAATCACCGGTGAGCGGATTGTTGGCGTCGATTGTGGCGCGGCCGAGATTGGCGCCAGCTTTGCTGCGCGGGATGCGCAGTTGGGTGGTGGTTGCGTGGTCGGAGACCGCATCGGCGCGGATATCGACACTGGTGCCAAAGCGGCGGCGCAGATGGGCGGTAAGGGTTGGGTTACATTCATAGGCGATGCAGGCGGCGGCATAGTGGCGCATAAAAAACGTGTATTCGCCAAGATGGGCGCCGACGTCGATTGCCGCGCGTGATTTATCGGCGAGGGACGCCACCAGGCGGACGTAGGGGTCGCCCCAGCGATAGGTTTTATAGGCTGCATAATAGGCGCCAATGGCGCCGGGGGCATCGGATAGGCGGGTATCCAAAAACTTGGGGATCATGGCGGCGAAACTGTAGGCGTTAAGCTAAGCACGGCATAAAATCCCTTGTAAGCAAAACCGCAGACCAACCCAGTGCCTGCGATTGGCCAGTTTGATCCGGTCTGTGCATTTGCGCAAACCAGTATGGCGCACGGCATTAATGACTGCCTGCATCGGCGGCCGGGGCGGCTTTGAGTATCGCCTCATCGGCGCAGTTAAGCCTGCCAAAGCGCCTGAACACGTAGTCACGCAACGCCATGCGCACGGCACGGGCATAAATACGGCGAGAGAAAAACCACGCGAGCAGCACGGTTATCGTGCGCGGATCCAGCCCATCGGCGCGCGCCGTGTTGCCGATGGTCCAGACGATATTGCCACTTAAGATCCGCGGCCAATGGCGGATACCGCCGCGTTTTTCGTGATACAGCAAGGTGTTGCGCAGGCCGTAATAGGTTTTGATTGGCGTGTGTTTACCCCCGAAGGCGCGCGATTCCTTGTGCTCGATCAGGGCCGCGGTATCGCAGTAGGAGGTAAACCCGCCGGCCTGCGCCCGGCGGCCGAGATCGGCGTCCTCGCAGAGCAGAAAAAACCGCTCATCGATCAGGCCAATGGCATCGAACACCGCAACAAAGGCCAGCAGGCAGGCGCCGTTGACCATGTCGATGGCGAACACGCCGGGCAGGTTGGCCGCCGGGGTTGCGCGCATGTCTGGCGGGTGGGGCAGGGTGGGGTCGAGCTGCGCTTCATCGGCGCGGCCGTATGAATAAATCAGCGGGTGCAGCAGGCAGGGCCCCAGTGCTGCCGCCGTTTGCAGCAGCCGCGCGATGGTGCCGGGGCGCACGATGGTGTCGTTATTGAGCAGGCAGACCAGATTGTAACCGCGGCGTTGGGCAAGCCGGATGCCGACATTATTGCCGCCCGACCAGCCGAGATTTTCCGGCAGGTCGATGATCTCGGCCCAGGGGTAGGTGGCCGCAATGGCAGCGCGCGGGTGTTCGCCCGAGCCGTTATTGATCACCACCACGTGCACGGCATCGGATATTTCGCCGGCCAAGCTTGCCAAACAGGCCAGGGTATCTGGCACGCCGCTATAATGCAGCACCACGATCAGCAGGGATAAGGTCAACGCTTAATGCCCCCAGGGCAATCGGATGAATGCCGAAAAAGTAAGAGCTTTCTTTTTGACTTCCGAAAAAAGAAACAAAAAAGACGTTTTTACGCTGGTTCGGAGAACGCGGTGGCAGGGGTGCCCCTGTCCCCGCATTACAAAAGTCTCTTTGCTTCTTTTTCTTCAGAAAAAGAAGAGTCTTACCTTTCACCCGATTGCCCCGCTAATGGCCTGGCAGGCGGCGCAGCACGCGGCGCGCAAGGGTTGCGGCCATCATTAGGGCGTCGGCTTCCGCCGTGTTCGGCCGGCCGGCGGCGACCCAGAGTGCAAAAATCGCGCTGATATACACGCCACCGCCCAACGCCACGGCGGCGGCGAGACGCACGCCGAGGGCGGCATTGCTGCTGTCCCAATCGGTCCAGCCTAAACCTGTGGCATAGAGCACCGCCGCCATCAGGGACACCGCGATGCTGGGGCGCAGCACGCTGATGACCACCGCACGTGCGGTGATGTGCAGGCGGCGCATCGCCATGGCGAGATAAATTGCTTCCTGCACCAGGCCGACGATGGCCGCCGCCAATGCCCCGCCGAGCAAGCCGTAGTGCGGGATCAGCACCAGCAGCAGGCCAACCCGCAGCACGGTGGAGGTGGCGGCCAGGGACAGGATGGTGCCGAGCCAGGCATTGGCCGAAAAAAGGGTTTCGCCGATGGCACTGAACACGCTGAGTGTGCCGAAAACACCGATCACCTGGATCAGCACCACGGCGCCGAGCCAATCCTGGCCGAAGGCGATTTTAATCACCGGGTGGGCGACCAGTGACAGCCCCATATTTAAGGGGAAGGTGAGCAGCGAGAGCACGAAGAGTACGCGCAACAGGGTTTGCGCGCCATCGCGGCCTTCGCGTTTGGCCACAACGAAACCGGAAAACAGCGCGCGGCACAGGGGGGATACGATTTCGCTGGTGGGGAGTGAGGCGATTTCGCCACCGATACCATAAATGCCCACCGATGCGGCGCCGAGCAAATGGCCGATGATCACTGTATCGGCGCGCCCGCCGATCAGGCCGGTGAGCCCGATCAGCCATTCCCAGACCGAAAAACCAACGATATGGCGCATACCAGCGAAACCAAAGCGCGGCCGGTAGGGGTGCATTACATAGGTTAGGCTGACGGTCATTACCTGGGTGGAGACAATGCCGGCGACCAGCGCCCAGTAGCTGTGCCAGGCAAAGGCTGCCGGGATGGTTATCCCCAGGGCCAGCAGGCGCGGGATGATTTTGCTTTTGAATTCCATGTCGAACACCAACTGGCGGCGGTATTCGATCATGCCGATGTTTTCGAACGCTGATACCGCCCAGCCGGCGGCGAGCACGTAGATGACGTTGACCAGGTGCGCGTTGTTGAAAAACCGCGATAGTGGGATGGCGGCGGCGGCCAGGATTAGGCTGGTGGTGAGGCCGCGGATGACGTTGATGGTGAAGCCGGAATCGAGGATTATCCGATCGGCGCGGTCGGCGCGGATAATCGCACCTTCGACACCAAACCCTGCCACCGCATCGAGCCCGGTGAGAATGCCGGTGGCGAGCGAGACGATGCCGAAATCGGCCGGCGATAACAGGCGCACCAGCACCAGCGTGCTGCACAAGCCGACAATGCGGGTGGCAAAGCGCCAGGCGATGATCCAGCCGGCGCCGTGAGCGGTGCGCGCGATGATCGATTTTTGCGGCAGGATTGGCGCCATGCCGGGTTGGCTTTCGCCGTGCGCAGCATTGGGTGGCGGGGTGTTCATGGCGCGCGCAATGGCGGTTGGGCGGTGGTCAGATCGGCGAACACGGCGGCGAGCCGGCACGCGATGGGATCCAGGCTGCTTGCCCAGTCGCGCGGCAAGTTCAGCGTCGGGCTTAGTGTTCGGCTGTGGCAGGTGTTGATTAGCTGGGCACCCTGGATGAGACCGGCGGCAAACCCTGCGATGGTGGCGGGCACCGCGATAATCTGCGGCGTGATCGCCGCCAAGGCCGCTGCGGTTTTGCTGGCAAACACGTTGGTCACCGCCAGCCCGCCGCATGCGGCCATTTCCAGCACCGGATAACTGGTATGGGGCGATAGCATGGGGCACAGCAGCAGATCGGCTCGACGGAGCATATCGCCGTAGCCGGCGTAGTTCATCCAGGGTGCCTGGCGCAGCGTATGGCCATGGCCGAGATCGAGTGCGGGCACGCTGCCGCGGCTGCCGATGGAGAGGAACTCCCATCCGGCAAAAGCGGGGTCGGCGGCGGCCTGGCGCAAAGCGGTTAAGCCGAGGCCAAACATGTTTCGTGCATTGGTGGGGCGGGCGTAAAACAGCAAGCGTTTGGGCCGTCCAGGGGATAACGGCGCGTCGCCTGACGTGGGGGCTGCGGGGTAGAAGATAGCCGCATCAACGGCCGGTTCAAAAATCATTGCGCGTTGGCGGATCACCGGGTCGGTAAGCCTGCCAAAAGATTGTGCGAGTAGAAATTCAGCCAGCAGCGATTGGTTGATAATCGGCCAAAAATCCAGGCCGTAGGTTTCAATCGCGCGGGCAAAATTGCTCGACCAGCCATAAAAACCGGGCTCAAATTCCTGCAGCATGTAAAAAAACTGCTGGATCGGCAGGGTGGGCAGCACGGCTGCCAATTGCTGGGCGGTGGACCAGTGGGTGGCCAAAAACATATCGCGCGGGCCGATCGGCAGGGGGTGATCGGGGTCGGCGGCGCTGCTGATGCTGATGGCTGGCACATCGCCGCCACCCAGCAGGTTTTGCGCGTGGGTGCGAAACCAGGCGGGGTCGATGGATGCAGCGGCCGATGTTGAGACCAGACGCACCGGCACGCCCAATTTAGCGATGCGGCAGATCAGGTTAACCACGGTGTTGGGGCCGCCGGTCATGCCCAGCATCGACCAGTTGCTATCCAGCACGTTTAGCGCGGGTAGCGTGGGCAGGGCTTGCGGGCCGGTGGCGACGCGCACATGCATCGGTTGGGCGTTGAACATATCCAGCAGGCGGTTTTCGAACAACTGCGGATTGGTGATTTGGGCTAAGTTGCGGCCGAGCAATTCGGGATCGGCGCGCAGCATTTTGGCGTGATGCAGCAGTTTGCCGGGCAGATGAAAGATGTGTTTCAGTAGCCCCTCCAGGTTTGCGGGTCCCCATACCGACGCAGGATGCTATATTTTACCGCAGCCGGTTACGCAAATGGAGCGCGATTTGCCCTGTGCGGGCGAAGCGGTTGCGCGATTTGCACCACCGCTTGCACGCTCACACCGTGGACATAGGTTATCAGCAGATGTGTTGCCGATGACTCAAACCGAGATCTACCCAAACCGAGGTCTATACCCAAACTAGGGGCACCCGTTCTGGGGGCTTTAAGCGCTGTGCAGCGTAAGCATGGCGTGACCGATCTGGACAGCGGGGTTTTCGCCGTGCCCCAACGGCATTGCGGTGGTAACCGCCGGCGGTGGGTCGCCAATAAGAAGGTTGCCGTAAAACCCTGCTCCAGCGGCGCCCGACGTTACGCCAAGATCAATTTTTATATCTGAGATGTTGCCAAATATAGGGGCTGCTAGGCTGCCTAGATTAACCGCGTGATTGGTGAAATAGGCCGCCGCCGCGGCACCGGTGGCAAAGCTTTGGTGCAGAATGGCGCTGCCGTTAGCTGAGATGTCCAGGGTTACGCCGGTTACCGCGCTACCCGTCGCCTGGCCTGCGAAAAAGCCGATCCGCAGATCGCCGCGCAGCGCAAGTTTGCTGAGATCGACGATCACATCGGCGGTGCTGTGGGTGGTTTCGCGGGCGGTGCCGGCGCTGCTATGGGCGCCACCGAGGCTGGCCAGCGCAAAGTAAGTTGCGCTGGGGCTGGCAAAAGCTGCGGCGATTGCGGCGTTGGCGGTGAGAACTGCGTTCACGTCGGCTGCGATCGGTGCGCCAGTGACTAGGGCAACCCCTTGCGATGACGTATCGGCCGGCGGGCGTGCGCTGCCGAGGGCGGCGGCTGCAATGTCCTGGGCGCTATCGTTGAGCCCGGAACCGCCGGCGAGCTGGGTTGCGCTATCCGCGCGCACGGCGGTGACCAACACGCCGCCTGGCACAGTTGCATCGGCACTGGCGTGCTGCAGCCCGGTTTGGCCGTGACCGCTGGCAACGGCGCGGGCAGCGCTGCCCGCACCCAGCCCGCCATGGGCGACGGCTGTGCTATCCACCCGTATGGCGGTGCCGTCGGCGGTGGCCATGGCATTGGCACCATGGCCGCTGGTTTCGCCGCTGCCGGCGCTGCCACCGGTGGCACTGACCGCTAGCACCAGGTTTGCGGCAGCGTTGATGGTGGCACTGGCGGTGGCTGTGCCGCCATCGCCGCCGCTGGTGCGGATGTGGCGCAGGGCCGACCCGCCTTGGCCACCGGTGGCGGTGATGGTGACGGCGAGGCGTGCCGATGGTGTCGCGTTTAGGGTGTCGTTGAAGGTGAGGGTTGCAAGGGCACCGCCGCCGGCGGCGCCGTTGCTGGTGCGATCGGTTGAGCCGCCAGCGCCACCTTGGGCCGATTGGCTTAACGCCAGTATGCCGCCGGCCGATTGGCCGGTCACCGCGTTGATAATGCTGGCTGCACCACCGCTGCCGGCAATGGCATTATCAATGCCAAAGCCACCGGCACCGCCAATGGCAATGGCACTGGCGGACACCTGGCCGTGCCCGCTGCTGGCGCCGTTGACGGCGCCGTTGGTGGCATCGCCGCCACGCCCAGCTTTGTGGGCAGACCCAGCGCCCGCACCACCTAGCCCGCCTTGGGCGCTGGCTACCGCAGTGACCGTATCGATTGCATTGCCCAGGCTGATGGTGCGGGCGCTGGCGCTGGCGGCACCACCGGCACCGCCTATTGCCACCGTATCGCGTGCCGCATTGCCGCCATCGCCGCCGCGGGCGGCGGTTGTGAGTGCCAGGCTGTGCGCGCTGGTTATGGTGGCATCTGCCGTTGCGGTGCCGGCGGCGGCGGCGGCGCCGGAGATTTTTTCCCCGCCGCCGTTACCGCCGGTGGCGGTGACCCCGGCGATGATCTGCGCACTTTGATTGGCCGCTGTATTTAGCGTGTCGTTGAGGGTGAGGGTGCTATCGGCGGCGCCGCCGATACCGCCGGTGCCGCCGTAGGCATCGCCGCCGCGCCCGGCTGTGGCGGTTTGCTGCAATATTAAGACGTTGTTGCTGGTTTGCCCGCTGACCGCGTTGACCATCTGGCTGGCGCCGCCGGCACCGCCCTTGGCCCCGCCGCCACCGATGCCGCCACTGCCGGCGATTTGGCTGGCGGTGGCGGTCGCAGCGCCGGCGGTTTGGCTTACCGCCCGGGCGGTTGCGCTGCTTTGCGCACCACTGCCGGCCTTATTGCCAATTCCACTACCGCCGCCGCCATTGCCACCGGCCGCAAATGCGGTGGCAAGGCTATCACCGCTGCGGCTAAGGCTGGTGGTGCTGGCGGTTGCCCGCCCGCCGGTGCCGCCGCTGCTGGCCCCCGTCCCGCCACTGCCGCCTGACGCCGACGCGGTGCTGTTAACCAAAGCGGCACCGGTGAGCGTTGCCACTACGCCAGCGCTGCCACCGCCGCTGCCGGCCCCGGCCCCGGCTGAGCCACCGCTGCCGCCGAGCGCGTTGACCGCAGCAAAAATGGCGGCCGACACTTGGGGCGCGATTGTGTCATCGGCGCTTAACGTCGACAGGGCCGACCCGGCGCTACCGGCCAGGCCGCTGGCGGCGCTGCCAGCGGCACCGGCGATGGCTGTTTGGCTTAAGCGCAAGGTGCCGCCATGGCTGGTGGCGCGCACAGCGTTGATCTGGTTGACGCTGCCACCCGTGCCGCCGTTGGCGCCGTTCCAGCCAAAGCCGCCGGCCCCGGCGCGCAACCCGGCGGTGGCGCTAACCGCGCCCGCGCCGGCGCTGGCGGCGCTGGCCTTGGCGGTGCCGGTGGCGCCATTGCCGCCGGTTTTGCCGGCCCCGCTGGCATCGCCGCCGGCGCCGGATATGGCTTGAGCGACGGCCGCGACCGGGTCTGCAGCGTTGGTGGTGCTGATGGTGGTGGCATTGGCGCTGGCAGTACTGCCGGCACCGCCCCGGCCGTTACCGACGCTGGTTTGGCTGCCACCGGCGCCGCCATTGCCGGCCAAGGCGTTGGCCGTACTGGCAGCGATTCCCGCGCCACTGACGTTGCTGGTGGCGGCCGCTGTGCCGCCCGCGGCGCCGCTGGTGCCGCCATCGCCGCTGCCACCGGCGCCAGCCTGGGCGTTGACGGTGGCGGTGATGGCTGCCGATTGGGTGGGGTTGGCGAGGTCCTTTAGGTTCAGCGTGGCGGTGGCAGCCCCGGCGGCGCCTGCGCTGCCGCCTTGGGAGAAGCCACCCGCACCGCCAATGGCGGTTTCGCTGATCGCCACGCTGCCGTGGTTGGATGTGGCGGTAGCGGCGTTAAGCAAGCTGCTGGCCGCCCCGGCACCACCTGCCGCCCCAGCGTTGCCGGCACCACCTGACCCACCGGCCTGGACCACGCGGGCGGTGGCCGATCCGCCGCCGTTGATAAAGGCGGCAGCGGTACTGGCGTGGGCGGTGCCACCGGCGCCGCCGGCATGGGGGCTGCCTGCGCCGCTGCCGCCATCGCCGCCAACGGACGTGGCGGCGGCATTGGCGCCATCGGTGCCGAGCAGTGACGTGCTGACGGCGCGCGCCTGGGCCGAGGCATCGCCCCCAGCGCCCCCAGTGCCGCCGCCTGCTGCGCCACCTTGGTCACCGGCAGTATTGAAGGCGTTGGCCTGGGCATCGGCCGAGACCACATGGCCGCCGCTGATGCTAATCTGCGCGTTGGCGGCGCCACCGGCGGCGCCATTGCTGGGGCCTATCGTGGCACCGCCGGTGCCGCCTTCGCTTGCCACTGCGCCACTTACATTCAGGCTTTGCGCCGGGGTTACCGCATCATCGAAGGTGAGGGCCGCAGTGGCGCTGCCGCCGGCGCCAGCTATACTGCTGGTGGAGGCACCGCCGGCACCGCCGACGCCTGCTTGGCGCAGCGCTAGCGCGCCGCCGGCGCTGGACGCGGTGACCGCGTTGGTGAGGTTTACCGATGCCCCGGCACCACCGGCTGCGCTGTCTGATGCGCCGCCGGCGCCGCCAATTTGGGTGATATTGGCGGTCACTACTGCGGCCCCAGCACTGCCAGCACTGGCGTGCCCTGCGGCCACGGTGCCGCCCGCCCCGCCGGCTGCCCCGGCGCTGCCCGCGCCGCCGTTGCCGCCAATTTGGGTGACCACGGCTGCCACACTTAAGGATGCCGCACTGGTGGCGATGGCGCTGGCCGCCCCAGCGGTGCCGCCGGCACCGGCATGGTTGCCAGCACCCATGCCGGTGCCCCCGGCGCCGCCACTGACATTGGCCTGGGCACCGACATCGCCGAGCGAGGTGGTGGTGGATGCACCAACAACGCTTGCCGTGGCCGTGCCGCCAGCGCCACCATTGCCACTGAGGCTAACGCCGCCGCCAGCGCCGCCGGCGGCCGTGGCAATGGCATTGAGATACTTTATGCCGATGGTGGTATTGGTGGCGGCGGCGCTGGCGCCGGCGGCCGCGCTGCCGGGGCTTGCGGTGGCACCACCGCCTGCACCGCCACGGGCGACAATGGTGGTGGAAATTACCGCACTTTTGTTGACATTCAGGCGGTCATCGAAGCTAAGCTCGGCGCTTGCTGTGCCGCCGTTACCGGACATGCCGCCGGCCGATGCGCCGCCAGCGCCGCCGGTGGCAAGCTCGGTTAGGGTTAAATCACTGCCATTGGTGGACCCGCTGACCGCGTTCTTAAGCATGCTGGCGGCGCCGGCGCCGCCGTTGGCACCGGCTAGGCCGGCGCCGCCGGCGCCGCCGGTTTGCACGGCGTGTGCGGCACTAAAATCGATGACCCCATTGATCAGGTTGCCAACCACTTTGGCAGTGGTGTTGCTGGCAAAACCGCCGGCGCCGGCGGTGAACCCGCTGCCGGTGGCGGTGCCGCCGCTGCCGCCCTGGCTGGTGGCACTCGCGGTGATGGTTTCAAGCAGCACGGCCGAGCCGGCACTGCTGCTGCTGGCGGCAGCCTGTGCGGTGGCAGCCCCGCCAGCACCGCCGCCATTGCCTAACCCGCCGGGCGTGCCCGCACCGGCAGTGCCGGCAGCACCACCCGCACCGCCGGTGGCGGTAGCCGTGGCTGCTGCGGCCGTTGCGGTTGCTGTAGTGGCGGTGGCGGCAGCATCGCCACCGACACCGCCTAACCCTGCCTGCCCGCCAGCGCCGCCAATTTTACCTGCGCCATTGCCGCCGGTGCCACCGGCGCCCCCCGTAGCCATGGCGGTGTTCGCCGCATCGCCTGGGGTTGAGGTTGTGGCACTCACCCCTTGCCCGGCACCGCCCGCCCCGCCGCCAGCCCCCGCAACCGCGCCGTTATTGCCGATGATGCCGATGGTGCCTGTTGTGCTGACGATGCTCATGATGTGATCCCCTAACGATGCTGCTGGCGTGAGATGGCGCGACCCCAGATGGCGCGACCCCAGATGGCGCGACCGACCCCAGATGGCGCGACCCCAGATGGCGCGACCTTGGGGACCTGAGTGCTGCGCGCGGCGGCTTATTCCCGCAGCTTGGGTGTTGGCGGCATCACGTTACCGTCAGTAGCCGCGAGGCACGCCGGTTGGTGGTGGTGCCAAATTTTAACATCCGGAGGTGTTTTGCCGGCGCGCGTGCCATAAGATGTGGGGAGTGCCCCAAACGCTACCGGAGATAACCGCCATGCACGCCGCCAGCACACCAGCCGCCAGCCTAACTGCCAGCCTAACCGCCAGCCCCGCCACCCGCCGCGCGTATCGCCTTTTTTCCACGCTGCGCCTGGCGTTGCTGGTGCCGGTGCTAAGCCTGATGCTGAGCGGGTGCGGGGTGAACAACATCCCCACTTACGAAGAACAGGCTAAAGCGAAATGGTCGGACGTGCTTAATCAGTATCAGCGGCGATCTGACCTGATCCCCAATTTGGTGGAAACGGTGAAAGGCTCTGCCAAGCAGGAAAGCGGCGTGCTGGAGGCGGTGACCAGCGCGCGGGCGGCGGCGACGTCGATTAAGGTTGATGCCAGCACGATTACCGACCCCGCTACATTTAAAGCGTTTCAGGATGCGCAGCGCCAGTTGAGCGGGTCGCTGGGGCGGTTGCTGGCGATTTCGGAAAATTACCCCGATTTGAAATCGAACCAGAATTTTTTGGCGCTGCAATCGCAGCTTGAAGGTACTGAAAACCGCATCACCGTGGCGCGCCATGATTATATCGAGGCGGTGCGGGTGTACAATACCGAATTGCGCACGTTCCCGGGGCGGCTGTGGGCATCGGTGCTGTACGCCAGCAATAAGCCGATGGAAGAGTTTACGGCTGCGGACAGCGTAAAAACGCCGCCGGTGGTTAAATTTTAGGGCCCCACGCGTTGTGGCGGCGCGCGGTTGCCGGCGCCCTGGTGTGGGTGTGCCTAAGTTTCGGCGTTCTCACCGGGGTGGTTTATGCGCAAGCGCCGGCCAACCCGGCTGGTAATATTGCGGGGGTAAGCTTCCCCGCGCTCACCGGGCGGGTGGTGGACAACGCAAGCCTGCTCAAACCTGGCGAGCGTGCGGCGTTAACCAACGCGCTTGCCGCACTGGAAGCGCGTAACGGCGACCAGGTGGTGGTGGTGACGCTGCCCACCCTGCAAGGCCGGCCGATTGAGGAGTATGGCTATCAACTGGGCCGCGCCTGGGGGATTGGCCAGAAAGGCAAGGATAAAGGCAATGACTCTGGGGCGCTGCTGATTGTGGCGCCGGCCGAACGTACAGTGCGCATTGAGGTGGGTTATGGGCTGGAAGGCACGCTGACCGACGCGGCGACGCGGCTGATTATCGAAAACGACATTTTGCCAGCGTTCAAAACTGGGGATTTTTCGACCGGTATTTTGCGCGGCAGCGCGCGGATTATTCAGCTACTCGGTGGTGATGGTGGTGTGGTGGCCAATGATGCCGCCGTGCCCTATCCCCGGCATGGCGCGCCGCACACCCCGCCGCCCTTGTGGCTGGTGATTGTGCTGGGCTTGGGCGGGGTGAGTTTTCTGATATTTTGCGCGGTCAGTGGTGGCGCGTTTTGCCGCATGATGATGCAGATTTTGCTGATGATGGCGCTATCGGGGCGCCGGCGCGGCGGTGACGGTGATGGTGGGGGATCGTCGTTTTCGGGCGGCGGCGGTAATTTTGGCGGCGGCGGCAGTTCGGGCAGTTGGTGAGGCACCACACATGATCAGCGCGCACGATAAAATCCGTATCGAGGCCGCTATTGCCGCGGCTGAGGCCGCGACATCGGGCGAGATTTTTTGTGTGATCGCGCATGAGTGCGGCGACTACCGGCTTTTTGCGCTGGTGTGGGCTGCCGGTGCTGCCTTGCTGGTGCCGCTGGTGTTGCTGGCCGTAAGTGCGCTGCCGGCAGCAACGATGTATCTTGCACAAATTCTGGTGTTTTTGGCGGTGGCGCTGGCGTTATCGTGGCCGCCATTGTGCATGCGCGCGGTGCCGCGGCGCTACCGCCACGATCGCGCCCACGGCCAGGCTATGCGGCAGTTTTTTGCGCAAGGGATTGATGCCACCGAACACCGCACGGGGGTGCTGATTTTTGCATCGGTTGCCGAGCGGTATGTGGAGGTTATTGCTGATTCTGGCATTCACGCGTGCGTGGCGGGCGGCGTGTGGGATGATGCGGTTGCGGTTTTGGTGGGCGCCATCAAAGATGGCCGTCCGGGCGATGGGTTTGTCGGTGCGATTGGGCGGTGTGGTGCGGTGCTGGCTGAGCACTTTCCGCCTGGCGCGCTGAAACGTAACGAACTGGCGAACCGGATCGTGCAGATATAAACCGGCGCGGCGGCGCGGCAGATCACGACGAAAATAAAATGGGTGGCGGGCGAGGCCGGTCTTGGCGGGCGGTGAGGGCGCACGAGTGATAGGCCTGCGGCCCTCCATATTTCATCCATCATCGGCGGCTAAGCCGTGCCATGCCCGCCGACAAAAGGAGTTTTTCCATGGCCATCGCCCGCCGCATTACGCTTATAACGCTGCTGCTTGGCGGTAGCGCGTTTGCGCATGATAAACTTATGGGGCCCCAAGGCGATGGACTCTGGCTGCGCAATGCCGGTTACGGCGAGCTGCAAACATTGGATAGCTGCTTTGGCCACCAGCCCGGCACCGGGGATTACCACCACCACGCCAGCCCCGGCTGCTTGCGCCACGAACTCGGCGATAACATCACCATTGCGCGCAGCACCCGCATTGGCACGATGTACGCCGAGGCGGCGGCACCGTGGCACCATTCGCCTATTCTAGGTTGGGCGATTGATGGGTTTCCGATTTATGGGCCGTATGGCTTTAGCGTTGCCAGCAGTGCCGCATCGCCGGTTAAGCGGCTGGTGTCGGGGTTTAGCCTGCGTCGCATCACCACCCGCACATCGCTGCCGAGCTGGTCTTTGATCAACCATAGCGGGGTGAGTGCCACGTTGAGCGCCAGTGTGTATGGCCCGGCGGTGAGCACGCTATACCCGTTGGGGCGTTATGTTGAAGATTTTGAATATATCAGCGGGCAGGGCGATCTTAATCAGTACAACGGCCGATTTGAGGTGACGCCCGATTTCCCCAATGGTATTTATGCCTACCACGTTACCATCAATGCCGATGGCACGCCGGCTTTTCCGTATATTTTGGCAGGTGCTTATGCCGGCACGCCGATTGCGGCGCGCGGTATTAGCGTTCCCAGTAGCGCCACCGTGTTTGCCGGCAGCAGCAGCGATGCGCGCCTGGCATCGTGGCGTACGGTTAACAATACCAGCGTGGGGCACGTGATTACCGGCTATGATCCCACCCATGGTGCGCAAACCACCTGGCCGACCGGGTTTCCTAGCGGCACCAACTATAGCGGCGGCAGCACCAGCGAAATTGCCGCCAACATTCAAAATGTGCGTTACACTGCAAATGATGTTTACATCAATTCTAACGGCATTCCCGATTACACGCTGGGGCCGTGGTTTGATGCGACCGATGCCAATGGCGGGGTGTTTAGTAATTATCCTTCTAAACAAAACGATGTGTTTGATTTTAACCGCAGCCCGGCGACGGTTACCACGCACACATCGGTGGGGCTGGGTGCTGTTGGGTTGTTTGTGAGTGGTGCTGCCGCCTATAATTTTTTGGATGGCAGCAGTTATAGCCATGCCCAGGCGGCGGATATTGGTGGTGGCACCGTGCAGCCAACGGCGGTGTTTACATCCAGTGCATCGGGCGAACGCGGGCCGCAGGCGCCGGGCGCGCTGATTGAAATAGGCTCGCTTTTTGGGGCAAGTTTTGCAACGGCCACGGCCACAGCCGCCAGCACCAACTGGCCAACAACGCTTGCCGGCACCAGTGTTAGCATTACCGATAGCGCCGGCACAGTTGGCAATGCCTGGCTATTCTACGTGTCGCCCAGTGTTATTCTGTGCCGCTTGCCGAAATCGCTGGCGACAGGTTTTGCCAAGGTGACCATCAGTGGCAGCGCTGGTACGACCACCGCTCACCTGACGATTTTATCGAGCTACCCACATTTGTTTTATGCAGGTCTGGTCTATGGCGCATCCGGCACGGTGAGCCTAACGCATATCGGCATTACCACGAAAACCGCGATAAGTGCCGGGGTGCCGGCGTGGGGTAAAGGCGATAGGCTGCAGCTTAGCGTTCTGGGCACTGGCCGTGGCAGTGCCGGCAATAAAACGGCGACGGCCATTATAGATGGTACTAGTGTGCCCGTGGCGACGATGGGCAATACTGGGGCGACGCCAGGAATTGATTATTTTCAGATCAATCTGCCCAAAAGTTTTTCCGGCAGCGGTAAACACACCATTGCCGTGACCGTTGGTGGGCGCATCAGCAACACAACCGACATTGTGTTTAACAAGTAAGTTAGGCGGGTGGATAGCGGTTCAGTCTAGTTGGCCCGCTATCGCGCGCAATTTGAACTTTTGCACTTTGCCAGTGGAGGTGCGCGGTATTGGCCCAAAAACATATTTTTTGGGTAACTTAAACCCCGCCAGATGAGCCCGGCCAAACTGGCGTAGCTCATCCGCATTTACCGTGCAGCCGGGCTTGGTTTCAACAAAGGCGCACGGCACCTCGCCCCATTTTTCATCGGCGCAGGCGACCACCGCCACCGCGAACACGCTTGCGTGGCGGCACAGCACATCTTCGACTTCTAACGACGAAATATTCTCACCGCCGGAAATGATAATATCCTTTGATCGGTCGAGAATACGCACATAGCCATCGGCATCGACCACCGCCAAATCACCCGAGCGAAACCAGCCACCGGCAAACGCATCATTGGTGGCAGGTGAGTTTTTCAAATACCCCTTCATCACCGCATTGCCGCGAAACATGATCTCCCCCAAGGTTTCGCCGTCATGGGGCACCGGCAGCAGTGTTTCAGGGTCGCGAACGGTCATGTCTTCCTGCAAAACGGTTGCCACACCCTGGCGGGCGGTCATTTTGGCATAGGCAAACAGATCGAGCTGCTGCCAATCGCCCTGCGGTGCGCACCAGCCAGCCGGGCCGTAAGTTTCGGTTAGTCCGTATATATGCTGAATATGTATGCCAAGCCGCTGTGCGCCTTCTATGGTGGCAGCCGGTGGGCTGGCGCCGCCGGTGACGCCGACCACCCGCCCCGGTGGCACGAAGCTGGCCGCTTCTGGTGCGTGAATAAGCATGTTGTAGACAATCGGCGCGCCGCCCATGTGGGTGACGCCGTGGTGAGTGATGGCGGCAAAGATCGCCGCAGGATCGACGCGGCGCAAACACACATTGGTGCCGGACAAAGCGGCGACACTCCACACAAAACACCAGCCATTGCAATGAAACAATGGCACCACATGCAAATGCACTGGGTGCCACGCCATGCCGGCGCTGACGATATTGTTCACCGCGTTCAAATATCCGCCGCGATGATGAAACACCACGCCTTTGGGGTTTCCGGTGGTGCCCGACGTATAATTTAGCGCCAGCGCATTCCATTCATCACCGGGCAAATCCCAGGCAAAATCAGGGTCGCCGCTGGCCAAAAAATCCTCGTATTCTATCGCCCCCAACCGGTCCGCGGTTTGGTAAGAAGGATCAGCAATATCAATCACCAAGGGCGGCCGGGGCATCCCCACCAAGGCTGCGCGCAGAACCGGGATAAATTCGCGATCGACCAGCACCGCACGGGCATCGCCATGTGCCAACTGAAAGGCAATCGCTTCCGCATCCAGCCGTATATTCAGGGTGTTTAACACCGCGCCGGCCATAGCCACCGCAAAATGCGCTTCCACCATTGCCGGAATGTTGGGCGCCATCACCGCCACCGTATCATTTTTGCCAATACCAGCCGCCACCAGGGCCGATGCAAAGCGCCGGCAGCGTGCGTAAGTTTGCGCCCAACTGATCACCCGATCGCCATAACGGATGGCCGGCAGGGCCGGATAAACCTGCGCCGATTTGCGCAAAAAGCTTAACGGGCTGAGCGCCACATGATTAGCGCCGTTGCGGGCCATATCGGTATCGTAGGGCGATATCATGCGGCGCTACTTCCCCAAAACCGTAACCACAAATTTTTAGGCCCGAAAGGGCGATTTGGGATACACCCCCAAAATGCGTACGTGATGGGAGAAAAACCCCAGCTCATCAAACGCCAGCCGCAAATTCGGGTGTTCCGGGTGGCCCTCAACATCGCATAAAAATTCGGTCGCGGTAAAATGCCCGCCCACCATATAACTTTCCAGCTTGGTCATGTTCACGCCGTTGGTGGCAAACCCGCCTAGCGCCTTATACAAAGCCGCCGGCACGTTGCGGACATCAAAAATAAAACTGGTCATGAGATTATCGCAGGCCACATCTGGCACCATCGGCGCACGTGCGGCCACGTAAAACCGCGTGGTGTTGTGGGCGGCATCTTCCACATTGGCGCGCAACACATCCAAACCATAAATCTCGCCGGCAAGGGCAGACGCCACGGCCGCATCCGCCAGCGAATTCCACCCCGCTACCAGTTCCGCACTGCCAGCCGTATCCGCCTGCACAACGGCAACCGCCCCGAGTTCTGCAATAATGCCACGCACCTGGCCCAACGCCACCGGATGCGAATGCACCCTCTTCACATCACTCAGTTTCGCCCCGCGCGGCGCCAGCAAACAATGCTCGACCCGCTGAAAATGCTCGCCAACAATCGACAACCCACTGCCCGGCAGCAACGCATGAATATCCGGCACCCGCCCAACCAGTGAATTTTCGCACGGCAACATCGCCAAATCGGCCCGCCCATCCTTCAACGCCGCAATCGCATCGCCAAAACTCTCACACGGCAACGTCGCCCGCCCCGGATACGCCGTGCGGCACGCCAGATCCGAATACGCACCCAGGCGGCCTTGAAAAGCAATTGCGTTGGTCATGGTGACGATAAGTCCTAGATAAGGTCAAGGATAAGACAAGGCTGGTGGGGCGAAGCCGCCCCCCCAGACCCCCGGCAATTGGTTGACGGAGATTGGGCGAACTCCGTCAACATTACGCCGGGGGTCTGGGGGGGCGGCTTCGCCTCCCCAGCCTTACTTACTGTACGCCGCACGGGCGTTTTCCAAATCTTCGGGGGTATCCACGCCGAAGGGTGCTGTGGGCACGCGGGCGGCGGCGATGCGCATGCCGGCTTCGAGGGCGCGGAGTTGTTCGAGTTTTTCGCGCAGTTCCAGCGGGGATGGCGGCATGGCGACGAAGCGGGTGAGGGCGAAGCGGCGCCAGGCGTAGATACCGATGTGGTGCCATAGCGGGCCACTGCCCCAAGGCACGGCGGTGCGTGAAAAATAGGGTACGGGGGCGATGCGGGCGTTATCGGCGAAGGCGCAGGCGGCTTTGACCACAGAGTCGGCGGCGGCTTCACTGGGACTTTTGATTGGGGCGACCAGTGTGCCGATGTCGATGGTTTGGTCGCGCAAGGGTTCCAGCACGGCTTTTATGTACTCAGGCGGCAGGGAAGGCAGGTCGCCTTGCAGGTTGATGATCACATCGTGGGTGCGATCGGGGTCGAGCACGCCGAGGGCTGCGTGCACGCGGTCGGAGCCTGAGGGTAAATTGGGGTCGGTGAGCACGGCGGTGCCGCCGGCGGCGCGCACCACATCGACAATTTCGGGGTCACCGGCGGCGACGGCGACGGGGCCGACGCGGGCTTCGCGGGCGCGGTCGAGCACGTGCAGAATCATCGGCCGGCCGCCGATGAGGGCCAGTGGTTTGCCGGGCAGGCGGCTGGCGGCCAGGCGGGCCGGGATAATGATGATGGGGTTCATGTTATGTTTCTGGTCATGTTCTGATCATGTTTCTGGGGGGTGAGCGCTGCGCACGGGTTGCCGGCTTGGTGCCGCTTGATTAGGTTGCGCCACAGCATAGCCAGGCGGGCAGGGTGCGCGCAAACCGGGCACCAGTTTCCGCCGTTTAGTTCCGAGGGTAACGCGTCGCATGGCCAATTTGGAGTCCAACAAGATTTTCTCGGCATTGCTGGTTGCCGGCATTGCCTTTGGCGCTATGGGGGTTTTGGCCGATAAAATCGTCGCCCCCCAGGAGCTTGAAGCCAGCGTGCTGAAAATTGCAGGCGCGGCGGCGCCCAGTGCATCGGCGCAGGAAGCGCCGAAACCGCTGCCGCCGATTGGCCCGATGTTGATCACCGCCGATGCCGACGCCGGCGGTGGCACGGCCAAAAAACTATGCTCGGCTTGCCATAATTTCGCCGAAGGTGCGGGCAAGAAGGTGGGCCCCGATCTGTATGGTGTGGTTGGCCGCGCGATCGCCAGCACGGCTGATTTTAGCTATTCTGATGCGTTGAAAGCGCATAGCGGCGCCTGGACCTACGATGAGCTGAACAACTGGCTGCATAAACCCAGCCAGTATGCGTCGGGCACCAAAATGGGGTTTGCCGGTATTTCCAGCGATGCTGATCGTGCATCGGTGATCATGTATCTGCGCAGCCTGTCGCATAGCCCGATGCCTATGCCGGCCGCGGCAAAATAGCTTTGGCTGGGGCGCTCGCCACTAGCGGCATGGTTGCGGCGGCCAACGCCGCGGCCGATGCCTCGGGCGGGGTGCTGCGGCGCTATTTTCGCAGCGGGGTGACGGCTGCGCGCAAAACCGACGAAAGCCCGGTGACCATTGCCGACCGCGAGGCGGAGGATGTGCTGCGCGCGTCGATCATGGCTGATTTCCCCGATCACGGTATTCACGGCGAGGAAGATGGGCTGGTGCGGCCGTATGCGCCGTATCGCTGGGTGCTAGACCCGATCGATGGCACGCGCGCCTTTATTACTGGCCGGCCGGTGTTTGCCACCCTAATTGCGCTGATGCATGAGGGCGAGCCGATTTTGGGGATTATTGACCAGCCGGTGACGGGTGAACGCTGGGTTGGGGTGCGTGGCGAGCGCACGCGGTTTAGCGGGAAGTTTGGTGGGCGGGCTGGGTGCCGGTCTTGCCCCGAATTGGCGGCGGCCGAGCTTTCGTGCACCTCGCCTGAAATGCTGGGCGAACATATCCCGACCTGGCATAAGCTTTCTGCCCGTTGCGCGCGCACCAGCTGGGGCGGTGACGCTTATGCGTATGGGCTGCTGGCATTGGGGCAGATCGATGTGATCGCCGAGTGTGATTTAAAGATATGGGATTGGGCAGCGCTTATTCCGGTGATTGAAGGGGCGGGCGGCATGATCACTGATTGGCAGGGCGAGAAGCTGTATGGCGGCGGTGATGGCCGGGTGCTGGCGGTGGGCGATGCCGCGTTGCTGCCGGCAGCTGTGGCAGCGCTCAACTGAAAGACCCGGGGTTTAAGCGCGCGGGGTTTAAAAGTGCGGGCCAAACTCCTCGCGCGCCACGCGAACGGCGGCCGGTGGCGGCCCCGACCGAGCAGGTTTTGCGCAATGCGGCGCTGTATTATCTTAGCCGGTATGCGGCCACCGAGGCCGGGGTGCGTGCGGTGTTGTTGCGGCGCATTGACCGTTGGGCGCGGGAAGCTGGCAATCTGGGCACCGACGGCGATGTGGTGAGTGCCATTTGCGCCGAGGCGCGGCAGGCCTCGGCGCGGATTGCGGGCTCTTTGGCGGCGACCGGTGCGGTGGATGATCAGGCGTTTGCCCAGTCGCGGGTGCGCAGCCTGACCCGGGCGGGCAAATCGCAGCGGGCAACGGCGGCGCATTTGGCGGCTAAAGGCGTGCCGCCGGGGTTAATTGAACAGGCCGGAAGCCGCGATGCTGAGGCTGAATTGGCGGCGGCCCTTATTCACGCGCGGCGGCGCCGGGTTGGCCCGTTTGCGGTAACGCCGATGGATGCGGATAAATTACGCCGCGCGATGGCAAGCCTGGCGCGTGCGGGTTTTAGCGGTAGCGTTGCGCACCGCGCCTTGCGCATGAGCCAGGATGAGGCGGAGGCTTTAATCAACACGCTGCGATCGGCATTGTAGATTGCCCTGAACGCCGGCCCTGGTGACCTGGCAAAAAACAGGCGGCGTCGCGGTAGAAGTGGGGGGAATGCGACGCCGCCCATGAGTGAACATGCAAGCCGGCAAGGTATGCTGCAGGCCCCGCATGCAACCGGGGAGGACAAATGAGGCCGAACCCGCCGGCCCCAAAAACAGGTTTAAGCTGGTGGTGTGAATGAATCGTTTGCGCCGTTGCGGGGCAGCACGAGGCGCAGGGCAGATGCCCTTTGCCTTCGCGGCCCGCGGTGTTTATGTGGCATCGCAGCATTTTTCAGGTTCTTGCCATGCCCTTACCCGATCCCGCCCCGCGCACCGCCTTACACAACCGCGATATCACCCTGCGTGGTTACCAGCGCAACGATGGCATGGTGGATGTGGAAGCCCACATGGTGGATACCAAAACCATTGATATCCCGATGGCCGATGGGCACATTCGCCCGGCCGGTGCCGCGCTGCATGATATGTGGCTGCGCATGACGGTGACCGCCGGCCGCGAAATCGTTGGCTGTGAGGTGGCGATGGATAGCACCCCTTACGAGATCTGCCCGCAAGCGGCGCCGAATTTTTCCCGGCTGGTGGGTTTGTCGCTAGAAGGGGGGTTTGTGCGTGAAGCGCTGACCCGTGTGGGCGGCGTTGAGGGCTGCACGCATTTGCGTGAATTGCTACAGCAGGTTGCAACGGTTGCCATTCAAACACTGTATTCTATGCGTAGCATGAGTAAGCGCGCGGGCGACGGTAAATCGGCACCGCGCTTGCCGCCGCTGCTGAATACCTGTGCGGCTTACGATGAAACCGGGCCGGTTATCCGCAAAATGTTCCCGGCGTTTTATACCGGCGATGCAGCCGATTAAGCGGCCGGCCGGGCCAGATTGGCGTTTTGCCGGCGCCCAGGGTGGGGGGCTACCCGTTGGCGCGCTTGCCGTGGCCGGCGCGGGCGTGGCCATCTTCGGTGCAGGCGGCGCGGAAATACTTCAGCACATGTATGCGCACCGCACTGGTGCGCCCGCCTGGGCCGGAGGTATCTTCAACGGTTTTGATCAACTGGCGCAGCTCAATGCCTTCGCGCAGACAGATCTCGCGCAGCGCATCCCATACTTCGGGTTCTAGCCGCATGCTGGTGCGCCCACTGCCCGCGGTGATGTTGCGATTAACCAGGCGACTACTCGGCAAGCCCGCTTCTCCCTAACAAAAAAAGTGATCCCACATTAGCCTTAGCCTAGTTGTCACAGAAATCGAAGCCTTTTTATCAGTCCCAAAGTTACGATTGTTAGACTACCTACTGGCGTATTCTTGTGTGGCACAGTCAACTTTTGTGCAGGCGAGCAAATCGCCGGTCGTTACCTGTGTGAACATCGGTCTTAACTGGTGACACTTTCTTCCGGGGTGCGCAAAACTAGCGAAAGTGCATGTAAGCCGCTGGCAAGTTCGCAATCAAGGGCGGCGTGCACGGCGCGCGCGCGGGCAAGCCTGCTGTGCCCGGTGAAGGCTGCCGACACCATTGCCACATTAAAATGGGTTTCGCCGCCCGTTATGCCTTTTGTGCCAGCATGGCCGGCATGGCGGGCCGAATCGTCGATCACCTCCAACTGTGCCGGGGCGAAGGCGGCGCGCAGCAGCGCCTCGATTCGTGCCGCCCTGGTGGCGGTGGTGTGATCAGCCATGCTTGCTACCCTTCAAAATCATCATTCGCCATACCTTGCCGCAAGCCAGAATGGCTGCACATAAAGCGCCATGTCTCGTAGCCCCAACCGCGCCAGGGCGTTTGCGCCAGACCCGGATGCCCCGGGCGATACCTGCACCATGCCAGGATGCCTGGCTGCGGGCCAGTATCGCGCGCCGAAATCGCGCACCAGTCTGCGCGAGTATCACTGGTTCTGCCTGGACCACGTGCGCGCCTACAATGCCGGGTGGGATTTTTACAAAGGCATGAGCCCAGGCGAGATCGAGGCCCATTTGCGCGCCGATACCCAATGGCAGCGGCCGAGCTGGCCGCTGGGCCAACTTGGTGCAAGCCAGATTGACCCCAAACTTGATGCCGGTATTTTTACCGATCCGCTGGGCATGCTGGGGGCGGCTGGCCGCAAAGCTGCTGCGCGCAAGAACCCCGATGCGGCGCCCGACCAACTGCTGAAACCCCTGGCGGCCCTGGGCTTGGGCTGGCCGGTGACCTTGGCCGCGGTGAAAACGCGCTATAAGCAACTGGCCAAAAAGCACCACCCCGATGCCAATGGCGGCGATCGCGCCGCCGAAGAACGGCTGAAAGATATTAACCTCGCCTATGCCGCCGTGCGTGCCCATTTAACCCCGGAGCCGATCATGGCGGGGCGCTGAGCGCGCGGCTTGTGCCAATCGCATGGCGCGGTAATGTTGAACCTGAACCCTGTAAAGCTAATGCCGTTAAGCCCCCGTGCGTGTCTCAACGGCGCATTTTTCTAAAAAGGATTACCCGACCCCCATGGATCAGCCCGCACCCCAAGTTGCTGCCCAAACGGCCGCCATGACCGACGCCCCGGATGCCGAAACCCGCATGCCGGATATCACGGTTGGCGTGCGCGAGATGTTTGGCATCGATAGCGACCTGCGCGTGCCAGCGTTTTCTTCGCCTACCGCGCATGTGCCGACGATTGACCCGAGCTACCGCTTTGACCGCGAAACAACTTTGGCGATTTTGGCAGGCTTTGCCCATAACCGCCGCGTGATGGTGCAGGGCTACCACGGCACCGGCAAATCCACCCATATTGAACAGGTGGCGGCGCGGCTGAACTGGCCGTGCATTCGCATTAACCTTGATAGCCACATCAGCCGCATCGATCTGATCGGCAAAGATGCGATTGTGGTGCGCGATGGTAAGCAGATTACCGAATTCCGCGAAGGCATTCTGCCCTGGGCGCTGCAACATGCTTGCGCCCTGGTGTTTGATGAATACGATGCCGGCCGGCCGGATGTGATGTTTGTTATTCAGCGCGTGCTGGAGGTGGAAGGCAAGCTGACGCTGCTGGATCAGAACAAGGTGATCCGCCCGCACCCTGGCTTTCGCCTGTTTTCCACGGCCAACACCGTGGGTTTGGGCGATACCACGGGGTTGTACCACGGCACCCAGCAGATCAATCAGGGCCAGATGGACCGCTGGAGCATTGTGGTAACGCTGAACTACCTGCCGCATGCTGAAGAAACCGCGATTGTGATGGCCAAATTGGGCACCGATAGCCATGATAGTGCGGCCAAAAAGCAGATTGAAAGCATGGTGGCGCTGGCCGATTTAACCCGCGCCGGCTTTATCAATGGTGATCTTTCAACGGTGATGTCGCCGCGCACGGTGATCACCTGGGCGGAAAACACCAAGATTTTTAACGACGTTGGTTTTGCCTTTCGCCTGACGTTTTTAAACAAATGCGATGAGGCTGAACGGCCGACGGTTGCTGAATATTACCAGCGTTGTTTTAACGCGGAGCTGCCGGTGGGCGTTGCTGCCCGGCGCGGGTTTTAGGGACTTGAGCGAGACCGCGCCGCATGATCTGAACGGTGCCTGCCTGTGCGGGGCGGTGACCTATGTTATTCCCGATGCGTTACGCTATGCTGGCTACTGCCATTGCCAGGATTGCCGGCGGTTTTCGGGGTCGATTTTTTCGGCCTATGGCGGCGTGCCGGCCGAAGATATGCGGATTACCGCGGGTGATGCGGAGATTAGGCGGTTCGCCAAATCTGATGAAACCATCATGGTGTTTTGCCAAAACTGCGGATCCAGCTTGTTTGCTGAAAAACCCGCCATTGGCATGGTGCATGTGCGGTTGGGCACATTAACCGATCTGCCTAGCCTAGCGCCGCAGGTGCACGCCTATGTGGGATCTAAAGTGCCGTGGTTTGAAATTACTGATGGCCTGCCGGAATATGCGCTAGGGTCCACCCTGGGCGGCACTGTGCCATGAGCGGGGCTGGTAAAGACGCAGGCGGGCGCGCTGAAGATTTCAAGCGGGCAACCACCGGTGCGTTGCGCGCCATGGCCGCCGTTGCCGACGTGCAGGTGGCGTTTCAACCGGGGCCATCGAATTTGGCCGGCAAACGGGCGCGCTTGCCGGTGCCATCGCGCGCGCTACCTGCCAATGAAGTTTTGAAACTGCGCGGTGCCGCCGATAGTTTGGCGCTGCGTTTGCGCCACCATGATGACGCCATTCACGCCGCCCGCAGCCCGGCCGAGCGCGATGCCCGCACGGTGTACGATGCGTTGGAACAGGCGCGATGCGAAGTGGTGGGTGGCGAACATATGGTGGGGGTTGCCGCCAATCTTGAGGCTCGCCAGGCCGAGATTTGTGCCGCTGACGGGCTGGACCGCATGACCCGGCCCGACCAGCTACCGGCGGCAACCGCGCTAAGCCTGTTGGCGCGCGCGGCGATGTCCGGGCACGCGGCACCCGAACCGGCGCGCAAAATTTTGGACCAGTATAGCGAGGGGCTGAGCGATATCGCCAGCGCCGCCCTCGATGAGATGGCGCGTGCCCGGCACGACCAAAACGCCTTTGCCCGGGCTGCCCGCCATTTGCTGGCGACGCTGAACATGGCCGAAGCCGAGCAGGAGATCGACGAGCAATCGGAGGATAATGATCAGCAAGCCGAGGATGGCGAACAGAGTGGCGCGCAGGATAACGCCGCCGACAGCGAAGGCAAAAGTGATACCCAGCAGGACAGCACCCTGTCGGCAAGCCCGGAAACATCCGAAGGCGCGCAGCCCGACGATGACGCGGAAGAGGCCGAAGATGACCAGGCGGCTGGTAGCGAGGGCGATGATCGCCCGGCCGGCCCGCAGCCGCGCGCGCCGCGGCCGGATCTGGATGCGGCTGGTGGTTACAAGGCTTTTTCCAAGCAGTTTGATGAAGAAATCGACGCTGAAGATTTGTGCGATGCCGATGAACTCGGCCGCCTGCGCCAGTTGCTGGATCAGCAATTGCAGCATTTGCAAGGGGTGGTATCCAAACTTGCCAACCGCCTGCAGCGCCGCCTGATGGCGCAGCAGGTGCGTGCGTGGGAGTTTGATCTGGAAGAAGGCATGCTGGATGCCGGCAAGCTGGCCCGGGTGATTGTTAACCCGATGCTGGCGCTATCGTATAAGCGCGAACGCGATACCGAATTTCGCGATACTGTGGTGACCTTGCTGATCGATAATTCCGGCAGCATGCGCGGGCGGCCGATTACGGTTGCTGCCATGTGCGGGGATATTTTGGCGCGCACCCTGGAACGCTGCGCAGTGAAAACCGAAATTTTGGGTTTTACCACACGCGCCTGGAAAGGTGGCCAAAGCCGTGAACGGTGGGCGGCGGAAGGCAAGCCGCGCAACCCTGGGCGGTTGAATGATTTGCGCCACATTATCTACAAATCGGCCGATACCCCGTGGCGCCGTGCGCGCAAAAATTTGGGGCTGATGCTGCGCGAAGGGTTGCTGAAAGAAAATATCGATGGCGAGGCTTTGCTCTGGGCCTATCGCCGTTTGCTGAGCCGGCCAGAGCATCGCCGCATTTTGATGGTGATTAGCGATGGAGCGCCAGTGGACGACAGCACCTTATCGGTGAACTCAGGCAATTTTCTGGAACGGCACTTGCGCGAAGTGATCCGCGAAATCGAATCGCGCGACCGGGTTGAGCTGATTGCTATTGGCATCGGGCATGACGTGACGCGCTATTATAAACGTGCGGTGACCATTGTGGATGCCGAAGAACTTGGCGGCACGATGATGAAAAAAATGTCCGAGCTGTTTGATGAAGATGCCGCCGCCGCCTGGGCACGGGCCAGCGCCGAGCGAGCAAGTTTGGTCGCCTAAGCCGCAACCGCAGCGATTTGCAAAATTTTTGGCCGCAATCGCTTCGGGTAATAGGATAAAATCATCGCAGCCGCTGGCCATGGCGCTCTCTGGCATGTCCGACTGAAAAGCAGTGGCGGGCGCCTGGGCATCGCGGGAAAGCGCGGCAGAATTTCGCGAAGCTGGGTGGCAACCAGGCGCAGGTGATTAACGATAACGATTGCGACCCCCATGTCGGCGGGCAGATGTTGCAATAGGCGGATATAGGCATCGCGCCCGCCCGCCGAGCCACCGACGTAAACTACCGGGAAATCGCCGGGTGCATCGATTGCGGTCATCGGCGTGTTCTCCTTGGCTCTGGTTATTAGCCGGTCTTTCATATGGGTGCGCGCGGCGGCGGGCGTGGCAAAGTGGATTTATTTGCCGCCCTGAGTAGATTCCGCATATCCGCCGATGCAACGCAGAACAGCCCTTTGCCGTTACTGCACTGATCACGATGCGAGACGGACGCTTAGCCGTATGCGCCAGCGATTTTAACGGAAAACGTAAATTGTTTCGGGAGATCACCATGAAATTATATGTTTATGCCGCCATCGCCGCGGTTAGCTTTGGCGGTGGCATGGCCGTGGCCCAAACGGCCAGTGAAACCACCACCACCCAATCCACCGTGGTGCCGCCAGCGCCAGTGATGCCGCCGCCGGCAGGGGCTTTGAGCACCACGCGGGATTCGCACGCGGTGGACCAATACGGCAATCAGACCGATTCCAAAACCAGCACCTATAATAATGGCCAGGGCGTGGTGCAGGATAAGCGATCTACCACCACCACGCCCGCACCAGTGGTGCCGCCGAGTTCCACCACCACAACACAGAGCACGACCACAGTTCCGAATTAAGCCGGCCGAAATCGACCTGACCTGGCGCCAGTAAGCCCGGCGCCAGTGTCATGCCACCCGAAATTATTATACGTTATGAGGAGAAAAATTATGATCTTATCCCAGGCCCTGCGCCATGTGCTGATCACTGCCAGCCTATTTGGCACAACTGCGCTGCTATCCGCATGCGGCGGCCCAGATACCATCACCACCGAACATACCTCGACTACCACAACAACGCCGGCCTATCCGGTGATGGCGGTGCCGCCGGCATCCAGCACCACAACGACGACGCACACCGAACAACAAACGCCCTGATTGGTTCGGCCGATCACCGGTGTTTGCTTGCACGCGGCGGGCAGCAGCCCGCCGCGTGCAGATCGCGCTGCCAATCGGCACCGCGCTGGTTGCTAGTATCGCTTTGTTACCGTGGGTTGCGCAGCGCTGAAGAGCCGGAACCGCCAAGCCTTGCGCTGCTGGCATCGGGGTTAATTTGGCTGGGAGCAGTGTTCTGGCGCCGCCGAACGCCGCGCACGGTGGTGCTTAAGCGGGCGGCGCGCTAATCGGAATTCAATAGGGTGTCATCAAGCGAAACGCCTAAGGCTGCCGAACCTTCACCTAGATAATCCGCCAATAGCGGCGTGCCGATCAGGTAATCAGCTTCGCCCTCGGTGCGCGCGGCCCGCGCCTGGGCAATGGCTGCGTTCCAATCTTCGGCAGCAAAATCCCCGCGGCCAATCCAGATCAACGCCAGCAGATCTTCCTGCTCGTCGATGTTCAGGTCTTCAATAAAGCTGCGCAATTCCAGCAAGGTGGGGTTGCCGGCAGTATCCAGCAAAATCGCGGCCTCCCCATCGTCCGCCGGGTTAGACCCCGAATCGGTGCCATCGGACGGCACTTCCTCATCAAATACCCGCGCCTTTTCAATGATATAGGCGATCTTTTCCGGCGCAATCGTCAGCATGGCGGCATCCCTGAACAAGCCCCTTTCTAGCAAACATATGCGCCCTAAGGTCAGCCCCGGAAAACACCTAAGGGCTAAGGCGAAAGGGTAGAAAGAGCCTTCTTTTGACTTCCGAAAAAGAAGCAAAAAGACTTTTATAACATGAGGTTCGGAAAGCGCCCTGGCAGCATTTTCGCGGCACTCACATCGGTGGGGCGCACATTATTTTGCCTGTAGAGCCTTAACCGCCGCCTCAACGGCGGCTAAACGTGTTTCGGCTTCCTCCTGGCCTTGGCGGGCGCGGGCGGCGAGCTCGGTGACGGCGTCCAGCTCATCGCGACGCACCAGTTCTAGCCGGCGGATGGTTTCGTCCACCCGGGCGCGCACCACCGCTTCTATTTCCTCACGCATGCCGGCCAGGGCCGAAATCGCGCCACCGGCGACGCCGGCCAGATCTTCGAAAAACTTCGGCCGGTCGCTCATGCGGGAATACTCCTGGGTTGGGTGGGGCAGTCGGGTGAAGGCAACAAGGTAAGAGTTTTCTTTTTTCTGAAGAAAAAAGGTAACTGCCCAGGTAGGGTCGAAGCTACACAACCCATTGAAAACATT
>JBBARC010000024.1:11183-43907 GCA_040400005.1 Acetobacteraceae bacterium | reverse complement strand
TTATGCGTTTCGCGGTTGAATCCGCGGAAGAAAAAAAGAAACAAAAAAGACTTTTATGACGCTGGGCCCGAATTCGCGGTGACATGGCAGCCCCAGGCCCAGCATTTCAAAAGTCTTTTTGCTTCTTTTTCGGAAGTCAAAAGAAGAACCTTACTTTTACCCGATTGCCCCGGTGCGCTGCATCAGTAACTAGACAGTTTACCCAAAAACTGTAAAAATTATCGCACATAAGAATCATGACCGAGGACATCCCCCAATGAGCGACCCCACCCCACCGCGCGCAATCGTTCTGGTCTCTGGCGGCTCCGGCTACATCGCCGCCTTTTGTATCGCCCAGCTGATAGAACAGGGCTACCACGTGCGCACCACGGTGCGTAACTTGGCCCGCGCCCCCGATGTGCGCGCAACCATTGGCAAGCTTATTGATACCACCGGAAAACTCGATTTTTATGCCGCCGATCTTAACGCCGATGCCGGCTGGGATGAAGCGATCAAAGGTTGCGATTACGTGCTGCATGTCGCCTCCCCCTTTCCGCCGGTAAACCCAAAAGACGATGAGCAGCTTATCCGCCCCGCCCGTGATGGTGCCTTGCGGGTGTTAAAACGTGCCCGCGACTTTGGCATCAAACGCGTGGTGATGACCGCATCGGTTGCCTGCATCGCCTACGGCCATGGCGGCAACGCCAACGGCAAACCCTATACAGAAGCGGATTGGACCGACGAGAAAAATTTGGCCGACACCTCCGCCTACGTGAGGTCCAAAACCATCGCCGAACGCGCCGCCCGCGATTGGCTGGCGCGCGAAGGCGCCGCGCTAGAACTGGTCACCATCCACCCCGGCGCGGTGCTCGGCCCGGTGTTGAGCAAAGATTTTTCAACCTCGATCGAGCTGGTTAAAAAATTGCTCGATGGCTCCATCCCCGGCCTGCCGCGCTTTGGCTTTCCCGTGGTGGATGTCCGCGATGTGGCGGATATGCATGTGCGCGCCATGGTGGCGCCAGGCATCGCCGGCGAACGGTTTATTGCCACCAGCAGCTATATGTGGATGGAAGATGTCGCCACCATCTTGCGCGCAGGCCTGGGTACCAAAGCCAAAAAAGTGCCGTGGTTGAAAATCCCCGATTTTGTGCTGCGTTTGTCCGGCATTTTTGATCCCCTGGTGCGTGGCCAGCTCTACGAACTCGGAAAACGCCGCGATTGTAGCTCGGCCAAGGCGCAAAGCGTGCTGGGCTGGAAGCCGCGGCCGGATAAAGACATGGTGCTGGATACCGCCAACAGCCTGCTTGCGCAAAACCTTGTCTAACCCAAAGCCTTTACTTATTGGCCAATACGATTCGCCGTTCGTGCGGCGGGTCGGCATTGTGCTGACCCTATATGGGGTGGCGTTCGACCACGCGCCGTGGTCAACTTTTGGCGATGTGGTCGAAATCGCACCCTACAATCCGCTGCTGCGGGTACCAGTGCTGGTGCGGCCAGATGGCGAATCGCTGATTGAAACCAGCGTAATTATTGATTGCCTGGATGAAGATGCGGGTGCGGCGGCTCTTGTGGCATCCAGTGGGGCGGCCCGCCGCCAATGCTTAAAACTCTGTGCACTGTCCGGTGGCATCGCCGAAAAAGCGGTGGCGTTGATCTATGCCCGCATTTTTAACGAAAACACATCGCCCGCCTGGATAGATCGCGGCCACGGCCAGATTGCCGCTGGGCTAGACGCCTTGCAGCACGATTTTGCAACCGTGAAAACGCCCTACTGGCAGGGCGACACGATTGGCCATGCCGATATTGCGTTTGGCTGTGCCTGGGGATTTTTACAGCAAGCTCATCCCGGCGTGTTTGCCTCCGATCGCTGGCAGGCTTTGGCGGCCCACGCCGCACGATTGGAAACTTTGCCGGCGTTTGCCGCAGTGACGCAGGCGTTTATCCCACCCAAATAAGTGCCCAGGCTTACGCCCCGCACCCAGCCTCCCGCAGCACCTGCACCACCGCATCCGCCGGCACATCGCGGCTGGTAAACGCCTGCCCCACACCACGCGCCAGCACAAACGCCAATTTGCCATCGCGCATCTTCTTGTCGCGCTGCATGTGCGCCATCAACCCGCGCGCCGAAAATGCGCAGCCCAAATCAGCAAGCTCGGCCGCCATCCCTATGTTGCGCACATGCGCCACCACACGCTGGGCATCCTGCGGCGCGCAATGCCCCAGCAATGCCGATAATTTAAACGCAAGCCCTAAGCCCAGCGCCACCGCCTCGCCATGCAGTAACCTACCGTCATAACCAAACTCGGCTTCTAACGCATGGCCAAAACTATGGCCCAAATTCAGCAAAGCGCGGCCATTTTCGGGTTTTTCTTCGCGCTCATCATTGGCCACTACGCCTGCCTTAAACGCAACCGCGCGCGAAATCGCCTCCATCTGTAAACCGCGGTCGCCGGCAAGCAAACGCGCACCATTGGCCTCGCACCAGCCAAAGAAATCAGCATCCCCAATCAACCCGGCTTTTATAATCTCGGCATACCCCGCCTGCATCTCACGCGCCGGCAAACTCGCCAGCACGGCGGTATCGGCAAGTACTGCCAGCGGCTGATGAAACGCGCCAATCAGGTTTTTGCCAAAGCCCGAATTGATCCCGGTTTTGCCACCAACGCTGCTATCCACCTGGCTTAACAACGTTGTGGGGATCTGCACAAACGGCAAACCACGCAGCACGCTGGCGGCGACAAACCCGGCCAGATCGCCCACCACACCACCGCCAAGTGCCACAATGGTGGTGCGCCGTTCTACCCCTGCCGCCAGCACCTGTTCCACAACGCTTGCGTAATTGCCAAGCGACTTTGAGGATTCTCCAGCCGCCACAATCACCGCGTCATGGGTAATGCCGGCATCGCCTAAACTCGCACGCAGCCGCGGCAAGTGCAGTGCGGCCACATTACTATCGCTGATAATCACACAGCGTTTCTGCGGTAAAATCGGCGCCAGCAGCGTGCCCGCATCGGCAATCAGCCCATCGCCAATTAGCACATTATAGCTATGTGCTGCCAATTTAATCGCAACGCTTGCCCGTGCGCCGTGCGCGGTAATCGCCCCCAGCACCCGGCTGGTGGTCACGTCCGGGCTATCTTCGCCACATTGCACCACGATGTGGGCCTCCGCATAAATGGGGTAACGCTGCGCGATTAAACGCTGCAAAATCTCTGCCGGGTCGCCCTGCGCCAGCAACGGCCGGTGGCCGCGCCCAGCGGTGCGCCGCACCAGCGTATCCAGCGATGCGCGTAACCACACCGCCAGGCTGCGGGCGCGAATCGCGGCGCGGGTGTCGTCATCCATAAACGCGCCACCGCCGGTTGCCAGCACCAGCGGCGGCCCGGCGAGCAAGCGGTTGATCACCCGGCGTTCCACATCACGAAACGCCGGCTCGCCGTAACGGGCAAAAATATCGGCAACCGAACACCCGGCCGCCATTTCAATTTCGGCATCAGCATCACGAAACGCCAGGCCCAACCGCGCCGCCAACCGCCGCCCGATCGATGTTTTGCCCGCCCCCATCAACCCCACCAGCACCAGGCTGCGCCCGGCAAGCGACGCCGGCAGCGGGTGTGCGGCAGCCCCGGGGGGCGGCAAAAACCCCTCGGTTAACGGGGGCAGAGGGAATACGGGCGGCGTCATGCTTTTCCCCCATACCATAGCTTCCCCGACGCGGCACGCACACGGTATAAGCCCTGCCATGACACGTCTTTTGATCATCATCATCGCCCTGGTCGTGGCGGCGGGCACCGTGGGTTTCGTTATCCTCGGCGCCTTCCCCCAGCACGTTACCCGCACCCCGGTGGAACACACCCTGCCGGCGGACCGGCTCGGGCATAGCTAAACTCTTGCGCATTTGGTGACCCAGGCCGCCCCCACTGCGCCGGTTACCGATGCCCGCCTGGTTGATGCGTTTCTAGAAATGCTGGCGGCCGAACGCGGCGCTGCCCGCAACACGCGGCTGGCCTATGCCCGCGACCTGACCCAAGCGGCAGACATCCTCGCCGATTCGCGCGAAACCTTGGCAACCGCCACCCAGCCGGGCTTATCCAGCGTTATGCAAACCCTTGCCAGCACCGGCCTATCGCCGCGCAGTGCCGCCCGCAAACTCTCCTGCCTGCGCCAATTCTACCGCTTTTGCCTGCGCAGCGGCGCCCGCAAAGATGATCCCACCGCCCTGCTCGATGCCCCGCGGGTGGCCAAATCCCTGCCCAAAATTTTATCAGAAGCCGAGGTCGATGCGCTGCTGACCGCTGCCCCCACCCTGCCGGCGCGGCGCGGCGCGCAGGCGTTGGCCGCCTTAGAGCTTTTGTATGGTTCGGGCCTACGCATCACCGAAATGCTTAACTTGCCCCGCGTGGCGCTAATCGCCGGCGACGTGCTGATTTTGTCGGGCAAGGGCGGCCGCGAACGCATGGTGCCGCTATCGCGCCAGGCCGGCGTGGCGGCGGCGGGCCTGATCGCGGTATCGCCGGAAAGCCGTTTTGTCTTCCCCGGCCGCAACCCCAAACGCGCCCTCACCCGCCAGGGATTTGATCTGGTGCTGGCGGAGGTTGGGGTCGCCGCCGGTATCGACCCCGCCCGCCTATCACCGCACGTGCTGCGCCACGCCTTTGCGTCCCACATGCTGGCGCGCGGGGCCGATTTGCGCAGTTTGCAGATGTTGCTGGGGCACGCGGATATCGCGACGACCGAAATTTATACGCATGTGCTGGCGGAGCGGCTAAAGACTTTGCTGCTGGCGTTTCACCCGTTGGGGCAGGGGGGCGCTGATCGTTGAAAGGCAAGAAAATGCAGATGCACAATCCGGCACATCCCGGCGAAATTATCCGGGCCGCGTGCCTAAGCCCGCTGGCGCTAACGGTGACCGCCGCCGCCGATGCGCTGGGCGTCACCCGTAAGGCGCTGTCCGATCTGTTGAATGGCCGGAGTTGCGTGTCGCCAGACATGGCTATCCGCCTAGAAAAGGTTTTTGGCAGCACAGCCGATGCCTGGCTGCGGATGCAGATGCAGCGCGATTCGTGGGAAGTTCGCCAACGGTCTGCGAGCATTAAGGTGAGGAAAATGTTTGTGGCACCCCTGCCGGCTTAGCTGCCGTGAGAACAGGTGGGTATGCCGCACAACGTGAAGGGCAACGCAATGACCAAACCAAACACAAAGGCGATGACCGCCGACGAAATCGCAGCACTTCCCGACAGAGCGATAGATTTTACCGATATCGCGGAATTGGACGAAGATTTTTGGCGCCGGGCCCAAATAGTAACACCCGATCAAACCCGCATGAACGCTGTGCGAGAAAGCTACGCCAGCGAGGTGATGCGCGATGCGCTTCGCCTAACGGAAAATCGCGAACGCAAACTGGCAGCGCTGGAAGCGGCGATGGCCCGTGGCATGAACGACACCGGCGCCGGCCGGGTGCGCGATGCCGACGATGTGTTCGCGAGCCTTGCGTCCGAGATTGCAGCGTTGCCCGACCAGATGCCCGTTTAAAGATTGCCGTCTGAAAATGGCCGGGTACAAATTGTTTTCTCCGCTCAAGCCAAAGGCAGCTTCCGGGAAATCGCGATTTCCCAGCGCACAACTTGCACAAAACCGGTGCTTGTCCAATCATGGACAATCACGAGCCAGAGGCCTGCCATGCTCACCCTCGCTTTGCCCGATGCGCTAGAAACGGCTGTCATTGCCGCCGCCCAACGCGCCGGCCAGTCCACCGATGAGTATGTGGCGGCGGCGTGTGCCGATGCCTTGTCGTTAGACATCGATCGGGCGCGGCTCGACTCATACCTGGCTGGAACACCCGGGGTCAGTCACGATCGTGCCGCCACCTGGCTCGCCGGCCTCGCAGCCGGTCAACGCGGTGACTGTCCGCGTTAATCTGTGCCCACCTTAATCTGGCACCCAGACGCACTCGATGACGTCGCCCGGCTTTATGATTTTCTGGCTCCGACCAACTCAGCCACCGCCCGGCGTGCGGCAACCGTTATTTTTCAAGCTGCCGATCTGATTGGCGAAAACCCGTCCATCGGTGTTCTCCGCGCCGAGTTTCGCGAGTGGCCGGCAAAATTTGGCCGCAGCGCCTATGTCCTGCGCTACTTTATCCTGCCCAACGGTGATGTTTTGCTAACTGGTCTATGGCACGGCCGCGAATGGCGCCCCCCAGGCAACTAACGCACCCTATCCCATCTCCGGCCACTTATCCGCCCAAGGTGCCGCCTGCTCCAACTGCGCCGCCAGCCGCACCAACAGCGCCTCGCTCCCCCATTTACCCACAAACTGCACCCCCACCGGCAAGGCCACACCGCCGGTGCCCGCCGCCTGCCAGTGCAACGGCACCGACATGCTGGCAGTCCCCGTCATGTTCGAAAGCTGGGTAAACGGCGTGCGCGCCAAACTGTCTTCCGCCACCTGTTCCAGCAAACCGGCTTTTAACATCACCCGCCCCAGCGGCAGTTTTGCCAAAATCGGCAACAAAATCTGCTGCGCCCGCGGCAGTGCCAGCTCGCCAATCAACGCCGGCGGGGCGGCAACCGTGGGCGTCAGCAGCAAATCATAAGTTTGGTGAAACGCCCCCAGCGCGCGGGCATACCCATTCCACTGCCGCAACGCCGTCACATACTCGCCCGCAGGCAGGGCCCGGCCGAGCCAAGCCAGCAACCCGGTTTCCAGTTCAAACGCACTATCCGGCGCGCCGGTGCTGGCCACGTCTGCCGCCACCTGCCCCAGATACATCGTTAAAAAAGCCCGCCCCAACGCTTTGCCATCAATCACCGGTTCGGCCTCTTCCACATGGTGGCCCAACGATTCCAGCAATTTGGCAGCGTTCTGCACGGCCGCCACGCAAGCCGGGTCAACCGCACCACCCATCGGCGCTTTCACTGAAAAGCCAATGCGCAGCCGCCCCGGCGGCACCCCCACTTCCTGCACATAAGGCCGCGCCGGCAGGGCCACCTCAAACGGGTCGCCCGGCTCGGCGCCGGCCAGCACGTCCAGCATGGCCGCCGTATCGCGCACTGATCGGGTCAGCACGCCGTTGGCCGATGCCCCTTCCCATTCCTCGCCGCCGCCCGGCCCCCACGAAACCCGCCCAGTGGAAGGTTTTAAGCCAAACAACCCGCAAAAGGCGGCGGGAATGCGAATAGACCCACCCCCATCATTGGCCCCGGCCATCGGCACCACACCGGCGGCAACGGCGGCCGCCGACCCGCCCGATGATCCGCCAGGCGTGCGGCTCGGCTCCCACGGGTTGCGGCTTGGCCCCCATAATTTGGATTCTGTTTGGGCACGCAGGCCAAATTCTGGCGTCGCGGTGCGGCCAAAAATCACCAGCCCGGCATCCAGGCAGCGCCGCGTATAGGCCGAATGGGCCACGGCTTTTTTATGCGCAAGGCTCGCCGTGCCGCGGCTGCAAATTTCGCCGGCATACTCCTGCGCCAAATCTTTCAGCAAAAACGGCACCCCGGCGAACGGCCCGGCAAGCGGCGTTTTCGCCTGGGCCCGCGCTTTGCCGTCAAACCGCACCACAATGGCGTTAAGTTTGGCGTGGCTGGCATCGGCGCGCACAATGGCGGCTTCCAGCAATTCACTGGCCGAAACGTCGCCCGCGGCAACCATGGCCGCCTGGGCTGTGGCATCGAGCTTAAAAATATCGGTCATGACGCATTCCCCGTGTGATGGTGTGCCCTGTGCCGCGCGGCCCTTGGCGGGGGCCAGCATCCCCGGCAAACTGGCGTAAGTCCAGAGCTCCCCATTTGGCGGCGGCGCCCGGTTTTCAGGAGATAGTGCATGACCGACATCGTGATTGTATCGGCCGCCCGCACCCCGGTGGGCAGTTTTAACGGCGCGTTCGGCGCAGTGTCTGCCCACGAACTCGGCCGCATCGCGATCGTTGCCGCCATCACCCGCGCCGGCATTACGCCCGCCGACGTCGATGAAGTGATTTTGGGCCAGGTGCTGGGTGCTGCCCAAGGCCAAAACCCGGCCCGCCAGGCGGCCCGCAACGCAGGCCTACCCGATGACAAAACCGCGTTTTCGATCAACCAGCTGTGCGGCTCCGGCCTGCGCGCGGTGGCCTTGGCCGCCCAGCAAATCAGCTCGGGCGAAAGTGCCATCGTGGTTGCCGGCGGCATGGAAAGCATGAGCCAGGCAACGCATGCCGCCTATTTGCGCGCCGGCCAAAAAATGGGTGCGCTGGAATTTACCGATACCATGCTGAAAGATGGCTTGTGGGATGCTTTCCACGGCTACCACATGGGCGTCACCGCCGAGAATGTGGCGCAAAAATACCAGATTACCCGCGAACAGCAGGATGAATTTGCCCTCGCCAGCCAGCAAAAAGCCTCGGCCGCTGATAAGGCCGGGCGCTTTGTTGATGAAATCGCCCCGGTCACCATCAAAGGCCGCAAAGGCGATGTGGTGGTCGATCACGACGAGTACATTCGCCACGATGCCGATGCCGCCTCCATGCAAAAACTCAAACCAGCCTTTCAGAAAGACGGCACGGTAACGGCGGCCAACGCCAGCGGCATCAACGATGGCGCGGCAGCCTTGGTCATGATGTCGGCCAGTGAAGCAGCCCGCCGCGGCCTCACCCCGCTCGCCCGCATCGTGAGTTTTGCAACCGCCGGCGTGGATCCCGCGTTGATGGGCACCGGCCCCATCCCCGCCAGCCGCAAAGCGCTGGCCCGTGCCGGCTGGGAAGTGGCGGATCTCGATCTGATCGAAAGCAATGAAGCCTTTGCCGCCCAATCGCTGGCTGTAGTGAAAGATTTGGGGCTGGATACTAGTAAGGTGAATGTGAACGGCGGCGCGATTGCGCTGGGCCACCCGATCGGCGCTTCGGGTGCGCGCGTGCTGGTGACGCTGCTGCACGAAATGGTAAAGCGCGATGCCAAAAAAGGCCTGGCGACGCTGTGCGTTGGCGGCGGCATGGGCGTTGCCATGTGCGTGGAACGCTAAAGCCTACGCGCACCCGCCACACGCGGGGTTGATCGGTTTGGCTGGGGCAGGGCGGTTGACGCGGGCCGCCCGCATCGGCGCACAGTGGCGGCACGCACTCCCGTAAGGCGGCCGCCAAACCCATGTCCGACCAAACCGATATTTTAACCACAATGACCGCCTGGCAAAAATCCGGCGAAACCATTGCGATCGCCACCGTGGTCGATACCTGGGGCAGCGCGCCACGCGCCCGTGGCAGCCAGATGGTGATCACCCAATCGGGGCGCATGGCGGGATCAGTCAGCGGCGGCTGTGTGGAAGCGGCCGTGGTGGAAGCCGCCGCCGACGTGTTCGCCACCGGCCTGCCGCAAACCCTGGAGTACGGCATCACCGATGATCGCGCCTGGGACGTGGGCCTCGCGTGCGGCGGCAAGCTCACCGTGTTTTTGGAAGTTTTGCGATGACCCCCGCGATCCTGGCACAGCTTCTGGCAGCGCGGGCAGACAACCGCGCGGTGGTGCTGGCAACCCGGCTTGCCGATGGCGCCCAGTGTATATTGCCCAACCCCGCCGCCGCCGCGCCCTTGGCCGATTTAGCCGCACAAGCCTTGGCCCGCGACGAAAACCGCCTGCACACTATCGATGGCACCGCATGGTTTTTGCACGTCTATGCCCAGCCTTACCGCCTGCTGATCATCGGCGCGGTGCACGCCGCCCAGGCGCTGGCAAGCCTAGCGCAAATGGCCGGTTTTGCGGTCACAATCATCGACCCGCGCCGCCATTTTGCCACAGTGGAGCGTTTCGCCAATGTAGCGTTAAACCACGATTGGCCCGATGAGGCGCTGGCAAAACTGGCGCCCAATGCGCGCACTGCCGTGGTGGCATTAACCCACGATCCCAAACTGGATGACCCCGGGCTTGATGTCGCTTTACGAACCGATGCGTTTTTTATCGGCGCCCTGGGATCGCGCAAAACCCACGCCGCCCGCCTCGCCCGGCTCGCAGCCTTGGGCCACGATGCCACATCCCTCGCCCGCATTCGCGGCCCAGTCGGCCTGCCCATAGGGGCGGTGAGTGCGGCGGAAATCGGCGTCAGCATTGTCGCGGAAATTATCGCGGTGCGGCGCCACGCAACCTTGGCCACAAAACCATGAAATTCGCGCGCGTGCCGGTGGCCGAGTCCCTGGGCGCGATCCTGGCGCATGGCACCAGGCTGCCCGGCAAACTGCTGCCCAAAGGCACAGTAGTCGATGCCGCCACAATCGAAATTTTACACGCAGCCGGCATCACCCATGTGGTGGCGGCCCGGCTAGAATCGGGCGACGTCGGCGAAGATACCGCCGCCGCCCACGCCGCCGCCTGCTTTGGCGGCACGCATTTGCGCGTCGCCAGCGCCGAAACCGGCCGCGCCAATATTTTTGCCATCAGCCCCGGCCTGCTGCGTGTCACCCGCGCCCCCATCGATGCGTTTAACGCCGCCCACGAGGCGATAACTATCGCAACCCTGCCCGATGCCACCCCAGTGCGCGCCGGCGATCTGCTCGCCACGATCAAAATTATCCCCTTCGCCGTACCCGCCACCGCACTCGCCGCCGCCTGCCGCGCCGCCCAAACCAACCCGCTGCGCCTGGCACCCTTCCGCGCCCACGCCGTAGGCTTGGTCATCAGCACCCTGCCAGGCCTGAAAGAAAGCGTGCTGGCCGGCACCGAAGATGTCACCCGCGCCCGGGTTGTGGCCCGCGGCGGTGCCCTGTGCGGCGTACATCGTGTGCCCCACACGGCGGCAGCCATGCAGGCGGCCATCGCCAGCCTTATCGCCGATAGTGCCGGCATGGTGCTGATCGCCGGCGCCTCCGCCGTGGTCGATCGCGCCGATGTTGCCCCTGCCGCCATCATCGCCGCCGGCGGCCAGATCGATCATTTCGGCATGCCGGTAGACCCCGGCAATCTGCTCTGTCTCGGCCACATCGGCGCCGTGCCCGCCATCGTTCTGCCCGGCTGCGCGCGCAGCCCAAAACTCAACGGCATCGATTTTGTGCTCGATCGCCTGTTCGCCGGCGAACCTTTGGGCCGCACCCACATCATGGCCATGGGCGTGGGTGGTCTGTTAAAAGATACCCCCACCCGCCCCGCACCCCGCACCAGCCGCCAGCCTAGCAGCGCAATCGCCGCCATTATCCTTGCCGCCGGCCTATCCCGCCGCATGGGCCCGCGCAATAAATTGCTGGTGCCCGACGATACCGGCGTGCCCATGGTGGCCCGCACCCTGGCCCAGGTGCAGGCAAGCCCCGCCCGGCCCATCTACGTGGTGCTAGGTCACCAGGCAGACGCCGTGCGCGCAGCCCTGCCGCCAACCGGAATAAATTATATAACCGCACCCAACTACGCCGATGGCCTGGCCGCATCGTTGCGGGCCGGCATCGCCGCCTTGCCCGCCAGCATAAGTGCCGCGTTGGTGTTTTTGGCCGATATGCCCATGATAACCCCCGCCATCATCGCCCGCCTGATCGCCGCCTACGACCCCACCGAAGGCCGCCTCATCGTGGTGCCCACCAACCGCGGCAAACGCGGCAACCCCGTGCTGTGGGATCGCCGCTACTTCCCCGATATTCTGTCCCTGCAAGGCGACACCGGCGCCCGCGCCCTGCTCGGCCGGTACGCGCAAGCCGTGGTTGAGGTGGAGGTCGCCGACGAAGCCGTGCTGATCGATTTCGACACGCCCGAGGCGTTGGGTGCAGGGAAAGACAAGGTCTACTTTTCTGAAGAAAAGTAGCAAAAGACTTTTATAATGCTTGGCCTGGGGCAACGCCGCCACCGAGCGCTCCTGGCCCATATTTATAAAAGTCTTTTTGCTTCTTTTTCACCAGAAAAAGAAGGCCCTTACTTCTTATGCAACCCCGTACTCTTTCGCCCTTGTCAGGCCGCGTGCGAACGCCGACACACGGGGCTTATTGTTTTAAGGACTGACCCTGATGCCCAGCACCCCGATGTTTGCTGCTTTACTGGTGGTCGCCGCCCTTGCTGGGTGTGCTGGGTTGCCGGGGGGCGGCGGGGATGCGGCGCGCCAGGATTTGGTGGCGCAGTGCCGGGCGGATGCTGATCGGGTGTATGCGGCGCAGAATCGCTATCAGCTATCTGAGCGTGATAGTGGCGACACGCCCTTTTCGGGCACCGGCACCACGCAAACCGCCAACCGGGCGCTGGCCGATCAGTATAGCCAGCGGCAATCGGTTAATCAGTGCGTGCGCACCCAGGGTGTTACGCATTAAGGCGCAGCGCACGCTTGCCAAATTAGCCTAACCGGGGGATGGGAGCGGCACATGTAGCGCTGCCATCACGGCGCCCCGCCAATTTTGGCGGCCAATTTGGGGAGTTTACACATATGAGCCGCCTGATCCGCACCGAAGCCAGCCCAGTACTGTCTAAAGCCGTTGAATATCATGGCTTTGTGTTTACCCAAGGCTTTGTCACCAGCGACCCCGCCCTAGATCTTGCCGGCCAAACCCACGACGTGCTGGGGCAAATCTCAGCCCTGCTCGAACTGCACGGCACCGACAATACCCGCCTGCTGCAAGCCCAAATTTGGCTGAAAAACATGGCCGACCGCGCCGCTTTTAACGAGATCTGGACCGCCTGGCTGCCGGCCGGCGAAGCCCCCGCCCGCGCCGCCATTCAGGCCGAGCTCGCCGACCCGCGCTGGCTGGTTGAAGTGATGGTCATCGCCTGCAAGTAATCACGAGAATTTACCAGGTAATGCTTGGTGTTAGCAGGTAACGCGGGGGGGTGCGGTGGGCCACCCTTGCGTATATCTACCCTATCCGCGATCGAATCGAAGTGCCGGAACTGCGCCATGCTTGCTAAATCTTGCAAGACTAAGTGGTAACACAAGGCGTTAGCCGCCTTTATGTGGCGCCAAAAACACAGTATTGCCCATTTGGCACGTGGTTTTGACACTATAGGTGGCGGCCTGGGTTTAACGGCAAAATAGGATATTTGTCCCATAAACCCCCTTCATCCACAGGCCATTTTGCACGAATCATGGTTTTATCGGGGCTGCCATGCTCTAGGCGGTTGCCAGATGCACGCACGGGTTGTTACCGATTTTGTCAGAGCGATGACATCCGGGAAAATACCTATGCCAACACGCATCAGGAAGTGCTTAATTATCATGGCGTTAACCGCCAGCACAATTCCTGTTGCAGTGCACACGGCAGCCGCCAGCGCCCGCCACCATGGCCATGGCGCCCATGTCAGCTACCGAACCCACCATGCCGGCTACGGCGGCGTTATTCAGTGCGTCGCCTTTGCCAAGGCCGCCAGCGATGTGGCCCTTTCGGGTAACGCGCGCGATTGGTGGTATAACGCCGATGGCGTCTACCAGCGCGGCGCACGCCCCGAAGTGGGCGCCGTGCTCACCTTTAAAGAAAATGGCCGTATGCCGCTGGGCCACGTCGCTGTGGTATCGGGCTTGGCCGATAGCCGCACCATCGTCATCGACCAGTCGCACTGGAATAGCCGCGGCATCACCCGCGATATTCAGGTGAAAGACGTTTCCGAAAACAATGACTGGACCGCCGTGCGCGTGCAGCTAGGCGCCGGTGATACCTACGGCAGCATCTACCCCACCCACGGCTTCATCTACGCCCGCCCCGATGCCGGCCCGGGCGCCGGCCAGATGGTCGCCAACACCACCCACGCCCCGCTGCCAGATATGGACCAGCCCCCAGCCGACCTGCGCACCGCCCGCACCAGCCGCCGCCACCGCCGCGCCATCGTAGAAGTCGCCGAAGCCCCCGCCCTGCCAGCACCCCACGCGGTGCTAGACCTCAGCGTTGGCGCCATCGCCATTGACGCACCTGATCGTGGTTTGCGGTAAGGCAAGGTTAAAGCAAGGTCTTCTTTTCTGAAGAAAAGAAGCAAAAGACTTTTATAACATTGGGTTAGCCGAACTCGGTGGCATGGCAGCCCCAGGCCGAGCATCGTAAAAGTCTTTTTGTTTCTTTTTCTTCAGAAAAAGAAAATTCTTAACCTTCTAAAAAACCTATAAAATAGTGCCCTCAAACGGCGGCAGCATATTTGGCGATTCGAATTCCACCACCCAAACATCAGGATCGCGGGCGGTGGCACGGGCGATGTAGGCGTCGATTGTGGCGTCATCGACCGGGTCTTTACCGGTGCCGCGCAGCCAGGCGGGCTCGCCATCCTGGGTGCGGGTTTGGCTCAGCGCGGTAAGGCCGGCGCGGCCGCGCAAAACCACGATGATCCCCCCTGAATCGGGGTCGCCGCGGCGCAGCACGGCACCGGGGTTACCGGTGGCCCCTGATAAACGCAGGGCGGCCGAGACCCAAATTCCGGTTTTTACACGTGCTTCCATGGTGGTGCCTCTACCTTATTTGGCGATCAACCAACATAGTGGGGGGATAGCAGGGGATTTAGGGTATGTGGGCGTGGCGGTTGGTTGGGGCGGTGGTGCTGGCGTGCGTGGTGGCAGGCAGCGCCAACGCCGGGGAGACGTTACGCCTGGGGTTGGATTGGCTGGCGGAAGCGGAGTACGGCGGTTATTACGCGGCCAAGGCGGCCGGGTTGTATGATGCCGCCGGCTTAGATGTGCAGATTGTGCAGGGCGGCCCGCAGGTTAACCAGGCGCAGGTGTTGCTGGCGGGGCGGTTGGATTTAACCGTTACCGGCAATGCGTTTCTGGCGCTGAATTTTGTTCGCGAAGATGTGCCGTTTGTCGCGGTCGCGGCGTTTTTTCAAAAAGACCCATCGATCATTTTGGCTCATCCCGGGGTTGGCCATGATAGTTTCGAAAGTTTGCGCGGCGAGAAGATTATGATCGGCGCGGATACGCGCAGCGGCTGGTGGAATTTTGTGCGCGCCAAATTTGGCTATAGTGATGACCAGATCAGGCCCTACACGTTTAACTTGGCGCCGTTTTTAGCCGATACCCATGCGGTGCAGCAGGGGTATTTGGCATCAGAACCATACTTGATGCGCGAACAGGGCGGCTTTTCGCCGGTGGTGCTGATGCTGGCGGATGCAGGGTTTTCTGGTTACGCCAATCTTATTTCCACATCGCGCAGCATGGTTGCCGCTAAACCCGAGCTTATTCGTGCGTTTATAAGTGCAACAGCGGCGGGCTGGCGGATTTATTTGCACGGCGATGCGCGGCCCGCGGATGCGCTGATACAACAGGCCAATCCAGACATGACCTCTGCCTTACTGGCCTATGGCCGCAGTGCCCTGCGCGACCATAACATTGTCGAAGGGCCGGACGGGATTGGCACCATGACGCGCGCGCGCTGGCAGGCGTTTTTTGCATCGATGGTGGCGGCAGGGTTGTACCCAGCCGATCTCGCCTGGCAAAAAGCGTATACCCTTGATGTGCTGCCACATAAATGAGTGCCCCGCCGGTGCTTTCGCTGAACAGTGTTTCGCGGCGGTTTGATTCCGGCGTGGTGGCGCTGGATTGCGTGGATTTGCAGATCGGCGCTGGTGAGTTTGTCGTGCTGCTGGGCCCGTCGGGGTGCGGCAAATCAACTTTGTTGCGATTGATCGCGGGATTAGATGCGCCCAATAGCGGCACCATAACCTGGCACGATAAGCCCGCCCCTGGCGAAATTGGCTTTGTATTTCAGGATCCCACTTTAATGCCCTGGGCCGATGCGCAGGCCAATGTGGCAATGCCATTGCGGCTGCGTGGCGTGGCAGATGCGCAAGCGCGGGCGCGCGCGGCATTATCGCTAGTCGGGTTAGATGATTTTGCCACCGCCCGGCCTGCCACCTTATCGGGCGGTATGCGCATGCGCGTATCGATTGCGCGCGCCTTGGCGGCCCGCCCGCGGGTGTTGTTGATGGATGAGCCCTTTGCAGCCCTTGATGAATTTACCCGCCACCGTTTGCAGGATGATGTTTTGCGCATCACCGCGGAACTTGGATGCACCACGGTGTTTGTCACTCATTCATTATACGAGGGCGCGTATTTGGCTGATCGTATTGTGCTGATGCGCGCGCGCCCAGGGCAGATTGCGGCCGAGATTCCGGCGCCCGGCCCACGCCCGCGTGACCGGTTTGGCGATACCTATTTGCCCCTGTTGGCGCGCCTACAGGCCGAGGTTGCGGCGAACGCGGTGGCGACATGAGGCTTGCCCCGTTGTTATCGCTGGGCGGATCGTTGGCTGCTTGGCAGGCGGTTGTGATGCTGATGCACGTGCCGGTTTACGTGTTGCCTGGGCCGGTGGCGATTTTTGCCGCCTACTTGGCCGATGCGGCGGTGTTGAACCGCGCGTTACTGGCAACGCTATCGGTGGCAGCAATGGCCTTGCTATGCGCAACGGTGTTGGGCGTGGCCCTGGCCTGCCTGATCACCGCATCGCGCCTGGCCCGCGCCGTGCTGGAACCGTGGACTGTGGTGCTGCAGGTCACCCCGATTGTGGCGATTGCACCGCTGATCATAATCTGGATCGGCAATCCCTTTACCGCCATGGTAGTGTGCGCAACGATTGTTGCGTTTTTTCCGATTTATGCGAATACAGCGGAAGGGTTGGCGGCAACGCCGCAGGCTCTGCGCGATGTATTTGCACTGAATGGTGCCAGTGCAGCGCAGGAGATTTTTTATCTGCGCCTACCCGCGGCAGTGCCGTATTTTTTAACCGGGTTGAAAATTTCAGGCGGGCTTGCTTTGGTGGGCGCCGTGGTTGCCGAATTTGTCACCGGCGCTGGCGGCATTGCCTCGGGGCTGGCGTTCCGTATTTTGGAGGCCGGCTACCGCTTGCAGATTGCCCGCATGTTTGCGGCATTGGTTTTGCTTGCTATGGCGGGGTTGGTGATCAATGCAGGGTTTGCGGGCATCGCACGCGCGGCTGCCCGGCGCTGGGGGGCTTAGGCTTCCGCTGCCAAAGTCACCAGTTCTTCACCTTCGGCCACCATGTCGCCGGCTCCGCGCAAAATCTCCGCAATGGTTCCATCCCGTGGTGCGGTCAACGGAATTTCCATTTTCATCGCTTCCAGCACCAGCAAAATCTGGCCTTTGGCCACCACATCACCGGGGCTTACCCGCAGGGCGGTGATGCGCGCAGGGATGGGGGCTTTCAAATGGCTGCCGGCGGTTTGGTCAACGGCTAGGCTCGCCATCGGGTCGATCACGCGAAATTCGTAAGCAACGCCGTGGTCGATCACCATGATCACCGGCGCATCAACACGCACAGTAAAATGATGAATGGCAGTGTCCGTATAAAGGCTTGCGGCCGAGGCGGTTTGTGTAAGGTAGCCTGAAAATTCGCGATCATCAATCCGCACAATGGCCTGGGTCGGTGTGCCGGTGATGGCAATCTCAAAAAAGGCATCGCCCGCACCAAGCGTTACCAAGCGCGGCGCCGCACCTTGAATGCGAAACCCATCGCCTACCGCCCAGGGTGATGGATCGCACGGTGCTGTATCGGCAACCGCCGCCAGGGCGGCCGCCGCCAAAACCGCATCGCTGGGGGCTGCTGCGGGCGGCAAAATGTCTGCCCAGTGGCGCGGAATAAAGCCGGTATCAAAGCGTTCAGCAGCGAAATCGGCGTGGCTCACAATACCGCGCAATAAGCCAAGGTTGGTGGCAATACCGCCAATTTCGTAATCGTTCAGGGCTATGTGTAACTGCCTCAAGGCATCCAGCCGGTCGGTGCCATGCACAATAATTTTGGCCAGCAGCGGATCATAAAACGGGGTAATCGCAGCACCTTCGGTGATGCCGCTATCGATACGCAATGTGGCAGTATTGGCCGGTTCGCGTAGATGGCGAATACGGCCAATGGACGGCATAAAATCACGCGCGGGGTCTTCGGCACACAAACGCGCTTCGATCGCATGGCCATCAATGCGCAAATCAGCCTGGGTAAACGGCAGCTTTTCGCCAGCGGCCACACGAAACTGCAGTTCCACCAAGTCAAGTCCGGTGATCATCTCGGTTACCGGGTGTTCCACCTGTAGGCGGGTGTTCATTTCCATAAAATAGAAAATGCCGTCCTGCATAATAAATTCAACAGTGCCAGCACCAACATAGGATACCGTCCGGGCAGCCAGTATCGCCGCCTCAGTCAGCTTTGCCCGCAAGGCGGCGGTGATGCCAGGTGCCGGGGCTTCTTCGATAATTTTTTGGTGACGCCGCTGAATGGAACAATCACGTTCGAACAGCGATAGCGTGTTGCCGTGATGATCGGCAAAAATTTGCACTTCGATATGCCGTGGTGCGTCCAGGTATTTTTCCAGCAGCAGGCGCGAATCACCAAAGGCTGCCAGCGATTCGCGCCGTGCGGCGGTTAATTGTTCGGCCAGGTCGCAGGCCTGCTGCACCACCCGCATCCCGCGCCCGCCACCACCGGCCGAGGCTTTAATCAGCACCGGGTAGCCAATGGCGGCTGCGTGAATAGCCAATGCCGCATCATCGGTGTCGCTGCCGTGCCAGCCCGGCACCAAAGGCACGCCGGCGCGCGCCATCAGCGTTTTGCTTTCGGCCTTCGATCCCATGGCGCGAATAGCACCGATCGGCGGGCCAATGAACACAATGCCGGCATCGGCGCAGCGTTGGGCAAAATCAGCGTTTTCGGATAAAAACCCATAGCCGGGATGGATCGCCTGCGCGCCACTTTCCTGTGCCGCCCTAATCAGGTGATCGGCGCGCAAATAACTATCGGCGGCCCGCGCGGGGCCAATATAGCGCGCCTCATCCGCCATCTGCACATGGCGGGCATGGCGATCGGCATCAGAAAACACAGCAACGCTGTAAATACCCATGCGCTTTGCCGTGGCGGCAATCCGGCAGGCGATTTCGCCGCGATTGGCGATAAGAATTCGGCTGAAGTTGGTCACATCCGAAACACGCCAAACCGTGTTGGTTGTATGGGCGCGTTCAGGCTTGCGGAAATGGCTAAGGCCAGCACGCGCCGCGTATCGGCGGGGTTTATAATACCGTCATCCCATAGGCGGGCACTGGCATAAACCGGGTGGCCTTGGGTTTCATACTGGGTGCGCACTGGGGCTTTGAACGCCTCTTCTTCGGCAGCGCTCCAGTCTTGGCCACGCGCGGCAAACCCATCGCGGCGCACCTGGGCCAGCACCGATGCCGCTTGTTCGCCACCCATCACGCTGATGCGGGAATTCGGCCAGGTGAACAAAAACCGTGGTGAATAAGCCCGCCCGCACATACCGTAATTACCGGCGCCGAAACTTCCACCGATGATCACGGTAAATTTTGGCACGTTGGCAGTGGCAACTGCGGTCACTAGCTTGGCACCGTCTTTGGCAATGCCCCCGGTTTCGTATTTGCGGCCCACCATAAAACCGGTGATGTTTTGCAAAAACACCAGTGGAATGCCACGCTGGGCACAAAGTTCGATGAAATGCGCGCCTTTCAGCGCCGATTCAGAAAACAAAATACCGTTATTGGCAACAATGCCAACCGGATTGCCATGAATATGGGCAAACCCAGTCACCAGCGTTGTGCCATATAAACGCTTGAATTCATCAAATTCGCTGCCATCCACAATGCGCGCAATCACATCGCGCACATCATATTGGCGGCGCCGGTCGGCCGGGATTATGCCGCCCAATTCAGCCGCATCGTAAAGCGGTGCGCGTGGCGGGCGGGTTTCTAGCTGGGCGGGTTTGCTGCGGTTCAGTGTGCCAACAATGCGCCGCGCAATCGCCAGCGCATGGGTATCGTTTTCAGCATAATGATCGGCCACGCCCGATTGGCGGCAATGCACATCGGCGCCGCCCAAATCTTCGGCGCTAACAATCTCGCCTGTTGCAGCGGCCACCAATGGCGGCCCGCCTAAAAAGATGGTGCCCTGGTTGCGCACAATAATGGTTTCGTCAGACATCGCCGGCACATAAGCGCCACCGGCGGTGCACGATCCCATCACCACCGCAATTTGCGGAATACCAGCCGCCGACATTTGCGCTTGGTTATAAAAAATCCGGCCAAAATGGTCGCGATCGGGAAAAACCTCGTCCTGCTGAGGCAAATTTGCACCGCCACTATCCACCAGATACAGGCAGGGCAGGGCGTTTTGGGCGGCAATTTCCTGTGCGCGCAGATGTTTCTTAACCGTCAGCGGAAAATACGTGCCGCCTTTAACCGTGGCGTCGTTGGCGATAATCATGCATTCGCGGCCCGCCACCCGGCCAATGCCGGCAATCATGCCGGCGGCTGGCACATCGTCACTATACACGCCGCTTGCTGCCAGCGCCCCGATTTCCAAAAACGCGGCCCCGCTATCAAGCAGTGTATCCACCCGCGCGCGTGGCAGCAATTTGCCGCGGTCGAGATGTTTTTTGCGGGCCGCCGCGCCGCCACCTATGGCGATCTTGGCGTGGCGGGCAGCAAGATCGTTAACCAACTCCGCCATGGCGGCGTCGTTTTCGCTAAATTCCGCGCAGCTGACATCGATGCGGTTAGGCAGAACGCTCATTGGCTTTAGGCCGTTTCAGCAAAAAGTTCACGGCCAATCAACATCCGGCGAATTTCACTGGTGCCGGCGCCAATCTCGTACAATTTGGCATCGCGCAACAGCCGCCCCGTCGGGTAATCGTTGATATAGCCGTTTCCCCCTAGGCATTGAATGGCTTCTAGCGCCATCCAGGTGGCCCGTTCGGCGGCATATAAAATGGCGCCAGCGGCATCTTTGCGGGTAGTTGCCCCCCGGTCACAGGCTTTCGCCACCGCATACACATAAGCCCGTGCCGCGTTCATGGTGGTGTACATATCGGCAATCTTGCCTTGAATAAGCTGAAACGACCCAATCGGCTGGCCAAATTGGTGGCGGTCGTGCACGTAAGGCATCACCACATCCATACAGGCCTGCATAATGCCCAGCGGGCCTGCCGCCAGCACGGCACGTTCGTAATCCAGCCCGCTCATCAGCACATTCACGCCACGGCCGACGCCACCCAGAATGTTTTCGGCCGGCACCTCGCAATCCTGAAAAATCAGCTCGCAAGTGTTAGAACCGCGCATGCCCAATTTATCTAATTTAGGCGCGGTCGAAAAACCTTTAAATTCCCGCTCAATCAAAAACGCAGTCATCCCGCGCGATCCCGCATCAGGGTCGGTTTTGGCATACACCACCAGCACATTAGCGTTTGGCCCGTTGGTGATCCACATCTTGGTGCCGTTCAGCACATACACATCGCCGCATTTATCGGCGCGCAGCCGCATCGAAACCACATCCGATCCGGCGTTAGGCTCGCTCATCGCTAGTGCGCCGACATGCTGGCCAGAGATCAGTTTGGGCAGATATTTTTGCTTTTGCGCAGCACTGCCGGCGCGGCGAATTTGGTTGACGCATAAGTTCGAATGCGCGCCGTAAGAAAGCCCAACCGATGCTGATGCACGGCTGATTTCTTCCATGGCGATGCAATGATGCAAATACCCCATGCCGGCACCGCCGTACTCATCTTCTACCGTTATACCAAGTAAGCCGATGCCGCCCATTTTCTCCCATAAGTCGGCAGGAAATTCGTTATCGCGGTCGATCGCTGCCGCCCGCGGGGCAATTTCGCGGGCGGCGAAGGCTGCCACCTGATCGCGCAGCATGTCGGCGGTTTCGCCCAAATCAAAATCCAGCATGGCGCCGCGATTGGCTAACATTTTTACAAAACCTTGATCTTAGGTGAAGCGAAATTCTAACGGCGCTTTGCCGGCCGGTGCCACTTCGCCGCGTTCGCCAACCACACTTTGGTCTAAATCCATCAGCCGCGAGATGGCATCACGATCATTGCCGGCAACTTTGGTAATGGCACGGCGGCCGTCATCGTCGGTCACAATCACTACACCATGGGTGGGCTCGCCATCGCGATCAAAAATCACGGTATAAGCCTCGATGGTTGCCATATCACACATGGTTTCCACAAATGGCGGCACCGGGCCGCGCGCTGCATCGGCGACATCCTGCACGCTATAGTCGCTGGCTATCGTATCATCGGCTGGTGGTGCCATGCCCAGCACCAGGGCATGGTGCTTGGTGACAAATTCGCCCTGCCCATACAGCAACCCATTACCGCCTGCGCTGCGCAAATGGTGCACCATAGCAACGGCTGCGTGGGTCATATAGGTGTTTAAGGGGGCGCCAAAAAAGGTCAGCCCGCCGGTCACCGTTGGCATCACATCGGTGCCATATCCCAAGGTGCGGCGCGCCATTTTGGGCACGCAGGGAAAGCAGCTATACAATTCGATGGCGCCAAACGCACCGCCAGCAATGGCTTGCGCGCGGTGCAGCACGGCATCTTGCGCGGTGGAATGGTAATACACATCACGCTGCAAATAATCACGCGGCTCGGCGGCGGTGGCCCCACCGTGCAGATATACCATACGATCTTCGGCAATACCGGCGGCGCGTGCGGCGGCGAGGCTGGTTACAATCACCGCCGCCCCCTGGTTCACCGTGGGATTGGCCACCATCAATTTCGTATACGGCCAGGCCAGCGGCCGGTTGGCCGCGCTGGGCGTGGTTATTTCGGCCGCACTATGCGCGCGCCCTAGCCAGGCGTTAGGGTTTTGGGCTGCAACTTCGGAAAACCGCGCCCAAAGTTCGCCGGTTTCGGCCAGCGCCTGGCGTGGGGTTTGCCCCCAATGCGCAGCCGTTGCGGTTTCGTAAAACGGGTAAATGGTCATCGGCATAAACGCGCCCACGTTAAGGGCGGCATCTTTCACAAAATCAATGCCCCGCAGGATGTTTTGCGGGTTGGTGGAAGGTGCGGTCCACGGTAGTTCCACCCCGGCTTTGCGGGCTTTATCAACGCTATTTTGCGATTCGGCGCCAACAATGGCGGCTACCTGGCTTTCGCCGCGGGCAATGCGCTGGCCCGCTTCATGGATCAACCGCACCGGGCTTTCGCCGCCAACCACACCATACACGGCGCGCGCCGGTTTAATCCCTAAGCTATCACATAAAAGTTCGGCGGGGGCGGTGTAAGGCCAGCTGACCTGATTAACCAGATCGATCGAATCGATCGCCGCAATCAACTTGGCGCCGGCATCATCTTCCGCCGCACGCAAGGCCGCCGCCATCAGCGCCAGCGGCTCACGCGCCTGGGCAAAATCGGTTGGGCGTTCTAAAAGATCGGCAACACCAACAATTACCGGGATACGATCAGGCGATACGGTCATGGTGTTTTCACTCAACCTTGCAGGGCTTGGGCTTCGGCGGCGACAGCCCGCAAAAACCCTTCGCGTTGTTTCAGATGTTCAAAATAGGCTTGCGCGGGCTCGCACACTGCATGGCCAATGCCAATGCCGTTGGCCAGCATAATGGCATAGCCCATCGAAATATCGGCAATGGTAAAGCGATCAGCCGCCACATAAGGGCCGGGTATAAACGTAAATGCGGCTTTTAAGCGCGCGGCAAACCACGCGGTGTAATCGGTTGCGGCTTGCGGGTTTTTACGTTCGTCGGGTTCAAACATCGCATAGCGCAAATATATTGTTTGCGGGAAGGTGAGTGTCGCTTCCCCCATTACCAGAAAATTCAGATAATCGGCATAGCCGGCTTCTTCGGGTGCCACGGCAAGCGGTGTCGGGCCGTTTCGTGTTACTAAATATTGGCAAATGGCGGTGGATTCCGTCATGCGGTGCGCGCCATCAAAAAATGTTGGCACCGTGCCTAGCGGGTTGATCTCCAGGTAATTTTCCGAGCGAAACCGTGGCGGAAACGGCTCCATTTTTAATGTGTAGGGAATGCCCAGTTCTTCCAACGTCCATAACACCCGAAACGACCGCGCGCGCGGGCAGTGATGCAGCGTGATCATGCGGTTTTCTCCAAAAACTGTTTACGCAATGCGTCGGTGTGTTCGCCAGCCATTGGCGCCGGCCGCACCACAATATCGGGGGCCGCCGAAAATTTTACCGGCTGGCGCATTTCCAGATAGGTACCTTCGGTCGGGTGCTCACGCTGATGGAAAAAATCAGTCGCCACCAAATGCGGGTCGGCGGTAATATCGGCAATATCGCGTACCGCCATGGCGGGAATGCGGGCATCGTTTAAAATCACCACCCATTCGGCAGTGCTTCGTGCCGGGCTTAATTTGGCAAGCTCTTTGTAAATTTCAGTAGCATTACTCAACCGCGCCATCGTGTTGTCAAACCGCGGGTCGTGCAACAGCTCCGGCGCCCCCATCACTTGAAACAAGGTGATGATGTTGGCTTCAGAATACGGCACAATCGCAATATAGCCGTCGCTGGTGGGAAACGGCTGGCGATTGGGGTCAATCTGGCGCGGGTAGCCAATCGGGCCGGTGGGCGGCACAAACGTGCCGCCGAACAAATGTTCTTCCAGCAAAAAGCTGGTGAACGCTTCAAACATCGGCACCTGCACAAACTGGCCAGCCCCAGTGCGCAGCTTGTGCACAATCGCCCCCAGGCAGGCATACGCGCCATGCAAACCGGCCACCTTATCGGCAATGGTGCTGGGCACATAGCGCGGCCGCGGATTACCATCGACACGGCTTTCCAGCGTGGTAATGCCCGATGCCGCCTGAATAACATCGTCGTAGGCCTGCAAATCAGAATACGGGCCGCCGGGGCCAAAGCCCATGCAGTGCACGTAAACAATATCCGGCTTTAGCGCGCGCACCGCATCATAGCCAAAGCCTAAGCGGGTGATGGCATCGTCGCGCACATTGTGAATAAACACATCGGCGCTGGCCAGCAGGTCGCGCATCAGCGCCTGATCATCAGGGGTTTTCAAATCCAGCAGGGCCGAGCGTTTGCCGCGGTTCAGCGTCATGTGGCAAGCGCCCATCAGCGGCGTTACCGCCGGCGTTCCGGCCAGGCGAAAAATATCACCAATGGGTGGCGCTTCAATTTTAATCACGTCGGCGCCCATATCGGCCAAAATTTGGGTGCAGTAAGGGCCGAACACGATCGAGGTCAGGTCGATCACGCGGATACCTTCAAGCATCCGCGGGTGGGTGGTCTCGGTCATATTTCTGTGTGCTCCTCCGCCGCCCCACCATACGGGTTTGGTGCGGGCTGTCACCTTGTTGAGGTGTGCGCGGAGCGCAACGCTTGCTGCCGGAAGTGCCGCCGCCTGGGATTTGCGACCCCAGGCGGCGGTTTTGCTAAGCAGTTACGTGGCTGATGGGCTTAGTTTGGTTTGCGCTTGCCGTCTTGTGGGGCGGGGCGCTGCTGTGGGCTTGGGCGTTGCATCTGTTGCGGCGCGGGGCGCTGCGCTTGTTGCGGCGCCGGGCGCTGCTGTGGGCTTGGGCGCTGCATCTGTTGTGGCGCGGGACGCTGCGCTTGTTGCGGCGCCGGGCGCTGTTGTGGGCTTGGGCGCTGCATCTGTTGTGGCGCGGGGCGTTGTTGCGGGCTTGGCCGCTGCATTTGCGGTTGTTGTTGCGGCCGGGGCTGTTGCGGCCGGGGCTGTTGCGGCGTTGGGCGTTGCCCCTGCGGCCGCGGCTGCGGGGTTGGGCGCTGCATCTGCGGGGCCTGCCCGGTGGTGGGGCGCGGCGTTGGGGTGGGGGGTGTCGGCCGGGTTGGGTTGGCCGGTTTGCTAGTGCTGGGGCGAGCCACCGCTGGGTTGCCGATGTTGGGTTTGGCGGCGCTGGGCGCTACCGGGCGGCCAATCTGGCTGCCGTTTGGCTGGCCCCCGTTCGGCCGCCCGCCATTGGGCTGGCCCGCGTTTGGCACATTGGGCCGGTTGCTGCCGCCCTGATTGAGGTTGCCGCCAGCACCAATACCGGGCCGGTTACCGAACCCGTTACCGAACCCGTTACCTGCCCCATTGCCGCCGCCATTGGGCCGTGCGCCCGGCGGTAATTGTGGCCGGTTGAGGTTGTTGGCGCCATTATTATGGCCAAACCCCGGCGGCACTTGGCCGCCACCCGGTGGCGTCCACCCCGAAGGCGGCCGACGGTTCGGCAGGCCGGCAGGCCCCGCCGGCGGCCGGTTAAACCCACCCATGGCCTGGCCATTACCCGCCCAGCGCCCGTTCACCACGGTATTGCGGTGGTTATTGTTAATCGTTATATTATTGTAAACATTGTGGTTAATCGACACGTAGCCGCCACCGCGGCCATAGCCGTAGCCGCCGCCATGGCCGTAACCATAGCCCCAGCTCGGCCGCGCCCAGCCCCACAGACTGCCAACAACGGCAATCCCCACGCCAAAGGCAACGCCTGCCACCAGCGCATTGCCGGGGTAATACCCAACCGGCGGCGGCAGGTACACTGGCGGGTAGCTCGGGTAGCCCCAGGTGCCGTAAACAACCGTCGGGTTATAGGCCGGCACGTACACAACGCTGGGCTGCGCCGGTTCAATAATAATAGTTTCCGCTTCGGCGCGCACAATCTGCTGCGACGATGTTTGCAGATGCCCGGCGCGCTGCGCCTGCAGGCGCAGGCGCTGCACCGATGCCAGCACATCGGCCTGCTGCACGCCGAACGCGTAGCCAATCTGCTGCATCCAATCCAGCTTGCTGTTCATCATCACCAGCACGCTAGGGAACGGCACCAGCGATTTAACCGATGGGTCCCAGCTCAGCGGCTGCAGGGCTGTTTCCAGCGCCGGGCCGGCGAGGTTTTTATGGGCAGGCTCCTGCACCCAGCGCGAGGCTTCCACCACTTGCAGGGCGAAGGTCGAGGCCATCAGGCATTGGGTGAGCAGCTGATCGGGGTAAAGGGCGATCGGGGCGAGCAGCGAATCAAGCTGTTCTTCGCCGTATAGCACCGGCGCCTGGTCGCTTGCCGCGGCCGGGCCCTGGCTGGATTGGTCGCTGGCCGGTTCAGATTGTGCCATGGCGGCGGCCGGCCAGGTGGCGTTAAGGGTTAAGCAACTCAATGCCACGGGTAAAAATTTCTTAAACATCTGCAAGCTCCTTTGGCTTGGGATGGGGCCGTGCGGCGCCCACATGATCTTAACTAACGATCTAAAACTGGTCTACGTGTGTGTCCAAACCAAGGCACTGCGGTGATAGGATCAAGGCGTGTTGCCAACACATAATCTGTGCTGGCGTGCAGGCGTTCGGCGCTACTATCCTTGGGCGCATGACCAACCCAGCCCCCACATCAAACCCAACTGGCTCAAAACAAACAATCCGCACCACCTGCCCACGCGATTGTTACTGTTCCTGCGGCATTGTTGTGGTCAAGCGCGACGGCGTTATTCCTAAAGTGCTGGGCGACCCCCAACATGGCGTGGCGCGCGGCGCTTTGTGCGGCAAATGCGCCATCGCCTATAACGGCGTCTGGCGCGATCAAACGCAGCGACTCTCAACGCCGTTGAAACGCGAAGGTTCCAAAGGGCTTGGCCAGTTTGTGCCGGCCACCTGGGATGAGGCTTTGTGCGATATTGGCGGGCGGCTGGCAGCCATCGCCCGCACCCGCCCCGCCAGCGTTCTGCATACCCATTACACCGGCACCTGCAGCCTGCTTGCCGGCATCTTTCCGCAACGCTTTTTTAACGCACTGGGTGCCACCGAAGTGGATCCCGATACAGTGTGCAACAAAGCCGGCCACGCCGCCCTGGGCTACGCGCTGGGCAGCTCCACCGATGGTTTCGACCCGCGCGAGGCAGCGCGCGCCGCCTGCATTCTGGTGTGGGGGGCCAACCCATCGGCCACCGCCCCGCACATGCACAAACACTGGCTGCCCGAAAGCCCGGCGATAAAAATCGTCATCGACCCGATCCGCCATGATACGGCGGCGGCAGCCTACCTGCATCTGCAACCCTATCCCGGCAGCGATGCCGCCCTGGCGTTTGCCATGATGCACGTGGCGGTGACGGAAAACCTGATCGACGCCAACTTCATCGCAAAATCCGTGCTGGGGTTTGATGATTTGGCCGCAACCCTGCCTGCGTGCACCCCGCACTGGGGGCAGGCGGTGACCGGTGTGCCGGCGGCGGACATTGTGCGCGCGGCGCGGTTATTTGCCGCCGGCCCGTCGCTGTTGTGGCTGGGGCAGGGCATGCAGCGGCAAAAATACGGCGGCAACGCGTTTCGTGCCGCCGTGGCGCTCGCCGCGATCACCGGCAACATTGGCAAGCCGGGGGCGGGGATTTGCTACCTCAATGGCCCCGCCACCCGCGGCATTGATACCGATCGCATCGCTCGGCCCGATCTGCACGCCAACCCGCACAGCATTAGCCACATGCAACTGGCAGCAACCCTTGCCAACCCCAGCGCTGCCCAGGCCCTGGTCAGTTGGAACAACAACATTGTCGCGTCCAGCCCCAATCAATCGGCCTTGCGCCAAGCATTGCTGCGCGAAGATTTGCTGCATGTGGCGATCGACCTGTTTGCCACCGACACCACCGCCTACGCCGATTGGATATTACCGGCCGCCAGCTTTTTAGAATTTGATGATCTGGTGGTGCCCTATTTCAACCAAACCCTGTCGGCCCAGGTGAAAGCCACTGATCCGCCCGGCCAGGCGCTGCCGAATATGGAGATTTTTCGGCGGCTCGCCTTGGCGAGCGGCCTGACCGACCCGGCGTTGCAGGAAACCGATCACGCGATGATCGCCGCTATTTTGGCCCAAACCAGCACCGGGTTGGATTTCACAACCCTTGCCGAACGCGGCACGGTCGAGGTGTTTGCGCACACCCGCATCCCGTTTGCCGATGGCGTGTTTGCAACGCCGAGCGGGCGCATCGAAATTGCCTCGGCCGCAGCGCAAGCCGATGGCCACCCCTTACTGCCCACCCCGCACGCCGACGCTTGGGCACCAGCGCCGGGCGTTTTGCGGGTGCTGTCGCCGGCCTCGCGCTGGACGATGAACTCGCTTTACGCCAACGACCCAGCCATCCGGGCAAAGCTAGGCCCGGCGAGTGCCACGTTAAACCCGCACGATGCGGCAAGTTTGGGCATAAACGCTGGCGATCACATTACCCTTACCAACGGCACTGGCAGTTTAAATTTGCTCGCTTCGGTATCCGATACGGTGCCGCCGGGGGTGGCTTTGGTGCCCAAAGGCCGCTGGCCGCTGCATGAGGCATCTGGTGCCAACGTAAATGTGCTGTTCGGCGGCGACATGACCGACATGGCGCAAAGCAGTGCGGTGCACGCGGTGGAAGCAAAGATTACCCGAGCGTAGGCCCGCAAACACCGAAGCCGTTGCGCAACCCGCCAACCAATCGCCGGGGGTCTGGGGAAGCGGCTCGCTCCCCCAGCCTTGTCTTTCTTACCTACTGCTCCAGCCCCTTAAGCTGCCCCTGCACCTGATCCGATAACTGATCCTGCGCCATAATAAAGTCGCGCAGGCGCTTGCTGCGCACGCCGCGGTCGGCCTCCACCGTAATCACTGCCCCCAGTGGCGGCCGATGGCCACCATTCAGCATATCCTGGGCAAGGTGGATGCGGTCGCGTAAGCCGCCCAGTGCCGGTTTGCCATCCAGCCACAGCACGTAGGCGCTGGCCCGTTTGCCGACGTTTTCGCTGATTAGCACCCAGGTATCGGGCTTGGCGCCGTCGATGGTCAGGGTTGATTGGTCGCTATCGGCGGCCAGCGGGGCGGAGGCGATATCGCGCACGGTGCCGATAACACGAGCCGGGTTGCTGCCCGGGGCGAAGACGGCAACGGTCATGGTCAGCGTCGCATCCGGGCAGGTGAAGCGCTGCACGCTGATGCCGCCTTCCACGTGGCTGGCCCCGGGGGAGCAATCGCCGGGGATTGAGGGTTCGGGCACCACGGAAATGGTCAGGTCGGGCACCCGGTGATCAAGCCAGGTGCCGATGGCGGGGCCCATGACGGCCAGGCCCAGCACGGCGGCGGTCACCGCAAAGCCGGATCGTTTGGCAACCACCGTCAGCGCGCCGGCAAAACCGGTGCGCGATTGGCCGCGCACGCCGGTGGCGCCGCGGGCGTAATCCGCCACCGATCGGGGCGATGCTGCGATCAGCAAATCTTCGCGGTAGGGCAGCCCGCCCATGGCGAGGGCAATGGTAACAATGGTGAAAAACACCCAGCCGTAGATGAGATGGTCGGTCGCGGCAGCTTCGGCACTACCCAGCACGTGGCCCAGCACCACGATGCCAAGTCCGCGAAACCCGTTGGCAACCACAGGCACAATCATACTGGCAACAATGAAGGCGACCCGTTTAAACGGGCTGCGGAACATGGTCACCGCATACAGCACGCCAAACGCCATGGACGCGATCAGGAAGCGTAAGCCGGCGCAGGCTTCGGCGACATAAAACGTGCCTTCGGGGATTTCGATGCGAAACGCATCGGCGCGGTTGGGAATGCCCAGGGTATCGAGCCCGTGCACAATAAAACCGGCGGTAAAATGTTGCAGCACCGGGGCGGCAAAGGCGCCGAACGGCACCAAAAACACCAAATACAGCAATGCCGGCGACAGATCAAAATACAGATCGCGGCCCAGCACGGCGAAAAAAAGCAACTGTGCAAACCCCATGGCGGCCAGTTGGCGGCCTTCCATGATGCCCAGCACGTAGGATACCACCCACAGCCCAACCAGTGGCAGCGCATACAACGCAATGCGCGGGGCTAGTGGCGTCACCGCCAGGCCCAGCACCACTTCGCGCCGTTCGTAGGCCAGCCACAGCGCCAGCGGTAACACCAGAAAACAATGGCCGTAGGCGGTGGATTGCCACCAGATTTTTACCGCAGCAATCGCTTCGGCATGAAACAGCACCAGCAAAATGGCAAGCCCGGCGCCCAGCGGCAGGGCGGCCGGGGCCAGGCGGGTCCAGTGGGCGCGGCCAAGTGGGGATGGTTGCGGGGTGGGGGCAAGGGTTGCCGACATCAGCCGACCCCCCGCACCAGATGGGGCCCAAGCAGATTGGCAATCGGCAGCGGCAGGCGCTTCCAGGCGTCAATCATCAGGCGGTATTTCGGGTTCAGCGGATTAAGCTCCGGTATCGCCTGGCCGGGGCCAAGCGCAAAATAATAGGGCAGCGGGCTGGGCGCAAAGCCCCAGTTTTTTTTGAACGCATAGGCCCCGGTGCCTTCCTTGCTGCGGCCGAAATCAAACATCCGCGCCCCACGATCCACCGCCCGGCGCATCACATCCCAGTACATAAAATCATTGGCATAGGCCCCCCGCGCTGCCGCCGTGCCACCACCGTAATAAGGTAGCACTTCGTCGCGCCAGTAAAAATTGATCACCGCGGCAATCGGCGCACCTGCGTCAAACACGGTCACCACATCCAGGTGGTGGGGAAAGGTTTCGGCCAGCAGGCGGAAATACTTGCGCGAAAACACTGGCGTGCCCAGATTGCGCACGCTTTCGGCATAAATCGCGTGCGCCCGGTCGATCGATGTATCGGCGGTGGCGGTCAGGCCGCGATCAATACCCTTGCGCACCATAGCGCGCTGCTTGCGTGAGATGGCTTTGAAATTGGTTTCGTGATCGGCGCTGATCGGTTTGCGGAAAGTGGCATACAGCCCGTCACGCTTAACCCAGGCGCCGTCGGCAAGCCCGGGCAGGCTGGCGGGGGCGGGGGGCTCGCGAAAGCGCAGTTCGGCGGCGCGCGCACCGGTTTTCGCGCGCAAATCCATGGCGGCTTGGGCCAGGGCGGCCGCCGCTTCAGTGCTTGCGGTTAAGGGCCCGCCATACACACAAAACGGTAGCGACATCAGGCTGTGGCCAAACAGCCGGGTTTTCACCTCGATCAGCGGCAGCACGCCGGCGATGGCGCCATCCTGTTCGGCGGTGAGGTAATGCGCGCGGTGGCCAAAGGCGCGGGTCAGCACGTCGCGCCATGCGCTTTGGTGGAAAAAAGTGGCATCGGGGTGGCCCGTGACAAAGGCGTCCCAGGCGGCGGTTTGGCGATCGAGGGGAACAATTTTCATGACGCGCCCTGCGCGGTTGCTTCTGACGCGCCCAGCGCGATTGCTTCTGGCGCGCCCAGCGCGATTGTTTCTGACGCGCCCAGCGCGTCGGCAAACACCTGGTCCACCCGGCCCCAGGCAAAATCGGTCAGCAGCCGTTCCATGCGGGCCGGCATGCGGCTGAGGTTAAGGTAATGGCGGAAGCGCGCCATCGCGGGGGCTGCATCAACATGGGGTTGGGCGGCGTCGATTTCCCACGGGTGGGTATAAAACAGTGCCGGTGGGTGTTCGGTTGCGTTGAAACGGCGCAATGCCGCGCGGTACAGCACATAGGGGATCAGCCGAAAATATCCGCCGCCGGCACAGGGCCAGTTGCGCCCGGCGAGGTGCAGCGTGGTCATGGGGATTTCGACCAGGTCGCTGCCGGCCAGCGGTTTGTAGGGAAATCGCGGGGCATTGGGCATACCATACAGATCGTGGCGCACCGGGTAGATGCTGGAACTATAGGTATATCCCGCCGCGGCGAGCGCCGCGAACGCCCACGGGTTGCGGGTGTTGATCGAAAAGGTGGGTGCGCGGTAGCCGTGCACTGCCACCCCGCCGGTATCTTGCAGGCAGGCTTTGGCGCGGCTGATGTCGGCGGCAAACTCGGCCGGGGTTTGGTCGTGCGCTAGGCGATGGGCGTAGCCGTGGCTGGCCAGTTCGTGGCCGTCGGCGACAATCCGGCGGATCAGCGCAGGGTGGCGATCAGCCACCCAGCCCAGGGTAAAGAATGTCGCCTGCACGTTGTGGCGAGCGAACAGATCAAGGATCCAGTTGGTGTTGGCTTCCACCCGCCGCGGCAGGGTGTCCCAATCGTCACGGCTGATCGTGCCGGCAAACGCCTGCACCTGAAACCAATCTTCTACATCGACGGTCATCGCGTTGAGACGCGTGGGCGCAATCGCGTTGAGACGCGTGGGCGCAATCGCGTTGAGACGCGTGGGCGCAATCGCGT
>JBBARC010000024.1:0-11083 GCA_040400005.1 Acetobacteraceae bacterium | reverse complement strand
TGAGACGCGTGGGTGAGATAGCGTCGCGCGGCGGCGCGGCGGGTTGAGGTGTCGCAGCGGCCATCAGAATTGCTTAGTAACAAGCAACGACACGCTGTTTTGCGTGTCGCTGGCATTAGTCGCCACCGCAAAGCCCTGGCTGCTGTTCAGTGTCATCCGGCCTTCATAGCGCAAACTGGCGCTCAGCGTAGCGTTCAGCACGCGGGTCAGGCCAAGGGACACCGAAACCGTGTCTAACGTGCCGCCACCAGCAAAGCCCGATTGCGAAGTGTTATAATTTGCCGCTACCGCCAGCGATAGATTTTCACGCAGATCATGCTGCCATCCGGCACTGGCATTGATCGATACCGAGGGTAGCGCCAATGGTTGCCCGGCCATCGCATTGCCCACCGGCGCCCGATCTTCGTGGTTGAGCGAGAGCGTCAACACATCCCGATCGAGCAGCCAGCTTGCCGACATGTCCAGCCGTTTTACCGCGTTAATCTGTTGATCAGCACCGGCCGAACTGGCGCTATCAAGCAACGGTCCCGCCACTAGCCGGTTGGCACTGGCACCGGTGGTGGTGGCATCGGCCGATAGAAGCGAATTCTGGGCATCCTGCTGAGACGAGCTAATCCCCTCGGAATAACCGCCAAATACCCGTATCCGTGGGCTCACCTGCCACGACCCTTGCGCGAAGACGCCACCTTTACCATCGACATAACGATATTGCAGGGTCAACTTGCTGGTGACGTTAGGGGTGAAGGTGGCGCCACCACTGCCGGTCGGGCCACGATAGCTGTAGCCGATATTCGGGTAGCTCAAATTTTCATAGCCAACCTGGCCGACGGCGGCGATATAGCGGTTGATCGCGTAGCTGGCCTCATCGCTCACTGTGATGCGCTCGGCATTGTTCAGCGTAATCGTGCCGCTATAAAAATTACTGTCCAGGTTCACCCGGTTCTGCACCCGGCCCAACCCCTCGCCGGTGGTAAAACTGGCAAAGCCGCGCTGGGTGGTCAGCGTGGAACTGGCATAAAGCCCAGGTGGCGCGCCAGGAAATGGTTGATAGGTGTTGGCGTAGCTGGGGTTGCCGGTATCGCTGATGATATAGCCGTAGCCCGCCTGCAGCACCCCAGAATCGCCAAAGCCATGCGCAATATAGGGGCTGATCGACCCCGTAGTGGTGGTCTGGCGGTTGCCTGGCCCCTGATTTTGCTGCGAACTTGCAGCCGTGCTGCCAAACACCGATTGCTGGCTGGCAGTGCCGCGCACATCAAAATAAACCCAGCCTGGCCAAACCGTTGCCAGCGCGTGGCCATCAAAATTCTGTTCTACCTGCGAATAATTGCCGCTTTGCACATAGATATGCGCCGTCGGCCGGTACGAAAGATCAACCTCGACCGGCTGTTCATCATGGCGCACGATAATCCCCGGCGTCAGATCAAAAAACGCATCCGCCGCGCCGGATTGCCCGGTGTTCGAAAGCCCGGCATTATCGGTATAGGTCACCCCCGCCTTCAGGCTGGGGGTAAAGCGCCAGGCCGGGCCTGGGGTTTTGGCCTCGGGCACGCCGTAGGCGGCCAGCAGATGGTCGCGCAGATCGGTTATGCCGCCATCAATGCCGCTACGTGCCAGCAAGCCGCCGCTGGGGGCATCCAGTGCCGGGGTGGCCGGGCCGCTTTCGGCAGTGGCCGTGCTGCTATCGCCGGCGTTGCTGGTGCTGCCGGTGGTGTCGCCGGCGGCGTAGGCGGGCAGGGGCAGACATGTTGCAAGCCCCGCGGCGATAACGGCGTAGCCCAGGGCGGATGCTGTTTTGCGCATGATCCGGCCGCTCAGCTGTCGGGCGGAATGGTCGGCGGTGGTGGCGGCACCACCGGCTTTGCGTAGTAATCGCCGTAGTAGCTGTAGGCGCCAAAGCTCGATCGTGCGCGTGCCGAGGTTTTGTTCAGCAGCAGCAAAATGCGCCGGCTATCGCGGATCAGGTCCAGCGCCGCATCCAATTCGGCGCGCTGGGTGCGTTCGGCTTCCACCACCATAATAATTTGGGCAACGGCGGGCGCCAGCACGCTGGGGTCGGACGTCGACAGTAACGGGCCGGTATCCAGCACAAAGGTTGCATCCGGCATGGCCAGGCCAAGTGCTTCGGTGGTCACCGCCAGCGGCCGTTCGCGCCCGGTGATGCCGGCATTGGCATCGGGCACGCCCAACGGCAGAATAAACAGCCCAGGGATCTCGGTGGGCACAATCAGGCTGGCCGGCGGGATGGCATTATCCTGCACCAGATTAAACATGCCGCGCGCCCGGCGTAGCCCAACCAGATCGGATAAACAGCCGGGTTTACTATCGATATCGACCAAAATCACCGGGCGTTCGGTCATCTGCGCCAGGCCCGCCGCCAGGTTAAGCGACGAAAAACTTTTACCCTCGCCCGGCCGCGTGCTGGTCACCAGCAGCAAATTGCCACCGCGCTCGGCGCCATCAATCGACACCTTCATGGTAGCGTTGACCCGGCTGCCGGCGATACGAAATTCATCCCCTAGGCGGGTGCGGCCTTCCTGTTCAATCACCAGCCCGGCGCGTGCCAGGTCAGTCAGGGTGCGGATGGCAGCCGCTTCGTAAGCGGCGGGATCGTTGGGCACTGGTGTCACGTCGCTCATCAGGCTTGCCTAAAGAAAAACAGCAATACGAAGCTGAATAGCGCAAACAGCGCACCCAGTGCCGCCAGCACGGCGGCAACTTTGCGAATACGTTCACCCAACGATGGCGGCATCACCGCCAGTGATACGCTACCGATCACCGGCAGGCTCATGGCGCGCAGCTCGACCAAATTATGAAAGGATTGGTCCAACGCAATCTGCGCCACCACGACGCCAACACCCGAGGCGAGTGCCCCGAGCAACACCGCAATCGCCAGCAGCACCCGGTTAGGCGCCACCGGCAAGCGCGGCGCCACTGGCGGATCAATGATCACCATTTTCACGTTACTGGCGCGAATTTGGGCGGCGTTGCCAATGCGCATGGATTCGCGCCGGGCGAGCAATTCGCTGTAATTTTTCTGCAGCACGTCGTAATCGCGATTGAGGTTGGTGTAGCTCGCTTCCAGCTCCGGCGCGCCGCGGGCAATGCCGTTCAAGCGGCCAAAATCTGCCGTGGCGTCAGTCACCTGGCGCGTAAGGCTATCAAGCTGCGCATTGGCATCCACCAGGCGAAGTTTTAGCTGCTCATAAACTGGGTTGGGGGCCGACCGGTTCTGCCCGCCGGGCGCCGGTGCGGCGATGGTCGGCGATGGCGGTTGGCTGCGCAGATTTTCCACCACGCGTTTTTGGATAATCACATCAGGGTAGGCATCGGTATAAATCTGGCGCAAATCGCGCAGGCGGTTTTCGGCGGCGCGCAAATCGGTGTGCGGATCGCCGGCAACGCCGGTGGTTTCGGTCACCACCAGCGCGTCGGTATGGGCCAGTTCATTGGCAAGCAAGGCGCGCCGGGCTTTGGCATCGGCAAGCTGGCCGGTCAGCAATTGCAAATTCTGCCGCGCTGCTTCCACCCGGTTCATGCCATTATCGCCAGGGATCAGTTCAATAAACTTCTTCTTAAAGGCGGCGCGTTTTTCTTCGGCGGCGCGCAATTGCTTTTCGTAAAGATCGATCTGGCTATCCAGAAAAATTTGGGCGTTTTCAATATCACTTTTGTTGTTGCCGGCTTTGTTTTCAACAAAACTGGCCAGCACCGCCTGCACCACATCGGCCGCCAGTTGCGGGTTTTCATTTCGAAAACTAATCGAAAAAATATTGCGCGTCTGCGCAATAACTTTTACCGAATGTTCCATGCTTTCCACCAGCCGTTCTTTGTCGGTGGCGGTTGTCGCACTATACTGCAAATCGGTTTTATCGATGATGCGTTCAAGGTTGGGCCGCGATAGCAGCATGTGCTGCAACAAATCCAACTGATCGGTCAGCGAGCTATCCACCGCAATGCCGCGCAGCAGCGGGGTTAGCACAGCATCGGCGTCGATGTACACACGCGCCGTTGCTTCAAACTGGTTGGGCAGCGTTGCTATCCCAATCCAGCCGATCAGGCAAAAAAGCCACGCCGCCGCCACCGCATACCAGCGCTTGCGCCAGGCTAATACGCCATAGCGCGACAGCAGCTCCTGTAAACCATCCATGTGCGGGTCAGAACCAGCTTTGCGGGATAATCAGGGTATCCCCTGGGCGCAGCGCCAAATTGGCGCTCATGTCGCCGTCTTTTAGCAGATCAGACAGCCGTACCGGAATGGTTTGCTCGCCGCTGGCGTCGTGGCGCACGATCTTGGCGCGGTTACCGGCGGCGAATTTGGTCAGGCCGTGGGTGGCAATCATCACATCCAGCACGGTCATGTTGGACCTAAACGCGATCGCCTGCGGGTCTGTCGCTTCCCCAATCACCCGCACCTGCCGGTCGGCCGGCCCTTGGAAGGATTTAACCATAACGGTCACGTTCGGTTCCTGGACGAATTTTTTAAGCTCGATACCCAGTTGCTTGCCCAATTCGCTCGGGGTTTTGCCGGCCGCCACCATATCGGGCACCAGCGGCACCGAAATGCGGCCATCCGGGCGCACCGGCACTTCAACCGATAATGTCGGCTGCTGGTAAACAAACACAGTTAATTGATCGCCCGGCCCGATCACGTATTGTTGTGCATTCGCCTGGCGCGCGTTTTCCGCCTGGTCCGACCGCATCGCCGCGGTATCCGCAACCAGGCCAGTTCCGCCGCTGCTGTGCCCGCTGCAGCCGCCCAGTGCGCCCACCAATAGGGTGCCCGCCAATAATGCGCCCACCAATAGCACGCCCGCCGATGACACTGCGGCGGCACGGGGTGAAGATGGGTTTGGCCTAAACTGCATACTGTACCGCCGATCTGATGCCGCGTGGGGCGTTGGTAGGCGCGGAAGGAGTCGAACCCCCGGCATCTGCCATGTTATAGCAGCGCTCTGCCACTGAGCTACACGCCTCTGGCTGTCTGGTCTCGTTTTTGGGCATCACCTGCGGGATCGCGGCGCGCTGTCAAACGCAACCCGGCACCAAAAGTTCCGCCCAAAATTCCGGCACAATTTCCGCCATCAAATGGCGCGCGGAAAGCGCCACCTTGCCCCCGTTGATGCAAGATATTGATAACCGCGCCAATCGACTAACCGCTCCCCCTAACGGCGGCAAGCCATTTTCGCACGCGAAAAACCGCGCCGCCCTGCAACCACGCCGTTTTATCGGCCCGCTTAGGCCGAATATGCAACAGCCGGTGGCATTGCTGCCTTGGACATGCAACAAAGCACTTCATTTCAGCCACTGTGCTGGCCTGCCCCCTTAGCGTGCTGCCCAGGCCTTGCCTGTTAGCACCAACGGGCACCAAGGCCCGCGCCACTTGTTTTGGGGTTATCGTATGCGGCGCCGCTGGTTGGCAGGTCTTGGCATTGTGCTGCTGGTCGGTGGCGGCATCAGCTACGTGGTGCTGCGCCGTGCCGATCCGCTGGTGCGCGCCCGCACCATGATGGATGCCGGGGACATGCGCGGTGCCGAGCTGTATTTGCGTAGTGCGAACGCCAAAACCCCGGAAAATGCCGAAATCCTGTTCCGTCTCGGCATTGTCGATCTCGCTTTGGCCAACCCCATCGCTGCCGAACGCGAGCTTAAGCGCGCCCGCGATCGCGGCTATGATCCGCTGCAAATTATCCTGCCGCTCGGCCAATCCTACCTCGAACAGCGCCGCTTCGATGATGCGCTGCAGGAATTCAGCGTCGCCAAATCGCCCAAAGGCGGCGAAGCCCCCACCCTCACCGTGCGCGCCTCGGCGTTTCTGGCGCAGCGCGATGTTGATAGTGCCGCCCAAGCGGTGGATGACGCCGCCAAAATCGCCCCCGATGCCACCGAAGTGCTGCTCACCGCCGCCCGCGTCGCGATCGTGCGCAACGATGTCAACACGGCCGAAAAAAAGGCCCGCCGCCTGCTCGAACTCGACCCCCACGCGCTAGAACCGCAGTTGGTGCTGGCCGATGTGTATTTGCGCCGCGGTGATGCCAAGGCATCGCTGGCAGCCGCCAAAATCGTGCTGGCCAGCAACCCGCGCCGCCTTGATGCCCGCCTGGCCAGCGCCAAAGCCTTTTTGGCGATGGACCAGCTGGCCGATGCCGGCGAAGCGCTTGATCAGGTGCTGCAGGGTGCGCCACGCGATATCGCCGGCAATTTCTTGAAAGTGGTGCTGTCGGTGCGCCAGCGCGATTTCCGCGCCGCCGACGAATCGCTCAACCTGATTTCCCCCATGCTAGGCGAATTGCCGCGCGGTTTTTACTTCCTCGCGGTCGCCAAATTGGGCGTCGGCCAACCGGCACAGGCCGCCGAAGCCGCCGCCAAATATTTGGCCCAGGAACCCACCGACCCGCAAGCGGTGAAGTTGATGGCGTTTGTCGATCTCGCCAGCCGCCACCCCGAACCGGCGCTGGCGTTGCTACGCGCAACGGCGGCCGCGGGCCAGGCCGATGCCGACATGTACGATCTCATTGGCCGTGCCGAAGCGATGATCGGCGATAAGCAGGGCGCGGTAAAAAGCTTAAGCCAGGCTTCAGCCATGGCACCGCTGAACACAGAAATTCTTAACCGCCTGGCGGCAGCACGCCTTGATGCCGGCGATCTGGCGGCGGCCGAAGGGGAATGGCAGAAAAGCCTGAAAATCGCTCCCGATCAGGCGGTAGCGACCGAAGCCCTGGTCAACGCGGCGCTCGCCCGCGGTGATGCCAAAGCCGCCAGCGCGGCAGTGGAAAAACTACGCCGTGTGGTGGGTGATACCGTGGCCGTCGGTCTGCTCGATGGTAACGTCAAACTCGCCGCCTTCGATTTTAATGGCGCGCGGACTATTTTCGCCGAATTGCTGCGCCGCTACCCCGATAGCCGCACGGTGAAATTGTCTCTGGTGCGCGCGCAAGGCATGCTGGGTAACCCAAAAGGGTCGGAACAATTACTGCGCGACATGCTGGCCGAACACGCCGATGACGAAGACGCGCTCAACGCCTTGTTACCCGCCCTGTTTGCGCAAAACCGTGGCGCCGAAGCGGTAACCATTGCGGAAGCCGCCCGCGCCGCCGCCCCCACCCGCCTATCTATTATCGCAACCCTCGCCGGCGCCTACGTGCGCAATGGCGATGCCACCCGCGCGGTCACTTTGCTCGATCGCAGCGGCGCCAACACCAACCCGGCGCTGGGCTATTTGCGCGGCGATGCCCTGATGGCAGCCGGCCGCAAAGATGAAGCGCGCGTCGCTTTCTCCAAAGTGCTGGAACAATCGCCGGGCGACATGCGCGCCATCCGCGCCCAGCTCACCCTGCTGGTGCAGGCGCATGATTTCGATGGTGCGCGCGCCATGGTCACCGAAAGCCTGGTCGCGCGCCCCGGCGACCCGTTTCTGCTGGGGGCCAAGGTCGGCATCGAAGTGCGCGATCGTGGCATCAAGGCCGGCCTCGCGCTGGCCGACCAGTTGATGCAAGACCCCGCCAACATGCCGGCGGCTCGCGAATTGGCCGGCGATGCCTGGATGTCGGTGGGCGATCAGGGCCGGGCGGCCGACGCCTATCTGGCAGCATTTAAAGAACAGCCCTCGGTTAGCCTCATGAACAAGGCCGGCAGCGCCCTCACCGCATCAGGCCGCACCAAAAACGCGATGGATTTTCTCGGCGCTTGGCTGGCGGCGCACCCCAACGATGCCGATGCCAACATGGTGCTGGCATCCTTATTCATCATCCAAAAACGCTTTGATGAGGCGCTGACCCACCTCAACACCGTGCTCACCTTGCGCCCCAATGACGGCACCGCCTTGAACAATCTCGCCTGGATTGTTGCCGAACACGGCGATCTGCCGCGCGCCCGTGCCATCGCCCAGCGCGCCTATTTTCTCGCCCCGAGCACCGAAATTGCCGATACCCTGGGCTGGATTGTGGCGCGCCAGGGCGATTTCGCCGATGCCATGCCATTGCTGAAAATGGCCGCTGAATCCACCCCCGCCCCGGGTGTGCATTACCATTATGGCTATGCCCTCAATGGCGCCGGCCGTGCCGATGATGCGCGCGCCGAATTGCGCCGGGTGCTCGATGAAAACAAAGCGTTCGATGATCGTGCAGCGGTCGAGGCGCTGCTCGCCCAGATGAACCGCTAGCCCGATGCGGTGCAGGTAAACCCGGCGGCCAGATGCTTAATTTGCTCACCTTCACCACGCTCTACCCCAATGAAGCCGCCCCTAATCACGGCGTGTTCGTGGAAAACCGCCTGCGCCACTTGATCGGCGCCGGTTTGGCCCGCGCCCGCGTGCTGGCGCCGGTGCCGTGGTTTCCCAGCCGCGCCAAAGTTTTCGGCGCCTGGGCACGGCACGCCGCCGCCCCGTCCCACGAAATTCGCCACGGCATCACCGTGGATCACCCGCGTTTTGTCGCCATTCCACGCGTTGGCATGCGCATTGCTCCCGATTTGCTCTACCGGGCCGCCCGCCCGGCGCTGGCGGCGATGTTGGCCGCCGGCCACCAGGTGGATGCCATCGATGCACATTATGCCTACCCCGATGGGGTTGCCGCCATCGCACTGGGCCGCCATTTCGGCCTGCCCGTGGTGATCACTGCGCGCGGCTCAGACATCACCCAATTCCCCGATTACCCCGCCGCCCGCCGCCGTATTTTGGCCGCAGCCGACGCCGCGGACGCCATGATAACGGTCAGCGATGGCCTGCGCCGGGCGCTGATCGCACTCGGCGCCGCCCCGCAAAAAATCACCGTGCTGCGCAATGGTGTCGATCTGGTGCAATTCGCCCCGCCCGCCAATCGCGCCCAGGCGCGCGCCGATCTCAACCTCACCGGCCCAACACTGGTCTCGGTCGGCGCCTTAATCGCCCGCAAAGGCCATGATCGCACCATTGCGGCACTCACCCATCTGCCTAACCACACCTTGCTGATCGCCGGTGAAGGCGAGGCGCGCGCCAGCCTGCAAACCCTTGCCGCCAATTTGGGCGTGGCTCACCGCGTGCGGTTTTTGGGCAGCGTGCCACACGCAAAGCTTGCCGCCCTTTATGGCGCCGCCGATATCTCGGTGCTCGCCTCCAGCCGCGAAGGCTGGGCCAATGTGCTGCTCGAAAGCCTGGCCTGCGCCACCCCGGCGGTCGCAAGCCCCATCCCCGGCAACGATGAAGTGATCGCAAGCCGCGATGCCGGGCTGATCGCCAGCGCCAACACCCCGGCCGCGATTGCCGATGCGGTGCGCACGCTCACCAGTAACCCGCCTGATCGTACCCAGGTGCGTGCCTATGCCGAACGCTTTTCCTGGGATGCGGTCAGCGCCGGCCAAGCCGATGTGTTCGCCCGCGTGCTGGCCGCCCGCGCCAAAACCCCGGCCCATGCGCAAGCCGCCACGGTGTTCGCGTGAGCTTTGGCGCCAAACCGCTGGCCAGCATTTACCTGCACGGCCAAACCACGCAGCACCAGCTGGAACTGACCGTCGATAGCCTGATCGGCCAGACCGAGGCGAATTTCGAAATTCTTATCGCCGCCGCCGATCTTGAACCCGGTGCCGCCCAAGTGGTGTCGGCCTATGCCGATAAACGCATCCGGGTTTTGCCGGATGAAGCCACCTGCGTTCGGGCCGCGCGCGGCTGGGCCATGGCATCGTTGCCCGCCGGCGATCTTTGGCACACCCATGCCCTGGCCCACATGGGCGCGGTCCTGGCGGGCCGCACCGGCGCACACTCCGTGCTGTGCGCTGGCGCCGTGCTGCGCGATGGCCGGCGGCAGCCCTTGCCGCCCAACCCCGTGCCACCACTGGCAACCCGGCTGTGGCGCGCTGGCAATTTGGCGCCCACCGTGCCGCTTGCCGATGCCGCCGCGGTGGCCAATGGTCTGGCTGGCGAACCCGCCCGCACCCCGGAAATTTTGGCCTGGATCCGCCATCCCGGCCCCGAAAAAGCGCCCCCCGCCCTACGCCCGATCGACCTGTTCGGCGCCCCCTACACCGATGCCGGCATAGAAGCCGACCGCCCGCCGACGCTGTTTGTGGTGGTCGATACCGAAGCCGAATTTAACTGGGGTGAACCGTTCGCCCGCGACCTCACCTCGGTCAGTGCAATGAACCGTTTAGCCGACGGCCAAGCCATTTTCGAACGCCACGGTGTGCGGCCGATCTACCAGATCGATTACCCGGTCGCCACCCAACCCGGCGGCATCGCCGCGATCAAACCGCTGCTGGCGCGCCGGGCCGCGGTTATCGGCGCCCATCTGCATCCTTGGACCAACCCGCCGTTCAGCGAAACCCTCAGCCCGCGCCTAAGTTTTCCGGGCAATTTGCCGCTCGCCCAGGAAGCCCGCAAACTCGATCTGCTCTATGCGGCGATCGATAAAAGTTTTTCAACACGTCCGCCGTTCTACAAAGCCGGGCGCTATGGCCTGGGCCCCAACACCCTATCGCTGATCGCCGAACGCGGCGCCCGGGTTGATTTCAGCCTGCTGCCGCAAACTAACATGGGCCGTGCGGGTGGCCCCGATTTTCGCACGGTCCGCGCCGGTGCCTACCGGGTGGGCGGTACCAATATACTGTCGGTGCCAATGACCCGCGCGATCTTGGGCCCACTCGCCAGTGTGCCGTTCGTCACCTCCTTAATGGATGCCGGCGGCCTGCCGGCGCGCGCCTTGCGCGGTTTGGGCGCGCGCAGCGGCCTGCTTGAACGCCTCACCCTAACCGCCGAAGGTATCTCTACCGCCGACCAAATTCGCCTCATCCGCGCCGAATGGCTGCGCGGGCGGCGTATTTTTGTCATGCACTTCCACAGCCCATCGCTCGCCCCCGGCAACACCCCCTACGTGCGCGACGAAACCGCCCGCCGCGCGTTTCTCCACAGCATGGATGCGGTGTGCGATTTCTTCCTCAACACACTCGGTGGTCTGCCTGGCCGGCCGCAGGATCTGCTACCCCTCAAACAACGCGGCTACGGCGGTTAGCCGGGCAATCGGAGGAAAGTTAAGACTCTTCTTTTTCTGAAGAAAAAGAGTAACTCCCAAGCCCCTAGGCGTTAAGGGTCTCGGCAAGCGTATCGGCTGGTAGG
>JBBARC010000023.1:0-45494 GCA_040400005.1 Acetobacteraceae bacterium | reverse complement strand
GGGCCGACGGTGATGTTGCAACCCCCGTGTTGGCCCTTCCCCCCGCCCCCAAGCTAAGGGTTCTAAGGGCGAGCCCTTAGTGGGGGTCGAGGGGGCAAAGCCCCCCGTCTTCCTTTAGCCTCAAACTCCCGCCGCAGCGGCGACTTCGGCGGCGAAGTCGCTTTCTTGTTTTTCGACACCTTCGCCCAACTGGAAGCGGGCGAAGCCGGTGAGTTTTACGCCGGCTTTGTGGGCGACGGCGCGCACCCGGCTTTCGCCATCGTGCACCCACACTTGTTCCAGCAGCACCACTTCTTCGTAGTATTTCTTAATGCGCCCATCGACCATTTTCTCGATAATGGCTTCGGGCTTGCCCGATGCGCGGGCTTGTTCGCTCAGCACGGCGCGTTCGCGCTCCAGGGCTGCCGGGTCCACCGCATCGATATCCAGCGAATCGGGGCGGGTAGCGGCGATGTGCATGCCTACCTGGCGGCCGAGGGTTTCCATGGCGGTCAGTTCGCTGGTGCCTTCAATGGCCACCAGCACGCCGATTTTGCCCAAACCGGGGCGCAGCGCTTGGTGCATGTAGGATGCCACCGCCCCATGCGGCACGTGCAGCACGCGGGCGCGGCGCAGCACCATGTTTTCACCGATTGTCGCCACCAGGTGGCCGGTTTCTTCGGCAACCGTGCGGCCGGTGCCGGGGTACGGGGCGGCTTTGATCGCGTCAATTTCCTCGCCCACATCAAGGGCAATTTTGGCAACCGTTTCAACGAACGCCTGAAACGCCTCGTTGCGGGCAACGAAATCCGTTTCGGCGTTAATTTCTACCATGGCGGCGCGGCATGGGGCGGTGGCAACACCCACCAAACCTTCGGCGGCGATGCGGCCGGATTTTTTGGCGGCGGCGGATAGGCCCTTTTTGCGCAGCCAGTCGATCGCGGCTTCGGTATCGCCTTCGGTTTCGACCAATGCGCGCTTGCAATCCATCATGCCGGCGCCGGTTTTTTCGCGCAGGTCTTTGACCAACGCGGCGGTAACTTCAGCCATCTACGGCCTCCATAAAATCGTTTGCGGTTAAAGCCATTTCAGCCTGACCGCGAACGATCAGGCTGATAGGGTGGAACGGTTGGAAACGCGCGCGCGGGCCGGGCGATACGCCCTGCCCGCAAACTTTAGGCTTAGGCCGCGGGGGCGGCGTCTGCTGTCAGTTCGGCGGCGATTTCCGGCACCGCGATTTCGGCTTCCATCACTTCTTCCACAGCACCCATATCGGCACCTGATGCGGCCATTTCCTGGCTGATGCCATCAAGCACCGCGCCAGAAATCAGGTCGCAATACAGCGTAATGGCGCGGATCGCGTCATCATTGCCGGGGATCGGATAGGTGATGCCGGCGGGATCGGAGTTGCTATCGAGCACGGCGATCACGGGGATGCCGAGCTTGTTGGCTTCTTCGACCGCCAATTTTTCTTTGTTGGTGTCGATAATAAACAGGATATCGGGCAGGCCACCCATTTCCTTGATGCCACCCAGCGAGCGCTCCAGCTTATCGCGATCGCGGGTGAGCTCGAGGATCTCTTTCTTGGTCAGGCCCTGGGTATCGCCGGAAAGCTGTTCTTCGATCTGGCGCAGCCGCTTGATCGACCCGGTGATGGTTTTCCAGTTGGTCAGCATGCCGCCGAGCCAGCGGTGGTTCACGTAATACTGGCCGCAGCGCTTGGCGCTATCGGCGACGTATTCTGCGGCGGCGCGCTTGGTGCCGACAAACAGCACGCGGCCACCACCGGCGACCGTATCACGCACGGCGCGCAAGGAACGATCGAGCAACGGCACGGTCTGCTGCAGGTCGATAATGTGAACCTGGTTACGCACCCCAAACAGGTATGGCCCCATGGCGGGGTTCCAGCGGCGGGTGTGGTGACCAAAGTGAACGCCAGCTTCGAGCAGTTGACGCAGGGTAAAATCGGGTATCGCCATCAGGGCGGTCCTTTCCAAAAATCCGGTTGAGCCTCCGTGGGGTGTTTGCCTATCCCTTGCGGGCAGGCACCGGAGCCGGGCTTTTTGCGGGATTGGCAAAAACCCGGGGAGGAACCCCACGTGTGAATTTGTCCTAGCCCCACGGTTAAGGTGGGTTTGGACGCGGCGGGGTATGGCGTACCGATGGGGGGAAGGCAAGTTAGGGTGGTTGCTTTTGGGCGCCGGCGCTGTGGGCGGGGACAATCACCGCATTTAGCGCCTGGTTGCTATTGCCCCTCCAACACGGCCGCGACATCGCGCTTGCCATGCAGCACCCGCACAACGATCACAATCTGAGGCTACACCAAATAGTACACGCGAAAATCGTCAAAACCACTGACCGACCAGGACCGCAGACCCGACAGCCGGGCATTGGCCAGGGATTTGGGCGCCCCGGCGGTCGGCATCGCTATGAGCGCCGCGATCGCTGCCAGAACCGCTTGGTGAAAGCGCCGGGCGGTATCAGGGAGCCCCTGCGCTGTATACCATTCAACTTGGCCGAGGATATCTTGCTCGGCTGCGTGCTGAATAAAAAAATTCACGAACGCGGGAAATTATTATGTTTATCAATAATTCGATCGACTTTTGCCGCGAGTCGCTGGTGAAAATCGGCATCCAGCGGCAGCCGGTTAGACGCCAAGCCTTCCAACAACAGCGCTTCCAGCCGGGCGTCGTGCTCCTTGCTCTGTGCCTCTCGCAGCAAGCTGCGAAAATACTCACTGTTGCCGTAGCCCTTAGTGGCGAGTTGGGTATCGATGAACGCTTTTAGAGACTCTGGCAGGGAAATTGTCACTGTGGTCATGGCAAACTCTAGTTATGCGCCGTTTGCAGTAGCAAAATTCTTATCTATTAACAATAAATATGAAGCTGAGGCTTTGGATATGAACATGACGCAGGGCATCCGTCTAAAAACCCCCGCCCACCCCGGCGGGTTCGTCAAAACCGAGATCGTGCAGGCGCTTAGGCCGCCCGCTCCCCCCCTCACCCCAGCTTTAACCCCAACGCCAACACCAACCCCGCCGCCTGCGCTTTAGAAATGGTCGCCCCCTTAAACCGCGCAACATCGGTCAGCTGCAGCGCCCCCAAATCCGCCCCGCGCAAATCAGTCCCCTCAAACCGCGCCCCAATCACCTGGGCGTCGCGCAAATTACATCCCATCAGCACCGCATCGCGAAAATCGGCCTCCGTCAGGTCGGCACCATGAAAATCCAGCCCGCTTAATTTTTCGCGGCGAAACGACAGCCGGTGCACATGCGCGCTGATCAACAGGCAGCGTTCAAACGTAAGCCCCAGCGTGTGCGCCCCGGTCAAATGCGCCCCCGTCAGCTTGCAATCGGCAAAATGGGCGGCGGCGAGTTTCGCGCCATGCCACGTGGTGGTGTTCAGATCACAACCGCTAAACCGCGCCTCGGTCAGATCAGCACCCGAAAAATCCGCCCGCGGCGCCCGCAGCCCGTAAAATTCGCAACCCAGCAGATCAAGGTTTTTCAGCGACACATCGGGCAAATACCAGGCGGTAAAGCGAACCGGCCCGGGGTGGGCTGCCAAAGCGCCTTCAATATCGGCGCGAGTGGCCGGGTTTTGCGGGGCTGGCGGTTCAGCCAAAGCGGCGAGCACAGAATTGGGCATCGGCAGATGTGCCCCCGCACGCACCGCGCACGCAAGGGGCCGGGTCTTGGGGGCCGGGTCTTTGGGGCCGGGTCTTGGGGATCTGGCCCTGGTGCGCTTGCGGCTTCCCACCCACCCCGCGCTGTGGCAACAATCCCGCCACAGCCAAAACGGCAAAAAGGCCCCCACCATGACCGATATTTATGATTTTTCCGCCAAAGCGATCGACGGCAAAGATGTGCCGATGGATAGTTTTAAAGGCCGCGTGATGCTGATCGTCAACACCGCCAGCAAATGCGGCTTTACCAAGCAATACACTGGGCTCGAAAAACTTCAGGAAAACTACGCCGGTAAAGGCCTGTCCGTCCTCGGCTTCCCCTGCGACCAATTTCTCCACCAGGAACCCGGCGATGACGCCGAAATCGCCAATTTTTGCACGACTAATTACAATGTGACCTTCCCGATGTTTTCCAAAGTAGAAGTCAACGGCGATAACGCCCACCCGTTATGGAAATACCTGAAACACGAAAAAGGCGGCCTGCTGATCAGCGCCATCAAATGGAATTTCACCAAATTTCTGGTCGGCCGCGATGGCACCGTCATCGGCCGCTACCCACCCAACACAACGCCGGAAGAGATTGTCAAAGATATCGAAGCCGCCCTCGCCAAGGGGTAACCGTGGGGTGATCTAACGATCCAGGCGCCGCCGATGGGCTTGACGCTATACATTGATGTGGCCGCCATCGTCGCCAACTGGCGCACGCTGGCGGCCCTGCACGCAAACCCCACGGCGGCCGTGCTGAAAGCCGATGGCTACGGCCTGGGCGCTGCCCACATCGCCCCGGCCCTGTTGGCCGCCGGTGCAACCGAATTTTTCGTGGCCACCCCGGCGGAAGGGGTGGCGTTGCGCGCTGCCATCCCACACGCCCGCCTCTACGTGCTCGGCGGACTGTGGCCAGACCAAACCGCCACATACCTCGCCCACACCCTTATCCCGGTGCTCGGTAGTGCTGCCGAAACGCGCCACTGGATGGAAACCGCCCGCACTCAGCAAAAACCCCTAGCCGCCGCCATCCACATCGATACCGGCATGCGCAGGCTGGGCCTGGATGGCGCCGAGCTAACGGCGCTGGCCGCCGACCCCGCCCCGTTCAGCGCGCTCAACATCCATTACGTCATGACCCATCTGGTCGCCGCCGACACACCCGCGGCGCCCGAGAACGCCGCCCAGCTCGCCGCTTTTTCGGCGGCCCGCAAAACCCTGCCGCCAGTGCCGGCAAGCCTGGCCAATTCATCCGGCATCTTTTTAGGCACAGGTTTTCGCACCGATCTCGCCCGCCCTGGTGCCGCCCTCTACGGTATCAACCCAACCCCCGGCCTGCCCAACCCCATGCGCACCGTGCTGCGCCTCACCGCCCGCGTGTTGCAAATACGCGAAATCGCAACTGGCGAGTCGGTCGGCTACAACGCCACCTGGCGCGCCCAACGGTCCACCCGTGTCGCCTGCGTTTGCGCCGGCTACGCCGATGGTTATTTGCGATCGTTATCAAATAACGGCGCCGCCATCTTTGACGGCCATAGCCTGCCCCTGATAGGCCGCGTTTCGATGGACCTCCTCACCTTCGACGCAACCGATGTGCCAGCCTTACGCGCCGGCGACGCGCTGGAATTGATCGGGCCCGCCATGCCGCCCGATACCGTGGCCGGGCGCGCCGGCACCAACGGCTACGAAATTTTAACACAACTCAGCCGCCGCGCCGATCGGGTTTACGGCGCCCTATGATGGCACTGCCCGACATGGTCGGCGCGGTCGGCCGCGCAACCCTAATCTTCGTCGCCCGCATCGGCGCCGTCGCCCTATTTGCCGCCACTGGTTTTTCCCACATCTTCCGCCCACCCTTCTACTGGCGCCGGTTTTGGGCCGCCTTCCTGGAATTCGCCTATTTCTCCCTGCCCGTGGTCTCCATCACCGCCCTGTTTTCCGGTATGGTCATCGCCCTACAAAGCTGGACCGGTTTTTCCCGCTACGGCGCCACCAACGCCATCGCCAACATCGTGCTGGTCGCCGTTGTGCGCGAACTCGCCCCAGTGTTTGCCGGCCTCATGGTCGCCGGCCGCGTCGGTGCGGCCACAGCCGCCGAAATCGGCACCATGCGCGTCACCGACCAAATCGATGCCCTCACCACTTTATCCACCGACCCGCTAAAATACCTGGTTGCCCCCCGCTTACTGGCCGGGTTAACCGCCCTGCCCCTACTGGTGCTGGTCGCCGACATCGTTGGTGTGGCTGGCGGTTTTTTCGTGGCAACGTTCAAACTCGGCTTCAACCCCCACATCTACCTGGTCAACTCGATAAGCTTCCTGGAAAGCTCAGATGTCATCGTCAGCATGGTCAAAGCATCTGTCTTTGGCTTTATCGTGGCACTGATGGGCTGCTACTGCGGCTACAAAAGCCGCGGCGGCGCCGAAGGTGTGGGGTCGGCCACCACCACCGCCGTGGTCTCCGCCAGCATCCTTATTCTCGCGTTCGATTACGTGCTAACAGAAGCGTTTTTCGCACGATGACCAATCCCGCAACAGAAACTAAACTGCCAAAAATCAAACTAACTGGTGTCACCAAAGCCTTTGGCGATAAAGTGGTGCTCGATGGTATCGACCTAGAAATAGCCTCCGGCACTTCCCTGGTCATCATCGGCGGCTCCGGCAGCGGTAAATCCGTGCTGATAAAATGCATCCTCGGCCTCATCGTGCCGGATTCCGGCAGCATCGAGATCGACGGCACCGACATCACCAAACTCCCCCGGGCAGACGCCATAAAACGCCGCGCCGGCATCGGGATGCTGTTTCAAAACGGCGCCCTGTTCGATAGTTTGCCAGTGTGGGAAAACGTCGTCTTCGGTCTGCTCGCCCAAAATCGCATCACCCGCGCCGAAGGCCGCGCCCAGGCCGAAACAATCCTCGCCCAGGTCGGCTTGGCGCCCAGCGTCGGCGCCCTCATGCCCGCCGAACTCTCCGGCGGCATGCAAAAACGCGTGGGCCTCGCCCGCGCCATCGCCACCAAACCCGATATCCTGCTGTTCGACGAACCCACAACCGGGCTCGACCCCATCATGGGCGCGGTGATTGACGGCCTCATCGTCGATTGCGTGCAAAAACTCGGCTCTACCACCATTGCTATCACCCATGACATGGCCAGCGCCACCCGCATCGGCACCACCGCCGCTATGATCTACCGCGGCAAAATTGTCTGGAATGGGGCTGCGAGTGCGCTGATGAACAGCGGCAACGCCATGGTCGATCAATTTACCCATGGGCGGCGTGACGGGCCGATCGCTATGGAATTGCGGCGCTAGACTTAAGCCACGGAAGAACCTTCTTTTTCTGAAGAAAAAGAAGCAAAAAAACTTTTATTTATTAGCGGCTGGGGGCCCCGCCGGCGGACTTGCTTTGCACGCGGGTTGGCCGATAGGTTTGCCACCACAACCCTGGGAGTTACCGCAATGACCCGCCTGCCTGTAGTCGCCGCCGCCCTTGTGCTGTGCTTGCCAATTGCCGCCCACGCCGGCCAGCCAAAAATGCAACAGGCCCTCGCCGCCCTGCAAAACGCCCGGGCAAAACTATCGCAGGCCGAACACGACAAAGGCGGCCATCGCGTGCGTGCCCTGCAACTGATCGATCAGGCGATTGCCGAAACCCAAGCCGGCATAATCGCCGGGCGGTAATCGTTTTAGCTGGCCGCCACCCGCAGCACCCCATCGCTGCCGCGTGTCTCGGTAAGTTCGCCCCGTCCACGCATATAATTCAAATGCGCAACCACCTCGCTAAAGGCAAAACTCATCTGGTGCGGGTCTAGCTCACGGCGAAAAATCACCGGCACCAGATCGGTTGCCGATTGCGGTGCTGCCGCACACGCCTGGGCAATCATGCCGCAACGTTCAGCATGATGCGCCATCAGCTCATCTAAGCGCGTATGCAGCCCAAAAAACGGCACGTGGTGGCCGGGTAGCACCAGCGCATCCTCCGGCAATGTCGCGCGCAACCGGGCCAGTGACTGCAAATACTGCGCCAGCGGATCCTCCTGCGGCTCCATCGCCTGCACGCTGATATTGGGCGAAATCTTGGTCAGCACCTGGTCAACCGACAGAAAAATGTTGTCGGCACGGCAATACAACATGGCCTGCTCGGGCGAATGCCCGCCGCCGGTGATAATATCAAAATCGCGCCCGCCAATGCGCAAGGTGTCGCCATCGCCGATGGCGACAAACTGCGCCGGCAACCCGGTGACCAGCCGCAAATAGCCCAAACCCCGGGTGGTCACCGTCTCGGTCACCTCATGCGGCAACCCGCGCTCCTCATAAAAGTTGCGGTTCACCCCCATGGCGCGGTGCTGAATGGCAAGGGTGGTCAAATATTCAGTACGCGGCATGTAAAGTGGCGCGTCAAACCGCTCGGTTAGCCACCCCACCAGGCCGACATGGTCCGGGTGGTAATGCGAACAGATCACTTTGGTCACCCGCTTACCGGCCAGGGGGCCAGCCAGCAGCATATCCCAGGCGGCATAGGTTTCATCAATGCCAATGCCAGTATCCAGCACGGCAAACCCGCCTTCATCTTCAATGAGATACACATTGATATGGTTAAGCTGATAGGGCAGCCGCAAGCGCGCCCAATATATCCCCTCGGCCATACGCAGCATGGTGCCGGGGGTAGGGGCGTCGGGGTGCGGGAAGGTTACCGGACGGGTCTGCGGGATGATGTTCATCAGGCGTACGGTAAACAATGTTCAGGTTTGTGCAAGCCGGGGCGTTGGCGGGTGGTAGCAGCGGTTCCGAGCAACGTGACTGTGGGTGCCAAATGCAACGGGGTGATGGGCGTCTGTCGTCTGGTCCATAAATAGTAACCAGCAAATAAGACAAACCCGATCGCACAGACGGCCATTCCGGCAGGTGCCGTCATACGGCGCCCATACCCGGCATGGGGATCCGCAGCTTCCCCCCGCCATGCAATAATAAACGCTGCCGCAATGAGCCCCCCGCCGCGAGTAATGCGCCGCCCCCCAAAAATAGCTAGATAATCCCCTGAACTATGCAGATATTCGGGCGCGGCGATCAATGCCATCCCGAGCGGCACGCCGGATGCCGCGAGTAGAGGGGCAAACTGAAAATCTCTCCGCATACCCCCAGCCCTACCCGGACCCCGAAACGTCGGTCGATAGGGGTGTGGCAACCCGGCGGCCGTGCCAAAATGAGGGGCTTCATGGTCGCCCGCAAACATGGGTTGGCGAGACTAACCTTGCCAGCGCCGCTTGGTGGCGGTTGATACCAAATACCGTTAAAATCCGTTCAGTTGGGTTTAACGGGAAGGCGGCCGACTGGGGTCTTTCCCCAAACCGTGCTGGCCCCCTTCGCCCCAAACCCAAATCGTGGGTTCTAAGGGCGAGCCCTTAGCGGGGCCGAAGGGCAGAACCCTCGCCTTTCTTCACAGCACCCCTTGCGTTTTGCGCTGAACCGATGCCGCAGTGGGGCACATTTTGCGCGCGAGTCTCATCCTGTCCTACGCCCTACAGCAGCTCATTAACGGCACCACATTAGGCCTGATTTATGGGCTGATCGCGGTTGGCTACACCGCCGTTTATGGCATTGTCGGGCAGATTAACTTTGCCCATGGCGATGTGTTTATGCTGGGCGCATTTTTGGCGCTGCTGGCATTAGTGGGTTTGCCGGCCATTGGCATCACGGCGGTACCGCTGGCGTTATTGCTGGCGCTGTTGTTTGCCGCCGTCACCGCAGGTGCGTATGGCTGGACGATCGAACGCATTGCGTACCGGCCCCTGCGCGGATCTTTTCGCCTGGCACCGCTCATTTCGGCGATTGGCACATCGATTACCTTGCAGAATTTTGTGCAGATCAGCCAGGGTGCGCGGCCCAAGCCGTTGCCCGCGATGATTGATGGTAGCGTGGTTATTTTTGGCGCCCAGTTGCGGATTATTCAGATTGCCATTGCGGTGACTACGTTGGTGACGCTGGCCCTGTTCACTTTGCTGGTGACACGCACCAAGCTGGGCCGTGCCATGCGCGCCACCGAACAAGACCGCGTCATGGCATCGTTGCTGGGCATTGATACCGATCGCACCATTAGCACAACTTTTGTGATTGGCGCAGCCTTAGCCGCTTTGGCTGGTTTGATGTTTTTACTGTATTACGGCGTGGTTGATTTTTTCATTGGCTTTGTTGCAGGCATTAAAGCGTTTACCGCCGCCGTGCTGGGCGGCATCGGCTCACTGCCCGGTGCGGTGCTGGGCGGGTTAATGATTGGCCTGGTTGAAACGTTTTGGTCGGCCTATTTTTCGGTAGCCTATAAAGATGTGGCTGCGTTCTCAATTCTCATTCTGGTGTTGATCTTTCGCCCCAACGGCCTGCTTGGCCGCGCGGAAGTTGAAAAACTATGATCGGCCGCCTGCGCCGGGCCGCCATTTTTGCAAGCCTTGCCTTCATTTTATGCGCGGCCCTCATCGGCGTTCACACCACCCAAACCGAAGCAGGATTAGTGCTCGGAGCCCGGCCCATTCCGCTATTTATCATGGTGGTAATGGCAGCCTTGGCAGGGTTTGCGATCGCGCCACGCCGCACGCAGCTTGCGCGGCCCGCCTCCCCACGCCGGTGGGGCGCGCTTATCAGCCGGTTTTTGCCGGCGCTGTTACTCATCACTGGCATCGCCCTACCCTTTGTTGGCAGCCGCTACGCGATAGATACCGGCACAATTGTGCTGATCTACATTATGCTGGCGTTCGGTCTTAATATTGTGGTGGGGTTGGCGGGATTGCTCGATCTCGGCTACGTCGCGTTTTATGCGGTTGGCGCCTACAGCTATGCCATTCTATCGACCAATTTTGGCTTAGGTTTTTGGACCTGCCTGCCGATTTCTGGCCTGATGGCGGCAGGGTTTGGTGTGCTGCTGGGCTTTCCGGTGCTGCGTCTGCGCGGCGATTATTTGGCTGTGGTCACCCTGGGCTTTGGCGAAATTATTCGTATTGTGCTGAATAATTTTACAAGCCTTACCAACGGGCCGCGCGGCATTGCCGATATCCCCCGCCCCACCCTGTTCGGCTATAGCGTATCTGGCAATGCCGATGGCAGCCTGGCGCATATGTTAGGACTGCACGCAACGCCGATCTGGCGCGTCATTTTTCTGTATTACCTAATTTTTGCGTTGGCCCTGGCAACCAATGCATTCACCCAGCGCCTGCGCGCCATGCCCATCGGCCGCGCCTTTGAAGCCCTGCGCGAAGACGAAATCGCCTGCCGCGCCCTAGGCATTGATGTAACCGCGGTAAAACTTGCAGCCTTCGCCATCGGCGCGATGTTTGCAGGGTTTGCCGGCTGCTTTTTTGCCGCGCGCGCGGCGTTTGTCAGTCCGGAAAGTTTTGTGTTTATGGAATCAGCCACCGTGCTGGCGATTGTGGTGCTGGGCGGGTTAGGTAGCCAGATTGGCACTGCGTTGGCGGCCATTATTATGATCGGCGGCGGTGAATTTTTGCGCGAATCCCTGCTGGATCTTTCACAAAGCCCGTCGTTCACCTGGGCCGCGGCCATCGCCGGCGACATTGGCCAATATCGTATGCTCATTTTTGGTATGGCCATGGTCGGCATGATGGTGCTGCGCCCGCGCGGCCTGATTGCTGGGCGCAAAGCGGGAATTCGCCTGGTCGGCGCCGAGGCCCGCCAAAATGGCTGATCCGATCTTGCGCGTGCAAAACCTGGCGATGCGGTTTGGCGGGTTACTGGCGATTGATGATGTTTCGTTTAGTGCCGCAGCAGGCGATATTACAGCGATTATTGGCCCCAATGGCGCGGGCAAAACCACGGCGTTTAACTGCCTTACCGGGTTTTACAAACCCAGTGGCGGCGAAATCATTTTGCAATCGCCCAATGGCGGCCCGCATACCCTGCACACCATGCCGGTGCACCACATTGCGGGCCGCGCCAAAATCGCCCGCACGTTTCAGAACATTCGCTTGTTTGCTGGCATGACTGTGCTGGAAAACCTGCTGGTGGCGCAGCATGGGGCGATCACCAAAAATGGCATGCTTGGCTTGGCGGCGTTGTTGAATACACGCCGCCACCGCGCCGCCGAGTGCCAGGCCATTGAACATGCCCGCCACTGGCTACAGCGGATCGATCTTATCGGCAGCGCTGATCAACCGGCCGGCAGCCTGCCCTACGGGGCGCAACGCCTGCTAGAAATCGCCCGCGCCATGTGCACCCGCCCCACCTTGCTGTGCCTGGATGAACCAGCGGCCGGGCTTAACCCACGCGAAAGTGCAGCACTCGCGGCCCTACTGCTGGATATTAAACGCCAACATTGCGCTATTTTACTGATCGAACACGATATGTCGGTGGTGATGCGCATCTCAGACCACATCGTGGTGCTCGATCACGGGCGCAAAATTGCCCAGGGCAGGCCTGCCGATATTCGCGCCAACCCACAGGTTATTGCCGCCTATTTGGGCGAAGAGGCGGCATGAGCGCGCAGGCCATGCTGACCCTCACTGGCGTGAGTGCTGGTTACAGCGCCAACAACGTGTTGCACGGCATCGACATCTACGTAAATGCAGGCGAAATTGTCACGCTGATCGGTGCCAATGGTGCGGGCAAAACCACGCTGATGATGACCATTTGCGGCGCACCGCGGGCGCGTGCCGGCCGCATAATGTTTGATGGTGCCGACATTACTAGCCTGCCCACCCACCGCATTATGCGCCTGGGGCTTGCGCAATCACCCGAAGGCCGCCGGGTTTTTCCGCGCATGAGCGTGCACGAAAACCTGTTGATGGGGGCGCATCTTTTGCAGCCTAGTCAAATTTCCAGTGCACGCGATGACGTGCTGACCCTATTTCCCAAACTTGCCGATCGCGCCGCCCAGCGCGCCGGCACGTTGTCGGGCGGCGAGCAGCAAATGCTGGCGATTGGCCGCGCGTTGATGGCCCGCCCCAAATTGCTGCTGCTGGATGAACCCAGCCTGGGCTTGGCGCCGCTGATTACACAGCAGATTTTTGCCGCCATCGCCCAGCTCAACCGCGCGCAGGGCCTGACCGTACTACTGGTTGAACAGAACGCGAACCTGGCGCTGCGCACCGCCCATCGCGGCTATGTGCTGGTAAACGGCGCCATTACCCTGATGGGCACGGGGGCCGAGCTGCTAACAAGGCCCGAAATTCGCGCCGCCTACCTAGAGGGCGCCACCGGCTAGGGGCCTCGCGTTCTCAGGCCCCAACTTAAAAAAGTCTTTTGCTTCTTTTCTTCAGAAAAGAAGGCCCTTATCTCACCGTCCTCCCGCCCCAAGGATCCCCGCCATGTCCGCCAGACTAACCCTGCTTGCCGCCGCGATGCTGGTGTGCAACGCCGCCCAAGCCCAAATAAAAATCGCCGTGGTCGGCCCCATGACCGGCCAAAATGCGGCCTTTGGCCAGCAGTTTCGCGAAGGCGCCGAACAGGCGGTGGCCGACATTAACGCGGCCGGCGGCGTGTTGGGCCAGCAATTATCCCTAGAAATTGGTGATGATGCCTGCGATCCACGCCAGGCGGTATCGGTTGCCAACCAAATGGCCAGCCGCGGAGTACAACTGGTGGTAGGGCATTTTTGTTCGGGTAGTTCCATCCCGGCCAGCCACGTCTATACCGAAGAAAGCATTCTGGAAATTTCACCGGGATCGACCAACCCTGATTATACCGACAAAGGGGCGTGGAATTTGTTTCGCACCTGCGGGCGGGATGATCAGCAAGGGATGGTTGCCGGCCAGTATATGGCCAGCCATTTTCATGGTGCCAAGATCGCGATCTTGAACGACAATTCCGCTTACGGCAAAGGCCTGGCCGACGAAACCAAAAGAGCTTTGAATGCGGCGGGCGTTACTGAAACCCTGAACAGCACCTATACGCCTGGCGAGCATGATTATCTGGCGCTGGTCAGCCGTTTAAAAGATGCCGGCATCAGCGTGATTTACGTGGGCGGGTACTACCCCGAAATCGGCTTACTGGCACGCCAAACCCACGAACAAGGCATGACGCCCACGATTATTGGAGGCGATGCGATTGTGACCAACGATTATTGGCAGATTGCCGGCAAAGCGGGTGAAGGCACGCTGATGACATTTTCGGCCGATCCGCGCCGCAGACCGGATGCCGCGGTTGTGGTGGCCCGCTTCAAAGCCAAAAACATCGACCCCGAAGGCTATGTGCTTTATACTTATGCGGCGTTGCAAGCCTGGGCCGCTGCCGCCAAATCAGCCGTCAGCGTCGACCCCAGCAAAGTTGCCGCCGAGATGCACAAGGGGGCACCACTGGCGACAGTGATCGGGCCAATCAGTTTCGACAAAAAGGGCGACCCCACTGTTTCTAGCTACGTGATCTACGAATGGAAACACGGCGCCTACGGCCAGATTTAGTTTTTAATGATCAAGGAAAACGTCAACATGCGCGACCAATTGCAATTTTATATCGATGGGGCCTGGGTTGATCCCGCCACCCCGAAAACGCTGGAGGTGATCAACCCGGCCACCGAAACCGTTTGCGGGCACATAAGCCTTGGGTCGGCTGCCGACGTGGATCGCGCAGCTACCGCCGCGCGCCGGGCATTTGCCAGTTTTTCGCGCACCACGCGGGCCGAGCGGCTGGAATTGTTAGGCTCGATTATTGCCGTGTATCAGCGCCGTATGCCGGAAATGGCGGCCGCCATCACCGAAGAAATGGGCGCACCGGTGTGGCTTGCGCAATCAGCCCAAGCAGTAATGGGGCTGGTGCATTTTCAGGTGGCGGCCGGCGTGCTGCAAAACTATGAATTTGAACATCTGCGCGGCACCACGCTGATTGTGCGCGAACCGATCGGCGTGTGCGGGTTTATCACGCCGTGGAATTGGCCGGTAAACCAGATGGCCTGCAAAGTGGCCCCTGCCCTTGCCGTTGGCTGCACGATGATTTTGAAACCCTCGGAAGTGGCGCCATTTTCTGGCACGTTGCTTGCCGAAATTTTGCACGAAGCCGGTGTGCCGGCGGGCGTGTTTAACATGGTGCACGGCGATGGCCCGGGCGTGGGTGCCGCCATTAGTGGGCACCCTGAAGTGGATATGGTATCGTTCACTGGGTCCACCCGCGCCGGCATAGAAGTTGCCCGCAATGCGGCCGCCACGGTTAAACGTGTGCATCAGGAACTCGGCGGAAAATCACCTAACATTGTGTTGAACGATGCCGATTTTGCCAAAGCGATCCCGGCCGGTGTGCAAGGCATGATGATGAATTCGGGCCAATCCTGCAACGCGCCAACCCGCATGCTGGTGCCACGCGCACGCCTGGCCGAAGTGAACGATCTTGCAAAAGCCGCGGCAGAAACCATCACCGTGGGCGATCCCGCTGGTAATTCGCGTATCGGCCCGGTGGTATCGGCGGTGCAATGGCACAAAATTCAAGGCCTGATCGAGGCCGGCATCAAAGAAGGGGCGACGTTGCTAACTGGCGGTTTGGGCCGCCCCGAGGGGTTAGAAACTGGCTACTACGTTAAACCCACCATTTTTACCGATGTGAACAACCAAATGACCATCGCGCGGGAAGAAGTGTTCGGCCCGGTGCTGGCCATTCTGCCTTATGATAGCGAAGACGAGGCCGTTGCCATCGGCAACGACACACCCTACGGGCTGGCCGGCTACGTGCAGGGCAGCGATCCCACGAAACTGGTGACCGTAGCACGTGCGTTACGCACAGGCCAGGTGACTATTAATGGGGCAGCCCTTGATCCTATGGCGCCGTTTGGTGGTTATAAACAATCGGGCAATGGCCGCGAATGGGGCGATCATGCGTTTACCGATTTTCTAGAAACCAAGGCGATACTGGGAATGCCTGCCGCCTAATCGTGATGGCAGGTGGTGCCAGGCGGCACCACCTGCCGATTTGCTAAAACCGGTAACCGAGGATTGCGCCGAATTCACGCGGCCGTTCGATCGCCGAAGACCGATACCCAGTATCGAAGTTTAAGGCATCGCCCGAAAGAGTGTAACCCGTAAGATGTTGCTGGCCGACCAAATTACTATAGCCCACAACGCCAAGCGCATTCTTCAAAAACAGCGTTGCTTCCCACGCCGTGGCTGTGCCACGTAAACCCATATACAAGTTTAGAATGTTGCGTGGGTCCTGATTTGTGGCAGTGAGATCAACCCGTGTTGCCGGGGTAAAGGCGTATAGGCCGCGCACATACGCTTCTACCCCATCGCGCACGGGCATTGCGTACTCAGAACTCAAACTAAACGAAAATGGCGGCGCGCCAAGCGACCCATTGGTGATGCAATAACTCGAAACGCCACCGCCAGTGACTGCCGGGGTGCCGGTGGTGTTGGGGTGCCCGGTGCCGGCGAAATCATTGCACGGCAAACGTGCGGCGGCGTAATGCGCATCGGAATAGGTGCCGCTTACGTCCACCCGCCACAGATCGGTTAGCGCCGTGTTCGCCGAAATCTCAGCACCACGGACAATCGCATCGCCACTGGTGGTGACACTTTGATAATTGTAGGTGGTGTATAGATTATTCAGCCGCCCGATGTAATCGCTATAGCTTTGGTGAAATATATCGGCGTTCACCCGCAACCGGCCATCTAGCCATGTTGTTTTTCCGCCAATTTCAAAATCAAAGGAGGATTCCGGCCTAAACAGCAAAAAATCCTCTGGCAGCGGCACCGAAATACCCAGTACCACGCCGCCTGGCCTGAACGATTGCCCGTAGCTCGCGTAAATCTGCGCGTGCGGGGTAAACCTATGGGTGTAACTGGCAAGACCGGTCCAGGCGCGGTACTCTTCCTTTTGGTTGTGCGGCGATACCAGCGCCTGGCTAAAGCCGCCGCCACCAAACACTGGCGGAATAACCACGGTGATATCGTTGGCGCGATACTGCTTTTCGAACTGCCAGCGCAGTCCACCTTCAAAAATATCTTCGTCAGTTAGTTTATAGGTTTCATCGGTAAAAATCGCATAGTCGGTGGCGATTTGTGGTATCCGCACACTGGCATTCACGTTATCTACCGGGCGCACGCCCAGCGGTGTGCCAGGCGCCGGTGCGAAAGCCACGGCCGAGGGCACAAACAAATTCGCTTCGGCATCCTGATGGGCAAAATAAAATCCACCCATATATTGCAAGCGCTGATCGCCGCGCGATTGCAGGCGAATTTCCTGGGTCAATTGTTCCAGCGCGTTATCCAGCGTTTGCACGCCCACGTTAAATCCAGGCAGTAAATTGGTGCTATCCTGGGTTTCCTGAAAATTGTCTTTTAACGCCTGATAACCGCCGATATAGGTGATATCGGCAGAACCCAGATGCAGTGTCATCTGCATTGTGGTTAGGTCCGTGCGGTTATAAAAAGTATATGGGCCATGATGCAAAGCGATATTGTCGGCGGGTGTAATGATGCCATGAGCACCATCGCCAACAACCGCAAAAAGCTCGCGCGTGCGGTCATTCGATGCCTGGTGCATAATTACAATATCCAGGTCATCAAGTGGCTTTGCCTCAATGCTTAGCCGCACCGCGTGCTGCAAATTGTAGTCGCGCTGGCCGGTGGTGATGTTATGGGTACCGTACAAATTATTCTGATCAAACAACCCGGCCAGCCGCACCGCCAGTTTATCCGCAATAACTGGCACAGTGATCGCAGCCTCGGTGCGCCACAGACCATTATCGGAAATAGTTTGTGCAGCTTCACCGTGGGTTGCGGTCAGGTCTGGCCGCGCAGTATCAATTAAAATGGCACCGGCGGGTGACGTACGGCCGCGCAATGTGCCCTGTGGCCCCCGAATAACCTCGATCTGCTCAATATCAAACAAATCCTGAAAGGCCGACGATGTTTGCGAAATCGGCACTTCGTTGACGTAAATATCAACCGAGGGGTTCGCCGTGGTATCGGGGTTATAGGTTACCCCGCGCAGCGTCACATTTTGGCCGCGCCCGCCATTATCACTCAACCTCAGGCCAGAAACCAATTTCTGCAAATCTTCGAATTCGCGCAAGCCGTATTGCCGCAGCGATGCGCCACGCACCACGTCAATCGCCTGCGGCACTTGCTGTCCATTTTGCCGCCGCTTTTTGGCGACAACAATAATCTGTTCCAACCCCATCGGTGTTTCAGCGGCAATGGCGGCGCACGGCACCAGCGCCGCGCAGCAGAGCAGTAAACTGCGTTTAAAAATCATCAACACGCTCCACCCCTGGCACCAATTTCAACGCCTGGCGCAAGCGTGGGGTCGCGACAAATGCGCCCGGCAGCATAATTTCGGCTTCCTGGTCCCCCATCATGGCAATCACCGATACCCGACCGCGGCCGCCGCGTTCGCGCGCCAGTACACCGGCCAACGATGCCACCCCATCTGCCCCGCGCAACCACACGCGCAGTGCACCGCCCGCGTCTTCCGCTGCCTGTTCCAGCCCCTGTATATCGCTTGCGGTAATCCGCACCGCTTCGCCCTCTAATCGCACATCCACAGTTGCCAGTAACGCCGTGCCGGTTACCAGCAACGGCCGAATGCGGGTTAACACCTCCGAAAAACAGGTTACTTCCACTGCGCCCGATTGATCAGACAGTGTAATCCACGCCATCGGCGAGCCTTTTTTAGTCAGGCGTTCCTTAAGCCCCGCCACGCACCCAGCCAATTTTATCCGCGCAGCCCCGGCGGCGGCCCGTGCTGGCACCTGATCGGTTGGCACCACACCCATGCGTTTTAGCAGACCGCCATACGCATCTAACGGGTGCGCGGTTAGGTGAAAGCCAATCGCTTCCGCTTCAAACGCTAGGCGATCCATCATCGACCATTCAGCAATAGCCGGCAGGCGTAAAGCTTCTTCAGCATCACCAAATAATGCTGCCTGGCCGCTGGTGGCACGCTCCGCTTCACTCTGCGCACGCCGCACAATTGCTTCCGCGCCGGTAAAAAACCGCGCCCGCACCGGGTCGAGCTCATCAAACGCGCCGGCACGGGCGAGGTTTTCAACCTGCATTTTGTTCAGTTGACGGCCACCAACGCGCGTTGCGAAATCGCCAGCATCACGAAACGGCGTTTTGCCACGGGCTGCAACCAGCCCTTCCATCGCCGCCGAGCCAACTTTTTTGATCGCCGCCAGCGCGTATCGAATGCCTAAAGCACCACCCTCTATATCTTCAATGGTAAAATCAGCCTCTGATCGATTAACCGATGGGGCCAGCACGGCAATGCCCAAACGCGATGCCTCGCTTCGTAGGGCCGCCAGCTTATCGGTGTTGCTCATCGCCAGCGACATGCAGGCAGCCAAAAACGCTTCTGGATAATTAGCCTTCATCCAGGCGGTTTGGTAGGCAACCAACGCATAGGCTGCCGCATGGGATTTGTTAAAGCCATAATCAGCGAATTTCGCCATAAGATCGAAAACTTCACCGGCTTTATCTGGTTCAATACCGCGTGCAATGGCGCCATCGGTAAATATTTGGCGCTGGCTATCCATCTCCGATCGAATTTTTTTTCCCATCGCACGGCGCAGTAAATCTGCGGCCCCAAGGCTGTAGCCGCCCATAGTTTGCGCAATTTGCATCACCTGTTCCTGGTACACCATAATACCATAGGTTTCGCCGAGGCTTTCCAGCAGCATAGGGTGCGGCGGCGCCCATGCCTCGCCATGTTTGCGCAGGCAGTAAGAGGGAATATTTGCCATTGGCCCCGGCCGGTACAGCGCCACCGCAGCAATGAGATCTTCGAACCTGTCTGGCCGCATCTGGCGCAAAACGTCGCGCATGCCGGCACTTTCAAACTGGAACACGCCGCCGGCATCACCACGCGACAGCATGGCGTAGGTTTTTTCGTCGTCCAGTGGAAGTTTTGAAAGATCGACATGAATATGTCGCGCCGCCAGCATCTGCACAGCGCGCTGCAAAATGGTGAGTGTGGTTAAACCCAAAAAGTCGAATTTTACCAAGCCTGCCTGTTCGACATATTTCATGTTGTATTGCGTCACCAGCGTGCCTTCACGCGGGTCGCGGTACATTGGCACCAGTTCAACCAGGCTGCGGTCACCGATCACCACGCCTGCCGCATGGGTGCTGGCGTGGCGGTACAAACCCTCAACCTGCAGAGCGATTTCCAGCAGGCGTTTTATCGATTCTTCTGAATCGCGCATCTCCTGCAGGCGCACTTCGCCATCGATCGCCTGTTTAAGCGTGGTGGGCTTTGCCGGGTTATTGGGGATAAGCTCGGCCACCCGGTTAACCTGCCCATAGGGCAAACCCAACACCCGGCCAACGTCACGCACGGCAGCCCGCGCCTGCAACTTTCCAAAGGTAATAATTTGTGCCACGCGATCGGCGCCGTATTCCTGGCGCACGTATTCGATGACTTCGTCGCGGCGGATCTGACAAAAATCAATATCGAAATCCGGCATCGATATGCGTTCTGGGTTCAAAAACCGCTCGAACAACAAATTAAACCGCAGTGGATCTAAATCGGTGATGGTCAGTGCCCAGGCGGCAACCGACCCCGCACCAGACCCACGCCCTGGCCCTACCGGGATATCGCGACCCTTGGCCCATTGAATAAAATCGGCCACGATCAAGAAGTAGCCGGCAAAGCCCATGTTGCGAATAACGCTGAGTTCAAAACTCAATCTGTTTTCATAACGTGCAGCGGTGTCCGTATCGGCACCGATATCCGCCATACGCGCGGCCAAGCCTTCGCGCGCCATGGCATCCAATGTTTCTTCTTCGGTGCTGCCTTTGCGCACTTTTGGGCATACCGGCAGCAACGGCTTGCGGGTTTCCGCCATCACCGCACAGTTTTTTGCAATGGCGATGGTGTTATCGCAAGCATCGGGCAAATCTGCGAACAGCTCGCGCATCATGGCGGCGGGCTTGAACCAATTTTCCGGCGTGGCACGGCGCCGATCAATTTCCGATAATACCCGGCCTTCGGCTATGCACAGCAACGCATCATGCGCTTCATACATTGAAGGTTTTGCAAAGTAGCATTCGTTGGTGGCCACCAATGGCAATCCGGCGCGATCGGCGAGGCCGATTAACCCGGGTTCCACCGCCTGCTGAATGCGGGTGCTGTGGCGGTGCAATTCTACCCCTACGCGGCCACCAAAGGCCTGGACACAACGGTCGAGCCAGGCACGCGCCTCATCTTCCTGGCCCTCGGCCAATAACCGTGCAACGGCGCCGCTAGTGCCGCCGGTCAATAACCAAAGCCCTTCGGCGTTGTCGAGAATATGCTGTAACGGTAATTGCGGTGCGCCAGGATCCGACAGCAAAAAACCATCCGATGATATACGCTGCAAATTGATCAACCCAATCGGGTTAGCCGCCAGTAACACGATGCGGTCAGGCGCCAAATTCGGTTTTTCGGTGCGCGCCAAAGCCACCCGGCAGCCAATAATGGGTTGCACGCCTTTGGCGGCGCAGGCCTGGGAAAATTCAATGGCGCCAAACAGATTAAAACTGTCGGTTATTGCTAGCGCCGGCATGCAATCTTCAGCCGCCAATGCCGCCAATTTTTCGGCTTTTATCGCACCCTCGCTGAGCGAATAGGCGGAATGGCAGCAGAGATGGACAAAATCAGCATGCGACATTGGGTGATGCTAAGCCACCCTCAACACGGCGGCAAAGGCAGGATGGGCGCCTAGCGTAACTCCTTGATCAAGCCATCTTTTAGCGTCACCACGCGGTCCATCCTGGCGGCCAGCGCATCGTTGTGTGTAGCAATAAGGGCCGCGACTCCGGTTTCACGCACCACGCGCAGCAGCTCGGCAAACACCTGGTCGGCGGTGCCGACATCCAAATTGCCGGTGGGTTCATCGGCCAATAGAATCGACGGCCGGTTGGCCAGCGCGCGCGCAATCGCCACGCGCTGCTGTTCGCCACCCGATAATTTTCCCGGCAAATGCGCGGCCCGTGCTGCCAGGCCAAACACCGCCAGCAAATCGCGTGCGCGCGCTTGTGCTGCTGTTTTGGTAACGCCGGCTATCATCTGTGGCATAGCGACGTTTTCTAACGCGGTAAATTCTGCCAGCAAGTGATGAAACTGATAAACAAAGCCAATCTTGGTGCAGCGCACCGCGGTACGCGCGGCATCATCCAGCGCGCCGCAGGAAACACCATCCACCAGCACATCGCCGGAATCAGGTTGTTCTAACAACCCCGCCAGATGCAGCAAGGTTGATTTGCCGGTGCCAGAAGGTGCAACGAGTGCGACAATTTCGCCGGCGCGCAGGGTTAAATTCACCCCGCGCAACACGTGCAACACATCGGCCTCGCTACGAAAACTGCGTTTGGCATCGGCCAAAACCAGCGGGTTACTCATGACGCAGCGCCTCCACCGGGTCGGTGCGGGCGGCTCGCCAACTGGGATATAAAGTTGCCAGCAAGGATAAGCCGAGCGCCATCATGATAACCAAGGAAACACTCTGCCATTCCAACTTGGCTGGCAAATGTTCGAGATAGTAGATTTCGGGGTCAAACAGCTTGGTGCCGGTCATCGCTTGCAGGCCCAAACGGATACGTTCGATATTTAAGCAGAATACCACACCCAGCACAGTGCCCGTGGCGGTGCCGGTAATGCCCACCGATGCGCCGCACATCAAAAATATGCGCATAATGGCAAACCGCCCGGCGCCGAGTGTGCGCAGCACGGCAATGTCGCGCGTTTTATCTTTCACCATCATGATCAGCGACGAAATCACATTAAACGCGGCAACGATAATGATTAGTGTCAGGATAAGAAACATCACGTTCTGTTCCACCTGAACGGCGGCAAAAAACGAATCGTTGCTTTGGGTCCAGTCGATCACCCGTAAATTGTTGCCGGCCAGAACCGCCTGCACCTTGTGGGTGATATCGCGCACTGCCTGCGGGTCGGCCACCATCACTTCTATCTGGGTTACCGCCTCAGGTTTTTGAAAAAATACCTGGGCCGCTTCCAGTGGCATAAAGGTAAAGCTTTGATCATATTCGTGCATGCCGGCCTGAAAAATCGCCACCACCCGATACGCCCGCACGCGCGGAATGGTGCCAAAGGCCGTGGCCGCACCATCGGGCGATACCAGAGTTATTTTGCTGCCAATACCCAAACCCAAGCGTTCGGCCAGGGTCACGCCAATGGCGATGGTATCGCGCCCAACCAAATCATCCAGCGACCCTTCGCGGATATTTTGCGCAATCGACGGTAGATGTTTGAGATCATCAGGCCGCACACCGCGCACCAGCCCACCCAAATTGGCGCCGTGCGCACTGAGCAAAACCTGGCCTTCTACCATGGGCGTTGCCCGCACCACCCCCGGCACGCGGGCGATGCGCGCGGTGACATCATCAAAATTGGCGATGCCCTCTGGGCTGCTCGCGTAAATGCCGATATGTCCGTTTAGCCCCAAAATGCGGCCGAGCAGATCGGTTTTAAAGCCGGTCATCACCGCCATCACAATAATCAGCGTCGCTACACCAAGTGCTATGCCAACCAGCGAGAAGCCGGCGATAACCGATACAAACCGCTCACCTTTGCGCGCGCGCAAATAGCGCCAGGCGACGTGACGCTCAAACGCATTAAACATCACAAAATCCGTGCAAGGGCGTCTTCTACCGGCAGTTCTTCACGCGCGCCGGTGGCGCGGCGTTTTATCTCCACAACACCTTTGGCAGCCCCACGGGGCCCGATAATAATCTGCCATGGGTAGCCACATAAATCAGCCTCGGCGAATTTGGTGCCGGCGCGTTCATCGCGATCATCCAGCATGGCACTGCCAGCAAAGCGCCCATACACCTGGTTTGCCAGGGCATCGCACGCCGCATCACCCACCCGTAAATTGAGGATCGCAGCCCGGTACGGCGCCACTGCATCGGGCCAGATAATGCCGGCATCATCGTGCGATGCTTCAATAATGGCGCCAACCAGGCGCGACACGCCAATGCCGTAGCTGCCCATTTCTGGCGTTATCATTTGGCCATCAGGGCCGGCGACCTTCAGCCCCATCGAATCGCTATATTTTTTGCCGAAATAGAAGATATGGCCCACTTCGATGCCGCGCCCTTCGCGTTTGCGGGCATCGGGCACGGCCGCCCAAAGTGCCTCATCATGCTTTTCGTCGGTTGCGGCGTAATGTCCGGTCACCTGGCCGAAAAACCGCGCCAGATCATCGGCACTTTCATGCGAATAATTGCTCGGCGAGTAATCCAATTCATCAAATGCTGCATCATAAAACACCTGGCTTTCACCGGTGGGAGCCAGCACAATAAATTCATGGCTCAAATCACCACCGATCGGGCCGGTATCGGCAACCATGGGAATAGCCGACAGCCCGAGCCGGCGAAACGTGCGCATATAGGCCAGCATCATGCGGCGGTAGCTGGTTTCAGCCCCTTCGTAATCGATATCGAAGCTGTAAGCATCCTTCATTAAAAATTCCCGGCCGCGCATCACGCCAAAGCGGGGGCGCATTTCATCACGAAATTTCCACTGAATATGGTACAAAATCTGCGGCAATTCGCGATAGGATTTTAACCCCTGGCGAGCCAAATCGGTGATCATTTCTTCGTTGGTGGGCCCATACAGCAATTCGCGCTCGTGGCGATCTTTGATGCGCAGCATTTCTGGCCCGTAAGCTTCATACCGCCCGCTTTCGCGCCATAAATCCGCCGTTTGCAGCGTGGGCATCAGCATTTCTTGGGCGCCCACGGCATCCTGCTCGGCGCGCACAATATCGGCAATGTTGTTCAACACGCGCAGCCCCATGGGCAACCAAGCATAAATACCCGATGCGGTTTGGCGCACAAGCCCTGCCCGCAGCATCAAACGATGCGAGGCAATCGTCGCCTCGGTAGGGTTTTCCTTCAACGTGGGAACAAAGGCTTTAGAAAGGCGCATCGCAATCAGGTCCTAGGGCAAAACTCCCCCCAACTTACAAGGCCCAGCGCGCAGGCGCAAAGCGCGAAGCAAATAATGTGATTTTTGTAACATAGGGCCCGGCGCTTCCCGGTTAGGCCGGCGAGGTTTATCCGGTGAACAAGTGCCCGTCCTTACCGCTTTGAACCGTAGCGGTACGACCTTGAACCGGGTGCTCGTCACCCGGGCCGACATTGCTAACGAACTCGTGGGGCGAATCGCGCCCAACTCCATGATTTTCTCTGATGGTCTTCGTATCTACCCGGAAGTCGCGGCACAGTGCTCGTCCGAACACCGGCGCAGAAGGCCAAAGGCGGTCAGCCACGCAAGCACGAAAGCAAATCCTTACGTTACCTCAAGCGCCCTGGTCCCCCGCCCGCGCATATCGCGTGCTGGGTGTGGCTCCCTGCCAGAACAACAGATCATCAATTTCTGCCTGCTCGCGGGCCACTTCGCCGATGGCGACGCGGTTGCGGCCGCTGGATTTGGCCACATACAGCGCCGAATCGGCCGCCGAAAACAGGGCCGCCGGGCTGCGGCCAGGTTCGGGCACATGGCTGGCCACACCGGCACTGATCGTGACCATGCCGGTGGGGCCGATGCCGGGGTGAGGTAATTCCAGGGCGGCGATGGTTGCGCGCAGGCGTTCGGCGACATCGCCGCAGGTGCGTTCGTCGGCGCCGGGCAACACCACGACAAATTCTTCGCCGCCGAAGCGGGCGAGGAAATCGCTGGTGCCGCGCAACTGCTCGCGCAGGCCTTGGGCCAGAGTTTGCAGGCAGGCATCGCCGGCGGCGTGGCCGTAATTATCGTTGTATTGTTTAAAGTGATCGACATCGATCACGATTAGGCCGACTGCCGATTTATCAACCGATGCACGCGCCCAGGCATCGTGCAGCCAGGCATCATGGGCGCGGCGGTTGGCAAGGCCCGTGAGCGGATCCTGCCGGCTAATCGCATCGAGTTCGCGGTAGCGCTGGCTGAGGTTCAGGCGGCTGACCCGGTCGCGCAGGGCGCGCAGAAATTCGCGCCGCTGATCCACCTCGTTGCGCCAGTTAGACACAAGCAGGGCGCCGATGATCACCACCAAGCTACCCAGCAGATTTTGCCGGGCGATATGCCCAACCGATGGGGTGGTGAGCAGGCCGATCGTAAAAATGGCGTAAACAGCCGCGGTGGACGCCAGTGCCCACGGAAAGCGCAGCCCGAGAACCGAGGTGCCGCACAGCAGCACGGTGGTCATGCCCACCGCGTAGATCGCGATATCCGGCCACCAGCCGCCGGCGAACAGGATCGTGATGGATATCGCGCTGTAGATATTCAGCAGCATGCCGAGGGTTTCGCGGGCATGCGCGCCGATACCGCGGGCGAACAAATACGTTGCCACCACACAAAACGGCACCACGCCCAGCGCATGCAGGCCGCGCACGGTTTGCGGGATGTGTGACAGCAGGCCGGAGCTATCCCAGGCCAAGTACAAGGCGGCCGAAATGCCAGACACCCAGGCGAACAGCCGCCCACGATCAGCGCTGGTATCGAGGTTAAACCGTTCTTCCAATTCCGGCTCAAAGCGCAGCCAGGGGCCGAGCTTGGGCTGGTCGAGCCAGGCGGTGGCTTGGCGTAGCAGGCGGTCTTCGGGCCGCATCATGGTGTGTGTGCCGATACAGGCATTGCCGCCTCAATCCCCCCGCGCCCAAAAAATTTTGCAGCACCAGTTGCGGCAACCACAGGTTGTAATGTGGCAGGCCGCAAGGAAAATGTTAAGCAAATAAGCACATCTGCGCGCGGGAGTGCGAGTTTTTTGGCACGGTGTGGCGCGCGGTGCCCCTGCCCCCCAGGCCCAGCGTAATAAAAGTCTTTTTGTTTCTTTTTCTTCAGAAAAAGAAAGTTCTTCCCTGCCCTACCCCGCCCCCAACCGCGCCAACGCCGCCGCCAACCGCGCCTGCTCATCGCGCGCCGTCTGCGCTCGCAAGCGGGTATCCTCCACCACATCGGGCTTGGCCCGGGCGACGAAATCGGCCCCCGCCAGTTTACGTTCCAGCTTATCCGCATCGTCGCGCGCCCGGTCGTGGTCGCGGGTTAGGCGTTTACGTTCGGCGGTTAGATCGATCAGCCCAGCCAGCGGCAACACGATGGTCGCCTCATCCAGCATAATCTGGGCGGCCCCGGTTGGGATCGTACCTACCAGCGGCCCGACCTGGTTCGCCCGCGCCAGCCGGCGCACGGCATCTTCGTAACGTGCGGCGCGATCCAGGGTTTGCCGGCTGGCATCGGCTAAAAACACCGGGGCGAGGGTTGCCGGCGGCACGTTCATTTCACCGCGCAACTCACGCACGGCGGAAATAAGGCGAATAACCCAGGCGATTTCAGCTTGCGCAGCGGCCACGTTGCTCAGCACCATCGGCTCCGGCCAGGGGGCTGAAATCAGGCTACGCGCGGCACCAAACCCCATGCCTTCCCACAGCGCATCGGTTGCAAACGGAATGGCCGGCTGCAGCAAACGAATGGTCAGGCCCAGCACGTGCGCCGCCGTTGCCCGCAATTCGGCGGCCGCCGCCTCATCGCTGCCGTTCAGCACAGGCTTGGCCAGCTCCACAAACCAATCGCAAAAACTGCCCCAGGTGAATTGGTAACAGGCGAATGCGTAATCATCGAACCGGTAAGCCTCTAACGCTGCCGTCGCGCTCACAATGGCCGTATTGGTTTCAGCCAGCAGCCAGCGGCACAACGGCGAGGTCACACTTGCGGGATCAAACCCCGCCACCGGCGCCACCCCGTTCATTTCGCAAAACCGCGCCGCATTCCACAATTTGGTAACAAACCCGCGGCCACTAGCAACCAAGGTCGGCCCCAGCTTTATGTCGCGCCCCGGCCCGGTTTGCTGCAACACCGCAAAGCGCAGCGCATCAGCGCCGTATTCATCAATCAATGTCAGAGGATCAATGACGTTCCCCTTGGATTTGCTCATCTTTTGGCCGCGTTCATCGCGCACCAGCCCGTGAATAGCGATGGTGCGAAACGGCACATCACCCATAAAATGCAGCCCCATCATCAACATCCGGGCAACCCAGAAAAAGATGATATCAAACCCGGTCACCAGCACGTCGGTCGGGTAATAGCGCGCCAAATCGGCGGTTTTATCGGGCCAGCCCAGGGTGGAAAACGGCCACAGGCCAGAGCTGAACCAGGTGTCCAGCACGTCGTCATCCTGAGTGATCTCTAGCACTTCACCATAGGCGGCCAGCGCCAGCGCGGCGGCCTCATCGGCGGTTTTAGCCACAAACACCTGGCCATCCGGGCCATACCACGCGGGGATCCGATGCCCCCACCATAATTGCCGGCTAATGCACCACGGCTTGATATCGCGCATCCAGGCAAAGAAGGTGTTTTCCCATTGCTTGGGCACAAATTTTACCCGGCCATCTTCAACCGCCGCAATCGCCGGGGCCGCCAGCACATCGGCCCGGCAATACCACTGCACGGTCAGCAACGGCTCAATCACCGCATCCGACCGGTCGCCATGCGGCACCTGGTTGGTGTGCGGCTCAATCTTTACCAAAAATTCAAGGCGTTCCAGCTCAGCCACAATCGCTTTGCGCGCATCTTCGCGGCTTAACCCTGCCAGCGTACGCACAAAATCGGGGTCCGCCACGCCCGCCACATGGGCCAGCTCATCTTCAATTTCGCCCAGCGTAATCCGCGCATCCCGATCAAGGATCGATGGCATCGGCAGGCTGTGCCGCTCACCCACCGCGAAATCGTTAAAATCATGCGCCGGGGTGATTTTCACAGCACCGGTGCCCTTTTCGGGGTCGGAATAGCTATCGGCAATAATCGGCACCCGCCGCCCGGTCAGCGGCAACACCACAAACTTGCCAACCAGATGCGTGTAACGGGCATCCTCGGGGTTCACCGCCACAGCCGAATCGCCCAGCATGGTTTCCGGCCGCGTCGTCGCCACCACCAGCCGCTCATCGCTGCCCTCTACCGGGTACGATATATACCAAAGACTTCCGCGAATTTCCTTATTTTCAACTTCAAGGTCAGAAATCGCCGAGCGGAATTTTGGGTCCCAATTCACCAGCCGCCGATCGCGATAAATCAGCCCCTGGTTAAACAGCGTCACGAACACTTCGCGCACCGCGGCCGATAAACCATCGTCCATGGTAAACCGCTCACGCGGCCAATCCAGCGACGCCCCCAGCCTGCGCAACTGCGTGGTGATGGTGCCGCCAGATTCCGCTTTCCACTGCCAAACCCTGGCCAAAAACGCATCGCGCCCCAACGCCGCCCGGCTTTCGCCCTTGGCCGCCAACTGCCGTTCCACCACCATTTGCGTGGCAATCCCCGCATGGTCGGTGCCCGGCTGCCACAACGCGTCCCGCCCCTGCATGCGCCGCCAGCGCACCAGCGTATCCTGCAAGGTAAACGTCAGCGCATGCCCCATGTGCAGGCTGCCGGTCACATTGGGCGGCGGAATCATAATGGTGAAAGGATCACCGCCCGTAGCACCGGCGGCAAACGCGCCATCTTCTTCCCAAGCTGCATACAGCATGGGTTCTATGGCTTTGTGGTCAAAGGATTTTTCTAGCATTTACCGGCTACTCACGTGGTAAAAAAAGGCCAAGGGCTTCGTGCGCAAGCACGCCTTCGCGTGACGCCCCTGGACCCCACCAAAGGCCGGCGGCCTTTGGAAACCCGTGACTTGCAGCCCGCGACTAGGCCGGGGGGACTCGCACGGCGCCCCCCGGACTTGCCGAATTTTTAGGTCAGTTCGCGGGTCACAACCCGTTCAATTTCGGCACGCACCAAGCGTTCCACAATGCCGGCCAAGTGAATATCCAGCCAGCCTTTCAGCATCGGGCGGAATTCATCACGAATAATGTCTTCCAAGCTGGCACCACCCTTGCTCACAGTGGTGTTACGTTCGGCCAGCGCCTTCTTCAGCGCCCCAACCGACGACGATGCCGCGGCGGCAGTGCTCGGGTTAACCAAATTGTCGGTGGTGGTGTCGGCCTTCGGCGCTTCGTTTTCAGCGATCATCATGGCATCATCCAATATTAAGATGTCTTCGGGTTCTTCGGCCGATTTTTCGGCCGAAGCGGGGGCGGCCGCGGGGGAAGTCTCCGCGACTTTCGGCGGAACAGGCGCACCAGCACCAGGCTTTGCGGCCATGGCAGGGGCGACCTCGTCCTCATCATCAGTATCCGTATCGGCATCACCATCGTTAAGAATACGACGGATAGAGGCGAGGATGTCTTCCATCGAAGGATCGGCATCTTCCCCACCAGCGCCAGCAGGTTTGGCCGCAGGGCCACCCTTTTGCGGCTGGTTTTTGGTGTTGTTATTATTGTTATTGTTCATGTTTTAGCGGCCCGGCTGGTTGGTGGCATAGTCTCCGGTTCCCCAAAGTTTGTGGCGCACTGCGTTGTAATACGCGGTCTCGTCATACAGCGGCACGTTCAACGCCATATCGCGCGCCGTCAAGCGGCCACTTGCCGCCGCCAGCCCATACGATGCGGTTATCATGCTAGAGACATTCTGTACCAGATTGGTCTGCGCAGTCAGCAAATTCTGTTGCTCGATGAGCACATTTTGCGTGGTCGCACTGCCCACCAGCGCCTCACGCTCCACCCCTTCCAGGGCGATTTCGCTGGCGTGAACCCCAACGCGCGAGCTTTCGATTGCCGCGCGCGAAGCATACAGCGTTTCAAACGCCTGCACCGCCAACTGGCGCGCCTGGCGCTGCGCATCTTCGCGAGTGTGCACCGCTTCCTGGTAAGATTGCCGAGCCTGGCGGATCGACGCGTATTCCTGTCCACCCTGATAAATCGGCATGCTCAGCGCCAGCACGCCCTGGTAGCCATAATCAACCAAGCCAGCGAGACTTTGGCCACTGGAATGAAAAGCGCTGCCCTGTAGGCTAAGCGTCGGCGCCAAGGCAGAAAACGCGACATCCACCGCATCCTTGGCCTGGGCTTCGGCGAAGCGTGCAGCGATCACATTAGGGTTGTTCGCAACTGCCATTTCGGCAGCGTCTTCCGCAGCCTTAATTGTTTGCGTCAAAGGCGGCGGCGGCACCAAATCGGCCGGCGGCGGCACGCCAACGGCGCGGGCAAAAGTAGCGCGCGCCGATTGCAAATTGCCTTCCGCCGTTTCGCGTTGGGCAATCGCTTGCGCCAGCGCGGCCTGCGCCTGTGCCACATCGGTGGTGGTCAGTTCACCCACATGAAACCGTGCGTTGATCGCTTTTAACTGCCCACCAAGCACAGTTTCGTTGGCGCGGTTAATCGCCACCAACTGGGTATCCTGCACCACCGCCACATAGGCGGTGACGGTATCGGTAAAAGTTTGCTCTTCCTGCGCGATCAGCCGGGCACGTTCAGCGAACACCGCATTGTCGGCTTCATGCGTGGATGCCGTGGTGCGGCCGCCGCGATACAAATATTGAGTAACGGTGGCGGTCGCCTGGGACTCATGGCGGTTTGTCGGGGCGATTGTCGTGTGGCGGACGGTCTGAAAAGTACCGTTGACCCTTTCGGTGGCAGTGCCGGCGGTTTTGCGGGTTTCCTCTGCCGCCCCAATATTCCCAGTAATCGAAACCTGCGGCCGCCAGCCAGCCAACGCCGCCGGCACGTTTTCGTCGGTCGCCCGCAGCTTGGCCCGCGCCGCCGTTAATTGCGGGTTGGTCGTGTAAGCCAGCGCCAACGCATCCGATAATGTGTGCGGCGCCGGATCGGCCAAATCTTTCGGGCTAGGCGCCGGCGCCCAAGCGGTGGCGGCACGGGCGATAGGCATCAGCGCAGAACACCCCAGCAACGCCATGGCAACACATTTCACGCCAACCCGCATACGGCACTCTCCCAACCCGGCTTCTCCAGCAAGTCTTGGCACGTTGTCCGCGCCGACGCCAACGGCGGTCTGTGCCAGGTGATGCCATACCGTCACAGGCCACGCCTCACCACGCGGCCGGCACTAACCAAGCCTACAGGGCAAACACCGGCGTCGGCAGCAATGCAACCAACAGGTGCGCGAAAACATCAAAGGCCGGCACAACCGAAAACCCATCGCCAGGCTTGCCCCCCAGGTGCCCAGTGGCCAGGGTCGCCGTCACCGCAAAGCTTTGCCCAGCGTGTTTTGACATTACCGTGACCACCCGGCCCCTCGCCGCCAAAAGCCGCCCAAACTGCGGCGGAACAGCCCGCACTGCCCCTTCAATAATAATCAGATCAAACGGCGCCGCCCCGCGGGGCCCATCGGCAAGCCTACCTTCAACCAAGCTAACCCCAGGCATCAACGCCAAATTATCCCGCGCAATCGCCAGCAGATCCGCGTTCTCATCAAACGCCGTCACCGCAGCCCCACAAGCCGCCAACACCGCCGCCAAATACCCAGTGCCCGCCCCAATCACCAGTGCCCGCTCCCCCGGCGCCGGGTTGGCCAACTGCACCAAGCCGGCCACGGCCAGCGGCCGCATCATATAACGGTTGGGGGCAAGCTCCAGATCATCATCAATATACGCCACCGCCCGCTTACCCGCCGTCACAAAATCCTCGCGCGGCAGCCGCCGCATCGCCTGCAACACCAGCGGGTGCGTAATCTTGGTCGGCCGCAACTGCCCATCGACCATAACATCGCGGGCCTGGCTAAAATCCGGCGTGGTCAGCATGGGGTCGGGTAGCTCCTAAAGCACTGCCGCAAAACGGCCGGCGGCAAGGCTGTGATTTAGCCAGTGTAACGCTGCGGCGCAATGCGAATGGTAAATGGCTAGACCCGCGCCACCTTTGCCCTTATACGCCCGTTTCCGCGCTTTTAGCGCGGGATGCAGCCAGATGGTCCGGTGGCAGAGTGGTGATGTAGAGGACTGCAAATCCTCGTATGCCGGTTCGATTCCGGCCCGGACCTCCAAGCGTCGCCCCAAAACCGTCCCCTTCCCCGCCGCCCCCTTCCCCGCCGCTCACGTCTGGTTTACCCCCACTCCCAACAAAACCTCTCCTGGGAGCCCAAACCACCATGCCCGACGCCCTCATCATCGACGCCGTCCGCACCCCCCGCGGCATCGGTAAAATCGGCAAAGGCGCCCTCGCCGATTGCCACCCGCAACACCTCGCCGCCACCGTCCTGCGCGCACTCGCCGATCGCAACCACATCAATACCGCCGACGTCGATGATATCATCTGGGGCACCAGCACCCAACGCGGCAAGCAAGGCGGCGATCTCGCCCGCATGGCAGCACTCGACGCCGGTTACGATATCAAAGCCAGCGGCATGACACTGGATCGCTTCTGCGGCTCCGGCATCACCTCAGTGAACCTGGCCGCCGCCCAAATCATGTCCGGCATGGAAGATCTGCTCATCGCCGGGGGCACCGAAATGATGTCCTACACCGGCTCCGGCGCCGATAGCAGCCCCGAAAAACTACTCGATTCCGGCAACACCCATTTGCGCAAACTCCACCCGCAAACCCACCAAGGCATCTGCGCCGATGCGATCGCCACGTTGGAAGGTATCTCCCGCCAGGCGGTCGATGAACTCGCACTGGTCAGCCAGCAACGCGCCGATGCCGCCATCAAAGCCGGCCATTTCGCCAAAAGCCTGGTGCCGGTGTTTCGCGAAGATGGCACCCTGGCCCTAGACCACGACGAATTCCCCCGCCCGCAAACCACATTGGAAGGCCTGCTCGCCCTCAAACCCTCGTTCGAAGCCATGGCCAACGTCCCCATCGACGCTGCCGGCACAACCCTTGCCGGCCTCATCCTGCAAATCTACCCCGATCTGAAAATCAACCACATCCACCACGCCGGCAATTCCTCCGGGGTCGTCGATGGCGCCGCCGCCATCCTGCTGGCATCCCCCGCCTACGCCCACAAACACGGCCTAAAACCCCGTGGCCGCGTGCTCGCCATGGCCAATATCGGCGATAGCCCCACCCTCATGCTCAACGCCCCGGTGCCCGCCGCCCGCAAAGTGCTGCACAAAGCCGGCCTCACCATCGATGACATCGACCTGTTCGAAATCAACGAAGCTTTTGCCGTCGTCGCCGAAAAATTCATCCGCGACCTCAACCTCGATCGCGCCAAAGTCAACGTCAACGGCGGCGCCATAGCACTCGGCCACCCCATCGGCGCCACCGGATCAATCCTCATCGGCACCCTGCTCGACGAACTCGAACGCCGCGACCTAAAACGCGGCCTGGTCACCATGTGCGCCGCCGGCGGCATGGCCCCGGCCATCATCATCGAGCGCCTCTGAGCGGTTTCGCGCGGCTTGGGCGTGGGAGAGGGTTAAGGAAGGCGAGGGGCTTTGCCCCCTCGACCCCCATTAAAGGCTCGCGTTTAAAATCCATTTAGTTGGGTTTGGGGGGAAGGGGGCCGACCTGGACTGTGGCGCGCATTGTGCTGGCCCCCTTCCCCCCAAACCCAAGTGAAAGGTTCTAAGGGCTTGCCCTTAGCGGGATCGAAGGGCAGAGCCCTCGCCTTCCTTAACCCACCCCCACACCTAAGCCGCCTGAATACCACTCAGAAACGCCCGAACGTCGTGGCGCAGGGTGGCCGCTTGGGTGGAAAGGTCGCGGGCGTTGGTTAGCAATTGGGTGGCGGCGGTTTGGCTGGTGGCGGAGGCCGCAGTGACGCCGCCGATATTGCTGGCGACATCGCTGGTGCCGATGGCGGCTTGCTGTACGCTGCGGGCAATTTCGCTTGTCGCCTCGCCTTGCTGGCCGATGGCGGCGGCAATCAGGCTGCCGGTGTCGTTAAGTTCGGCGATGATCGTGCTGATCGCTTGAATAGCACTAACAGTGCTTGCCGTAGCGGCGCGGATAGCTTGCACCTGGGCGGCGATATCGCTGGTGGCGGCCGCGGTTTGGCCGGCCAGCACTTTCACTTCGTTAGCAACCACGGCAAAGCCACGCCCAGCATCCCCGGCGCGGGCCGCTTCGATGGTGGCGTTTAACGCCAGCAAATTGGTTTGCGTCGCGATGGTTTCAATCAGCGATACAACATGGCCAATTTGTTCGGCCGCCGTGGTCAGTGTCGCGACCGTTGCACTGGTTTGCTGCGCCTGCTGTGCGGCCCGTTCGGCAAGCGTGGTGGACTGCCCTACCCTGCGCGAAATCTCCTGAATGGACGCGGCCAGTTCTTCACTGGCCGCCGCAATGGTTTGCACACTGGCGGAGGCATCCTGCGATGCCGCCGCGGCCGTTGCCGCGCGCCCGGTGGTATCGCCGGCGCTGTGGGTCACCTGTTCGGCGGTGCTGGTCAGCGATGCTGCCGCCGCAGCCAACGTTTCGATCACCCGCGAGACCTGCTGATCGAATGTGGTGGTAAGTCTACTGATCGCATCGTGGCGTTGGGCTTTAATCGCCTGCGCCTGATCGCCGGCCGCGGCGACGGCGCGGGCATCGATGGCATTGCGGCGAAACACATCCACGGCGCGGGCGATTTTGCCCACCTCATCGCGGCGCAATATCGCCGGCACAGTGATATCTGTGTTGCCATCAGCAAGGCTTGCCATGGTCGCAGTAATGGCGGCGATCGGGTTGGCGATCGCGCGCGCAATCAGCACCGCCAGAATAATGCCCGCGGCAACGGTGAAAGCCGCCGATACCAGCAGCAGGCCGCGCGAATGGCGGCCCATAGCAGCGGCATCATCGCGAAAGTTTAAGCCCGCTTCTCTGGCCGATTCGGTAAGAATCTCCAGGCTTTCGGCAATTTGCGCATGCAGGCTGGCCTGATCGCGCGCCAGCGCCGGCAATTGCGCAAACGGCGCTGTCTGCATGCGCGCAAACACCGTATCCCAACTGCCTAGCAGGGTGCTGACATTACCAAGAAGCCGCGTGGCTGCCGGCCCGGGCGATCGCTGCGCAACCACGCCGAGATCTTCGGTAATGGCCGCACGCAGATCGGCGATGGCAGATTTTTGCGTATGCACCAAGGCCGGCTGCGATGCCGGCGAGCCACTTGGCGGGATAGGTGTGGGCCGCACGATATCAGCTTGCACACTATCGGCCAGCGCCCGATCGGCGCGTTCAAAATCTGCCGTGGCGCTAAGCGCAAAATTACTCGCCATCAGCGGGCCATCGTAAAGCTGCCCAGTGAGCACGCTGGTTTTGCCGATAATGATACTGGAATAGGTGCCGCTAACCGCGCTAATAGCGATCAATACCAAAAAACCGATCAATAGGCGTGTGCGCAGTGTCATGAAGGCCCCTGCTGTTGCGGTATTACGACCCAATAACCCGCAGAGTCATTTGCGGGTGGATCGCGCAGGGTAACGGGCATCGGCGGAAAAGCTCCCCACAGCCGCGGCGCACCACCCCGCTTTGCATGATGCCCTGCGTGTTTGCCCGAAAAACCTTAACCGTTGCTAAAGCAAAAGCCCTGCTTAACAGATGCCCCGCGCAGCCGCCGCCACAACCGCCAGTCTATCGCCAATGCCGCGCGCGCTCAGCGGCGCATCCAGCCGCGCCAAATCACGCCGCGCCAGCACACCCACCAACCCCGCCGCCGCCGCCGCCCCCAATGCACCAGCGCGGCCCAATTGCGTGCGGGCCTGGGCCGCCAGCGCCGCGCGCACAACCATCACCCCCGGCGCAAAAGGGTCGGCCAAAACATCATCCGGCGTTAACCCCTCAGCCGCCAACATATCCGCCGGCAGCAAACACCTGCCCTGCCCGGCCAGCCACCCAACACTGCGCAAAATCCCCGCAGCCCCATACCCCGCCCCCAAATCCGCCAACCGCCCAAGCTGGGCACCATCCGCCCCCAAAACCCGCCCAGCCGCCACCGCCAGCAAACCCCGGCTGCCGGCTAAATACGCATGCCAATCCACCACCGTTTCAAGCGCCGGCGCACACTCCGCCTCGCGCGCGCCGATCATCGCCAGCAACGCCTCTTCCCGCAGCGCCCCCGCCGCCAGCGCCGCCCGCAACGGCGTTGCCACCTCGTGCCCGCGCTCCGCCCCCTCCACCACCTCTCGCCACCACTGCAGCCGGATCAACGCCAGCCCAGCCTCGCGCGCCGCCTCCCGCGCCCGCGCAATCTCGTGGTTAAACGCATACAGCGTAAACAAAATCTCCCGCGCCGCATCAGGCGCAAATAACGTGCAAAAAAACCGGTCAGGGTCGTGGCGACGCACAAACTGCGCAAGGCTCGGGCTGGCAACCATCATACCAGCCGCCCTGCCAGACGCACGCATAGCATGCAAGCAGACGGCTAACGCTTGACGTGCTAGCCTCGCGTGCATAGCTGATAGATCAGCATCTTGCTTTTCCAGCGCACCCTTCAGGAGCCCCCATGGCCTTCACCCTGCCCGCACTGCCCTTCGATACCAACGCCCTGGCCGCCGCCGGCATGTGCCAGGAAACCCTGGAACTGCACCACGGTAAACATCACCAGGCCTACGTCACCGCCCTGAACGGCTTCGTTGAAAAAGACCAAAACCTCGCCGGCAAATCGCTCGACGAAATCGTCCTCGCCACCGCCGCCACCCCCGGCCCCGTCTTTAACAACGCCGGCCAACACTGGAACCACATCCTGTTCTGGCAAAACCTCTCCGCCACCGGCGGCACCATCCCCGGCGCCCTAGAAGCTAAAATCATCGCCGATCTAGGCTCCGTCGCCGCCTTCAAAGATGCTTTTAAAGCCGCCGCAACCACCCAATTCGGCAGCGGCTGGGCCTGGCTCGTGCTGGGTAAAGACGGCAAACTCAAAGTCACCAAAACCCCCAACGGGTCCAACCCGCTCGCCACCGGCGAAGGCCACGTGCTGCTCGCACTCGATGTCTGGGAACACAGCTACTACCTAGATTTCCGCAATCGCCGCCCCGATTACGTGCAAAACTACCTCGATCGCCTGGCCAATTACGACTACGCCGCCGCCCAACTGGCCGCGGTCTAAACCCGGTGCCCACACGCCTGCCCATGATCTGGGCCGAACTCGCGGTGTCCAGCTGGGAAACCATCTGGCACCGCACAACCCTCTTCGCCACCGGCCAACTCACCATGGCCGAATGCGAACGCATGGTGAGCGAAAAAATGAACGCCGCCGAACAATCAACCTCCGCCATGCTCAGCGGCGAATCCCCCGAAGCCATCCTCGCCCCCTACCACGGCCGCGCCATGGCCAACGCACGCCGTCTGCGGCAAGGCACCTGAGGCCTGGGTGTGGGGTGGGTTAAGAAAGGCCAAGGGCTTCGCCCCTGGACCCCACTAAGGGCAAGCCCTTAGAACCCTTCACTTGGGTTTGGGGGGAAGGGGGCCGACCTGGACTGTGGGGCGCATCGTGCTGGCCCCCTTCCCCCCAAACCCAACTAAACGGATTTTAAAGGCGAGCCTTTAATGGGGGTCGAGGGGGCAAAGCCCCTCGCCTTTCTTTGCCCGCCCCAAACCCAAGCTTCGGGTCCCTAGCTGCCGAGGACGTTGGTGATGGTCTCGCGGATGATGGTCACTTTGACGTTGGGGGCGATTTCCACTTCGATTTCGTTGGACCCCTCGCGGACATTTTTCACGCTGGCGATGATACCACCGGCGGTCAGCACGCGGTCGCCTTTTTTGATTGCGTTGATCGATTCTTTCAGTTTGCTTTGGGCCTGCTGCTGCGGCCGCAGCAGCAGGAAGTAGAATACGATAAAAATCAGGATCAACGGCGCGAATTGGGTAACGCCCGAGGTTGCGATGAAATTGCTGATAACATCATCGGCGCCATAGGCGGGGCTAATTAGGGAAAACATTGTGGTTTTAGGCTCCGGTTGCGGTTGGGCCGGGCGGACCATAGTTTGCGCGCCAGTCTGGTCAAGCTTAGGTGCGAATTTATGACGAATGAGATGGGTGCGGCGGGCGTGATGCTGCGGATTGCGGAAGCGTTGGAGCGGCTCAGTCCGCCGCCGGCAGCACGACCGGATTTGGCGCGGGCGGACGCCTTTGCCTGGGATGTGGCAGGTGTTAGCCGGCTACGGCCAGTGCCCGCGGTTGCCGGCGTGGCCCTTGCGGCATTGCGCGCGATCGATTTGCAAAAGCGCATATTGCTCGACAACACCCGCCAGTTCGCCCGCGGTTTTTCCGCCAATAACGCCTTGCTATGGGGCGCCCGCGGCATGGGCAAATCATCGCTGGTCAAAGCGGTGCACGGCGCCGTGGTGGTCGAGCTGCCGGGATCATTAAAACTGATCGAGCTGCACCGCGAAGATTTAAGCAGCCTTGGCATATTGCTCGGCCTATTGCGCAAAACCCCTGAACGATGCCTAATTTTTTGCGACGATCTCAGTTTCGAAACCCAGGATGCCGATTACAAAGCGCTAAAATCGGTGCTCGATGGCGGCATCGAAGGCCGCCCGGCCAACGTGTTGTTTTACGCAACCAGCAACCGCCGCCATCTGATGCCGCGCGACATGATTGAAAACGAGGCCCAAAAAAGCATAGCCCCAGGCGAGACGGTAGAAGAAAAAGTGTCGCTATCCGATCGCTTCGGCCTGTGGATTGGCTTTCACAACTGCGATCAGGCGCAGTATCTCGCCATGGTCACGGGCTACGCGGCGGCCCGTAACCTGGTCATCACCGACGCCGATCTGCGCGCCCGCGCCGTCGAATGGCAAGCCACCCGCGGCAGCCGCTCCGGCCGCGTGGCATTTCAGTTCATCGAGGATTTGGCTGGCAAGTTAGCTTCTGCCCCGTAACGCAAGAATTTTCTTTTTCTGAAGAAAAAGAAACAAAAAGACTTTTATAATGTGGGTGCCGGCGCCTCATCCGCCGTGTGCCACAAAGCAATTTCGGCTTCCCGGCGGTGCATCAAACCCATACTCGGCACCAGCCGGCGCGTGTGCGGGTCGCGGATTTTGGTCCATAAGCGCATGGTGGCCGGCACATTGGTCAACTCATTATGCCGCACCCGGGCACAGGCAGTGGAACCCGCAAAAGCGTGCACACCGATATTGTACGCAAACACCACAAGGGCGCCAAATTGGTTGGCGGTCAGCGTCACCCCGTCGCCGATCAAGTGATCAAGTTCCGCCGCCGTCGCGCTGGCATCGTGCGCCAGCGCATCATCACAGTGCGCCTGCGTCCAGGTAACGCCAGGGCTAATCTCGGGGCCGGTATGCCCCCAGCCAATCGTCCATTGCCCGCCACCATCCAAATACGCCGAAAGCCGGCAGCCTTCGGCAGCGCGCAGCAGGGCAAGGGCTATCACGGGCAGGTCGCGGTTCATATTTACCTCGCATCGGTTGCTCTAGGTTTATTATCCCAAAACAGATGAACGAGGCAAATCGGCTTTGCATGTGTATCATTTGACCAGGCATCCACATGCCTTAGCCTGAATGATGACCCTTAGTGAGCGTCCCCCTCCATGCATCAACGACGGCTTATCCCCTTTGCAGGAATTTATTGATGACCGAAGTGTCACACATTCCCTCGCATGACTTCGATTTCGAATTTGGTCATTGGATCGTCCATCACCGTCGCCTGAACCGGCGCTTGTGCGGCTGCACGGATTGGACCGAATTCACTGGCCGTTCCTCCACCCGTCCCATCCTCGGCGGCAACGGCAACCTGGAAGACAACGAACTTCATTTACCCGAAGGCGTATATCGCGCGATTGCCCTACGCTCGTACGACCCCGCCAAACGCCAGTGGGCGATCTGGTGGCTCGACGCGCGCCAGCCTCATGCACTCGATGTGCCCGTAGTTGGGTGTTTCACCGGCTCCGTCGGCATGTTCTTCGCGAAAGATACGCTGGACGGGCGTCCGATCAAGGTTCGCTTCTGCTGGAACGCGCGCGCCCCCCAAGCACCGACATGGGAACAGGCTTTCTCGGCTGACGGTGGTGCGACCTGGGAAACCAACTGGACCATGCAGTTCAACCGCGCACCGTCTGATTGACGAGCCGGGTCAGCAGCGGCAAGCCAGAAGCATCGTAGGGCGGAAGAATCCCGCCATCGCAAGCCCCGGCAGGTGATGACGGAACAAGTTTGACACAAGCATCGGTTGGTCTGGCGCCACAATGGTGGTGGTGGAGGGGCGCCAGAAAAACTAGCCGCGCGAAAGCTTGGGATGGCGGTCTTGCATCGGTTACTCTAGGTTTTTGATCCCCAAATAACCCAACAAGGCAAATCGACGTATTTACGGCAGTGTGATCGGCCTGGTGAACAGCGCGCTGTGGCCGGCACTCACCGTGGCGGTAAACGCCGGCCACACCTGCCGCCCTTGCGCCGCCAAGCCAAAATAATCACCCAAAAAATACCCACCACTGGTCAGCGGTGCCTGTGTCACATCAAACGATGCTTTGGTCAGGCGCATCTCGCGACCCCAGTTAGCGGCTACACTGCACGGCGCGGTAGTGTTGGGTTTGCAGGTTAGCGCCCACACATCGGCCAATTCGCCGGTGGCAGTATCGTTACGAAAATCATAATAGGTTGCCACCAGCGTGCCATCTGTTGTTGCCACAATAGCGCCATTAAACGCCTGCGCGCGCAACGGGTTGGCCGTGCTGGCCGGGGTTTGGTTAATCCGCACCGGCGCCGACCAAGTTTTGCCATCATCGGTGGACTGCGTGAACAAAAGCCCCAAAGTGGTGCTACCGGCCAGCTTATCCTGCCAGGCGACATACAGCGCGCCAGTCGCCGGATCGGCAGCAATACTGGGAATAATATCCCCAGTCCGCATGGGTTTGCCAAGATCCGGGGTAACCGGCCCGTTGCCCGCCATAACCGCTGCGGTTTGCGGAATTTTCGACCACGTGGCGCCATGATCCGTGCTGCGCACAAACGCGATGGTCAGATTACCGGCCGCACTGATTTTGGTGAAAAAATCAAAAATCTCGCCCGAAGGCACTTCCACCACCACATTGCCAATGGTTTGCGCATTGGCGCCGGGATCGTAAATCGGCACCGCCTTCGACCACGTCAGCCCACTATCGGTGGTGCGCGAAAAATAGGTTGGGCCATGGCTGGTTTGGGTTTTTATCGCGGCAAGGGCGGGTGCATCACCGCGCGCGGCCAACCGCAGCAAAGTCAGCCGATCGCGCGCGCGCTGCACCCCGTCGCCCCCGGCGCTCAACCCTTCGCCATTATCGCGCCCGCCGCTGGCGTTATAACCGCGGTCCCACACCGTGTAGGCGTTACCATGAATGATGGTATCGGCGGTAAGCGAGTTTTTATCGTTAAACGCCAGCGGATCGGTATCGTCGATCACCGCCACGGGTGCGGCCCAGGTCAGCCCGCCATCGGTTGAACGGCTCGCCAGCATAGCCGATTCGGTATTGCTGAACGCCAGCGAAAAGAAATACGCCGTGCCATCGCCGCCAAAGCCGGTCCAGGCATCACTAGCCCGCGGCAGCCTGCCGCCGCTGCACAAGGATATGCCGTTGGGAATAGTGATTTTCCAGTGCTTGCCGCCATCGGTGCTCAGCCCCGCATCAAGCCCGCGGGCGCCGCCGTTGCTCCAGCGATCCTGTTGCTGGCCACTCAGCAAATGCCCGGGCTTGGTGGGGTCCACCGCCAGCCACGGTTCAATGATCGAGCTGCCGAAATTGATGCCGATCTGGCCCGCCTTGTTATCGGCGGTGCAGGCGAAAAACGGCGATCCGCTGGTGATGCGCAGCAGCGGGCCCAAGATTGGCGCCGGGTTGGTTGCGGCGCAGGCCCCGGCCGCTGTCGCGGCGACTGCCGCCAAACTGAGACCGGCAACCAGGTGCCGGCGGCGGGTGTTGATAAAGGACATACTGAAATCTCCGAGAACGGTATTGATGACAACCATGATTAAGGCGGTGAATACGGCAGTGATACGGGCAAAATAGCCACGCAGCCCGGAATGGCGGGCCGTCTTAACCCTAGTCATATCCGCAGGCGTTGGCGCCAGCTAGGGCAAAAACGATGGATCACGGAACGGTCAACACGGCCGCTAGGGCAAGTGGTAAATTAACCTGCGCGCAGGGTAGCCGAGGGGAGTTCGCCGAATAATTTACGGTATTGCCCAGCGAAACGGCCGAGTTCGGCAAAGCCATGACGGCGCGCGGCATCGGTCACGGACAGGGTAGTGCCGGCGCCGTCGTGCAGGGCTAAGCGCGTTTCTGACAGGCGGCGCAACAACAGGTAATGCGCCGGCGATACGCCAAAGCGGCTAGCGAACACACGATGCACGGTACGCCGCGACCAGCCGGTTTCGGCGCACAAATCGGCGAGGCGAAGGGCCGTGCTGCCATCGGCGAGCATTGCCTCGATGCGGCCAATAATCGCATCGGCAGCTTGCCGGTTGGGGGGCGCTTCGCGCTTGTGCGCGGTGGCCGAGCGCAAGGCGGCGCCAAACGCCTCGATCAGCATACTGCGCATTTCGCGCGTAGCCTGTTCCGTCAGCCGGCCTGCGCCCATCTCAGGCGCCGCCTTTTGCAGCATAGTTGTGAACACGGCACACACCATCCTGGCAGCGGCGGGAGGTGGGCGAAAAATGGCCGTGCCGGCGTCAACCGCTCGCGCGAAGACCGATTGGTAGGCGGGGTGCGCCAAAAGTTCGGCAATCGGGCATGTCAGGGCGGCAAACGCCAGGCGGCCGCGGGTCAGCGTATCGCGCGCGCTGCGGCCGATCAGCACCACCAGGTCGCCGGGCTGTACAGCGCTGCCCCATTGGATGGCGTCCCCCTGCACGGCTAGATTAACGTTTAGCGTCACGCAGCCGGCTGGGGCGTTACCGCGCATACGCACCGCACCGGCATAAACGCCACTGTTCAGCAAGCTATCGGCACCGCACGGCATGGCGCGCAAGGTGCCAGATACAGTTTGGCCGTTAAGCTGGGTTACTTCAGTATCGCTGCCCGCCAGCACTTGGCGCAAATCTTCGATGCCGCGCACTTCGCGGCGGAGAAGCAAGTTCATTATGCGCGGGGTGCGCGGGGCGCGCGGGCGCCGCACCGGGCGCAGGCGCAGCGGGTGGCGGCGACGGTCTTGCCGGGTGTTTCGACACGAAACGGGCCAAACACCCGATCGACGCGGAATTTGCGATCGCACCAGAAGAAACCATCATCATCGGGCACCTCGGAAAACCCTTCATCGCCGCACACGGCACAGATGAGATAATGGATCCAGACATGACGGTTATTTACCCGCCCGGCGCCGCTGTAACGCCTTTTTGCATAAGCCAGAAATCTTAGTCGTTAGGCAAGCTATAGCCGCCCCAACCAGGGCGGCCACCCTGGTTGGGGCACTCCTTGCAGAGCCAGGGGGTTGTAGCCGATTTTCTTATGACAAGGGTGCAGCGCTCTTTGCATGGCACCATCTCTCCCACCCATGCCCATGATGCATCGGCCGTCATGGCGCCCGCCACACCCACGATGCCCGACCGGTTCTGGCCAGAACCCACGAGTCGCCTTTGCGCCCATTGTCGTCACCAATGGACGATTGGGGCCTGCCGCAAAGCCGTCATCTAGTAGCCTGGGTGAAACCCAGGTCTTTCGTGCGTGTTATGATTGGGGAGCCCCCCGCGGCCGTTCCTGACATCGCTCGCTCGTCAAGCTTCGTGACTGTGTGGCGCGAGGAGCCCCAGGTTTCACCTGGGCTACGCGGGCTACTTTTGTTCATAGGCCTGTGGCGGTGGCCGGTATGCCGGCCGGCGCTGGGGCGCGTAATAAGCGCCGGTGTAATGTGGCCAGAAGCGGATTCTCTATCCAAATATGAACGAGGCTGGCCAGCAGTAGGGAGGCCGACACCATTGCGGCGGCGCGCAAACCAACGGCGGGCGCGCCGGTGAGCGGCAGACCAAAATGCCGCCATCCGGCAATGGTTACGGCGATGGCGCTTTGGTGGCATAAGAACAGCGCGTAGCTGCTATCGCCACCGAAGCGAAATAGCTTGTGGCGCCAAAATTTTTTGTCTTCAAGCGCCGTGGCGCCTGCCACGATCAGCATTGCGGCTAAACCCCAGCCTTGAATGCGAAACATAGTTGCCGCAAAGTCGTTATGGGTGGCAAGCCCGATCACGCCGGCGATGAGTGCAATTAAGCCCAAAAGGGGCGGCAGGCGAAACCCCTGACAATGGGCGTGGGCCAGGACCAGACCAAAGGTGAATTCAATCCATATCGGATTGTCGCTCTATAGTGCGCCCCATGGTGTGCCAAGTGCCGATTGCGGTAGTGGCACGACTGCAATCGCGGCAGTCAGCACGATGGCCCAGAGCCGCACATCGGTCCGTCGCCAAAGTAGGATGATCGCAAACAGTAGGTAAAACCGGACTTCGAACAGCAAAGACCACGCGGGAAAATAGACCGGGAACCACGCGCCGCCGTTGCTAGGTACGAGGAGAAACGAATGGAGCAGTTCGCGCGTGGTTGGCCAACTGCCGAACAGTGCGGCGTTGGCCGGTTAGTTTGTTCCGTTTACGTGATCCAGCCACGCTGGGGCGATCGCAACATGCGCCGGTGGGCTAATGCCCAACCTACTTGCGGGCGGTAAGTTGCGACGACGGATGAACGCGTCGGCTAGCCCACGGAGTTGCTGTTTGTCACCACTGTACACTCGAAAACCGCCATTCCGGTTTCGGCCAACCCTTGCCATTCGTGCCCCACCCAGCGACCGTCAGTGAACTTTCAGCTCCGCCGCAGTCCGCGCCAAAAACTCATCCCAACTTAAGAAAATAATCTTTGCCACAATCCGCAAATATCCCTAAAACACCACCCCATGATCCCACCCCGCCTCATCCGCGCCACAATCCAAGCCCGTATCAACCCCAACTCCACCCGCACCGCGCGGGATCAGCAGCGCCGCGACCAAATCCTCGATGCCGCCCTCGCCCTGCTCACCGCCCACCCGCGCCACACCATCACCATTGCAAATTTGGCCATGGGCATGATCATCTCCCCCGCCACCATCCGCCGCCATTTTCTAGATATCGACAGTATCATCGCCGAAATCCTGCAAAATCACCTGCGCGCGATTATAAAAACCATCGGCGAAATCCCCAACCAATGCGAAAATGTCGGCCAAAAACG
>JBBARC010000022.1:0-47442 GCA_040400005.1 Acetobacteraceae bacterium | reverse complement strand
GGTCCTGCTGGCCCAGGGGGCTTGGGAGTTACGAAAAAGAAGCAAAAAGACTTTTATAAATTTGGGTTCGGAAGTCTCGGTGGCAGGGAAGCCCCAGGCCCAGCGTCATAAAAGTCTTTTGCTTATTTTCTTCAGAAAAGAAGACTCTTAACCTTCCTCTCAGCCAGGGCCTCAATGACCAAACCAGCGCAACCCATCTCCCGCAGTTTTATTTCGCAGCGTTTGCGGCTGCATTATGTGGATTGGGGCAATAAGGGGGCGCCGCCGGTGGTGCTGGTGCATGGGGCGCGGGATCATTGCCGCAACTGGGATTGGGTGGCGGCCAGGCTTGCGGAGAAATACCATGTGATCGCGCCGGATTTGCGCGGGCATGGCGACAGCGCATGGTCGGATTGCGGTGATTATGGCCAGGCCGGATACATTTACGATTTGGCGCAGCTGATCCACCAGCAGGTGGAAGCGCCGGTGCGGCTGGTGGCGCATTCCATGGGTGGCAACATTGCGCTGCGGTTTGCCGGCGTCTACCCGGAGAAAGTTTGTAAGCTGGTGGCGATTGAAGGCCTGGGCGCCTCGCCGGCGCAGGAAGCCAAGCGTGCGGCTATACCGATAGATCAGCGATTAGATGCGTGGATCACCCAAGTGCGGGGCTTATCGGCCCGCCTGCCGCGGCGCTACGCCACGATTGATGAGGCGTTCGGCCGCATGCGTGAGGAAAACGCGCATTTATCGGAAGCCCAAGCCTGGCATTTAACCCGCCACGGCGTGCGGCAAAACGAGGATGGCAGTTTTTCGTGGAAATTCGATAACTACATCCGCGCCTGGCCGCCGTTCGATATGGCGCCCGAGCATGAACGCGCCCTGTGGGGGCGGATTACCTGCCCCACTTTACTGGTGTATGGGCGCGAAAGCTGGGCATCAAACCCGCTGGAGGACGGCCGTGCGGCCCACTTCCCCACCGCGCGGGTGGTGAGTTTGGAGGGGGCCGGGCATTGGGTGCATCATGACCGGCTGGATGCGTTTATGGCCGAAATTGAGCCGTTTTTGGCGTAATCCGCCGGGCGGCGTTGGCCGATCCCCACGCAGCCCTGCCGTTCCTTGCGCAAGCCCCCCCCTAAGGCTATGTCAAGCCGCCAAGGCTTAAGGTTTCCGCGCGCCATGGCACATCCCGACTACCCAAACATCTCCCGCCCACCCATCGCCGAGGCGTTGGCCTTCGACGACGTGCTGGTGGTGCCCGCTTATTCGCAGGTGCTGCCTAACGCCACCCAAACCACATCGCGCCTTACCCGTGGCATCACCCTGAACATTCCCCTGGTGTCGGCGGCGATGGATACGGTCACCGAAGGGGCGATGGCGATCGCCATGGCCCAGGCCGGCGGCATTGGGGTTATTCATAAAAACCTGACCATCGACGAACAGGTTGACCAGGTGCGAGCGGTGAAAAAATTCGAAAGCGGCATGGTGGTTAATCCGCTAACCATCCACCCCGATAAAACCCTTGCCGATGCACGCGCGTTGATGGCGGCCAACCGCATCAGTGGTTTTCCCGTGGTGGAACACGATGGCAAGCTGGTGGGCATTCTCACCAACCGCGATGTACGCTTTGCCAACGACCCCAGCGTTAAAGTGCGCGAATTGATGACGCGGGAAAACCTGATCACGGTTACCGGCAACCCCGGCCCGGAAGAAGCCCGGCGCTTGCTGCATCGCCACCGTATTGAAAAACTGCTGGTGGTGGATGATGCCTATCGCTGCGTGGGGCTGATCACGGTGAAAGATATGGATAAAGCCCAGGCGCATCCTTTAGCGAATAAAGACGAACTCGGCCGCCTGCGCGTGGCGGCCGCAACCGGCGTCGGTGATGATGGCAAAGCCCGTGCGCAGGCCTTGATCGATGCCGGTGTTGATGTGCTGGTGGTGGATACCGCGCACGGCCATTCATCGGGCGTGCTGGCCCAGGTAGCGTGGATCAAAACTTTATCGAATTCCGTGCAGGTGATTGCCGGCAATGTGGCAACCCCAGAAGGTGCCATAGCCTTGATCGATGCTGGTGCCGATGGCATCAAAATCGGCATTGGCCCTGGCAGCATTTGCACTACGCGGGTGGTGGCAGGCGTCGGCGTGCCGCAATTTTCGGCGGTGATGGAAACCGCCGCCGCCTGCCACGCCCGCGGTGTGCCAGCCATTGCCGATGGCGGCGTGCGCACATCCGGCGACATTGTTAAAGCGATAGGTGCTGGCGCCGACTCCGTAATGATCGGTAGTTTGCTGGCCGGCACCGAAGAAGCCCCCGGCGAAGTGTTTTTGTACCAAGGCCGCAGCTACAAATCCTATCGCGGCATGGGCAGCATCGCCGCCATGGCGCGCGGCTCGGCCGATCGCTACTTTCAGCAAGATATCAAAGACACACTGAAACTGGTGCCCGAAGGGGTGGAAGGCCGCGTCGCCTACAAAGGATCCATGGCCGCCGTGGTGCATCAGCTGGTCGGCGGGCTACGCGCCGGCATGGGCTACACCGGCAGTGCCACCATCGCCGACCTACAAGCACGCGCACAGTTTCGCCGCATCACCGGATCAGGCTTGCGCGAAAGCCACGTGCACGATGTGGCCATTACGCGTGAGGCACCTAATTATCGGCAGGAGTAGGGACGTGAAGGTAAGAAACTTCTTTTCTGAAGAAAAGAAGCAAAAGACTTTTACTATGCTAGGCCTGGGGCAACGCCGCCACCGAGTTCTCCGAACCCATATTCATAAAAGTCTTTTTGCTTCTTTTTCTTCAGAAAAAGAAGATACTTCCTTCCCTTACCCTCGCCTCATTCAACCCACAAAGGTAGCCGGGCTATGACACCATCTGCGCGGCTTTCTGGCGCTATTGATTTATTGGCGACGGTGGAGGCATCACCGCGGCGGCCGGCTGATGCCAGTGCTAATGATTATTTCCGGGCGCGGCGGTATATTGGCTCGGGCGATCGGCGGGCAGTATCTGATCGGGCCTGGAAGGTTTTGCGGGCGCGGTTTCGTATCACCTGGTGGCTGGCGCGGGTGGGGGCGGGGGCGACACCGCGGTTGTTAACGGCGGCATCGTTAATGCTAGAGGGTTGGCAATTCACTGGTGTAGATCAAGCGTTTTCTGGTGGGCAGTTTGGCCCGGAGCCGCTGATTGATGTGGAACGTGCCGCTTTGCGCAAGCTGGAAGGCCGCAATTTCGATCACCCCGACATGCCCGATTTTATTCGCGCGGAAGTGCCGGAATGGATTTTTCCGTATTTTGTAAAGCGCTTTGGCGATAGTTTGATGGCCGAAATGGCGGTGTTGGGTGAACCGGCGCCGTTGGATTTGCGGGTTAATCTGCTGAAAACCACGCGCGAACAGGCCCGGGCGGTGCTGGGTGGCGAGGGGATTGCGGCTGAGAACACGACACTTTCGCCGTTTGGCTTGCGCATCCCCGAACGCCGGGCAGTAACCACGGGGCCGGCGTTTCAGGCCGGGCTGGTGGAAATTCAGGATGAGGGCAGCCAGTTGGTGGCGCTGCTGTGCGATGTGGCGCCGGGTATGCGGGTGCTGGATTGGTGTGCCGGTGCCGGCGGCAAAACCTTGGCGTTGGCAATGATGATGGACAACAAAGGCCAGATTGTTGCGGCCGACGTATCGGCCCCGCGGCTGGAAGGGGCGGTGCGCCGTTTACGCCGTGCCGGCGTGCATAATGTCGAACGGCATTTGACCGAATCTGGCGATAAATGGGCCAAGCGGCGTGCCAAAACATTTGATCGGGTGCTGGTGGATGCGCCGTGCACCGGCACTGGCACGTGGCGCCGCAACCCCGATGCGCGGTTGCGGATTACGCCCACCGATCTTTCCGAATTGCGCGAAAAACAAGCGAAAATTATCCAAACGGCGGCGGGGTTTGTAAAGCCTGGCGGGCGGATGATTTACGCCACGTGTTCGTTGCTGGCCGAAGAAAACGCCGACCAGATTGAAAAATTTTTGGCCAATAATGCCGATTTTTCGGTGATGCCGGCAGCCGATATTGCAACAGTACCGCGCGCCGCCATTGGCGCCGGCCCATATCTTTCGCTAACCCCACGCCAGCATGGCACCGATGGCTTTTTTGGCGCGGTTCTGGTGCGCGCGGCGGCTTGATCCGCATTCGTGCGGCCCTGCCCGGTGATGCTGAGGCGATAGGGGCTGTGCATGTGGCGGGTTTTCGCAATGCGTATCCGGGTATTTTACCCGATCACTATTTGCAAAACCTGTCGGCGAGGCGGCTGGGGGCTGCTTATGCCATGGCGATTGGCGCCGGTGCTATTGTGCGGGTGGCGAGCCAAACCAGCGGCACGCCGGGGATTGTCGGGTTTGCCACTGCCGGCCCCGCGCGCAAGCCTGGCTTGGCCGATGGCGAAATAGAAACCCTTTATGTGCTCGATGATTTTCGCGAACGCGGGTTGGGGCGGCAGTTGCTATCGGCGTGTGCAACGGCTTTGGCCACGGGCGGCTGCACCTCGGTGTTTTTGTGGGTGCTGCGCGATAACCCGAGCCGGTTTTTCTATGATCACATTGGCGGGGTTGCGCGGCGCCATGGCAGCACGTTTGTCGGTGGGGTGAGCGTGGCGCAGGTGGCGTATGTGTGGGATCCGATTGAGCGATTAATTGTTGCTGACTAAAAATCATGTGTTTGGGGGGAAATACCCCTACCCCAGCAACCCATCAATTTGCAGCCTCCCAAGAGGGGATGCCTTTATCTTTCGGTCGAGCTTTCGGCGCTTCTAAAGGTATAATCACGTCGATCTATAGGTAGAGTAAGCGCGCGCTTTCCGCCTTCATTGAAGAAGCTTATCGCGGTTGCCTCATCGGATTCCTGCATACCTTCACTAGTGAACCGCCCGTTCACATATCCAGTAAGGCCAAATTTCATGTTCAGCACCTTTAGGGCAAGAGTCTTGCTTCCTTGAGATATGTGCTCGCCCTTTATGGCAATATCTCTACAGCACCCGTTGCGATAAACGCCATCGGCAATGCCCTCACGTGGGATATTGAATCTTGTGTAAATAAAGAATCCACACACGAGCGCGATCATTATTGCAGCCTGCACCGCCTGGACTTTTTTATTTTGCTCAAGGCCGGTTGGGGATTGAAACACCATTAATCGCCCAGCGCATCAATCGCCCGCGCCAGTTTGACATCGCGCGCCGACAACCCGCCGGCGTCATGGGTGCTCAGCACAACGTGCACCTTGTTATACACATTACGCCACTCCGGATGGTGATCCTGCTGTTCCGCCAGCAGCGCTACCCGCGCCATAAACCCAAACGCCGCACTGAAATCGGCGAATTGCCAATGGCGCTCGATCGCGTCACGCCCGGCGGCTTTTGACCACGCCGGCAAATCCACCAAAGCCTGCGCGATCTCAGCACGATCAAGTTTTTCAATCATTTCCCAGAACCCCAGATGTTTGTGCTATCATGGCCTATGACCCATTACACCACACCGCCCAGCGAAGACGATATCCTGCATTTGGCCGAAGCGGCCCTGGCCGCCATGCCACCGGCGCTGGCGCATCATGTGCGCAATCTCGCCATTATGGTAGAAGATATCGCCGACCCCGAAACCCTGTCCGATCTCGAGATCGATAACCCGTGGGAGCTCACCGGCCTTTACCGCGGCGTGCCATTAACCGAACGCGGAAGCGATGAAACCGGCCAGTTGCCCGATACCGTGTATTTGTATCGCGACCCCATTCTGATGGAATGGATTGAATCCGATGAAGACCTCGGCCGTTTGGTGGCAAGCGTGCTGATCCACGAAATCGCCCATCATTTTGGCTATACCGATGACCAGATCGACCGCATCGAGGAAGATTTAGATCGCGCCCAAGCTCACTAATCCGCGCATTAAGCGGCGCTAAATTCGCGACACCGAAAATTCCGGCGCAGCCCACGCCGGAACTTTTTTATCCTTCAGTGTCGTCCGGTGGCGCCACTGCGCACAGGGCTTCCACCGCCTCGACCGCTTCTTCCTCAACATCGCCATGCGCCACGGCGGCGTGATCAACCGTCGGGGCCATTTCTATTTTAGGCGCCGTCTCAATCTTGGCCGGCGGCACTTTGGGCCTAATCTCGCCATCTTCATCGGGCTGCGGCCCGTGCAGATATTGGTTGATCACCTCTTTGGCCGGCCCATCGGCGATCACCCGGCCGCGTTCCATCCAGATCACCCTTGTGCACCAAGCTTCTACCACCGCCATTAAATGCGAGGACAGCACCAGCACCTCGGCACCGCGCACCATGCTTTCCAGCCGGCCGCGCGCTTTAGACATAAACTGCGCGTCCCCCGCCATGAACCATTCGTCCATCAGCAGCACTTGCGGGCTGATCGAGGTTGCCAGCGCAAAGCCCAAACGGATCAACATACCAGAACTGTAAAAGCGGATCGGCAGATCCAAAAACTCGCCCAATTCGGCGAAATCCTGCACGTCTTCTTCCAACTGGCGAATCTGCCCCTGCGGCAAGCCTAAATACAGGCCGCGCAGCATAATGTTTTCGCGTCCCGTTAGATCGGGATTCATGCCCAGATTGGGGTCCAGCAACGTGTTGATGCTGCCATCAACACAAATGCGGCCAAAGGTGGGTTCGTAAATGCCGCCAATGGTGCGCAACAAGGTGGTTTTGCCGGCGCCATTGCGGCCGATCAGCCCCAGCCGATCGCCGGAATTCAGCGTGAACGAAATGTCGCGCAACGCACGCACCACCACGCGGTGCTGATTATCCTTGCCCAACCTGCCAGAGGCCGCGGCAAACACGGTTTTTTTCAGGCTGCGCGCGCTGCCATGGTACAGCGGAAAATCGACCGACAGATCGGTAACTTCAATAAACGCCATGCGATTACAACCAGAACGCCAGGCGCGAGCGCACCCGCGCGAACATCGTGGCACTGCCCAACACCAAAATAGCGCTGTAACCAATGGCATAAAGGTAAGTGTGCCAGCCAGCATGAAGACCCAGCATCGGCGCGCGCACAATTTCCAGCAGGCTATCAAACGGGTTCAGCGGCAACCACCAGCCTTTGGTGCCCAGTTGTTCGGGGCGCCACACGATGGGGGTCACGAAAAACGCAATCTGCATGATGCTGCCAACAATCGGCGGAATATCGCGAAACCGCGCGCACAGCGCACCCAGCAGAAAACACGCAGCAAACGCATCCACTGTCCACAAGCCCAGCGCCGGTATGGCACGCAGTGCAACCAAGCCCGGCCAGGTGTGGAAATAGGCAAACACCCCCAATATCACCGGGAAATTATGCGCTAATTGTATGCCGGTGCGCACCACAACGCGCATGGCATGCACCGAAAACGGCATGCGGGTTGCGCGAATGGTGCCCTCGGCGCCGGTGAAGGTGGTGCAGGCATCGCCCACCAGCCCGCCAATAGCGTTCCACGATACCAGGGAAAGGGCCAAAAACGGCAAATACCCGTGCAGTTCCATGTGAAACAGCACGCTATACAGCGTGCCCATGGCGGCGATCATCACAGCGGTGGAAATGGTCAGCCAAAACGGGCCTAACACCGATCCGCGGTATTTCAGTTTTATATCCAGCCAGCCCAGGGTTGCCCCCAAGCGCCACAACTTTAGGCCATCGGTGATATCACGCAGCGCCAGGGCGTGGCGGCGCAGGGGCGAGGTTTTCGCATCAACCTCTAGCCGGCTTGGCGGCGGCGCCAGCAGGGCTGTTTCATAGGGCATGTCCATAGTGCCTGGGCGGTACTCCATAACCGGCAGCCTCGCAACCGCCATGCCGCCACCGTGCCGCCACCGTGCCGGCAAAGCCACCAGACACAATTCCGTGCTTGCCCAAAAGACATATTTTGGTTAACGACTTATGATAATGCTTTGAGACATGACTCTAGCCCGTCATTATCCGGGCCAGTGCGGTGGGGTTTTCAACGCGGCATCAGCCGCCTGATCGGTAACGGGGGATACTGCGCGTGCGGGGGATGTTGGCCACCACAATAATTGCACGCCCAAAGTGTCGTACCCTTGGCGCCATCGCCATGCTGGCCCTGCTATCCGGTTGCGCCGCCGACCACCGCGCCCAAATCAGTGCGCCGCAGGAAGCCGCCCAGTACCGCGCCCATGCCCGCGCCGATTATACCCCCCCCGGCCCGCCAGAAGATCCCTGGGGCCCCTACATCACCGAAGCCGCGGTGCGGTTTGATTTGCCCGAACGCTGGGTGCGCCAGGTTATCCATACCGAATCCGGTGGCAGACAATACCACGATGGCGTGCTGACGGTGTCGCCCGTTGGCGCCATGGGCCTGATGCAGCTGATGCCGCAAACCTACGATGAAGTCGCCGCGCGTTATAATTTGGGCGACGATCCTTACGATCCGCATAACAATATTTTGGCCGGCACGGCCTATTTGCGCGAAATGTACGATGCGTTCGGCAGCCCGGGTTTTCTAGCCGCCTATAATGGTGGCCCGGCGCGGCTGGAAGGTTATCTCACCAATAATCGGCCTTTACCCCTGGAAACCCGCCGGTACGTGGCGATGATCGCACCCGCCATTGCCGGCGTGTATCCCAATGTGCGCTCACCGGCCGAGCAACTGGCGGTGAATTACCTACCAACCAATATCCCGGCCGGCCCCCGTTACCCGCGCCATACAGCTTACGCGCTGGCTGCCCGCGATCGCCGCGCCCACCAGGCCAATGTCCGTTACGCGATGGCTGATCGCCGTGGCGGCGCGCATACGCCGCCACCGCACCCGGTCATTTCGCCTGCCAATTCCGCCATGGAAGTGGCCGAGGCGCCCGACCCCCGCCCAATCCGCGGCAGCAAAAACCGCCTAAACTTTATCGGCACCGCACAGGCATCAGAATCCGTGCCACATGACACCGGCCATGGCTGGGGCGTGCAGGTCGGCGCCTTCGGTGATGCCGGTCAAGCCCGCACTGCCGCCGGCCACGCACAAGGGGTGGTGGGCCACGCCCAACCCATGGTGGCATCCGTCCATACCCACGGCACCACGCTATACCGCGCCCGCCTGCTCGGGCTAACCCGCACCGACGCCGAAGCCGCCTGCCAAAAACTCAGCCACGGGCATGGCAGTTGCGTGGTGGTTTCACCGGCTACCGAGAATTAGGGTCTAGGATAAGAAAAGGCTGGTGGAGCGAAGCCGCTCCCCCAGACCCCCTGCATTAATTTAATAGCGTTTGGGCTGGCAGCGTTGTCATGACGCTACGGAACTGGGGCAGCGCCACCAGCTCTTTTATCGCTGCGCCGCTAAACTTTTTCGACCTGGCTGTATTCCAGCTCAACCGGGGTCGAGCGGCCGAAGATCGAGACCGACACTTTAACCCGGCCCTTATCCTCATCCACTTCTTCCACCGTACCGTTAAAGCTGGTGAACGGCCCATCCGCCACACGCACCTGCTCGCCGATCTGGAAGATCACCGACTGGCGCGGGTGATCCACACCATCCTGCGCCTGCTTCATAATCCGTTCGGCTTCGGCCTCACTGATCGGGCTCGGCCGCAGCTTGGTGCCCAAAAAGCCGGTAACCTTGGGCGTATCTTTCACCAGATGCCAGGCATCATCGGTGAGCTCCATCTTCACCAGCACGTAGCCAGGGAAGAACTTACGCTCGGTGCTGATCTTTTGGCCGCGCCTTACTTCCAGCACTTCCTCAGATGGCACCAGAACTTGGTCGATATGGTCGGCCAGGCCCTTTTGGGCGGCCTGATCCATAATGCTCTGGGCGATTTTTTTCTCGAACCCTGAATAGACGTGAACAACGTACCAGCGCTTGGCCATGATCAGTGTAACCCCGAGCTGGTGAACAGGGTGCGCACGGCAAGCCCGATCACCCAGTCGACAAAAAAGAAGAAAATGGCAGTGGTGACCGCCATGACGAAGACAAACGCCGTCAACCGCAGGGTTTCCTGGCGGCTGGGCCAGCTGACGCGGCCGGCCTCGGCACGCACATCGGCCAGAAATTTCAGCGGAGAGCTGAACGGCGAAGATTTTTTGGCAGGCACGACCGCCACTGCGTATTCCTTAAAACAAATGAGGCTGCGAGTTTTGACCTGCGTGCCGCGTGCGCCTGGCAGGGGTGGAGGGGGTCGAACCCCCAGCCTCCGGTTTTGGAGACCGGCGCTCTAGCCAATTGAGCTACACCCCTATTCCAGGCGGCACCCGCGACAGGCGCGCACGCGCACCGCAGCCAAAGCCAACAGCGCAAGCGGCGTATCAAGTCGGTTGGGCGGGCGGTGTCAAGGGTGGGTGATTGCGGCTGCGGCATTTTGCGCCAAACCGGGGGACGATCTTAGGCACAAGCCTTGCCGCAAACCCCGCCCGCGCGCTAAACGTAACCCACAGACACACTCTCTACGCGCGGGCGTAGCATAGTGGTAATGCTCCAGCCTTCCAAGCTGGCTAGGAGGGTTCGATTCCCTTCGCCCGCTCCAACCGCAGGCCCGCCCCCACCGCTGCATGTTGAGATCGGCCACCACGGGGTATATTTTCACTATAGGAGTTTATCTTTCTTAGCAGTGACTTGCTGGAATGGCTGTGCGTAACCAAAGCTAAAAATAATGATTGCAAAATAATCAGAGATAGGTTTACGTGATCGTAACATTTCTTGAAGTCGCTAATTTGAACTCGCTAGCCTTCCGTGGCGTGCCTGCACGGTGGTTTATGTTTTCGCCGCTGGGCCGGCCGCCAAGATCAACCAAACGTGGTTTTTGCTTTGTTTTTCAGCGCCCCGCCTAGGCTTGCCCTAGTCCCGCGACGCCGGCAGATCAGAAGTTGCCGGTGATGATATCAATCGGGGTCAGAAAAAATGCAGCATATGGACACACAGGGTGGCACCAACCTCATCGCCTTCAAACCGCGCGACGCTGGCAAACCGCACGACGCCGGCAAACCGCGCGACGCTGGTGGCTTTGCGCTCACCACCACCGACCGCATGGATATTGATCGCTGGTCTGGCCATGTCCACGCCTGCGGTTTCGCCAAGCTGGTGATCCATGAACGCCGCGATGATGACCCCACCGAGCTGGACAGCTTCGCCGGCCTCTATCGCCCCGGCACGCCATGGATGGAGTATTGCTTCGCCCGCCGCGGCGGCAAAATTCTGGTCTGGCACGCGGTGCAGGGCAAGGATATCGGCCGTTTTTGCACCATCAACGACGCGCTATCGGCGCTGCTGGCGATTGCGGTCGGCGCGCAGGTAAAGCTTGCCGCCAACCGGGCGCGTGCCGCCACCGCCGCCATCGCCACGCGGCGGCTCCGCCGGGCGGCCCTTCGCGCATAACGCCGGGGCCTTACCGTGGGCTAATCGCCGATGCGTTCAAACACCAGTTTGGCAATCGGCGTCGGGCTTAACCCGCAGCAGCCCACGCGAAAACTGGCAATGCTGAGCAAATTGCCATCCTGCGCCGCGCCAATCAGCGCGCCCGAGCCAAACGCCCGGCCGTCGCCGGCCTGCGACAGGCCATAATTCCACGCCGGTGACGCAATACCGGCCTCGTGCAGGCGCGCGCGCATCGGGTTTTCGGCAATCGGGCATTGATACCAGGTGGCATCGGGCACGGCGGCCGCCCCGCTGATCACGGATAATTCCCACATCGGCGGCTCATCGCGAAACGGATTGATCGGCTTGCCCCGAAAACTCAACCGCATCAGCGCGCCATCGGCCACCGCCCGGTAAGTGCCCTCTAGAAAATGTTGCTCGATGGTCGGCGGCGTTGGCGCCTGCTCAATCACCGCACTGCCAGCTGCACCGGCACTACCAGCGCCGGCGGCCCCTGCGCCGCTTCCACCCCGGGCAAAAATAATATTGCCGGCGGCATCGGCGGAAAATTCGATGGTTATGTCACGGTAGATCGTGCCGTGATCGGTTTTCACCGGCAGCGAGGTGATCGACAGCCGCCCGCCATGGCCTTCGATGGTGGCGTCCTCCAGACGCGGCTGCGGAGAAGCGTCATCGGCGCGGGCCCCGACCCAAGGGGCGGTGCTGGCCAACAGTAAGGCGGCAACGGCTAGCGGCAGGATTGGGCGCATGGTGCAAACTCTCCGGGTTACCCGAATCCTTGCACCCGGCGGTGCTACCCTGCAAGCGGGGCTGCCGGCTTAAACCGAGGTCAGTGATCAAACGGCAGTTTAAACCCCGTATCGGGCGCTTCTGGCGCATTTGCCGGCTTGTGGCGCGGCTTGCCCTTGCGGTGCTCGGCCGCCTCCTGCACCGGGCTGGGCGCTGCCACGGCGAGCGGGCGAAGCACAAAGGATTCTGGCGCGCCCGTCACCGTGCCGGTGAGCAATTTCGCATACGATATTTTTTCGCTAACCTCCCCAATTTCGATCACCCCAGTTTCGTGCTCGCGTTTACCGAGCGATTCGTGGGTGTAGGGGTCGAATAGCTCGTGGCCTTCCTGCATCACCCGAAAGCGCATGCCGGTTTTCATGCCGCTGCCGCCTTGGTTGATAATGAGCGCGCTGGGATCGCTGATGTCTATCAACCGTGGCGGATAGATCGCATTGATGATTTTGATCGAAATCTGATCCGCCACTTCATCAAAATTCGACCCCACCGCATCAACGTGATCGGCAAATTTTATTTGCCGGGTGGCAATTTCAATAACCGAAAAATCGGCGGAAACAGATCCAGCAATGGTGCGGAGGGTACTAGGCCGCGTACTGGTCACGACCTCGCCGGTCAGTTCGAGTGTTTGGGAAGATGTTTGCGCGGGGGCACCGGTGGTTCGTGCGGCCTGCGCCACAATATGCCCGGTGACGATGTAATCCGCACCCAGCACCTTCCCGGCACGGTCACGTTCCGCCGGGGCTGCATCAGGCCCCGTGACGATAGCCATTTCTTGGTTATATGCGTCATCGTTTGAGCGATCCACAACCAAAAAGCGCCGCGACTGGGTCAGGTGAAGCAGAAGCTTATCCCGCAGCATTTCGTTTGAGGACGCAGCCACAGCGTCTGAAAGAAAATTTGCGACAGCAATACGGCGCCGATTTTCATTGCTAATGCCTTTGGCGTGAAACACCTCAACCTGCACTTTTACTGTCGCGACCAGCCCGCCTTCCGGCGCCGGCATTACCGACTCAATATCGTAGCTTAAGATGCGACCACCTGCGCTGCGCGCTATCTGATCCTGTGTCGTTTGGACCATATCAACCTGCCGGGTATTATTCGAAATTTCACTTTTGGCCGCAGCAGCCGATACCTCGGAAAAATTAATCGTAACACCTGTCACTTGCTCGACAGCCGACACTAGCGCTTTGCTGACCGCCACGTCGCGGGTCATGCCACTACCGCGCGACTCAATAGAAACAGGATCCGCCCATGCTGGCTGACCGCAAACAATGACCAGAGCCAGGAGAGCGAAGTAGCGCATTAAAAATCACTCGCCTTCATGAGGTCAGCCCCTGATGTCACACCCGCTTGACCATTCTTGAGCGCCTTACCATCGGCAGACGTCCCCGCACTGGGCTCACTTTCGCGAAGCGCGCTCATCGCCTTTTCGCCGGCGGCTGACCAAATTCTCACAACACCAACTATCGGCCGCCCGGTAACTGGATGGTCCAGATACCAGGTTTTGAACGTCTCAATACCAGATAATTTTATATTGGAGTGCACGCGAAGCTCACTCATCATTCCATTAATGATAGACTTGGTTTCGGCATGCTGAAGGGCCGTGTTATCCGGCAACCGTTCAGCCATTTTTTCTAAACTCTTTCCAGTATCGCTTTCACGTTCAAACTGTGCTGATCCAGCGAGAAAATTTGAAATTTGCGCATCTGCGCGCGATTCGGCCTGGGAGACAGCAACCTCTCGATAAGCATCGTTAGTTGCCGGATCCTCACTTTTGCCCTGTGGGGCCCACTGCGCGAATGAGACAATCACTGGCAAGCCATGCTTGTCAAACAACCGGCGGACACCAAATTGGGGTACTAAGGCCGGCTCATCGCCAATAACACTTTCCAAATCCAACGCTTTGCTTGGATCAGGAGTGAAGTCCCCTTTAGAAGTCAAAACCTCCTGTGCAAAATCACGAAGGCCACTGGACACTGCTGCAACGACACCAACGGCATAGTTACCCTCGCCATCATTGCCCTCGAAGCTCTGCAGTGGAGTTAAACCAACAAGTTCACCGAACGATGTTTCGATTGTTTTGCTCATAAGGGCATTTTTTAGCTGGATCAGTTTCTGCGACTCAGGTGCATCCGCATACTGCTTGGGGTCGACGCCCAATTTCTTGAGTTCGGCATCGGCTCTTGCATTTCCTACTGCCAATATCTTCCGTACGAGTTCCGCAGCTTGGCCAGTCTCTTGCTCTTTATCATAAGGCGGCGGCACCTGATCAGCCGCCTGGTACATTGATTTTACGGTATCGTTTGTAATCTCAAGCTGTTGCTCCTTAATGTATTTTACGCTTACATTAAGGATAGCTTCTTCATAGGCCAGTGAACGCTGTTCGACCCAATCCGGGCTTGTTGTTGGCACCAAAACCATAGCGACATCTGAATAAAGCTTAACTCTCGTCGGCAGGGAATCTCTTTTTTCGCGGATGTAGATCTGCATCTGGTTTTCAAGCTTAGCGCGGGTGTCATAATTAGCAGGTTTTGATGAAGCTTTTGCGATCTGAGAAACTTCTGTGGCAGCGTTATCGGCAGCAAAAGCCTGCGTAGAAACCAACAGCGCGCACAGCGCCAAATAAACCGGCCTCACCACGCCACTGTACCGTTAGATCCAAGCTTCGAAAGAGGCTCCTCCCCCTCCCATATTGCTACGCCACTATGTAAATCCGTCAGGGTGAGTTGAAACGCATAATCGACCCGCTGGCCATTATCCACGGTATTATTGCTTTGGATAATTTTACCCGACAAGCTTAGATCTGGCTCCGCCATTTCATGCTCCCCAGCCGCATTACGCTGAGAAAACTCCTTGCTCTTGCGCAGTTGGCGCACCCGCATGGTCATCGCATCTTCTGCGCCGTTGTCCGAGATCGCTGTGGTGATTGCCGCTTTGCCAGAATTGAGCAGTTGCACCCGAATCTTCTTGATCAATTGATCGGTGTCGATACGCTGCATGGTATCATTGGTAATATTAGAGATAGCAATAATGTATCGGCCGCCACGGGGGTTATCGAGCGCGCCGGAAGTTAGCATTTTTTGCACAGTAGCCTGAGCAGCGGATGAAAAATCGCGCGAATCCAACCCCATGCCATAACCCGATTGATCGGTACGGGCGGAAATTATCTGGGTCGGCTGCGGCCGCGATGCGCACCCAGCCAGCACAGGCGAAAAAGCAAGCGCGCAGAAAAGGCGAGGAAAGTACACAGTCATGGGAAAGCTCCTAATCGCAAATCAAGTTTCTACCGCAACGCGTGTTGATTACGGTTAAAAAGACACCGCCTTAAAAAACCGGCGTCACCATCACCCGGAACCGCCGTGCAGCAGGGCTTGGTGACACAGTTTCACAAAACTCTACCCCACTAGCGGGCACGGCCACCCGCATCGGCGCGCCCATCAGGCCACTAACCGGGTGACCCAAATCGTCAAACCAATCAGCGGTGCAATTAACCGCTAAATCTGTTCGATTGGGGTTGTGAAGCTGGATACTCACACGGGTGAACCCGTGCCCATCGGTGCTAACAGCGAGTGGCGTATCCACCAGCACCCCGGCATCGGGGCGCACCCCTACTCGCGGATCGATCGATAGCGGCGGCGGCGCTGGTTGTGCGCAACCAGCGGCCGCAAAGCTCAGAAAAACGGCGGCTCTACCCAGTTTCATAGAGGAATAACCTGAATCGCTGGCTGGGCACCAGCGCGCTGCACTTTTATATACACAAGGCTTGCCTGCCCCTGCGGCACATGCGCGGTGGCCAGCATTTCGCCATTCGGCCCGTTCACTTGCACGACGCCATCACCCGGCACCGGAATCCGCAGTGCCTGGAAATCTTTTGGCAGTGCGGTCCAGGAACGCGTATCTGCTGTCGAGATATTGTCCGCAATACCAACAGCCAGTTGAACAAAGGCATTTCCACTTTTCTTGGCCGCTTCAGCGGCAACATTTTTGAGCACAACTTCAGCAATCGCCTCTGCCATGATCACCGGTTGACGGCGTTTGAACTCGCTTGCCATGACATAGTCGAACGTACCAACATTCGTTGATTCTGCCTCTATCCCGTCACGCCGGGCACGAAAAAATGGGTAGGCTGGTGCGTTCTGGTTCAACACCGGCAAGGCCAACGTCATCGGCATACCAGTGACCGTGGGCAGTACAATCTGCATTGCGGAATAGGTCGCACTTTGGCCGTTTTCAAGCACCACCCAAACCTGAGGCACCGCATCGCGCGCATGCTTGCGGTGGGCTTTTTGTGCCCAATCATAGTCGATAGCCGCCTGCGAGGTGGCCCCAAGAATTTCCTTAGCCCGCTTTAGGCGGTCGATCCCTTTCTGATAATCACCCTCCGTGACAAAGAAGACGCCACTCAAGTAAGTTTCAAATGGGTTTTCGAACGGTGCATACGCCGCCATGGCGGTCAGATTAGCCATCGACGCGGTGTAATCTTTATTCGCCTGAGCGGCACCAAAAGCCTGATCAAACCCGGGCGCGCTTGCTTCATTATGTTGGCGCCGCGACGCAGCTGCTTCCGCCTGAAACAGTTCCTCCGCCTTGCGCTGCCGATCCTCAGCGCGGTTGAATTCAACCCGCGCGGTCGCCTTATCGTTTAGTGATAACGCAGCAAGTGCTTTATAGGTGTTAGTCATCACACCGTCATAGGTGGTGTACTGGTAATCGATCGCTTTGTGCATGTGATCATTATCATTGGCCTGCGCCAGCTGCTCGGTCGTGTCCAGCACCGCAACAGCCCGCTTCGGATCGCCCGCATGGAACAGCGCAGCACCCGCATTCAGCGACCAAACAATATTTTTCGTCTGCCCGGCGTCAGTCACCTGCCCAGCCGCCATCGCAATGCCCGCCGCCCCTTTGAAATCGCCCGCATCATAGTGCGAATGAAAGGTCTGGTTATCGGCCGTACTAACCTGCGATGCGCAGCCGCTAACCGCAAGCAGCGCAAATAGCGATACCGAACAACCCGCCTCGCGCCAGCGCCGGGCTGACGTTTTTACGATAGTATGCCGCAACACTAAGGGCGGCACTGACGACCCAAACAAATGCGCCATAAGATCTCTCCCCCGAGGGTCAGTTGTTCTTTTTTAATACTGACTTATCCATTACATAACAGCCTTCCCAAGCCCAAGCAATGCCGCCTGTGGTTTCGGGGGGTCACAGAATAACCGAGATAATTCTGTTTTGTATGCGTTTTGTGCCAATCAGTACGTCTTTACGTATTGGCTTACTCGCCACGCTACGCGATCGGCCGTGGCCGCCGCGTATCCACATGCACCGCCAGCCCAGGGTCCTCCGGCCAGCTTTGTTTCGGATACCGCCCCCGCATATCGCGCCGCGCATCGGCCCAGCCGCCCTGCCAAAACGCGCCCAAATCCGCCGTCACCGCAATCGGCCGCCCCGCCGGCGATAGCAACGCCAGCCGCAAAGCCACCCGCCCGCCGGCCAATTTTGGCGTTTCGCGCAACCCGTAAAACGCCTGAGCACGGGCCTGCGCCTGTGGCACCGGCTGGGTGTAATCAATTTTGGCGCGCCCGCCGGGTAGCGCGATCTCGGCGGGGAAATCCCGATCCAACGCCGCAAGCCCTGCGTAATCCAGCCGCGCCCGTAACGCGGCGGCCAAATCCAACTTAGCGCAATCAGCAAGTTTGGACATCCCGGCCAGAAACGGTGCCAGCCACATCGCGGCATCGTCGGCCAAAGCGGTATCCGCCATATCGGGCAAATCGGCGCCAATGCTGCGGGCAAACCCAACGCGCGCCTGAAATTGGCGGGCGGCTGGGGTCCATGCCAGCAGATCGGGTTTTTCGCACAGCACGCGCGCCAAAATGGCGGCAGTTTGTAAACCATCGGCCGCCACCATGCGATCTTCCAGCACCAACTGGCCCAGCCTACGCCGCCGCCGGCAAAACACCGCACCACTCACCGCATCAAAACCGCTCTCCACCGTTTCGGTGATCGCTGCGGTTAAAACCGGCGGCAAATGCGTAAGATCCAAACTGGCGGCAAGGGTAATGCGGGCGCTATCTTTTTGTTCCAAACCCGCCGCCACCAGGCATGTTTCGCGCGCCAGCGGGTCGTTGGGCGGCAAACGCGCGGTGCCGCCGCCCGATAACCTGAACACGCCGGCATCGCCGCCGCGCGCCAGCGCGATACGATCGGGGAAACCGCACGCCAGCAAAAACCCAATATCGCCGGCGGCGGGGGCACGGGTTTTCAGCCGCGCGCGATACTGGCCGGCCTGCTGGCGCGTGCGAAACACCACACCGCGATCGGCATTTTCAGCCCGTCCGTCCAATGCTGCCACCCGCAAAAACATATCGGCGCTCGCCGCACCACGCAAAGAATCGCGTTCTTCCAAAATCGCTGCCAGATCGGCGGCCAAGGCCATTTCGCCACCATCACGGGCGGCCAGCATCATGGCGGCCAGGCGCGGGTGCGATCCCAATGCGGCCATTTCGCGGCCGCCATCGGTGAGTTTGCCCTGATCATCCAGCGCCCCCAGCGTGCGCAGCAGGGCACGCGCGGTCTCCACCCGTCCCGGCGGCGGCGTGTCGGCAAAGCGCAAATTGGCGGGGGCGGCGCCCCAGGCGGCACAGGCCAGGGTTAAGCCGGCCAAATCGGCGTCCAAAATCTCGGGCCGGTCGAACGCCGCCAAACCGCGCTGCTGGGTGCTGGTCCATAGCCGTATGGCAACCCCCGGCGCTTCCCGCCCGGCCCGGCCGGCGCGCTGATCGGCCGCCGCCCGGCTGATCCGCCGCGTGGTCAGGCGGGCAAGCCCGGTGCCCGCATCCAGCACCGGCGCGCGCCGATACCCGCCATCGATAACTATGCGCACACCCGGCACGGTGAGCGATGTTTCGGCAATGGAGGTGGACAGCACCACCCGGCGTTGATTAACCGCCGGGTTTAACGCGCGGTCCTGCTCGGCCGGCGGCAAATCGCCATGCAGCGGCAACACCACCGCGCCACAATGGCCCAAAGCACTTTCAGTGCGGCGGATTTCGGCCATGCCAGGCAAAAAACAAAGGATATCGCCGGGGTGATCGGCCAAGGCCGCCCGCACCGCGCGCGCCATAGCATCGGGCAGGTCGCGGATATGGGGGATGTCTTTGGCCGCATGGGTGATGGTCACCGGGTGCAGGCGGCCGGCACTTTCGATAATCGGTGCGTCCAGCAAGCTTGCCAGCCGCGCCCCATCCAGCGTTGCCGACATTGCCAGCAGGCGCAGTTCGGGGCGGTACTCGGTTTGCAGATCCAGGCAAAAGGCCAGCGCCAGGTCGCTGTCCAGGCTGCGCTCGTGAATTTCGTCAAAAATCACACAAGCGACCCCGGCAAGCCCAGGGTCGCGTTCTAACCTGCGCACCAGCAAACCTTCGGTGATCACTTCAATGCTTGTGGCGTCCGACACCGCGCGGTCAATCCTGGTGCGAAACCCCACCGATTGGCCGACCGGTTCACCAATTAAGTGCGCCATGCGGGTGGCCGCCGCACGGGCAGCCAGGCGGCGCGGTTCCAGCATGATGATTTTTTGCCCGCCAAGCCAGGCGGCGGTGCGCAGGGCCAGCGGGATGGTGGTGGTTTTGCCGGCACCGGGCGGCGCCACCAGCACCGCGTTGGGGCGGGCGCTTAAACTTTGCAGCAAAGCGGGGATGGCTTCGGCGACCGGTAAATCAGGTGGGATCATGGGCCGCAGGGTAAAGCGTATCGCAAGCCCTGTAAGCAACCGGCACCTCTGCTGGCGGCCCATCTCGCCGGATGCGTGCACACACTCTATATCAACGGCATGCTAAAATATCTTTTGCCCCTGTTGATGCTCGCAACCCCGGCAGCAGCACTTGAAAGTGCCCCTGTTAGCAGCGCGCGCGCCACCGCCACCCTGATCACCAGCGCCGATAGCTACGCGCCGGGCAAGCCGTTGCGGCTGGCGTTGCGGTTACGCATTGCCGATGGCTGGCACAGCTACTGGATCAACCCAGGTGATGCCGGTGCTGCCGCCACCCTGGATGTTGCCGGCATCACTATGGGCGCACTTACCTTTCCCGCCCCCAAACGCGAAACCGAGGGGCAACTGACCAGCTACGCCCTGCGCGGCGAGGTGGTGATCGGTGCCACCGCCACGCCCAAACCCGATGCCACTGGCCCGCTGACCCTTTCGGCGGATGCCACCTGGCTGGTGTGCAAAAACATTTGCGTGCCCGAGGAAGGCCATTTTTCGCTCACCCTGCCGGCAGGCACCGGTGCTGCCGGGGCGCAAGCCGCCATATTCGCCGCAAGCGACGCCAAATTGCCGAAACCCCCGCCGTGGCAAGCCCATGTCGATGCCAATGGCATGCTGTGGCTGGAAGGCAGCAATGCCGGCATGATGCGGGAAGCCTATTTTTTCAGTGACACCCAGGGGCTGATCAACCCCGGTGCCGAGCAAGCGGTGATTGGCATCGGCAACCAGATCACCTTAAAATTGCCGTTTGCCAAAGCAGGCAGCCCGCCCAAAGCATTGTCTGGCGTGCTGCACATCACCGGGTTTTATAACGCGGAAACCGATTACACCCTCACCACCACGCCCAAAGATATGCCCGGCGTGACCATGGCTCCCCTCCCTGGCTCCAACGCTAGCCCCACCCACGCACACACCACCACTGGCATTTGGCAGGCGGCGTTGCTGGCGCTGGCCGGCGGGCTGGTGCTGAACCTGATGCCCTGCGTGCTGCCGGTGCTGGCAATGAAAGCCATGGCCCTGGCCAAATTATCCGGCGCTGGGCGGCGTGCGGTGCGCCGCGAAGCGGCTTTGTATTCGGCAGGCGTAATCGCTGCTTTCATGGCCATTGGCGGGTTTACCATCGCCATTGGGTATTTGGGCGGCAATGCCGGCTGGGGCACGCAGTTTCAGTCGTTAGTGTTTACCGCGGCCACCGCCTGGGTGCTGCTGGCGATCGGGCTTAATTTGTCTGGGGTGTACACCATCGGCGCTGGCATTGCCGGGGCCGGCCAGGGGCTGGCGGCGCGCGGCAGTTTTTTCACCGGCTTGCTCGCCGTGGTTGTTGCCACCCCGTGTACCGCGCCGTTTATGGGCACCGCGATTGCCGCCGCCCTGGCCGCCCCCGCCGCCATTGGCATGGTGATATTCGCGGCTTTGGGTGTGGGGCTGGCGGCACCCATGTTGCTGCTGGCGGCAGCGCCACATCTGGCACTCAAAATCTTGCCCAAACCCGGCGCCTGGATGGAAAATTTGCGTCAAATTCTGGCTTTTCCCATGTATGGGGCAGCGTTGTGGCTGGTGTGGGTAGCGGCCCAGCAAGCAGCCGCCCAAGGGCTGGCGCTGGTGCTGGCGGGCACGCTGCTGGTGGGGTTTGCAGCGTTTGCGTTTGGCCGCGCCCAAACCACCACTGGCAGCGCCCAAAACGGGTTAACCGCCTGGGTGCTGGCCTGCCTGATGGCGGTGGGTGGTGCAGGGTTTGTGTTGCACGCCCTGGCCAGCGCGCCGGCACATGGCGCGCAAACTGGCGCGCCCGATGCCTATTCCCCTGAACGCCTAGCCACCTTACGCGCCGCCGGCCGCCCGGTGTTTGTCGATGCCGGTGCCGCCTGGTGCGTCAGTTGCCTGGTGAATGAACAGGTGGCGTTAAACACCGATGCGGTGCGCGCCGCCTTCAAGGCCCATGATGTGGCGTTTTTAAAAGCCGACTGGACCCGCGCCGACCCCGTGGTCAGCGCTTTCTTGCGCGAACATGGCGCCGATGGGGTGCCACTTTATGTGTTTTATCCCCGCAGCGGCGCACCGGTGGTGCTGCCGCAGGTGTTAACCCCGGGGCTGGTGGTGGCGGCGGTTAACGCCGGCGGCTAACACGCAGCGCGGCTGTTCATACCCCCGGCGCCGGCGAGACCACACCGTGACAATCGCCAAAGCCAATCGCTATAAAACCGTCGGCGCTGGCGCGCCCGTTAATGCTGAGGGCATCTCCGTCCGCGAGAAAACACCGCGTCTCGCCGTTGGGCAGGGTCAGCGGCGCCTGGCCGTTACGGGTCAGTTCCATCAAGCTGCCAAGGCCGCTGCCGTCGGGGGTAGAAATCGTGCCGCTGCCCAAAAGATCGCCAGGGCGCAGATCGCAGCCGCCGCTGGTGTGATGGGCCACCAATTGCGCAGGGGTCCAGTAGAGGTGGCGGGCGGCGCTGCGGCTGATAATGAAGCCGGTCTGCCCGTGACGGCGCATGGCCTCGGTCTGCAGGCTGACCTCGAAGGTAATCGCGTAGGCGCCGCGTGCCTGATCAGCCTCGTCCCATAAATACGGCAGGGGTTTGGGGTCACCGGCGGGGCGCGGCGGTTGGGCGATGCGAAACGGCGCCAGCGCCTCCGCCGTGATCACCCAGGGCGAGATGGTTGTCGCAAAACTCTTGGCCAAAAACGGCCCGAGCGGCTGGTATTCCCAGGCCTGGATATCGCGCGCCGACCAGTCGTTCAACAGGCACAGCCCGGCGATATGCTGATCGGCTTCCGCGATGGCAATGGGTTCCCCCGGCCGGTTACCCGCGCCGATCCAGATACCGAGCTCAAGCTCCATATCGAGGCGTTGCGAAGGTCTGAACGTGGGCGCTTCGGCACCCTCCACCCCACCCGCGACGGCACGTTGGGCCAGGCACTGTCCGTTCGGCCGCCGCACCAAGCCGCCCGATGCGCGCACACTGGAGGCGCGGCCGTGATAGCCGATGGGAACATGCTTATAATTGGGCAGCAGCGGCGCATCGGGGCGAAACTGGCGGCCGATCGTCTCGGCGTGGTGAATGCCGGCATAGAAATCGCTATAATCCCCGATCGCCGCTGGCAAACCCAGCCCGCAGGCGCGCGCGTCCCACAGCCAGCCGGCCACGGTGCCGGTATGTGGCGAGCCGGCCGCAAGCAGCGCCGACAGCCGCCGCCGCAGCGCCCGCCGCACCTGCGCAGACATCGCCAATAGGGGGTTGAGCGTTTCCCCGGCGCCAGCCCGCGCCGCTTGGTACGCGGCACCGCTGAGCAGCGGCGATTGTGCCGCGGCGGACAGATCCAGGATGTGATCGCCGATCGCCACACCGCCGCGCGGCGGCAAATCGGGCGGGGTAAAAATACCCAGCGGCAAGTTCTGAATTGGGAACGCCGCATGTCCGTTGGCGGAAGCAACAAAACTCCGACGTTGCGGATCATGCGTCTCGTCAATCTCGTGCTGGCCGGCCCAGGTCTCGCCGGTCACGGCACGGCGTCCGGGTCCTGATGCAGCCAGGCCGCCTGGCGTGGCGCCGTTTTCGTAACGGTCCACGCCGCCAGCATGCCCGGCGCCAGCCTGTGCAGCTCGTCATACTGCGCCGGCGTGCCGATATTGGCGGCAAGTTCCAACCGGTGGCCGTTGGGATCGAAGAAATAAATCGATCTGAACACACCGTGATAGGTCGGGCCCAGCACCTCGACCCCCTCTGCCTCAATATGCGCTTTTGCCGCCAGCAACGTTTTGACGTCTTTCACCTCGAACGCGATATGCTGCACCCAGGCCGGTGTATTGGCATCGCGGCCCAGCGGCGGCTGGTGCGGCAGCTCGAAAAACGCCAGCACATTGCCGCCGCCGGCGTCGAGAAAAACATGCATGTAGGGATCGAACGCGCCAGTCGATGGCACATAATCTTCGGCAAATGCGGTGGTGAACCGCATGCCGAGCACACGCTGATAGAACGCAACGGTCTGCTGCGCATCGTGGCAGCGATACGCCACATGGTGGATACGCGTAAGGCTGAAAGGCGCGCTCATGGCAGGCGGTCCGCGCCAACCAGCACGCCCCGCCGCAGCTGGTCGCGTTCGATCGATTGGAACAGCGCCTTGAAATTGCCCTCGCCGAAACCGTCATCCTTTTTGCGTTGGATAAATTCAAAAAACACTGGCCCGATCTGCGCCTGCGAGAAGATTTGCAGCAATAGCCGCGGATCGCCCGCAGCGGTCGATCCGTCCAGCAGGATGCCGCGGCGCTGCAGGTCTGCGGTCGGTTCGCCATGGCCGGGCAGCCTGTCCTCCAGCATCTCGTAATAGGTTTGCGGCGGTGCGGTCATAAACGGCACGCCCTGCGCCTGCAAACGGTCCCAGCAAGCCATCAGATCATCGCATTGAAAGGCGATGTGCTGAATCCCCTCGCCGTTATAGTCGCGCAAATACTCATCAATCTGGCCACCGCCGCCAGCCCCCTCTTCGTTAAGCGGAATGCGGATCAAACCATCGGGCGCGGTCATCGCCTTGCTGGTCAGGCCGGTATGCTCACCCTTGATATCGAAATAGCGGATCTCTCGAAAATTGAAGATCCGCTCATAGAAACCGGCCCAATGGGCGATCCGGCCGCGATAGACGTTATGGGTTAGATGGTCGATCAACCGCAGCCCGGCGCCAGCCGGTTTGCGGTCCACGCCAGGCAGATAATCGAAGTCGATGTCGTAGATGGATAGGGCCTCGCCATAGCGATCAATCAAATAGATGATCGACCCGCCAATGCCCCTGATCGCGGGCAGGCGCAGCTCCATCGGGCCAGTCCTGGTCGCCACCGGTTCCGCCCCGCGCGCCAAGGCCTGCTCATAGGCACGCTTGGCGTTTTTGACACGAAACCCCATGCCGCAGGCCGACGCGCCGTGTTCGGCGGCGAAATAGGCCGCCGGTGCCTGCTGCTGATAATTGGCGATCAGGTTAATGTCGCCCTGGCGCCAGAGCTGCACGTCCTTAGACCGGTGCCGCGCAATCAGAACAAACCCCATCGCGGCGAAGACAGGCTCTAGCACGCCCTTTTGCGGTGCGGTGAATTCGACGAACTCAAAACCGTCGAGGCCGAGCGGGTTGTGCGGATCAAGAGTACTGTGCGGATCAAGGGTCATGACTAGGCTCCCCAGGGCAATCGGGTGAAAGGTAAGACTCATCTTTTTCTGAAGAAAAAGAAGCAAAAAGACTTTTGAAACTGGGGACTGGGACTTTTGGCTGCACCTTATCCACAACCAAACGTCAAAAAAGTCTTTTTTGTTTCTTTTTTGCATTCACCCGAGTGCCCTGCCAGGCTCCCGGACGGCAGGCAGCCAACGCCGGTAAAAGTTACAGACCCTATCGGCATCATCCCACCGCGCGCCGCCGCACCGCGCCGGCTTGCGTGCCGCGCCAGATAACCTTGTCCTCAGGCACAATGGTGTCCGCCGCCAGATCGGGCAGCCCGGCAACCTCGTCATACAGCGGGGCAAAATCGGTGTTCAGCGTCTGCGCCAGCAGGTCGTCAAAACTATCGATCACGAAGTAGGTCTGTTGATAATCATCGATCCGGTATGGGGTCCGCATCAGGCGTTTGAGGTCAAACGCCAAACGGTGCGGCGCCGGATCATCGAGCGCGAAAATCGCTTCGCCGTGGCTCGACGCAATCCCGGCACCATACAGCTTAAGCCCGCCGGCCGCACGGATCAGGCCAAACTCCACGGTGTACCAATAGAGGCGCGCCAGCCGATCGAGCGCACCTTGTTTGCGCGCGCGCAACCCACCCGCGCCATAGGCTTGCATGAAGTCCGCAAAAACCGGATCGGCGAGCAGCGGCACGTGGCCGAACACGTCGTGAAAAATATCGGGTTCCGGCAGGTAATCGCACTGCGCCGCGCTGCGGATGAAGCGGCCAGCGACAAAGCGGCGATTGGCCAAGTGCTCAAAAAACACCGCGTCCGGCACCAACCCCGGCACCGCCACCACGGACCATCCGGTAAGGTCCATCAGCCGCGCCGAGAGCTCGGTGAACTCAGGTATGCCCGGCCTGGACAGCCGCAAAACATCCACCCCCTTGAGAAAGGCCGGCGTCGCGCGCGCCGCTAACATGGCACGCTGGCGGGCAAACAGACGATCCCACAGCGCGTGATCGGCGGCGCGATAGCTGTGCCAGCCCTGCGCCAGGGTCCAATCGGCAGCGCTGCCAGCCGGCGCCATTGGGGGCGCCATTGCGGGCGGTAAGGCGGCGGCGTCACTCATGGTGTAAATCTATCACTTAACCTGAATAAAAAGTGTTCATCATCGCTTATTTTTGCCAAATATGTCGTAATATCTTTCAAATTTCGTGCATTTTCGATTGGATGTAATCACGTGGATGAACTCGATCGGCGTCTTCTGCGCGCCCTTCAACACGATGCCGCCCGCAGCAACACCGCACTCGCGCAGGAGGTCGGCGCCTCACCCGCCTCATGCTGGCGGCGCATTCAGGCGCTTGAAACGACCGGCGTTTTGCGCGGCCTGGTGCGCCTGGTCGACCCCCAGCAGGTTGATCGGGGGGTTAATGTGATGTGCCAGGTGCGCATGCGCACGCATGATGAAGAGGCGCGCCAAGCGTTTGAGCGCTTTGTCCGATCGCACACCGCAGTAATGGAATGTCACGCCATGTCGGGCGAATGGGATTATCAGATGCGGGTGGTTGTCGCCGATGTCGCGCAGTATGAGCGCTTCCTCATGCGCGAATTACTGCGCCACCCGGCGGTCGCCACCGCCGCATCGCATTTCGCCCTCAGCCAGGTGAAATACACCACCGCGGTGCCAGTCTAACCCGGTGCCAGTCTAACCCTGTGCCAGTCTAACGCTGTGCCGTCTGCTGATGAGCCGGCCAGCGCGGGTGATCCTGCCTGGCCGGCTCAGGCTAAGCCGCGTGCTTGCCTTCCAGCAGCAGCGCCTCTTTCGGCGCCAGCAACTGGCGCGGCACGTAGCTGGTAAAATTCTCCATCTCCGGGATGGTCGAGCCGGTTTCGATGAATTTTTGGGCAGCCCCAATCACTTTGCGGCGAATTAATTCAGCCCGTTCCGGCGCGATGCGCGATTGTTCCTCGGCGTGCGCAATGTCGTTCAACACCGGCAGCGCCTTGGCGATCAGATCCAGCCGATCGGCGAATTTCTTTTCGCGAAAATAAATCGCGTTGCGCCACACTTCCAGCAAGCATTCCACTACACGCTCGGTCAGTTCTGGCAGGCCGCTAAACGTAAACGTTTTGTCGGCACCGGAATCGCACGCCTGCACCAGCAAATCGCTTTCCGGCAGTCCCAGCAAATCGGCAAACGCCTGATACAACTGGGTCACCGCCTCGATCGCCGCAATAATGCGCGCGGGCGATGAATAGCGCCCGCCTTCTTCCGACAATTGCAGCACAAACCGCCCCGGCCCGCGGCCCTTGGCGGGAGCCTGCGGCGCATCCTGGCGCAGCAGCGCGATCACGCTGGGCAAATAATCAATCACAAAACGCAGCCGGTACAGCGGGCGGCCAATGGTGGCTGGTTCCGGCAGTTGCGTGCCACCGCCCGAGGCCGCGATCAGGCTGCCCCACCAATCGGTTTCGGCAAATTCCTGAATATCGAGCACGCGCATCATGCGGCGTTCCACATCGGTGAATTTAGTGCTGTAGGACATCATGAATTTTTGATAGCAAATCAGCACATCAGTGGTTTTCACCGGCTCACCGGCCTGGCGCGACACATCACGGTACACCCGTTCCACCACATCAGGCACCTCGGCCGCAGCCATCGCGCCCAACAGGCTTTCTAAACCACTAACGATCTCGGTGCGCAGCATAAAACGGGGTTTCCCTTGGTGAGGCGCGGCTGTTCACAGACGCGTGAACGGCGCCGGGTGTGCCACCACTACCGCAGCACGTCCAGCGACATTGTCGCGTCACGTGCACGTTACCGACCAGTCGCATCCAAAGCTGCTTGCAACATGTAGGCCGCCGCCATGGAATCAACAATTTCCGCTCGCCGCGCCCGCGTCATATCCGCCTCGCTGATCAAAAACCGGTTCACCGCCGCACTCGACAAACGCTCATCCCACATCGCCCCCGGCAGCCCAGTCGCCTCGCTCAACGCCCGCGCCCAATCGCGCGCCGCCTGCGCCGCCGGCCCCAACGTGCCATCCATCGACAACGGCAACCCCACCACCAGCCCCCCCGCCCCCTGCACGCGCGCAATCTTGGCAATCGCCGCCGCATTGGCACCCAGCTTGCCGCGCGCCAAAGCCCCCATGGGGGACGCAATGGTTAGGCTCACATCCGACAAGGCCAGCCCAATCACCCGGCGGCCAGGGTCGATCCCAATCAGCCTGGTGCCAGGGGCCAGGGCTGCCCGCAGATCGGTTAGGTTGCTGATGGCCATCGGTGGCGGTATCCTTGGTGGTAGTAAAAAAGGCGAGGGGCTTTGCCCCCTCGCCCCCCACTAAGGGCAGGCCCTTAGAACCCTTAACTTGGGTTTGGGGGGAAGGGGGCTGACACGAACCGTGCAACGCACCGTGCGAGCCCCCTTCCCCCCAAACCCAACCTAAAGGATTTTAAAGGCGCGCCTTTAATGGGGTCCAGGGGCAAAGCCCCTGGCCTTCCTTATCCTACCGCCCAAGGACCCCCCATGTCGTTAGATGCCGAAACCGTTTTGCGTATTGCCAAGCTTTCTCGCATTAGCCTGCCGCAGGCTGATGTGCCGCGCATGCAGACTGAGCTGAACGCCATTTTGGGCTGGATTGAGCAGCTCGCCGAAGTGAATGTGGATGGCATTGAGCCGCTCACCGGTGGTGCCGCCATTGCCCTGCGTCTGCGCCCTGATGTGGTCACCGATGGTGGCTATCCTGCGCGTATTTTAGCCAACGCGCCGGCGCGCGATGGTTTGTTTTTCACCGTGCCGAAAGTTGTTGAATAATGCTAACCAACCTCACCATCGCCGCCGCCCGTGACGGGCTGCGCGCACGCAAATTTTCGGCCGTGGAATTGGTGGATGCCCATGTGGCGGCGGTGGCAGCGCTTAACCCCACGCTAAATGCGTTTATTACGGTAACCGGTGATGCCGCCCGGTCGGACGCCAAAGCCGCTGATGCCGCCTTGGCGCGCGGCGATGCGGGGGAGCTTGCCGGCATTCCGCTGGCAATTAAAGATTTGTTTTGCACCAACGGCGTGCGCACCACGGCGGGCAGCCGGATTTTAGAAAATTTTGTGCCGCCCTATGAAAGCACGGTGACCGCCAATTTAAAGGCGGCCGGTGCGGTGTTTTTGGGCAAGGCGAATTTGGATGAATTCGCCATGGGGTCTTCCAACATGACATCGGCGTTTGGCCCGGTGGTCAACCCCTGGCAACGCGCCGGCGACCCTGCCGCATTGCTGGTGCCCGGTGGATCATCGGGCGGGTCGGCCGCAGCAGTTGCCGCGCGCATGGCCATGGGCGCCACTGGCACTGATACCGGCGGATCAATCCGCCAGCCGGCATCATTTTGCGGCGTTGCTGGCATAAAGCCCACCTACGGCCGCTGTTCGCGCTTTGGTGTCGTAGCGTTTGCAAGCTCGCTGGATCAGCCTGGCAGTTTTGCCCGCACCGTGCGCGATAACGCGATATTGCTGGGGGCCATGGCCGGTTTTGATGCCAATGACAGCACCAGTTTTAATCTGCCGGTAGCCAATTACGAAGCCGCCTGTAATCGTGGGGTGAAAGGTTTGCGCATTGGCGTACCACGCGAATACCGCGCCGATGGCATGCCGGCCGAAATTGAGGCGCTGTGGCAAAAAGGCCTGGATTGGCTGCGTGCCGCCGGCGCCGACATTGTCGATGTATCCCTGCCACACACCAAATATGGTTTAGCAACGTACTATATTGTGGCGCCGGCAGAAGCCTCATCCAACCTGTCGCGCTATGATGGCGTGCGCTTTGGCCGCCGGGTGGCCGGCGATGATTTGATCGAACTGTATGAACGCACCCGCGCCGAAGGTTTTGGCGAGGAAGTGAAACGCCGCATTTTAATCGGCACCTATGTGCTGTCGGCCGGATATTACGATGCCTATTATCTGCGCGCGCAAAAAGTGCGGGCGCTGATACTGAAAGATTTTACCGATGTGTTTGCCGATGTCGATGCGCTGCTCACCCCCACCGCACCATCGGCGGCCTTCGCCCAGGGTGAAAAAATGAACGACCCCGTGGCGATGTATCTGAACGATATCTTTACCGTGCCAGCCAGCATCGCCGGCGTGCCGGGCATGTCGGTGCCGGCAGGGCTGGATCGGCAAGGTTTGCCACTAGGTTTGCAGATTATCGGCAAGCCGTTTGATGAAGAAACCGTGTTTGCGGTTTCCCAAGTGATTGAAGATGCGGCTGGATTTTCGCACATGCCGGCCATTCGTGCGGGAGCAGCAGCATGAGCTATATCATTGAAGGCAACACTGGCCCGTGGGAAGTGGTGGTAGGCCTGGAAGTGCACGCCCAGGTAATTAGCAAATCCAAATTGTTTTCAGGCGCATCAACGGTGTTTGGCGCCGAGCCGAATACGCAGGTGAGCTTTGTTGATGCCGGCTTCCCCGGCATGCTGCCGGTGCTAAACCAGGAATGTGTGGCCCAAGCCGTGCGCACCGGGCTGGGTTTGAATGCGCAGATAAATTTAGTCAGCCGGTTTGATCGCAAAAACTATTTTTATGCGGATTTGCCAGCCGGCTACCAGATCAGCCAATTTGCCCACCCGATTGTTGGCACCGGCGTTGTCAACATCGAGCTTGCCGATGGCACCACCAAAGACATTGGCGTGACCAGGCTGCATCTGGAACAGGATGCCGGCAAATCTCTGCACGATCAGCACGCCAGCCAGTCGTTTATCGACCTTAACCGGGCTGGCGTGGCACTGATGGAAATTGTCAGCGAACCCGATATTCGCACCCCCGAAGAAGCCGGCGCCTATCTGCGCAAGCTGCGCACGCTGCTGCGCTATTTGGGCACCTGCGATGGCAACATGGATGAAGGATCGATGCGCGCCGATGTGAACGTATCGGTGCGCAAGGCGGGCGAGGATTTTCGCACCAGGTGCGAAATTAAAAACGTCAATTCCATTCGCTTTGTGATGCAGGCCGTAGAAGTTGAAGCCCGCCGGCAAGTGGAATTGTATGAAAATGGCGGCACCGTAAAACAGGAAACCCGGCTGTATGACCCCGCCCGCGGAGAAACCCGATCAATGCGCAGCAAGGAAGATGCGCATGATTACCGCTATTTCCCCGATCCCGATTTGCTGCCGCTGATCCTGACGCAGGATTTTGTAGATACGCTGAAAGCGGGCTTGCCGGAATTGCCCGATGCCAAACGCGCCCGTTTTGTGCGCGAGTACGGTCTGCCGCCCTACGATGCCCTGCAGTTGGTCGCCGAACAGGCGATTGCCGATTTCTACGAGGCGCTCGCCCGCGGGCGCGACGCCAAACTGGCCGCCAACTGGATGCTGGGTGATTTTTTCGCGGCCCTGAACCGCACCAGCAGCACGATCGAGACCAGCCCGGTGAGCGCCGGCGCCTTAGGCGGCCTGATCGACCTGATCAGCGACGGCACCATCAACGGCCGCATCGCCAAAGATGTGTTTGAGGCGATGGTGGAAACCGGGCAGCAGGCCGCCGCCATTGTGGCAGCCAAGGGCCTGCGCCAGGTCACCGATACGGGGGCGATAGATGCCGCGGTGGACGCCGTTTTGGCCGCCAACCCTGATAAATTGGCCGAATATAAGGCCGGCAAGGACAAATTATTTGGCTTTTTTGTGGGTCAGGTAATGAAGGCGATGGCCGGCAAGGGCAATCCGGCCCTGGTCAATACTGCGATAAAAGCGCGGATTGGCGAGGCCGCGGAGTAGGCCCAGGGGTGGGGCGAAGGCCGGGTTTGACCTAGGCGGGGGTTGCCCTTAGAACCAGGGGTGCAAACGCCGTGTTTGTACCCCGGCGGAGGGGTGGCCGAGTGGCTGAAGGCGGCGGTTTGCTAAACCGTTGTACGGGGTCAACCCGTACCGTGAGTTCGAATCTCATCCCCTCCGCCAACTTTTCCACTAACGCTATGATGTCTCTGAAGAAATCCTACGCTGGCGGCATTCGCCCACACATCGGCGTATCTCCTGGATGATCAGGCGAAGAGTCCTGTGGTGAGACCCAGTGACGCGTTCCATCAAAGACTTCAGGGCTGCCCGGCAACCGACAACGCCCAGGCTGAGCTTGCTTGTTACCAGGATGGTCGGCATTCGGTAATTTCGGAATAGCGGCGTTTTCTGGGCATCACCCCGTAGGTGATATTTTGTTCCATGTCACGCATCATCACTGCGGTTGCCGGCGGGACGGGCTCGCGCAATATCAAACGGTTCAAGCGTTACCCCCTGGCGCACAGCAGCGTCGAATTTTTTCTCCCACGCCTCCGTTGCGTATGGGCCGCACGAAATATCGCATTCAACAAATACCTCGTTTACGTTGCCAACGCTTTCGGTGCCTCCGGCATGATTAAGGCGCTACCAAACGCGCCTAACAATACAGTCCTCACTAAATGGTTCACGTACATCGAGCTTACTAATCGAAATATAACTGCCGATCTCGGGAATGCTCGGCAAGTCAAAATCATACCATGACTCCGGCTTTGTCTTACGCACAAAATTGCGCGCTGCATTTGAATGCTCTTTATATTTCCTAACGCTAAACCCACCGGCGCGGCCACATTCGCAACGCCCCCCCCCCTAAACCACCACCTCAATCAACCGCGGCCCACGCTGCTTCACCGCATCAGCAAACTGATCAGCAAATGCCTCCGCCGTTTCCGCCCGCGATGCCGCAACCCCCATGCCCTGCGCCAATTTGACAAAATCCAAGGTAGGATCACCAATATCCAGCATGCTCAGCGCCTTCGGCCCGCCATTGCCAGCCCCCACCCGCGAAAGCTCAATATTCAAAATGCCATAGCTGCGATTGGCAAAAATCACATTGATCACATCCAGCTTTTCGCGTGCCTGGGTCCACAACGCCTGGATGGTGTACATGGCCCCACCATCGCCGTGCAGGCACACAATTTTCCGGTCTGGGCAGGCAACCGAAGCCCCCACTGCCACCGGTAAACCAAACCCGATCGATCCACCCGTTAGCCCCAAATAATCATGCGGCGCCGCACCGGAGGTAAACGCGTAAGGTGCCAGGCCGTTGGTTGCCGCTTCATCAATCAGCACCGCGCCTTCCGGCAACAAGGCCGCAATGGCGGTGCCGGCACTCACCTGGTTCAGCGCGCCGGTGGGCAAATCTGGCCGCTGCAGCCCGGCCCGTTTGGTCGGCTGGGCCGGGGCCCCCAGCGCATCGGCCAACGCCCGCAACGCCCCCACCTGATCTTCATGCGGTTGCGCCAAATAGGTAATGCGGCAACCATCGGGTGTGCACCAGCTAGGTTTGCCGGGATAGGCAAAAAACGATACCGGCGCCTGGGCCCCGACCAAAATCAGATTTTCGTAGCCGGCCAGAAAATCCACGATTTGCTCTGCAAAATACGGCAATCGTTCAATCATCACCCGCCCGGCACCACGTTGCAGCCGCGGCACGAAGGTATCGCACATCAGTTGCGCGCCACTGGCCTCGGCAACCCGCCCGGCCTGGTCTAACCCTTCGGCCAACAACCCAGTGCCACGAATAAGGATAGCGGTGCGCTTACCTTCACGCAAAAGTTTAGCCACCCGATCAACGGTATCGCCGCTAACCTGTGGCGGCGGCGCCACCGGCAGCGCATCGGCCGGGCCATCGGCTTCATCCCACGCGGTATCGGCCGGCAAAATCAGTGTCGCAATTTGCCCCGGCGTGCCACGTGCTGCCTGCACCGCGCGCGCACCATCCCCCGCCACCGATTTCGCATTGATAGAACTATGCACCCAGGCCGAACAGGTGCGCGCAAGCCCTGCAATATCCGATGTCAGCGGCGCATCATATTGCGCATGGTAGCGCGCATGATCGCCCACCACGTTAACAATAGGCGACCCCGCCCGGCGCGCGTTGTGCAAATTGGCAAACCCATTGCCCAACCCTGGCCCAAGATGCAGCAAGGTTGCCGCCGGCTTGCCTGCCATGCGGCCGTAACCATCGGCAGCCCCGGTCACCACGCCTTCAAACAACCCCAAAATGGCGCGCATGCCATCAACCCGATCAAGGGTTGCGACAAAATGCATCTCGCTGGTGCCAGGGTTGCCAAAGCAAACCTCTACCCCACTAGCAACCAAAGTTTTAACCAAAGATTCGGCGCCGTTCATTGTGCTGTCTCTTTCATGTAACTAGGTGTGCTGCCATCCGCCAAATCGCCAAAAATTTTTCCGCGGTTTAAAATATCACCTGGGTCAAGCGCTGCTTTTATCGTGCGCATCAGCGCAATTTCTGCCGGGCTACGCGATACGCTCAGCCAATCGCGTTTTTGCAAGCCAATGCCGTGCTCTGCTGATACCGACCCGCCACATTTGGCCAGTGGCCCATACACAATAGTTTCAATATCCCGCTTAGCGCCGGCATCACCCACGCTTGCCACCAAATGCAAATTGCCATCGCCCAAATGGCCAAACACCACTAACGTGCTGGCCGGCCAGCGCGCGCTCAACGCTGCCCGCACGTCCGCCACATAGGCTTCCATGTCAGCAATTTTTAAACTCACATCGAATATACAGATCGGATAATTGCGCATCAGTTGCGCCACATCATCCCGCAACCCCCACATTTTTGCAGTTTCTGCCTTAGATTTTGCCAATACCGCATCCACCACCAGGCCGCCATCCATCGCACCCGCCAGCACGCGTTCAAACCGCGCGGCATCATCGGCCGCATCGGCGCCCATCGCTTCCACCAGCACGTAAAAATTATATCCGTGCGGCAATATCGGCTGGCCTGCCGCCGGCGGCGTTGTCACCAAATCATAAAATGCCGGCCACATCACTTCAAACGCCGATAATGTGCCGCCAAGCTGTGCTTCCACCAGGCGCAGCAGTTTGGGCAGATTTGCAAAATCTGCCACCGCCAGCAACGCAGTGCACTGGCTTGCCGGTTGCGGGCGCAGGCGCAACACCGCGCGTGTCACCACGCCTAATGTACCTTCTGATCCGATAAACATTTGTTTTAAATCGTACCCGGTATTGTTTTTTATCAGCGGTTTTAGCGCAGAAATCACCGTGCCATCGGCCAGCACCGCTTCCACCCCCAGCACCATGTCGCGCATCATACCAAAGCGCAGCACCCGGTTGCCGCCGGCATTGGTAGAAATTACCCCGCCGATGGTGGCCGATCCGCGTGCGCCCAAATCCAGCGGCAGCAACAACCCTTCGGCCTCGGCCGCCTCGCACGCGGTTTGCAGCACGCAGCCGGCTTGCACGATCATGGTTGCACTTGGCACGTCCACCGCCTCAATCGCCGCCATGCGGTCCAGCGACAATGCCAAAATGCTGTCGGCATAGGTGCCCTCCACCAGCCCGGTTTTGCCGCCCCACGGGGTTACCGGCACACCGTGCGCACTGGCTATGCGCAGCACTGCGGCAACTTCGGCCGTGCTAGCCGGGCGCAGCACCGCCAGCGGCGCGCCCAGCCTACCCCATGGGGTAAACGCTTTTTCTTCCGCCTCAGCCCCGGTTATCATGCCGTGCGGGCCTAGGGCTTCGCTCAACTGGTCAAGCAAAATCTGCATGCGGGTCCTCCCGGCCGGCGCTTGGCGCCGTTTATTTAGGGCCATGCTAAGCCGGACCGCGTCAAAGGCAAGGCCACGGTCAGCAGCTATTTGTTGACATCCGCCCCGCACCGGCAAACATAGCAACGTGATCAAAATTGGGCTGCGTTGGATCGATGGCACGCGACGGCACTGCAGACAGCAATGAAGGCGGGCAGGCGCCGCGCGCCCGCTTGGCCGTTGCGGCCCGGGCCGAGCTTGCCCGCACAGGGCTGCGCCTAAGCTTCGCCGAGCCGCTACGATCGCGCTACGAGGCCGACATATCCGCCGCCCGCGCCGGCGAACAGCGCCGCACTGCGTTTATTTGCATAACCGCGTACGCTATGATCGTGCCGCTGATCAATCTGCTGGTCATCGCCGAGCCACGCTGGCCGATCGCCATTCCGCAAACCATTGTGCCCATCATCGCCGCCCTGATTATAACAGCGGCATTTTTTCGCGCCGATGTTGCGTCTTTGGTGCGCGAAGGCGCGATGCTTACCAGTGCCTTGGTGTTTTGCGCAACTACCCTGCTGGCGATCTGGGCCAGCCCGCCGGAAACCGCGCTGACCGATCTGTTTTTGGTCACCTTACCAGTGCTGTTGTCGCTGTTTTTTCTGCGCCTGCCAGTACCCCATGCCGTTATATTAACAGCGATTTCCGCTATAGGTCTGGGATTTTTGTCGATAATACATGGAAATTTACCGCACCAGCTGCGCTTCTACCCGCTGGGCTTTTTGCTCACCGCTGCGGTGCCCGCCTTGCTTGCAGTGCACCGCCAGGAACGCGCCACCCGGCGCGCGTATTTACACGCCGTGCTGCAAACCTTGCAGATTGAACAACTGGCTTACGAAAACGGCCTGCTCAGTGAATTATCCGCAACCGATGCGGTCACTGGTGCCGCCAATCGGCGCCGGCTTGATCTCGCCTTAACTGAGCTGTGCAGCAATCCACCGGCCGGGGATTTTCTGCTACTCGCCGACATCGACCATTTTAAATACTTTAACGACCAGCACGGCCATCTGGCGGGTGATGCCTGCCTGCGCGAAGTGGTGCGCGCCATTCAGGGGCAACTGCGCCACAGCGATTTGCTGGCACGCTTCGGCGGCGAGGAATTTGCCATTATCCTCACCGGGGTCGCCCCCGCCGAAGCGCACGCCACCGCCCAGCGCATTCTCACCAGTGTGGCGGTGCACCGCTTTGCAACAGGCGGTGGCCTGAGCAGTGTCACCGTCAGTATCGGCATTGCCGCCCGCGGCCCGGATGACGATCCGCGCCGCTTGGTGATGCAGGCGGACGCGGCCCTTTATGCCGCCAAAAACACCGGGCGCAATTGCGTACGCTGGCCGCCAACCCCAGTGCTTGCGGAAAGTTAGTGCTTGCGGAAAGTTAGTGCTTGCGGAAAGTTAGCGCTGGCAGAAAGCTAGCTGACAAGTGGCGCGGTTTTAAAAAACCACCACACTGCGAATACTCTCACCGCGCGCCATCAAATCAAAACCTTCGTTAATCCGCTCCAGCGGTAAAACATGGGTGATCAGATCATCGATGTTGATTTTGCCATCCATATACCAATCCACCATGCGCGGCACATCGGTGCGGCCGCGCGCGCCGCCAAAGGCACTGCCCTGCCAGGTGCGCCCGGTGACCAACTGAAACGGCCGTGTCGAAATTTCCTGGCCGCCACCGGCAACCCCAATAATGGTCGATTTACCCCAGCCGCGATGGGCACATTCCAACGCCTGGCGCATTAGCGTGGTATTACCCACACATTCAAAACTATGATCGGCACCGCCGTGGGTGAGATCAACCAAATAGGGCACAATGTCGCCCTCAACCTCATTGGGGTTAACAAAATGGGTCACGCCGAATTTTTCGGCGAGCGTCCGGCGGGCCGGGTTAATATCAACCCCCACAATCATATCGGCACCGGCTATGCGGGCACCCTGCACCACGTTTAAGCCAATACCACCCAGGCCAAACACCACCACATTATCGCCAGGCTGAACGCCGGCGGTAAAAATCACGGCCCCTACACCGGTGGTAACACCGCAGCCGATATAGCAAATTTTATCAAACGGCGCATCTTCGCGCACTTTCGCCAAGGCAATTTCTGGCAGCACGGTAAAATTGGCAAATGTCGAACACCCCATGTAATGCAGCAAAGGTTTGCCCTGGTAGCTAAACCGGCTGCTACCATCCGGCATTACCCCCAAACCTTGGGTTGCGCGAATGGATGTGCACAAATTGGTTTTACGGCTCAGGCACGATTTGCACTGGCGGCATTCGGGAATGTACAGCGGTATCACATGATCGCCGCGTTTTAACGTGGTCACACCGGGGCCGATATCGACCACAACGCCGGCGCCTTCATGGCCTAAAATCGCCGGAAACCGCCCTTCCGGATCGGCACCCGACAGGGTGAATTTATCGGTGTGGCAAATGCCGGTGGCTTTAATTTCCACCAGCACTTCGCCCGCCCGCGGGCCTTCCAGTTGTACCGTATCCACCACCAGCTTTTCGCCAGCGGCAAAGGCAATGGCTGCGCGCACGTCCATGGTGGTGTTCCCCTTATTGCAATAAATGCCCAAATCCCGATTGTCTGGCCCGCGGCCACGCAGCCTGTATCAACCTGTATCAGCCTAGCCTTTCTCCCAGCCGCGTGCGCCTTGTTTCCAGTAGCTTACACTGTGCCCAGCACCGCGTGCACTCACAAACCGCAATCGCGCCGCCGCCAAGGCTGCCTCGTCAGTGCCATCAAACAAATCAAACACCCGGGCGAAATCTTCCGGTGCGGCACACGCAGCACCATCGGTCAAAAACAAAAAAGTGGCCCCGTTGGGCACATCATCGCCATCGGTCAGCCATATTGGCTGCAGCGCGCCATGCCCCATGCGCGCACTGCCATGCGGCAGCCAATCGTGATCAGGGCTCGCCCATAGCGCATCATCCAACGCCGCCACCCGCGCCGCACTGCCCGCCCGCACCACCGCGCGCGCCGATTGCGCCAACGTGCGCGCCAGCAACGCCGGCAAGGCCTGGTGCAACGGCGTGCGGGTCAAATGGTAAAAGCCGATCTCGGTCACGAAACCCCTCAGGCTGGGTCGAAATGATCGGCAATAAACCGATCCAGCAGCCGCACCCCAAACCCCCGCGCACCTTGCGGGTGGAGATCATCGGCCTCGTCCCAGCTATCAACCCCGGCAATATCAATGTGCAACCACGGTGTGGCACCCACAAATTCGCGCAGAAAGGCGGCGGCCTGGCAGGCATCAGGGGCCAGGCGTTCGGTTACGCAATGGCGCAAATCGGCAATCTCGCTATCCAGCGCGCGGCGATGGCTGTCATCAATCGGCATACGCCACACCGATTCGCCACTTAGGCTACCTGCATTTACAAGTTTATCGGCCAGCCCATCATCATTGCTAAAGAATCCGGCGGTCACGTGGCCCAGCGCAGTCACCATACTGCCGGTCAGCGTTGCCAAATCAATGATCGCACGCGGGTTTTCGCGCGCGGCAAAACTCAACGCATCAGCCAGCACCAGGCGGCCTTCGGCATCGGTATCCACCACCTCTACAGTTTTGCCCGACAGCGTTTTTAAAACATCACTGGGCCGGTAACTACCAGCCCCCACGGCATTTTCCGCCAGGGCCAAAATTGCCCTCGCCGCCGTCGGCGCGCGTCGCAACGCCAGCGCATAAATCGCCCCCACGGCGGCCGCACTGCCGGCCATATCGGCGCGCATCTCCCACATTTTGTCGGCCGGTTTTATGCAGATGCCACCAGTATCAAAGGTAATACCCTTGCCAACGAAAGTCACCGGCACGCCACCCGCGCCCGGCCAGCGCAGCACCACCAGCGCCGGCGGGCTTGCCGCCCCCTGGCCCACCGCCAGCAACGCCCCCGCCCCCATGGCGAGCAATCGGGCAGCATCGATCACCTCGATAGTAATGCCGGCATCGCGCAGCGGTGCTAGCCGATCAACATAGGTTTGCGGGTTTAACGTGTTTGCCGGCTCCGTCACCAAATCGCGCGCCAGCAACACGGCACGAATGGTGCCGGCCGCCACCCACCATGCCGGGCCCAAAACTGCATCAGCGGTGACAATATCAATCGCCGTCAGTTTTGGTGCGCCTTCATCTACCAAGGCGCGCAGTTGCAGTTGCGGTGTAGCGCGCAACACAGCCCCCGTTGCCACCGCCACCGCCTGGGCCACCGACAGGCCCGCCGCATCAATCGCGATCGCTGCAAACCCCAACAGCCGGGCGGCGCTAACCGCGCCCGCCCATTCATAGGCCAAATCATCGGCGCCATCACCAACACCGGCGAGCAACACGCCAGGCGTTACCCCCAACAGCAAAACTGCCGTGCCGCACGCACCGCTAAACCCATCGGCCGCACAAGCCGCTTTGTATTCCGCCGGCACCGCATTTTCGCGCACCAGCCGCACCACAATGGGTGCAGTGCTACTGGCCGTGATCGTAACCGCAATCATCGGCAGTTTATGCTTCGCGATCCGCAATTAACCTATCAAGCAACCGCACGCCAAACGCGGTCGCCCCTTTCGCCGCCAGCGGCGTATCTTTTTCCGCCCACGCGGTGCCGGCGATGTCCAAATGCGCCCACGGACAATCTTTCACAAACCGGCCAATGAATTGGGCCGCCGTAATAGAACCAGCAGCCCTGCCGCCAATATTCTTCATATCGGCGATATCCGATTTAATCGCCTTGTCGTAATCGCGGTTCATCGGCAGGCGCCACAATTTTTCACCCACCGCCAAACCTGCGGCCAACAGCTGCTCCGACAATTTATCATCGTTGCTGAACAGCCCGGCATGTTCATGGCCCAGCCCGATAATAATAGCGCCCGTCAGTGTCGCCAAATCCACCATCAGGGATGGTGCGAATTTGTGTTGCGCATACCAAATCACATCGGCCAGCACCAACCGCCCTTCGGCATCGGTGTTGAGCACTTCAATAGTTTGCCCCGATGCACTGGTCACCACATCACCCGGCCGCTGCGCCGTGCCCGATGGCATGTTTTCAACCAAACCGACCAAGCCAACAACATTGGCGCGGGCGCGACGCCCCGCCAAGGCTGCCATAGCGCCAACAACCGCCCCGGCACCGGCCATATCCCATTTCATATCTTCCATGCCGGCGGCCGGTTTGATGCTGATACCACCAGTATCAAACGTCACCCCCTTGCCAATAAACGCCACCGGCTTGTCGCCCGGCGTGCCGCCATGCCATTCCATCACCACCATACGCGGCGGCTGTGCACTGCCCTGCGATACCCCCAGCAACGCGCCAAAGCCCAGCGCCCGCATGGCCGGTTCATCATGCACCGTCACCACCACGCCCAAATCGCGCAAAGCCTCGATGCGGGTGGCCATCTCTACCGGTGTCAAAACATTCGGCGGCTCACTCACCAAATCGCGGGTTAAAAATACCCCCTGGGCCAGCGCTTTTTCGCGCCCCCACAGCCCGGCCGCGTCTGCCGCATCGGTCAGCACCACAAGATTTACAAATTTCGGTTTGTCCTCGGGTTTTTCTGTGGTGCGGTAACGATCAAACCGGTAGCGCCGCAGAGTTGCCCCCAAGGCCACCGCCACCGCCTGCGCGCCAGAAAGCTGATCCGCCGCCAGCATCACGCGGGCTTCCTTGGCCAGCAACGGCGTCAGCGCCCCACCGGCATCTTCACACACCCGCACGCTGATGTCGGCGCCCGCCCCCAAACCAACCGCCACCACCCGCGAAAGCCCAGCCCCAGGTGCCAAAATGGTCACCGATTGCCCCGCCTTGCCGCTGAACTCAGCCGCCGCAAACGCGCGCGCAATGGCCCCCCCGGTGGCCGCATCGGCCAGCGCGCCGATACCGGCCAGCGTCCCCCCTTCAGGCACCAACAGGGCCAGCGCCCCCGATGCAGGCAGGGTGGCTGCGGCAAAACTGACGTCGAGCATGAAAATTTCCAATCTTTTGGCGTCTGAACACTGTGCCGCCACCTTAACACCAACCCAGCTTTTTGCCAGGGTGACACGTCCATCGGCACACCCAACCCCTGGCCAAGCCGCGCGCGCATTGCTACCCCGGCAGCATGGATGATGCAGCCCTTCTCGATGTCGCAATCGACCTCGCCTGGCAGGCCGCCGGTGTTATCCTGGCCCGCCGCGCCAGCGGCTTTCACACCGTGGCAAAACCCGATCAATCACCGGTCACCGACGCTGATCACGCAGCAGAAGCGGTGATTGTGCGCGGCCTGCGGGCTGCCACCCCCGATATTGAAGTGATCGCCGAAGAACAAATTTCCACCGGCTACACCCCGCGTCAGTCCGCCGCCATGTGGGTGGTCGATCCGCTCGATGGCACCGCCGATTTCGCCGCCGACCGTGATGGCTTTACCGTCAATATTGGCTTGGTCCGCGGCGGCATCCCGGTGCTCGGCGTGGTCGCCGAACCCGCCGCCGCCCGCCTTTACGGTGGCATCGTCGGGCAATTTGCTTTTGTCCGCGATGGCGCCGGCAGGCGAGCCATGCGGGCGCGCGCCAAACCGGCCGGCGGCTTACGGGTGCTCACCTCGCGCAACCCGCCAGATGCCGCCCTTTTGCGTCAGGTGCTGGCCGGCCGCAGCGTTGCCTCCATCACCCGGGTCAGCTCGGCCCTAAAATTCTGCCGCATCGCCGAAGGCCGCGCCGATCTCTACCCGCGCTTCGACCGCAGCATGGAATGGGATACCGCCGCCGGCCACGCCATACTGCTGGCCGCCGGCGGCCAAGTGAATGATCTGGCCGGCGCACCGCTGGCCTATGGCAAACCCGAGTTCGTCAACGGCGCTTTTGTGGCCAGCGGTTTGTGATCACCCAGCGGCTCGCCGCCAATGCCGCCGGCATCGCGCGGGCGGCCGGGATGTTGCGCGCGGGCGACCTGGTCGCCTTCGGCACCGAAACAGTTTATGGCCTAGGTGGGGATGCCACTAATGGTGCGGCCGTTGCCGCCATTTTTGCCGCCAAAGGCCGCCCGCACTTCAACCCGCTGATCTGCCACTACCCAAATGCCACCGCCGCCTTCGCCCACGTGCAAGCCAACCCAGCCGCCCGCCTAATCGCCAATGCGTTATGGCCCGGCCCGATAACTTTAATCCTCCCCCGTGCGCCAAACTGCCCGGTGCATGATTTAGCCAGTGCCGGCCTCGCCACTCTCGCCGTGCGGGTGCCCGCAACCAGCGCCGCCCTCGCCTTACTGCACGCATTGGCCCGCCCCATCGCCGCCCCCTCGGCCAATCGCTCCGGCCACGTTAGCCCCACCACCGCCGATCACGTGCTGGCCGATTTGGCCGGCAAAATAACCGCGGTGCTGGATAGCGGCCCAACCATGGTGGGGCTGGAAAGCACAGTGCTAGATCTATCCGGTTCCACCCCAATCTTGCGGCGACCCGGCGGTATTACCCTAGAAACTTTGCGCGATTTGATCGGCGATATCGCCATTGCCGATGTGCACAGCGCCGTGGTTTCCCCTGGCATGCTGCCCTCCCACTACGCGCCATCGCTGCCAGTGCGGCTGAATGCGGCACGGCCAAACCCCAATGAAGCCTGGCTCGCCTTCGGCCCGCAATCCATAACCGCCCCGATTATGGCCAATCTCAGCGCGCGCGGCGATGTGACCGAGGCCGCGCAAAACCTGTTTGCCGCCTTGCGCTTGCTCGATGCCCAGGGCAGTGCCGCCGGCATGCGCGCCATCGCCGTGTCACCCGTTCCCCATGCCGGCCTGGGTGTTGCCATCAACGACCGTTTGGCGCGCGCCGCCTACCCCAAAACCCTACCCTAGCGCCATCTACCCTAAAGATCGGCCCCGCGCCTGAATCGCCTCGCGCCGCGCCGCAATCGCATCGGCCGACACGCTGGCATTGCGGGCTTGGCCACGCGCCAGTTCCAAATCCAACCCGGCGCCATAGTTCATCGCAAACCCATCATCGATCAGCGCTTTGTAAGCCGCCTGCATATCGGCCGGAATGCTCAGCATGTCGGCGGCCAGCGCCTCGGCCGTTGCCAGCAAATCCCCCGCCGGCACGCAGCGATTGATCAATCCCCAGGCAGCCGCCCTGTCTGCCGCCAAAAAATTGCCGGTAAACGACAATTCCTTCGCTCGCACCATGCCAATCAGCCGCGATAATTTTTGGCTCAACCCCCAGCCCGGCAAAATGCCCACGCGGCCATGGGTATCGGCAAACCGCGCCGTATCGGCGGCAATCAGCACATCGCAGGCCAGTGCCAGTTCAAACCCGCCAGTGATGGCAACGCCGTTAATGGCGCCAATCACCGGCTTGGGCAGGGTTTCGATCAGTTTTATCAGCCCGGCGGCTTCTATAATGGTGTCGTTCGCGGCGGTGCCGGTTTCGCCCGATAGCTCGCGCAAATCCAACCCGGCGCAAAACGCCCGCGGCCCAGCGCCGGTTAAAATCACCACGCGCGCGTCGTCGTCCGTATGCAGCGCGGTAAACACTTGTGTCAGCCCGGCCCGCATATCCGCCGATAGCGCGTTCATTTTTTCGGGCCGGTTCAGGGTCACCGTCACAATGCCCTGCTGGCGGCTGGTCAACACCACGCTCATACTAAAACTCCATACATATCAATGGGATAAATTTTTACCGCAGGCGCGGCTCAGCCCGCCCGCGCGGCACATCCCGCGCCGATGCCGGGCTGCGCAAAGGCGGCTCCGCGCGCAAAGCCTCGCCTCGGCCCAAATCTGGCCGCAAAGCCTCAGGCCGCAACGCATCATTACGCGTGGGCTGCACGGCGGCGGGCGGAATCGGCGGGCGATCACGGTCGCGCGCTGGCGGCGGCGCTTCCCACTCGGGTGCCGCGGCGCGAACCGGGGCAAAATCTTGCGCAGCCCGTGCGCGGGTCAAAGCCGGCGCCTCATACGGGTCCGCCCCCCCCGGCTCTGGCAGCCGCAACGTCAGCCGCCGGATATCGGTCTGGATATCCTCCAGCCGATCTTCCAAGGTTTCCAGCCGCGCTTTTAGCCCAAACACGCTAAACGGCATGGCAGCAAACGCCAGCCCCAACAGTATGCCGCCGATCAGCAATGTCAGCTGCGCCCACCACGGCATCCAGTCGGGAAAATTTACGAATGTGGTCATGGCACGCGCTTAGCATAGAACATCGGTGATGATGAACGGTTTGCTTGCATCGCCCCTGCGCAATTTGCTCGGTGGCATTCTGTATATGGTGGTGGTGTCCAACCTCGCCGTGCTCGCCTATTGGCTGCACGGATGGCCGCTAGGGGATGCCATTTATATGGTGGTGATGACCGTGTTTACGGTCGGCTACGGCGAAGTCCACCCCATCATCTCGCCCGAGATGCGCACCATCACCATTACCCTCATCGTCGCCGGCTGCACCGGCATGATCTTTGTCACCGGTGCCCTGGTGCAGCTCATCACCGCCAGCCAGCTGCAAATCCTGTTGGGAACCCGCCGCATGCGCAAAGATATCGACCATTTGTCCGGCCACGTCATCATCTGCGGTTTTGGCCGCATCGGCCAAACTTTAGCGCGCGAGCTGAAAAACGCCGGCACCCAATTTCTGGTGCTGGAACGCAGCGAAGCCCGCCTGCAAACCGGCCGCGACCTCGGCTATTTGTGCCTGGCGGCCGACGCCACCGACGAAGCCTCCCTCACCAGCGCCGGCATTATGCGGGCCAAAGCTTTGGCAACCGTTTTGCCCGACGATGCCGCCAACGTGTTCATCACCCTCTCCGCCCGCTTCATGAACAAAGATTTAACCATCATCGCCCGCGGCGAGGCCCCCTCCACCGAAAGCAAGCTCCTGCGTGCCGGCGCCAACCGCGTCGTCCTCCCCGCCCATATCGGCGCCGAGCGCATGGCCGAGATTTTGCTGTTCCAGGACGTCACCGCGTTGGTCGATGGCCCGCGCGACCACCGCGACATCGCCCGCGACCTGCGCCGCTGGGGCATGGAGCTAGAAGTGGTGCCGGTCGCCGCCGGCAGCCGCGCCGCCGGGCAAAGCATGACGGCCATCGAAAAAATGGCCGCCGGCGCGTTTTTGGTGGTGGCGTTGCACCGCGCCAATGGCGAAAATGTTTTGCAACCGCCAGGCGATGCGGTCGCTGAAACTGGCGATGGGCTGGCAGTGTTAGGCCGGCCAGGCCGGGCGGAAACCGTGCAAATGCTGTTTTCGCCCGCCGTGAACAGCTAAAAGACAACGCCGGACGATTGGTACGGCCCGTGTCCCGACAAACCTCTGCTCGTGCGCACGATACACGCGGCAACCATCTGTTGCGCGGCATGATGGCTGGGTAACGGGTCCGTTTGAATTTTGTAGGTGACCGGGTATTGGCCAAAGGCGGCGGGGCTGCTTTTGCGGTCGAAACTGCGGAAGCGGACATTCGCCATTGCCTGGAGAGTACGGGTTGTTGCCCCATTACGAGCGGATCACTTCAAGGGAGTCAGACCAGCATAGGGTGTGGCGCCGGCTTGTTATCGCAGAAAATGGATCGGTTTAACGGTCCCCGGTTGTTGGCTGGGTCAGGGCTCTTGTAGTATTAGGGTATTTGCAGAACCGGATTTGTTCGTGATAGAAATCAGGGCAATCGGATGAAAGTAAGTGTCTTCTTTTTCTGAAGAAAAAGAAGCAAAAAGACTTTTACAATCTGGACCTGGGGCAACCCTGCCGCCGCGCGCTCCGAGCCAGCGTCAAAAAAGTCTTTTTTATTTCTTTTTTCTTCAGAAAAAAGAAAGTTCTTACTTTTTGTGCATTCACCCGATTGCGCTGTGATAGATATTGTTCCAGCGTGACGTTCTCCACGAGAGATGGAAGCAGGCGGTGGTATTCGACGACCCGGGACTTCTGAAAATTCTAAAAAACGCCGATGACGCGTCTCTCAACCGTGCCCCATTTGGCATCGTCGCCATGGCCTTGGATACGGTGGTTGAAGCCTACAACCAGGAGGAGAGCCAACAAAGCGGCCTCTCGCCGTCACGGGTGATCGGGCGGCCCTTCTTTTCGCGGGTCGCCCCCTGCATGAACAATTACATGGTTTCCCACAGGTTCGAGACGGAGCCGGAGATCGATTCGGTGATCGACTACGTGTTCACCCTGCGCATGCGCCCGACGCCGGTACGTTTGCGTCTTCTGAAGCATCCTGACCTCGTCAGGATGTATCTGCTGATCGAACGGCGCTAATCGCATGAGCGATTATAGCGCTGGGTTTACCGAGGAAGTCCAATATACCTAAGAGCATTGTGATGGCGTCGCCAATTGGGCGGCTAGTCGCGCCATAATATGGCCGGCCACGCTAGCCGGCGGCCCAACATCGCCAGACCGCCGCCACCATGCGCTTGCGTTAGAGGCAGGGGGCGTAATTTGCGTGGGATGAGACATGTTTTGCACGCAGTGAGACGACACCGCCGACCCTGGACCGCTATCAACCCGCCTTACTGATGCCCCGCTCCACTGATGCCCGCCTTATTGATGCGTAGTCCGTTACGCCCGCCTCCACAGAACACCGTAACCAGGACGATCGCACATGCAGGACCATAATCCCTTCGCCGCCCAACGCGGTTTTCGCAGCATGAGCCAAATTCGGGATAATTCTTGTTTTTGTGGCGTCAAAAGGAGACAATCCGTGGTTCGTTTATATCGATACGTTGTAAACGCGTTTGCGGTCGTTCTTTTGTCGTTCGGATTGGCCAGAGCCGCCACATTTTCGACGGTCTATTCCGTTTCAGGATCGGGTGACGGGGGCTCCCCACAAGCCGCGCTGATCAATGTTGGCGGCACGCTTTATGGAACGACATCTGGCGGGGGGGCGTCTGGCC
>JBBARC010000021.1:4771-47488 GCA_040400005.1 Acetobacteraceae bacterium | reverse complement strand
ACCCTTAACGCCTAGGGGCTTGGGAGTTACAGAAAAAGAAGCAAAAAGACTTTTGAAATGCTGGGCCTGGGGCAACCCTGCCACCGCGTCCGCCGAACCAGCGTCAAAAAAGTTTTTTTTGTTTCTTTTTTCTTCAGAAAAAAGAAAATTCTTACTTTTTTGCACACGCCTGTTCCCCCGTTTTGCTGGCCTTTTGCCGCACCGCACGCTTATAAACCACCCATGGATTTCAGCCGCCTTACCATTCTCGCCATTGGCGACGTCATGCTCGACCGCTTCCTCCACGGCGATATCGACCGCATCTCGCCAGAAGCCCCGGTGCCGGTCATCCGCCTCACCCGCACCCGCGAAATGGCCGGCGGCGCCGGCAATGTCGCCGCCAATATCGCGTCCCTGGGCGGCAACGCCATTCTGATAGGCCTTGCCGGACAAGATGAAGCCGGCACCAGGCTTGCGTCCCTGCTCGGTGAAAACCCGCGCATCCACGCCGATCTGGTGCGCAGCGCCACCCGCCCCACCATCACCAAAACCCGCTTTATCGCCGGCCGCCAGCAAGTGGTGCGCGCCGATGAAGAAAGCCGCGCCCCGGTCACCACCGAAGAAGAAGCCGCCCTGCTGGCGGCCATCGATGCCGCTTTGCCGCAAGCCGATGCGCTGGTGTTATCCGATTACGGCAAAGGCGTGCTCAGTCCAGCCTTGCTCGCCCACACCATCACCTCTGCCCGCGCGGCCGGCAAACCGGTGTTCGTCGATCCCAAAGGCACCGATTACCGGCGCTACTTTGGCGCCACCTGCATCACCCCCAATTTGCGCGAACTCAGCGAAGCGCACGGCGCCAACCTCGCCAATAGCGCCGCCATCATCGACCCCGCGGCGCGGGCCGTGCTCGCCGCTTGCGGCGCCGATGCCATCCTGGTCACCCGCTCCGAACGCGGCATGACCCTGATTGAGGCGAACGAACCCGCCGTCACCGTGCCCGCCCGCGCCCGCGAAGTATTCGATGTCTCAGGCGCCGGCGATACCGTCATCGCAACCTTGGCCCTGGCCCACGCGGATGGCCGCCCACTGGCGCAAGCCATGCACATTGCCAATGCCGCCGCCGGCGTCGTGGTCAGCAAGCTCGGCACGGCCACTGCCGACATTGCCGAAGTTTTGCACGAACTCGCCGCCCAAGATGTCGCCCGCGGCCGCACCCCCAATGCCGGCCTGTTAACCCTTGCCGATACCGCCCGCCTGGTCGCGCACTGGCGCGCCCAAGGCCTGTCGGTGGGCTTCACCAATGGCTGCTTTGATATTTTGCACCCCGGCCACGTCGCCCTGCTGGCCTTCGCCCGCCGCCAATGCGACCGGCTGGTGGTCGGCCTAAACGATGATGCCAGCGTGCGCCGCCTCAAAGGTGATACCCGCCCGGTCAACACGCTCGCCAGCCGAGCCCAGGTGATGGCGGCCATCCGCCACGTTGATGCGGTGGTGGCGTTTGCCGACGATACGCCCTTAGCGTTGATCGAAACTTTACTGCCCGACGTGCTGGTCAAAGGCTCCGACTACAGCGTGGAAAATGTGGTCGGCGCCGATGTCGTCATGGCCGCCGGCGGCACCGTGGTGCTCGCCGAGTTGGTGCCCGGCCAAAGCACCACCCAAATTATCGCGCGTGCGGCGGGTGGCTAGGCGGCGCAATCAGGTGAATGCAAAAAAGTAAGGATTTTCTTTTTTCTGAAGAAAAAAGAAACAAAAAAGACTTTTTTGACGCTGGTTCGGCGAATGCGGTGGCAGGGTTGCCCCAGGCCCAGCATTATAAGAGTCTTTTTGCTTCTTTTTCTTCAGAAAAATGAAGGGTCTTACTTTCATCCGATTGTCCTGGGCGGCTATGCGCCGTTACCTGTGGCACTGTCGGGCCGCAGCGACGCCATCACCAAATCTTCGACATGGCGCATATAGCGATCCTGAAAGTCCGGCTCCGGTGCTTGCCCCGTGCTCAGCCGGTACATCCGCTCGCACATCATAAACTGATCGCAGGCGCCAATCGCCCCCATATAAAACAGCATGGGGTCCACGCTGCGAAAACTGCCCGCCGCCGCCCCTTCAGCCAAAATGCGATGCTGGCAATCCAGCACCGGCCGCACAAACACCTCGTGCACGGCGCCGACAGTGTCCGCGTCGCCCTCGGTGATCATGGTGCCCAGCAACCGATTGAGATACGGCGACCGCCGGTAGGTCGTCATAATGCCGCGCAAATGCAGCCGCATCTTTTGCGCCGGCGACACATTCATCGATAGCAGCTCGGTCATTTGCAGCAAGGCAACACCGGCATCGCGTTTCAATAGCGCCATCAGCAAGCCGTTTTTGCTGCCAAAATAATATTTTACCAGCGCCGCATTCAACCCGGCACGCGTGGCAATATCGGCCAGCGAAATATCCACCGTTTCGCGCTCAATAATCAGCTGCGCCGCCGCCTCCAGCAAACGCTCGCGCGCGCCGGTGCCTTCGGATGCCGGTTTTGTCGCGGCGAGTGGGGCTAAATCAGCGATTGTGCGTCATCCGGCTGGCGAAAAAAATGTGCCGGGCGCGAACCCTTATGGTCCGCGCCCAGCCTTTTATCTGCGCGGTTAGCGCGGCGCCATACGAATAGCGCCATCAAGCCGCACATCTTCGCCATTAAAATAACCATTTTCGCACATCTCAACCGCCAAACGCGCGAACTCTTCCGGCGCCCCCAGGCGTTTGGGGAACGGCACTGATGCGGCCAGGGCGGCTTTCACATTTTCCGGCGCCATGTGCAGCAGCGGCGTGCTGAAAATGCCGGGCAGAATGGTGTTCACCCGAATGCCATCATTCATCAAATCGCGCGCAATCGGCAGGGTCATGCCCACCACCCCGGCCTTCGATGCCGAATACGCCGCCTGGCCAATCTGCCCATCTTCGGCGGCCACCGATGCGGTGTTCACCATCGCCCCCCGTTCGCCATCTGCGTTGGGCTCCAACGTCAGCATGCCGGCCGCCGAATGGGCGATGCAACGAAACGTACCAACCAGATTGATCTGAATAATTTTATCAAAAATCGCCAGCGAGAAATGTTTAATTTCGCCAGTTTTCTTGTCGCGCCCAGCCGTTTTTACGGCTGCCCCAACGCCTGCACAGTTGATCAGCACGCGTTCCTGGCCAATCGCCGCCCGCACCTTGGCAAAGCCTGCCACCACCGATGCCTCATCGGTCACATCCACAGGTGCGAACACGCCGCCCAACTCTGCCGCCAGCGCCTCGCCCTGCTCAGCGTTCAAATCAAATATCGCAACTTTCACACCTTTAGATGCCAACAGCCGCGCAGTGGCCGCCCCCAGGCCAGATGCGCCACCGGTCACCACCGCAGATACCGAACGATCAAGTAACATGTCTAAACTCCCTCAAACCCGAAAAATTTACAGGCGTTCCACGATGGTCACATTACCCATACCGCCGCCTTCGCACATGGTCTGCCAGCCATAGCGTTTACCCCAGCCAGCCATAGCGTTTACCCCAGAGTGTGCAAAGCATGCACCAGGGTTGCCATCAATTTGCCCCCCCCGGCGCGTCCAGCGGCGCGCTCCCTGGTGGCACGAAGGGCTGCGACGATATAGGCTTGCGCCATGGTTGATGTGTCCCGAGCGCTTGAGTTAATTAACTGATTAACCAACGCAGTCGGTGGCGTCAAGTTGTGCCCCAATAGGGGGCTGGGTCATGTTGAGTTTGCGTTATCGGCCGGATATGGCCGCAACGAAGATGGCAGATTTAGGGCGCGGCGGGCAAGGCCGCCGACAGCCGCCGACAGTCGTCAGTTAGTCTTCCCAGAGGGTGATCATACGCAACAGATCAGCCAGCGCCGGCAACTGCTTTGCAACCCTGTGGGCGCCATCAAGACGAAGCCGCTGCTCGAGCTGCTCAGCGCTGCAAGGTTTACGATACTCAGGCCATGCCTTGATCAAAGCGGCGTCGGCCGTCCGTTTGTCCGGCGGCTGATACGTAACGAACCTCGGCAAATGCCGCAACAGAAACGCTTCGTGCGTTGGCTCCTGCCAAATCACGATAAACCTATGCTTATCCACTAGCTGACGTGCCCGCTCCGCCCGGTCGGGATCGGCCGCGAGCTGGTCTGTGTCAAGAAAGAGAAATCGCGCAATGAATAGCTCTCGATTCCTTTCGAATTTCTTTATGCGCTCTATTGCCATATCGACGCGCGCAAAAGGGTCGCCAGCACCACGTCCGAGGTCGGCAAGCTCGAGATGGAACGGTAATTTTCGGTCACGGATCAAATTGCGCAGCCATCCAGCATAGCCCATCTCGCTGCGCCCTTCGCAGCCGACGAAGATTGGGGCGCGTTGCGGCCGTCTCGCCAGCTGCCGTCTCATCCGATCAGTGGCACCGCGCCATAAACGCCGGATAGATACTTTCGGCGCAGATTATCATCGCGGCGAGCAACATCGCGAGCGAGGAAAAGAGTGCTGCGTCCTTGGCGATCTTTTTCACAGAGTAACACTTCCTCGGGCGTTAGCTCATCGAGAAGGGTTGCTGATTGCCCCGTAAACCAAAGCTGTGCCCCCAACGGATTGCGATCGGGATCATGAAACCAGCGCAGGATTTCTGGCAGGACCAAGGGATGGATCGCCAAATCAAGTTCGTCGATGATCGCCAGGCCACCACAGGCAAGTGACGCAGCAATCGCAGGATAGAGGCGAATAAAAGCGCGCGTGCCATGGCTTTGCAGCAACCACGGCATGTCAGCGTCGAGCTTGTGGTGCCGGAATTTGGCCAACCAGCCGTTGGCCGTCGCGTCCACCCGCATTTCTTCGATGCCGAGATCGATCCGGTTCAAATCCGCATTGAGCGCCGAAAGCAGGCCGGGCCTCGAACCGATGAGCCGGATCAGCACATCGTCGCTAGCATTCGGCTGATAGTCGATGATTTGACAGGCTTGATCTACAACACTCTTAATGAACAGCGCGCCTGGGTGCTGGAATTGTGCAAAGCTCGCGATGATCGAGACCGCCGGGTCCAGCGTGGTGAGCAAATGGCGGAACCCCTGGATAGGAAACGCCTTTGACCCAAGAACATGCTCCGCGCCGTCGCGCTCAAAGACGCGCTGCCATTTGCCCCGACCATTCGGCCGCTGGCGTAAACTTTCATGGGCAACATGTTGGGTCGATCCATTCCGTACGTCGAGCACCAGCTCATAGCGATATGTGCCATAGGTCACGGGTTCATTATTCCGCGCGCGTTCGATCACGTCGGGCGTCGCATCCACCAATCCGCCTATTTCCACCACCAACCGGATCGGCCGGTTCTCGCACTCCTCATCGTTGAATCGTCCGACACCGAGACTGGGCAGCAGTAGAATCGCCGGATTGCGTACAAAATGGATGAGAAAATTTAGCGCCCTAAGAACATTCGTCTTACCCGATGCATTCGCCCCGAACAGGGCCACGACCTTGGGTGCACGGGTCTCGGCTCCGGGATAGATCGGCGCAAAACGATTAAAATCGTCGGGAATCTTGCCCGAAATCCGCAGATCAACCACCTGCTGGTCACGGATTGACAGAAAGTTTTCAATTTCAATTAAATGGATCATGCCGATACTCATTTGTCCGTATAACTACGTTATCGACAAAAAATTGTCAATAATTTGACTACACGTAAAAACTAGCAAGCCTAGGACGTGCTCCAGCACGCCACCGCAAGCAAGCCGCACACCCCCGCCGAACCAACGAAGTGTCCCAAGCCGCCCGCCTGCGCCGCCCCCAACAGTTATTTAAATTAACATGTAGGGCCGCCCACCCAAAAAAAACACTTGCCTAGCAAAAGCATTCCGCAGTACTGTTATCGATAGTAACTACCTAAGGCGGCGAAATCCTGAACCCAACCCAACCCAGCCAACCGCCCCAAGCCGAAGACCGCACGCAGCGCCACCTGCGCCTGTGCGCGGAATTGGCCGACCTCGCCATGGGCTTGGCCCGCGCCGCCGCCGCCCGCACGATCGCCGATTGGGCCGAACCCGAACAATCGCAATCGCCCCAACCAACGGCGCCGCACGCGGATCGCGAACCCGCGCCGCCCCCCAATCCCGCCGCCGCGCGCAGCCGCCCCGCGCGCCACCCCGCCACACCCGCATCCGCCAAACCAACCGACCCCGCCGTCCTCTTCACCCGCCTCGCCGCCGTGGTGCGTGACTGCATCGCCCTTGAAGCCCGTCTAGCGGCCGGCGCCACCCCGCGCGCCCCCAACGCCAGCAGCCGCCCCCCCGAGGCGCATGCCGACTCCCGCCGCGAACCCCTGCTCGAAGCCTTCCGCTTCGTCACCGCCAAAATCCCAAACCGCGCCGCCACCTTGCGCGATATCACCGCCCGCCTCGATGAAGAACTCGCGTCCGACCCCGATCAAGCCTACGGCTCCGCCGATTTCCTAGCCACCATCTGCGAAGACTTCGGCATCGAAATCGATTACACCAAACTCCCCGACGAATATCTCTTCTACCCCATCGACCCGCCATATGCTGACTACGGCGACCCCCGCGCCACCTCCCCGCCCTAACCTAAAAATCGTAGGGCGCATAAGCGAAGCGTCATGCGCCGCCGCAACCCGCCCACACAAAAGCGGCCGGCTAATACCAATCCGCCTTGATGATTTATCTTCCGTGATCAAGGCGGGCATCATCAAGGCGGGCATCATCAAGGCGGATTGGTATGCGCGGCCAGGGTTGGCGGGCGGCGGCGCGCCAAAAAAAAAGACTTATGCCTACCCGCGTTGACCCATTCTTCATGGGTCAACACTTAAGCGGGTTGGGATAAGCGTGCACAATTATCCGTCACGGTCACCCGCCCGCGCCGCCAAACCCGGCGCGCGGCGCAGAACATGCATCAAGCGCCAGGGGGGGAATGCAAACTCCCCCCCAACGCGCCTCCGCGCCTAAACCTTCATCTGGTTAAACGGCCTATCCCGATCCACGCGAATATCCCCCGGCATACCCAAAACCCGCTCCGCAATAATATTCTTCAAAATCTCATCGGTGCCGCCAGCAATCCGCCCTGCCGGTGAGTACAACAACGCCTGTTGAAACGCCGCCCGTTTTGGCGCCAGTGCAGGATCAGAAACCAGCCCGCCGCTATCCATTAAATCCAGCGCGAAATTGGCGATCTCCTGCAATTTCACCGAACTCACCACTTTAAAAATGGATGCCTCCGGCCCCGGCATCTGCCCGCGCGAAAGCGCGGTCAGCGTGCGCAATTTGGTATATTCCAGCCCCTTGCTTTGTACATACCAATCGGCGAGCCTATCGCGCACCGCGGCATTGCTGCTGGCTGGCACACCATCCACGGTCATGCTGCGCGCCAATTCCAGCACCTCGGTAAAATCCGGGCCCCCCAAAGTTCCCACCGCCAGGCGCTCGTGCATCAACGTCGTCAACGCCACTTTCCAGCCATCGCCCACCGTGCCCAAACGTTGGCTATCCGGGATGCGCACATCGGTGAAAAACACCTCGTTGAAATTCGATGTGCCGGCAATTTGTTTAATCCGGCGCACCTCAACCCCTGGGCTTTTCATGTCCAGCCAAAACATCGAAAGCCCTTTGTGCTTGGGCACAGCAGGATCAGTGCGCGTCAGCAGCAACCCAAAATCGGAAAAATGCGCGCCCGAGGTCCAAATCTTTTGCCCGTTAATCACCCAATCGCTGCCATCGGCCTCAGCCCGCGTGCGAATACCAGCAACATCGGATCCCGCCGCCGGTTCTGAAAATAACTGGCACCAAATGGTCTCGCCGCGTAACGCCGGCCCCACCGCGGCTTTTGCCGTGTCAGCATCAGCATAACTCATCACGGTGGGCACACACATGCCCAAACCAATTTCAAACACCCCGCGCGGCAGATCGAATTTGGCTTCTTCCTGGTTAAAAATCACCTGCTGCATCGGGTTGCCGCCACGCCCCCCCCAGCTTTCTGGCCAGGTAATACCAGCAAAACCACCAGCCGCCTTTTTGCCCTGCCAGGCTTTGGCGCGTGCAACTAACGTATCGTCAATGCCCTCACCAGCATCATCATCGCGGCTGGATTTGCGTTTCGCATTAGCCTCCAAAAACGCCACAACCTCGGCCCGAAAGCCAGCTTCTTCAACGGTATCGGAAAAATCCATAATCTCGTTCCCTCTGCTTATGCCGCGTTACGCTGTTCAACCGCACTAATCAGCCGGTCTTTCCAATACGGCGCCGCCCCCAGCGCCAGCGACAAATGCTTGGCTCGGCGATAGTACAAATGGCAGTCAAATTCCCAGGTAAACCCCATGCCGCCATGGGTTTGAATGTTCTCAGCCGAGGCCATTTCATAAGCCGCAATCGCCGCCACCCGCGATGCCGATGCCGCCTCGGTCAACTCCGGCGCGTCCGCCTGCAACGCCCAGGCGCCAAAATACGCATTCGATCGCGCCAGCTCGATCGCCACATACACATCGGCCAATTTGTGTTTAATCGCCTGAAACGATGCAATTGCCCGGCCAAACGCCTGACGCCCCAAAGCATAATCGCGCGCCATCTCTAACGCCGCCTGCGCACCGCCAATCTGTTCAAACGCCATGGGAATGGCAGCCCGGTCCAGCAGCAATTGCACCGCCGAAAAACCAACCGCACCGGGCAGTTTTTCACCAACCGCCCCATCAAAAACCAGGCGCGATGTGTCGCGCGCCGGATCAATACTCTCCAAAGTTTCGCGCGTAACACCAACGGCGTTCAAATCGACCAAATACAACCCAATCTCGCCGGCCTCGCGCGCCACCACTATGGCGGTGTGCGCAATAGCACCATCAATCACCGGTATTTTGCTGCCATAAACCTTGCCGCCGCGCACCTCCGTGCGCACCGCCGCATCACGCGGCGCGCCGTTACCCTCGCTCAAGGCCAGACAAAAAATCTGCTCCCCGGCCGCAATCCGCGGCAAATACGCCGCCTTCTGCGCCTCACTGCCATACGCCAGCAACGCCGGCGCCCCGATATACGCGGTCGATGAAAACGGCACCGCCGCCAGCGACGCGCCAATCTCATCCGCCAGCACGCACAACCCCTCAGCCCCTAGGCCAATGCCGCCGTACTCCTCCGGGATCGCCGCCCCGACCCAGCCCAAAGCCGCGATCTGGTCCCACAAACCCCGATCAAACCCCGTATTCCCCTCCAGCGCGCGCCGCGCCGACCCCGCTGCGTTGGCCTTCAAAAAAGCCCGCGCCTCAGCCCGCACCTGCTGTAGCTCCTCGGAAAACTCAAAATTCACGCGCCGTCTCCCTGGGTTATTTAATCGTATGTTTAAATTGACTGGCGGCGTTGGCAAGGGGGAGGAAGAGCCTTCTTTTTCTGAAGAAAAAGAAGCAAAAAGACTTTTACTACGCTGGGCCTGGGGCACCCCTCCCACCGCGTTCTCCGAACCAACATCATAAAAGTCTTTTGCTACTTTTCGGAAGTCAAAGTAGATTCTTCTTTATAGTGTCTTCAAAAAATCTATCGTCGCGTCGATCGTCGCAGCGGGCGCTTCTTGCTGCACCCAATGCCCGGCATGGGGGATCAGGCGTTCCAGCCGGTAATCGGTGCAATGGGCGCGCATGGTTTCCAGTTGTTTGGCAAACATCACCAGCACGGGGTCGCTGGCACCGGCGATAAAGCCGGATGGCTGGTGGATGTTGATATCGCCTAGGGCGCGGGCATCGGCGCCGTTGCGGTCGAAATTGCGGTACCAGTTCAGCGGCCCGCGCCAGCCGCCTTGGCGGAAGGCGGTTGCGTACAGGGCCAGTTCGGCATCGCTCATGAATGATAGCGGGCCTGGCGGCGGATCGACAAAGCTTGCAAGTAAGGTGGCATCACGTGGCATGCGGTGTTTTAGGTAGGCGGCCACACCATCGTTGCTGATGCTCCAGTAGATTTTTTTCAGCGCCGCCGTGGTGTCGGCGGCATCGAGTTCGGCCTCCCCCACGCCGATATCTTGAAAATAGCGGATATAGAAGAAGCGATCGGGGAACAGCATCTCCATCAAATCGGCATAGGGCATGGGCGGCGGCGGCGCGTATGGCACGCTCATGGCAAGTACTGCGCGCACCTGGGTGGGGCCTAAGCGCAGCGCGGTGCCCCAGGCGGCGATGGCGCCCCAATCGTGCCCGATGGCGATAAATTGAGCAGCGCCCAGGCTGCGGGCGATGGCGGCCATATCTTTGGCGACCACATCCAGCCGGTACTCGGCGGGGTCGGTGGGTTTGCCCGATGCGCCATAGCCGCGCATGTCGGGCACCGCCACCTGGTAACCGGCTTGGGTCAGCGGGGTCACCAAATGGCGCCACGACAGCCCGAGTTCCGGCCAGCCATGCATCAAAATCAGCAGCGGCCCTTGCCCTGCCACCCTCACCGACAGCGGGCAGTTTTCGCCGGCGATGGTGTGGTGCACCCCGGGCAAGCCGATCGGTTCAGGCATGGTGGTCCCCCCAAATTGGTCGTTTGTTTTGCAGCCTTCATGCAGCACTGGCGGGCGCTAACTGTCGAGGGGGGCTGTCCAGCGTGTGCACCCAGGTAACCCTTATGAAACTTATGGCGCAATACAGTGCGGCCACCCCGCGTAAACCACGAAAGGGCGGTTCTCGACGCACATGATCATCTCGCGGCCACATAAATTCCTGCGCACGGCGGTGCCGGTGTTGCCGTGGGACGCTGATCTAGCGCCGGACCGGCAGTGGCAGTTGGTGGATGGGCTTTACGCGCAGCGCCGCTCGCTGGTGGATGGCAGCGCCGCCTTGGTACTGGTGGCGCTGGCGTGTTTTGGCCATCGCGCGTCCGTATGGTACCTGGTCTGGGCTTTGCTGGCGGCGGTCGTGCTGGCTGCGCGCCTGGCGCTCACCAGCTGGTATAGCCACATGCGGCGGGCCGAATTTACCCACCAGTCACCGCACCATTGGGCGCGCTTATTCACCTTCGGCGCCATCGCCACCGCAGCAATCTGGGGGGCAGGGTCGGCAACCGTGCTGGCAACATCGCAGGACCAAGTGATTGTCGCGTTTGTGTTAATTGTGCAGGCCGGCTGGATCGCCGGCGCCAGCGTGCGCAACAATGCGTCCCCCGCGGCGGCCGCCGGCCAGTTACTGGTAACGTTGGTGCCGGATATCCCGGCAGCCTTCTTTGCCGCCGACCACGCCTACCGCATGATGCCGGTTTTTTTCGTGCTGCAAGCCACGGCAAATTGGAGCATTTCGCGCCATCTCACCGTGCAGACCATTTCGCTGTTACGATCCGAAACCCATCTGGCCGACCTGAACAACCGGCTGGTGGCAGCAAACACCGATTTGGCCGATGCCAACTGCCGTTTGTACAGCCTATCGGCAACCGATGGCTTAACCGGTATCGCCAACCGCCGCGCTTTCGATGAAGCCCTGCAAAAAGAATGGTCGCGCGCGTCACGTAACGGCACCGAACTGTCATTGCTGATGATCGATGTCGATTTCTTCAAAGCGTTTAACGATATGTATGGCCACCCGGCGGGCGATTCGTGCCTGTGCCGCAGCGCGGTTGCCATTCAGGCAGGCTTGCGCCGCCCCCCCGATCTGGCGGCGCGATTTGGCGGGGAAGAATTTGTCGCTCTACTGCCCGGCACCACCCCGCACGGCGCCCGCGATGTCGCCGAACGGCTGCGCCGCGATGTCGAAGCGCTGGCGATCCCGCATCTGGGCAGCCCGAATGCCCGTGTCACGGTCAGCATCGGTGTTGCCTGCGTCATACCGCAGCCAGGCGATGCGGCGATGGGTTTGATCGAGGCCGCCGACCAGGCGCTGTACCGCGCCAAACACACCGGGCGAAACCGGGTTTTTCCGAATTTTCCACCGCGGGAGGCGGTAGCGTAGATTTACGGGTTTGCCCGTCTGTCAGCCTCGGCCAGCGCCATGCCTAAGGCCAGCACCAGCGCAATCCAGCCAATATTGGGAAACGACAAAAACGAGCTGGTGCTGGCAATCGGCCACAGCGCCAGAATGGCCGCCACACACAACCCCACCCGCAGCGGCGTGCTGGCAGCAAACACCCGGCCCGGCAGCACGGCGCGCAGGCCGCACACCACCATCCCGCAAAACAGCAAAAGCCCAGGTAGGCCGGCGTTAACGGCGGCTTCAAAATAGTAATTGTGCGGATGCGTATTGCACGCCTGCACCACATCGTTTGCGGCGGTAAACACCGGCTGCTGGGCCGCAACGACGCCGCAGCTTTCGCGAAAGGCGTTGTAGCCAATGCCAAACACCGGATACCCCCGCACCAGTTCAAACGCGTGGTGGTAAAGCTGGCCGTAGCTGCTAACGCCAAAATGGCTGGCTTGTTCGATAAACCGCTGCACCAGTTTATGATAGGTGGCGGGCGATAGGATCGGGGTAACCGCCAGCACCGTAACGCCGGCCGCCACCGCGCCCGCCACCCACAGGCGCAGGCGCGGCAACAGCAGGCCGGTAAGCACAAAGCCAAATAAAACCAGTAACGCCGGCATGCGTTGGCCGATTATCACCGCGGTTGCGGCGGCCAGTACCAGCAGCCCGGCGCCCAGCGCGCGGCGCACCAAGCTGGGGCGATCCAGCAACCGGTAGGCCGCCGGCAGCAAGGCCGGAAACAGGATTAACGCCAGCACCGGTCCGGCACGTGGCCGGTCGAACGGGCCGGTCAGCGCGCCATCCATGTAGCGCGGCTGGCCAAACACATTGTGGCCAAACAGCACTTGCTGCCAGCATTCGAGGCCTACCCACGCGGCCGACAGCGAAATCAGCAGGGCCAGGCGGCCGCGCATGTTGGCGTCGCGCAGCACCCAGTGGGCCAAGGCCACCACCAGCAGCGGAATGCGAATTAACGCCAGCGCCTGGCCAAGATCGGCGTGGTTGATCGCTGTTGCCAGCACCTGCCACAGCCACCAGGCAAACCCCACGCGCAAAAATGGGCGTTTGCACCAGGTGAAATCGCCTGACACCGCAGCATGGGCGCAAAACAGCAGGGCGATCACCGCCACGATAATTTCCGCCCCGGCGCGTGACGCAAACAGCGCCACCGGCAACGCCAGGGTGAGGGTGCGGACGACCGCGGCCAGGTGGCGGTCTAGGTTTTGGGGGTCAGCTTTGGTCACAGCGCGGCTGTGTCACTGCCGGCGGTTGGGTGCAAGTGCGTCCGCGCGCCGAGCTTACTCGTCGAACAATATGCGCTGGGCGGCGCCATCCAAATCTTCATATTGGCCGGTGTGCAACGACCATAAGAATAGCGCGAGCGCCCCCAGGCCCAATGCCAAACTCATCAGAATTAGCCAGATCAGCGAGTTCATCTGCGGTCTCCACCGGCACGATACGTGCCACGGAAGGCATTGCCCATCACCAGCAGCGAAGACCCCGACATCGCAATGGCGGCGATCCACGGGGTCACCGCACCGCTGATCGCCAACGGCACCATGATCAGGTTGTAGAGCAGGGAGATTACCAGGTTTTGCGCGATGGCGCGGCGCGCCCGCCGGGCGGTGGCCAGCAGCAAGGCGAGCGGCGCCAGCGTGGCACCCTGGATCACCACATCGGCCACCGTTTGGGAGATATCGGCGGCACTGGCCGGCGCACAGGATACGTAGGCGGCCGCCAGGGATGGCGCATCGTTCAGCCCGTCGCCCACCATCAGCGCGTGGTGGCCGGCAGTGGCGAGTTCGCCAAGGTAGGCCGCTTTTTCCGGCGGGGTCATGCGCGCCCGCCAGGTGGTGATGCCCAGCGTGGCGGCGATGCGCTGCACCGAGGCGGCGTGGTCGCCGGAAATCAACGCCAAACCAAAACCGCGCGCCCCAAGCGTGGCCACCGTTTTGGCAGAGTCCCTGCGCAGCGCCTCGGCAAAAGTGAAGCGCACAGGGGGGGTATGCGGTGTGGTTAGCCACAGTTCGGGGCTGTCTGCCGGTTCGGCGATAACAGCACAAAACGCCGCACGGCCTAACCGCAACTCGCCCCCTTGTGTGAAAGCCAAGATGCCTTGTGCGGGCAATTCGGTAACGCCCGCCCGCGCGGCAACCGGGCCGGCCGCTTCGCACAAAGCGCGGCACAACGGGTGGCGGCTGGTGCTGGCAAGACTTGCCGCGAGTTTTACCGATGCAGCATCCGCGCCCGGCGCCAAGTGTAGGGTAGGCTCGGTCAAGGTGCCGGTTTTATCGAACACGACGGTATCAACCTGGGCCAAACGTTCCAGCGCGGTGGGCGATTTTAGCAGCACGCCAAGGCGCATCAACCGCGATGTGGCGATCACCTGCACGGCTGGCACGGCCAAAGCCAGGGCGCACGGGCAGGTGATGATCAGCACGGATACGGCTGTGCGCAAACACCAGGCAAAATCCCGCCCGGCGACAAAATACCACACCATAAAAGTGGTGAGTGCGGTGAGGTGCACGGCCGGCGCGTAGGCGCGCGCGATGCGATCGGCAAGGGCCACAAACCGGCCGCGTGCGGTTTGGGCGGCATCGATCAGGCGCTGGCATTCGGCAAGTAGTGTGTCGGCAGCGGTTGCGTTTGCCCGCACGGTAATGGCAGCACCCAAATTGAGCATGCCGGCAAACACCTGCGCGCCGGGGGCGGCGGGCTGCGGCAGGCTTTCGCCGCTGATCACGCTGCTATCCAGTGTGGTGTCGCCGGTGAGAATAATGCCATCGGCGCCGATACGTTCCCCCATGGCGACCAGCACAATGTCGCCGGGCACAATAGTTTCACTGGCGACACGGTGCACCGTGCCGTCGGCCGCCTGCACCCGCACGTCGCTTGCCCGCAGCATCAGCAATTGGGCCGCCGTTGCCCGTGCCGCCCCACGGGCGCGATGATCAAGCACGCGGCCGATCAGCAGAAAAAACAGTAACGTCACTGCACTATCGAAATAGGTATGCACGCCACCAGCGATGGTTTCCGCCAGCGACATGCAGCTTACGATAATAACGCCAATACTGATCGGCACATCCATGTTGCTGCGCCCGTGCCGAAGGGCCGCAAACGCCGAGCGGAAAAACGGCTGGCCGCTATAAGCAACCGCTGGCAGTGCGATCAGGGCTGATACCCAATGCAGCAGATCGCGTGTGGCCGGCCCCATGTGCTGGGTCAGCCCAAACCAGGTGCCGAGTGACAGCAGCATCACGTTGGCAGCAGCAAACCCCGCGACCGCCAGTGCGCGGGTGAGCGCCCGGCCGTGCGCATCATCGGCCAGCGCCAGGCGGGCGGCATCAAACGGGGCGACACGGTAGCCCAGGGATGCGACGCGCGCCGCCAGTTGATCGGCGCGGGTGGCGTCGCCGGTAAAAGTAATGGTTAAACGCCGCGTGGTCAGATTGACCCGCGCGGTTTTAACCCCTGCCTCGGCGGCCAGCACCTGTTCGATCAGCCACACGCAGGCGCCGCAGCTTAAACCTTCCACCGCAAGAACAATGCTGTGCGTGCCATCGGGCGCGGTTTGCACATGGCGGGCAACGCTGATGTGGGCAGCATCGTTAAAGGGATCGGGGCGCAAAGTGGAGTGGTCGCGGGCCAGAATGCGGCGGGTGTAATAGGTGCCAAGGCCCAGGGTTTGAATAAGCCCGTGGGCGGCATCACACCCGGCACAGCAAAAACGCCCGCCAGCGGTTGGCAGGCCGCAATGCGCGCACAGCACGGTGCTTTGCAGGCTTGCCGGTCGTGCCAGACTGGCGCTCACGGCGGGGGCATCATGGGGCGATGATGCGCTTGGTGATGCGCATGGTTTGATCGCCATGCGTGATGTGCAGCATGACATCCCACTGACCGGCCGCAAGGATGATCGGTGCTGCATAAACCCCAGGTGCAGTTTGGCGAAATTGCAGCGGATGTGCGTGATCGGCGCCCAACGGGCGCATGGCGGTTGCGGTAAGTGTAGCATCGGCCAAGGTGGCGTCAGTTTTGGTTTTGAGGCGCACCACCACCTGGCCGGCGGCCGCCTGGGTACCGATGTGCCAGCCCATTGCCGCCTGCTGGGCGGCCAGATCCAAAACCGCGTTATAGCGATTGGACAGATCGAAATCATTGCTGCCCGCTTCACCGGGAAAGGTGGATAGCGCCGCATAGATAAATTTGGTGTTCACCGCCACCACCAGCAGCATGGCGGCGATCAGGTAAAACGGGAAAAACGCCCAGCCAAAGTGCCAGCGTTGCTGTGCCATTATTCGGTTTCCGGTCCCATGAAAAGTTGATCATAGACAATGTTGCCACCACTGGGCTGATGCAGGGTAAAGCTTAATGGCAAGCGGCCATCATGCAGCGAGGCGCCCGGGCCTTGCACCAGCACGCGAAAGGCGCCAACCGCACTGGCGCCGATGGTGAGCGGCAAATCGCCGCTGCCGGTAACGCCAGTTTCCGGCAGGGACACAACCGCACCCGGCAAGCCTTCAACATGCAGGGTGTAATTTGCCGCAATTTGCGTTTTATTGGCAATTTTTACCGTGTAGCCATTGCGCAGCGTGCCATCTTTTAACGTAATAAACAGCGGCGCGCGATCGTGGATAACCGACAAGGTTGCGGTGGAGCGGGTAAATAACGCCACCACCAGGCCTACACTGACCAGCGCCACGGCTGCTGCATAAACACTCGTGCGCGTGCGGATAAGTTTCAGTTTGGTCCGGCGCCCTTCGCTTTTGGCTTTTTGGCGGGCCAGCGTATCCCAGGTGATGAGATACGGCTTACTGCCGGTTTTTTCCATCACGTGGTTGCAGGCATCGATGCACAGGCCGCAATTGATGCATTCTAACTGCGTGCCGTTGCGAATATCGATGCCGGTGGGGCAGACATTCACGCACGCCGCGCAATCAATGCAATCACCCACCGGTTCGCTAAAATCGATCAGGTCGCGGCGCCCGGCCGCGCGCGGTTCGCCGCGCCAGGCTTGGTAGGTGACGATCAGACTTTGTTCGTCCAGCATGGCGGCCTGAAAGCGCGGCCATGGGCACATATAGGTGCACACTTGTTCGCGCGCGTGGCCGGCCAGCAGATAGGTGGTGAGGGTAAACAGGCCGATGAAAAAATACACCGGCATAGCGGCAGTGCCGGTCCAGAATTGCACAACGGTGCTGGGTGCGTCGGCGTAGTACATAATCCAGGCGCCGCCGGTCCAGAACGCAATGCCCAGCCAGGCGGCGTGCTTGGTTAGTTTTAACTGCCAGGTGTGTGGGGTCCACGGTGCCGCATCGCGTTTCATGCGGGTGTTGCGATCGCCTTCGATCCAGCGTTCCACGGTCATGAACAGATCGGTCCACACCGTTTGCGGACAGGTATAACCGCACCACACCCGGCCAAACATGCTGGTGACGAAAAACAGCGAAAACGCTGCCAGTATCAGGGCGCCGGCAAGCAAATAAATATCCTGCGGCCACAGCACGATATTGAAAAAATAAAAACGCTCATTGCCGATATCCAGCAGCACCGCCTGGTTGGGCACACCCGTGCCGCGGTTCCAGCGAAACCACGGCACGACGTAATAGATCATCAGGCAGGCGGTCAGGATTGCGGATTTGGCACTGCGCACCGGGCCGTAAACGTCTTTGGTGTAAACCTGTTTGCGCGGCGCGTACAGCACCCCAGGATCGGCCGGGGCGGGGGATGGAATTGCCATAACCGATGCTTACACCCAAACCCCTATTCGCCGCCACCTAAAGCGTGAACATACAGCGCCAAACTACGAATTGTGCCGCGATCCAGGCGGGTGTTCCAGTTTGGCATCACGCCATGGCGCGGGTGGGTGACCTGCGCCACCACGGCGGCCCGATCAGCGCCATAAAGATGCACTTTGGCAGCCAGCGGCGGCGCGCCAAAATCATGCAAGCCTTGGCCTTTATCGCCGTGGCACGATGCGCAATTTTCGGCATATACTTTTTGGCCGGCGCTGGTGTTAGCGGTGGCATCGGTAAAGCCCCACCACAGACCGACATAATCGGCCACCGCCTCAATTTGTGCAGGTTTTAGTATGCCATCGGTGCCAAAGGCCGGCATCATGCTTTGGCGCGCATCGGCATCGGTCGCGCGAATACCGTGTGTGAGCGTGGTTTCGATATCGGTAAGTTTTCCGCCCCACAGCCACACATCATCGCCTAAGGCTGGGTAGCCGATGCGGCCAGTGCCGTTCGCCCCGTGGCAAGGTTGGCAGTTATTGGCGAATGCGCTGTGGCCTGCCACTTGTGCTGTTGCCATCAGCACCGGATCGGCGGCGACTTGCTCAATCGGTAAAGTTTCGATCTTGGTCATCGCATCGGCATGTTGTTCGTGCATTTTGGCCGCCCCGGCCATGGCTTGCACCCGCGTGGAGTAATGCAAAATCCCGTGCCAATAGCCATGGATGCCAGGGATCGACGGGTACAGCACAAACATGCCAAACGCCCAGGCGATGCAGGCATAGAACACATACAGCCACCATTTGGGCAGCGGGTTGTTGAGTTCACGCACCCCGTCCCATTCATGGCCGGTGGTCTCGATGCCGCTGATCTCGTCGGTAGGCGGTTTTTTAGCCATAACCAGGCGGCCTCTCTATTGATCGTCACGCAGCGGGATAAGCCCGCACTCTTCAACGCCCTGCCGGCGCGATGGCCAGTAGGTGCCCACCACAATGAGGATAAACACCGCCCCCATACCCAGCACGACATGGGCCTGCGCCCACCACAAGGCATCGATGACGCGGTTAAAAAGATGGCTCATCACCAATACTCCTCTGCCGCACCTCTATTGCTGCAACTGCTCTTCGGTGGTGGTGGCGAAATTCACCTGGTTACCCAAGCCCTGCAAATAGGCCACCACCGCGTCCATTTCGCTAACCATACGGCCATTGCCGGTGGCCACCGCCGCACGGGCGTAGCGTTTTTGCAGATCGGTGATATCGGCCGCGGGATCGGCCTCGGCGCGCACATCGGCCACCGCTTTTTTGATGTCCTCATCCGTGTAGGGCACATTTTCCACCCGCAGCACGTTCAGATGCTGGGCGATATCGGTGTAGTTAAGCTCAGTTTGTGCCAAAAATGCGTATTTTGGCATGATGCTTTCCGGCACGATCGATTGCGGGTTGGCCAGATGCGCGTAGTGCCAGTCGTTGGAATATTTGCCGCCGACGCGGGCCAGATCGGGCCCGATGCGTTTCGATCCCCACTGAAACGGATGATCATACATGCTTTCAGCGGCCAGTGAGTAATGACCGTAACGCTCCACTTCGTCTTTTAGCGCGCGGATCATCTGGCTGTGGCAAGTGTAGCAGCCTTCGCGCACGTAGATGTCGCGCCCGGCGAGTTCTAGCGGGCTTAACGGCCGCACCCCTTTGACGTGTTCTACCGTGGTTTCAATGGTGAATAGCGGCACAATTTCAACGATGCCACCCACCGATACAGTGACCAGCGCCAGCACCAGCAGCAGAAAAACATTGCGTTCGATACTGCCATGACGTTCCAGCATGGGCCTACTCCGCCGCAATCAGTTGGAAGGATGCCGGTTCCTGGTGTGCCGCCGCCGGCGTCCGGCCAGAAATGGTCATTGCCATATTCACCACCATGATCAGGGCGCCAGATAAATACAGCAGCCCGCCAAACAGCCGAATGACGTAAAGCGGATGCACGGCGACCACAGATTCCAGAAACGAATATTGCAAAAACCCCTGCGCATCATAGGCGCGCCACATCAGCCCTTCCATGATGCCGGCCACCCACATGGCGCTGATGTAGAAAACGATACCCACCGTTGCCACCCAATAATGCCAGGCGATCATGCGGGTGGAATACATTTTCTCGCGCCCCCATAACACCGGCACCACGTAGTAGAGCGCGCCAAAGGTGATAAAACCAACCCAGCCCAAGCTGCCGGAATGCACATGGCCAATGCCCCAATCGGTATAATGGCTCAACGCATTGACCGAGCGCACCGACATCACCGGCCCTTCAAAGGTGGACATGCCGTAAAACCCAACGGCGGTAACCGAAAACCGCAAACCCGGATCGGTGCGCAATTTATCCCACGCGCCAGATAGCGTCATCAGCCCGTTGATCATGCCGCCCCAGCTGGGCATCCACAGCATGATGGAAAACGCAGCCCCCAGCGTTTGCGCCCAATCAGGCAAAGCGGTGTAGTGCAGATGATGGGGGCCTGCCCAGATATACATAAAAATTAGCGACCAGAAATGCACGATAGACAAGCGATACGAATACACCGGCCGGTTGGCGGCTTTGGGGATGAAATAATACATCATGCCCAAAAAACCGGCGGTGAGAAAAAAGCCGACCGCATTATGGCCATACCACCATTGGATCAACGCATTCTGGGTGCCGGAATACACGGTGTAGCTTTTCGCCGTGCCGAAGCTAACCGGGATCGCGATATTATTGACAATATGCAGCACCGCCACGGTGAGGATGAACGACAGATAAAACCAGTTGGCGACATAGATATGCGGCTCTTCGCGTTTCATTAGCGTGCCGATGAAAACAATCGCGTAAATAACCCAAACAATGGTGAGCCACAGATCCAAATGCCATTCGGGTTCGGCATATTCCTGGCCCTGGCTGAAGCCCAGCACGTAGCTCAACGCCGCTTGTATAATGAAGAAATTATAGCCCCAGAACAAAAAATCGGCGACCGCGCGGCCACCAAACAATGATGCCCGGCAGGTGCGTTGCACCACATATAATGATGTTCCAAACAACGCGTTGCCGCCAAAGGCAAAGATCACGGCCGATGTGTGCACCGGGCGAAGCCGGCCAAAATTGCTCCACGGCAGGCCTAAATTCAGTGCGGGCCAGGCCAGTTCGGCGGCGATCCAGCAGCCTACGGTAAACCCGGCCACGCCCCAAAATAGGGTGGCGATGACGAATTTGCGCACCACATCTTCATTGTAGCGAGCGGCCGGGGCGTGGCTGTCCACCGTATCGTAATGCTGCCGCAGCAGGCCGAACACGAACATAATGGCGAAGGCGAGCAGGGAAAACCCGAAAATCGAAATTTCCACATCCTGTGCGCGGGCAGCAAAGAACACGCCAAGGATGCCCAGTAGCGACATCATCATGCCCATCACCAGGGCCCCGGGATCGGCCGGTGCCTGCACCGGTGTTGCGCCAATATTCGCCATGCCACATCCTTTTGCACCGCACTATTCGTCGCGGGACCATAATTAGTGTATCACGAAATCAGCTTTGACGTGGATCAATCGGTGCTGCCATCAGGGCCATCGGGTGAAAGTGAGACTCTTCTTTTTCTGAAGAAAAAGAAGCAAAAAGACTTTTATAATGCGGGGACAGGGGCAACCCTGCCACCGCGTTCGCCGAAGCAGCGTCAAAAAAGTCTTTTTTGTTTTTTTCTCCAGAAAGAAGAAAATTCTTGCTTTTTTACAGTCAGCCAATCGCCCTGGGGGTGCCGATGATGATCCCGGCGTGGTTTGCCGCCATCTGTGCTCCCGGCACCCACGGTGTGGCCCTAACCGGCGGCTTGCTGGCCGGCATGTTTTTGGCCGCCGCCGGTGGCAGTGTCACCCATTGCGGCCCGATGTGCGGCCCGTTTGTGCTGGCCCAGGTGGCCGATCGCATGGCGGCGATCCCCGGCCGCCGCTTAACCGAAGCGCGCCGGCTGCGCGCAAGTTTGCTGCTGCCGTACCATGCTGGCCGTTTGATCACCTATGCAGCCCTGGGGGCGGCGGCCGGCGGTATCGCCCGTGGCGTGGCGGCGGCCCCATTTTTGCCAGCCCCATTTTTGCCGGCCCCATTTTTGGTAGCCCCATTTTTGGCAGCCATGCGCCCGGTGCTGCTGCTGGTGGCCGCCGGCCTGTTTTTGGGCTTTGCGCTGCGCCGGGTGGCGCCGGGGATTGCGGCCGTGCTGCCGCAGCACCCGCCCAAACTGCTCGCCCAGGGTATTTTGCGGTTCACCCGGGGGCTTAACCGGGCATCCCTGGGTGGCCGGTTTGGCCTGGGGCTGGCATTGGGGTTTTTGCCCTGCGGCCTGGTTTATGCGGCCCTTGCTGCGGCGGCGGCCACCGGCTCGCCGGCGTTGGGGGCGCTGGCCATGGCAGTGTTTGGCCTGGGCACCGTGCCCATGCTGGCGTTGCTGGGCATTGCCGGGCAAACCCGGCCGGTGGCGCGCGTGCTGGCCCGGCTGGCGCCGCTGGCGCTGCTGCTGAATGCGGCGGTGCTGGTCGCCCTGGTGCTGGTTTAGCCCGACCCTTCGGCGACATGGACAGCTTTCCATGTGCTTGCGGCTTGGCCGCGTGCCGCTTGTATGCCTAAACCTGCGCCATGACGGGGAAAGCGGCCGGCGTGGGTAATGCAGTTCGTGAATGGGGCGGAATCGGGCGCGGTGCGGCGCGGGGATCGGCCCTGGCGGCGCGGGCGTTGATCCTGGCTGCCGTGGCGATTGCGCAAGCGTCCTGCGCGGTTGGCCCCAATTTTCACCGGCCGGCAGCGCCTGAGGCCACGCAATACACCGAAACAAAGCTGCCTGCAGCGACGCAGGCCGCCGCGGGTATGGCCGGTGAGGCGCAGAGTTTTGTGCCCGGCGGTGATGTTTCTGGCGATTGGTGGGTGCTGTTTGGCGCGCCCGCGCTCAGCCGGCTGGTGGCGGCATCGCTTGCCGATAATCTTTCGCTGCAGGCGGCCAGCGCCCGGCTGGCGGCGGCGCAGGAAACCGCCCTTGCCGCGCGCGGCAGCCTGTTTCCCGCGCTGGATTTGGGGTTCAGCCCGGCGCGGCAACAGCAAAGTGCGGCGCAAACTGGCGGTGCTGGCGGCACCACCTATTCGCTTTACACTGCGGGCGCCCAGGTATCTTACACTTTTGATATGTGGGGCGCCGAACGCCGTGGCGTGGAAGAAGCCGCCGCACGGGCCGAGCAGCAGCGGTTTGCCTACGAAGGGGCGCTGAATATGCTAGCGGCCAACACCGCCACAACGGCAATAACCGCCGCCGCCCTGGCCGCCGAAATCGGCGCCCAGCAGAGCATTATTGCCGCCGAGCGCGATACGCTGGCGCGCGTGCGGGCGCAGTTTGAGGCCGGTGCCGCCACCGGCACGGATGTGGCAACCCAGGAAGCCGCCCTTGCCGCCAGCGAAACGGCGCTGCCGCCGTTGCGCGCAAGCTTGGCCCGCGCCCGCGATACGTTGGCCGCCAACATCGGCCGCACCCCCGCGCAGGCCGATCTGCCGCGGCTCAGCTTAGACGATATCCACCTGCCGGCATCGGTGCCGGTTAGCTTGCCATCTGATCTGGTGGCGCGCCGCCCCGATCTGCGTGCGGCCGAGGCCGATTTGCATGCGGCAACGGCGGCCCTGGGGGTGGCGCGCGCCAACCGGCTGCCGTCGATCACGTTAAACGCCGCCATTGGCAGTGCGCCGGGGCGGATTGAGGATTTGTTTGCGCCGGGCGCCGGCACCTGGAGCCTGGGGGCGCAATTGCTGGCACCGGTGTTTCATGGTGGCACGCTGCTGCACACCGAACGCGCGGCCGACGCCACCGCACGGGCGGCAGCCTTGGCCTGGCGCGATACCGCGATTGGCGCGTTTCGTGATGTGGCGGATGCGCTATCGGCGCTGGATTTTGATGCCCAAGCGCTGGCTGCCAGCCAAAATGCCGCGGCGGCGGCGGATAAAAGCTTGCGCCTCGCAACCGTGCAGTATGATGCGGGTAGCGCCACCTACCTGGCCGTGCTGACCGCGCAAAGCCAGGCGCAAATCGCGCGCATCGCCCTGGTGCGGGCACGTGCGGCGCGGCTAACCGATACGGTCGCCCTTTACGTGGCATTGGGTGGCGGCTGGTGGCATCGCACCGATATACCACCGGCGGCCCCCGTTACTTGGAAAGATTTGGTGCCATGATGCGATCCCGCCGCCTGATCTGTGCCACCCTGGTGCCAGTGGGCTTGGCCATTTTGTGCGCGCCGGCCCACGCGCAGCAGGAACCGCCGCAAACGGTATCCACCCTTGTGGTGCACGCCAGCGATTGGCGCGAAACGCTGGATGTGGTGGGTAGTTTGCGCGCCGTGCACGGCGCCGATCTGGCGGCCGAAGTGCCGGGTATTGTTGATCACATCGGTTTTGAGTCTGGCGCCGATGTGGCTGCGGGGGCGGTGCTGATGCGGCTGCGTGCCAATGATGACCCCGCCAAATTGGCCGAATTGCAGGCCCAGGCCGATTTGGCGCGGGCGAATTTGGCGCGCGATGAAAAGCAGTTGCGCGTATCGGCGGTCAGCCAGGCGGCGATCGATGCCGATCACGCAGCCTTGCGGGCGGCCGATGCGCGGGTGGCGCAGCAGCAAGCGCTGATTGAGGAAAAAACTATTCGCGCGCCGTTCGCCGGTAAGCTTGGTTTGCGCCAGGTGGACCCCGGCCAATATCTGCAAGCCGGCACCATGGTGGTCACCCTGCAGGCGCTAGATCAGCTGTATGTGGATTTTTATGTGCCGCAACAGGCGCTGGCCAAGTTGCGTGCGGGCACCATTGTGGCGGTGGGGATAGACGCGTTTCCCGGCCGCGCGTTTGCCGCCCTGATCGCCGCGATTAGCCCCAAGCTAGATAGCCAAAGCCGCATGGCCCAGGTGCGCGCAACGATTGGCAATGCCGATCACGCGCTGTCGCCGGGGATGTTTGCAACGGTTAGCGTTGGCGTAGGCGATGTGCAGCATTACGTCACCTTGCCAAATGCGGCGGTGATTTATAACACCTATGGATCAGCGGTGTATGTTGTGGTGGCGGGTAACCCGGCAACGGTGCGCCAGGCGTTGATTAAAACCGGTGCCACGCGGGGCGATCAGGTGGCGGTGACCGCGGGTTTGCGCGACGGCGATCAGGTGGTGACCGCCGGCCAGATCAAGCTGCGGCCGGGCAGTGCGATTACGATCAATAATGCGGTGCAGCCGGCCAACCAGCCGGCGCCCAACCCGCGCGAAGGCTAAGCGATTATGCGCATCACCGACCAGTTTATCCGCCGCCCGGTGCTGGCCATTGTGGTGAGCGTGTTTATTTTACTGCTGGGCGCCAAAGCCGGGTTTATTTTGCCGGTGAGGCAGTTTCCGCAAACGGTGAGTGCCACTATTCAGGTGAGCACCACCTATTATGGCGCCGACCCCACCGTGGTTGCCGGGTTTATTACGGCACCGCTGGAACGCGCGATCAGTGCTGTTGACGGCATTGATTACATGAACAGCCAGAGCATTACCGGATCGAGCACGATCACCGCCTATTTGCGGTTGAATTATGATCCTTACAAAGCGCTGGCCGAGCTGCAAACCAAGGTGAGCTCGGTATCCAATGCGTTGCCGCCGGGTAGCCAGGTGCCGCAAATTAACATTCAAACCGCGGGCAACCAGCCAACCCTGATTATTGGTTTTAACAGCCGGGTGATGTCGCCTGAACAAATCACCGATTATCTTAAGCGCATTGTTGTGCCGAACATGCAATCGGTGGATGGGGTGCAGGGCGTTGATGTGTGGGGGGCGCAGCCGATTGCGCTGCGCGCCTGGCTCGACCCCGCCAAAATGGCGGCGCGCGGGCTGAATGCGGCTGATGTGTCGGCGGCCATGGCGGCCAATAATTTCGTCACCGGCGCCGGCGCCACCAGCGGCCAGATGATGCAAACCATTCTGGGGGTGAATACCGATTTGCACACCGAACGCGATTTTCGCGATCTGGTGATCCGCCACACTGGCGACACCATCACCCGTTTGGGCGATATCGCCGATGTTAAAATGGGTGCCGATGATTATAGCGTGTCGGTGATCGATGATGGCACGCCGGGCATTTTTGTCGCCGTGGACATTGTGCCTACCGCCAACGTGCTGGAAGTGATCAACCGCGCCAATAAACGGTTCAAATCCATTCAGGAGGCGCTACCCACCGGGCTGAATGGCCATATTGAGTATGATGCCACGGTATCGGTGCGCGAATCGATTTACGAAGTGGCAAAAACCCTGCTGGAAAGTTTGGTTATCGTCACGCTGGTGGTGTTTGCCTTTTTGCGCTCGGCGCGGGCGTCGCTCATTCCCGTGATCACCATCCCGCTATCGCTGATCGGCACGTTTGGGATGCTGTATATTTTTGGCTTTTCGATCAATCTGCTCACCCTGCTGGCGCTGGTGCTATCGACCGGGCTGGTGGTGGATGATGCGATTATTGTGGTGGAAAATGTCGCCCGCGAAATCGCTGATGGCCGCAGCGCGCTAGAAGCCAGTTTGCGATCGGCGCGGCAATTAACCTCGCCGATTATCGCCATGACCGTGGTGCTGATTGCGGTGTATGTGCCGGTGGCGTTGCGCAGCGGGCTGACCGGGGCATTGTTTTCCGAATTCGCCCTCACCCTGGTGGGCAGTGTGACCGTATCGGCGGTGCTGGCGCTGGCGTTATCGCCGATGATGTGCCGGTTTTTGCTGAAAAACGAAAAAGCAGTGGTGCACAAGGCGCCTTTATACGAGCGGCTGTACGTGCCGCTGCTGCACCGCAGCCTGTCGGTATGGCCGCTGATGCTGGCCGCTGGTGGTGCGATTTTGGTGGCAACCATTTTCTTTTATCAGGGTGCGGCGCAGGAATTGGCGCCGCAGGAAGATGAAGGTTTTATGGTGGTGCAGGGTAGTGCGCCATCGACCGCAACTGTGGACTACCTCAATTTGTATTCCAACCAGCTCACCGGCATTTATAACAACCTGCCGGAAAAATTGGTCACCTGGCAGTGGAACCAGCCCGGATCGGTGCAGGGCGGCGTGGTGCTAAAACCGTGGAGCCAGCGCCATCGTAACACCAATGCGGTGCAGGCGGATTTGCAGCAGCAATTGTTTGGTGTGGCCGGGTTGAATATGGCGTTGTTTCAGCCGCCATCGCTGCCGGGGTCGTTTGGGCTGCCGGTGGAGTATGTGCTGAAAACCACCAAATCGTTTGCCGATCTGGACACTATTTCAGACGAATTCAAAACCGAGGCGATCAAATCGGGGATGTTTGCTTTTGTTGATCGCGATCTAAAAATCGATCAACCGCAGGCAACCGTGGTGATCGACCGCAACAAGGTGGCGGCCATTGGGCTGGATATGGCGCGCGTTGGCAGCGTGCTGAACACCATGCTGAGCGGCGGGTATATCAATTATTTCTCGATTGATGGGCATTCCTACAAAGTGATCCCGCAGGTGGCGCGCAAAAACCGCCTTAACCCTGATCAGGTGTTATCGTACACCATTGCCGACCAAAATGGCGTGCCGGTGCCGCTAAGTGCGGTGGCGCATATCGAAACCCATGTGGTGCCAGAACAGATCTCGCATTTTCAGCAGATGAATTCGGCAACCATCAGTGCGGTGCCGCTGCCTGGTGTTACCCAAGATGCCGCCAAAAATGCGATGGATGCGATTGCGGGGCGGATCTTGCCGCCGGGCTATTCCACCGATGCGTCTGGCCCGTTGCGCCAGTATGTGCAGGAATCATCGGGGTTTTTGTCCACTTTTGGCTTGGCGATGGTGGTGATTTACCTCTCGCTCTCGGCCTTGTTCAGCAGCTTTCGTGATCCGCTGATTATTTTGGTGTCCGTGCCGATGTCGATGGCCGGCGCCCTGGTGTTTATCTATTTTGGCGTCGGCGGGGCGACGCTGAATATCTATACCCAGGTTGGGCTGGTGACGCTGATGGGGCTGATTTCCAAGCACGGCATATTGATGGTGGAGGTTGCCAACGAACAGCAGGCGCTGGGCCGCACCAAGCGGGCCGCCATTGAACACGCGGCCCAACTCAGGCTGCGGCCGATTCTGATGACCACGGCGGCCATGGTGCTGGGGGTGCTGCCGCTGGTGTTTGCCAGTGGCGCGGGGGCTGCCGCGCGCTTTGCCATGGGGCTGGTGATCGCCTCCGGCTTGGCGATTGGCACATTGTTCACTTTGTTCGTGTTACCGTCTTTTTACTTACTGCTGGCCCGCCACCACGACCACGACGAGGTCATGCTGGAACGCACCGCCGCCATGCAGGCGGCCGATTAGGGCCCCGCCTTTACGTATGAAAGGCAGACTCTTCTTTTTTTGAAAAAAAAGAAGCAAAAAAACTTTTATCATGCTGGGCCTGGGGCAACCCTGCCGCCGCGTTCGCCGAACCAGCGTCATAAAAGTCTTTTTTGTTTCTTTTTTCTTCAGAAAAAAGAAAATTCTTATTTTTGTCGCACCCGCCCGACGGCCCCCATCCTGCGCCGCACAATGGTTGCGGGCGTGGGGGAGTTGGACTATCGGGGGGATCGGTTTGGGGCGCCGCGCGCCCAGTTATTGGATCAAGGACAACCCGCACATGGCACGCAATAAAATCGCCCTCATCGGCGCCGGCAATATCGGCGGCACGCTGGCCCATTTGGTGGGCTTGAAGGAACTGGGCGACGTTGTTCTGTTCGACGTGTTCGGCGGCGTGGCATCCGGCAAGGCGCTGGATATCATGCAGTCCGGCAGCGTCGATTTGTTTGATAGCCAGATGACCGGCACCGCCGATTATGCCGGCATTGCCGGGTCGGACGTGGTGATTGTTACCGCCGGCTTCCCGCGCATGCCGGGCATGTCGCGTGATGATCTGCTGGCCAAGAACGCTGGCGTGATTAATCAGGTGGCCGATGGCATCAAAGCGCATTGCCCCGGCGCGTTTGTGATTGTGATCACAAACCCGCTGGATGTGATGGTGTGGCAGTTGCAGCAGCGGTCTGGCCTGCCGCCAGAACGCGTGGTGGGCATGGCCGGCGTGCTGGATAGCGCGCGCTTTAAATTGTTTCTGGCGCAAGAATTTAACGTGTCGGTGGAAGATGTCACCGCTTTTGTGCTGGGTGGCCATGGCGATACCATGGTGCCGTTGATCCGCTATTCGACGGTTGCCGGTATTCCGGTGCCTGATCTGATCAAAATGGGCTGGTCGACCCAGGAGAAGATCGACGCAATTTGTGCGCGCACTGCCAATGGCGGTGGTGAGATTGTCAAACTGCTGGAAAAAGGCAGCGCGTTTTATGCCCCGGCGGCGTCTGCCATCGCCATGGCAGAATCGTTTCTGCGCGACAAGAAACGTGTGCTGCCGTGTGCCGCCCTGCTGACCGGCCAGTATGGGCTGAGCGATCTGTATATCGGCGTGCCGGTGGTGATCGGTGCCGGCGGTGTGGAACGCATCGTGGAAATTGAGCTGAACGCGGCGGAGCAGGCGATGTTTGATGCATCTTGCGATGCGGTGAAGAAGCTGATCGCCGATTTCAAGAAACTGGACGTATAAAGCGATGAACATCCACGAATATCAGGCCAAGGAATTGCTGCGCGGCTACGGCGTTGCCGTGCTGCAAGGTTTTGTCGCCTGGACGCCGGAAGAGGCGGAAGCGGCGGCGGCCAAGCTGCCTGGCCCGATAGTCGTGGTGAAATCGCAAATCCACGCCGGCGGTCGCGGCGCTGGCCGCTTCGCCAACGACCCCGATGGCAAAGGCGGCGTGCGCCTGGCCAAATCGGCGGCCGACGTGCGCGATGCGGCGGAAGCGATGATCGGTCACACGCTGATCACCAAGCAAACCGGCCCAAAAGGCCGCGATGTGCGGCGCGTGTATGTAGAAGCTGGGTGCGACATTAAGCGCGAGCTGTATTTGTCACTGCTGGTGGATCGCGCCACCAGCCGGGTGGTAATTATGGCCTCCACCGAGGGTGGCATGGAGGTTGAGGAAGTTGCCGAGCATCACCCCGAAAAAATACTGAAAGTGCATGTCGATCCGGCCAGCGGCTTATCTGCCTGGCACGCCCGCAAGCTGGCCTTTGGCTTGGGGCTTGAGGGTAAACAAATCAGTTCGTTCGGCAAGTTTGTCGATGCGATGTATCGCGCGTTTATTGCCCTTGATTGCGCGATTGTTGAAATTAACCCGCTGGTGGTGACCGGTGCGGGCGACATCGTGGCGCTGGATGCCAAGGTGAGCTTTGACGACAACGCCCTGTACCGCCACCCCGAACTGGCAAAATTGCGCGACGAAGGCGAAGAAGACCCCAAAGAACTGGAAGCCGCCCGCCACGATCTGAACTATGTGGCACTCGATGGGGTAATTGGCTGCATGGTGAATGGCGCCGGGCTTGCCATGGCGACCATGGATATTATCAAACTCTATGGCTCATCCCCGGCTAACTTCTTGGATGTTGGTGGCGGCGCCACCCGCGAAAAGGTGACTGCGGCGTTCAAAATCATTCTGTCCGACCCCAACGTGGAGGGCATTTTGGTGAACATCTTTGGCGGCATTATGCGCTGCGATGTGATCGCTGAAGGTGTGGTGGCGGCGGCCCGCGAAGTATCGCTGAACGTGCCGCTGGTGGTGCGCCTGGAAGGCACCAACGTGGCGCTGGGCAAGGAAATTATGGCCCAATCGGGCTTGCCGATTATTTCGGCCGATAACCTGGCGGATGCCGCCGAAAAAATTGTGCGCGCTGTGGCGGAGGCTAACTGACCATGGCTATTCTGGTTGATCAAAACACCAAAGTTATCACGCAAGGGTTTACCGGCGCGCAAGGCACCTTCCATTCGGAACAGGCGATCGCGTACGGCACCAAAGTTGTGGGCGGGGTAACCCCGGGCAAGGGCGGCACGCTGCACCTTAACCTGCCGGTATTCGATACGGTTGCCGCAGCGCGGGAAGCAACCGGTGCAGATGCCACCGCCATTTACGTGCCGCCGCCCTTTGCAGCCGATGCGATTTTGGAAGCGATCGATGCCGGCATGCGGCTGATTGTAACCATTACCGAAGGTATTCCGGTGCTGGACATGGTGCGCGTACGCCGCGCGCTGATCGGGTCGAGCTCTATTCTGGTCGGGCCGAATTGCCCTGGCGTGATCACCCCCGATGCCTGCAAAATTGGCATTATGCCCGGCCATATCCACCGGCGTGGCAAGGTTGGTATTGTTAGCCGATCTGGCACGTTGACGTACGAAGCGGTGGCACAAACCACAGCGGCAGGTTTGGGCCAATCCACCTGCGTGGGGATTGGCGGCGATCCGGTTAAAGGCTTGGATTTCATTGATGTGCTAGAAATGTTTCTGGATGATCCAGAAACCGAAAGCATTATTATGATCGGCGAAATCGGCGGGCAGAGCGAAATTGATGCGGCCGAGTTTTTGGCCCGTGATCGCCGTAAAAAGCCTGTGGTTGGGTTTATTGCCGGTAGCACCGCCCCCCCAGGCCGGCGTATGGGCCATGCAGGTGCAGTGATCAGCGGCGGGCGCGATACGGCTGCGGCCAAGGTGGAGGCTATGCTTTTGGCCGGTATTCACGTGGCGGATAGCCCATCGGCGCTGGGCAGCACGATGGTGAAGGCGCTTAAGGGGTAGGGTGGGGTGCATCCTTGGCGGGCAGGCGCAGCCAGCTTGGCATGTGCACGCTGAGCGCCGCCCCGGCACTGGATAAATTTGCCGCCAGCGCATCGATACGCAGGCTGGCAAGCCCAAGCGTGCCGGCGGCGCTGCGCATGTCGCCAACATCGCGGCCCGCACCATCGACAATGGGCGTGCCCGGCGGGGGCAGGCCGGCGACACCGGTTACCGGCACCAGGCGGCGTTTAATCAGACCGCGATAGCGGGTGCGGGCGGTGAGCTCCTGGCCCATGTAACAGCCTTTGGTCCAGGAAATGCCGTTCAATTCGTCAAACCCGGCTTCTAGCAAAATGGTTTTATCGGCGATCAGGTCGCGCGACCCATCGGGTAGCCCCAGGCTGAGGCGGTGAACATCGTAATCGGCGGGTGTTGCACTGGCCGGGAGACCGGTTGGGGCCAAAATGCGCACGCCCGCCTGCGCCAAGCGCGGATCTGGTGCCATTATTGCGCCAACAGGTGCGGCAACCGGCGCCCCCCAGGCGGCGAACACGGCCAGGTTGGTGTCGGTTATCGCCACATCGGCGCGCAGCTTGAAGCGCCGCAGTTTGGTGGCAAGTGCGGGTAATTGGGCAGCGTCGCCTTCCAGCAGCAGCCGATCACCATCGGCAAACAGGAAAAAATCGGCCAGCCACTTGCCTTGCGGGCTGAGCAAGGCGGCAAACACGGCGCGCCCTGGGGCTGCCAGGGTCACGTCGTTCGAGACCAACCCCTGTAGAAAACTTACGCGATCGGTGCCGCTGATGGCAAGCACGGCGCGGTTGGGCAGATGGGTGATATGGACCATAGGCTTCATCTGGGGCAGGGCGGCGGCTGGGGCAAGACGTAACCGGCCAAGCCGTGCTAACACGTTGCCATCATGCGTATCCTGTTCATCACCGCGACCAGGCTGGGCGATACGGTGTTGTCCACCGGATTGCTGCGCCATTTGCTGGATCGCTACCCAACCGCGCGGTTTACCATCGCCTGTGGCCCGGTGGCGGCCGATGTGTTTGCGCGCATGCCGCGGCGGGACCGCACGGTGATTGTGACAAAGCGGCGGTTTGACGCGCATTGGTTAAAACTGTGGGCGGATCTGGTGGCCACACAATTCGATCTGGTGATTGATCTGCGCGGATCGGGCTTGAGCTTTTTTCTGCGTGCCGGCAAACGCGCCATTATGCGGGGCGGGCGGCGGCCGGGCCACCGGTTGACCCATATTGCAGGGGTGTTGAACTTGGTGCCGGCGCCGCAGCCAGTGGCGTTTTTCGATGCGGCCGATTTGGCCGTCGCGGATGCCATATTGCCGGCGGGTAAAATTTTGATCGGCCTAGGTGCTACCGCCAACTGGCCGGATAAAATCTGGCCGGCGGAGAATTTTGTGGCGTTCTATCAGGAACTGACACGCGACATGCCCGATGCCGTGCCGGTGGTGTTTGGTGGCCCTGGTGAGTACGAGGCCCAAGCGGCAGCGCCGGTTTTGGCGGCCCTGCCCAATGCCATTAATTGCGTCGGGCGCTTGCCCCTGCCGGCGGTGGCGGCCGCCCTTTCGCGCCTGCGCTTGTTTGTGGGTAATGATTCCGGGCTGATGCATCTGGCCGCCAGTGCGGCGGCGCCGACGCTTGGGTTGTTCGGCCCGACATCGGCGGAGGAGTATGCACCGTCCGGCCCCTATGTTGCCCATGTGGTGGCCGACGGCGTGGCGGGCCAGGCGCCGATGCGGGATTTAAGCGTTGATAAAGTGCTGATTGCCGCAAAAGATTTGTTGGCGCGCGCCCCCTTGCGCGGGGCCGCGGTATGACCGGCTTGCGGGTGGCCCACATGATGGCGGGTGCCGATGCCGGTGGCGCCGAATTGTTTTTCGAACGTTTGGTGGCAGCCCAGGCCCGGGCGGGCGATCAGGTGCTGGCGTTGATCCGCAAAAATGCCGCGCGCCAGGCAAGGTTGCAAAAAGTAGGCGTTGCACCGCAGGTTTTTACCTTTGGCGGGCCATGGGATGTGTGGACAAAACCGCTATTGGCGCGGGCCCTACGAAAATTTGCACCCCAAGTTGCGGTGGCTTGGATGGGCCGCGCCGGCAGCCACGCCCCGCGCGGCGATTACGTGCTGGCTGGCCGGTTGGGCGGGCAATATGATCTGGCCCGGTTTGCTGCCTGTGATCATTTGCTGGCTAATACAGAGACATTGAAAAATTGGATTGTGGCGCAGGGTTTTGCCGAAAACCGCACCCATGTTGTGCCAAATTTTGTCGATGATCATCTGGGTGCCACGGCCGCCACCCTGCCGGTGCCGGCGGGTTGCAAAACCATTTTGGCGCTAGGCCGTTTGCACACCAACAAAGGGTTTGATGTGCTGATCGCCGCCCTCACCCGGCTACCCAAATCGGTGCACGCGGTGATCGCCGGGGACGGGCCAGAACGGGCGGCGTTGCAAACTTTGGCGGTGCGGGCAGGGGTTGCTGATCGGGTGCATTTTTTGGGCTGGCGCCATGATGTGGCGAACTTGCTTGCGGCCTGCGACGTGTTTGTCTGTTCATCGCGCCACGAGCCGTTGGGCAATATGGTGCTGGATGCGTTTTCTGCCGCCAAACCTATTGTTGCTGCCATGAGCGATGGGCCACGCGAATTGATAACGCCTGGGAAAAACGGCGTGCTGGTGGCGGTGGATAGTGCGATCGCGCTGGCCGCTGGGATTGAAAGCGTGCTTGACACGCCGGTGATGGCGGCAAAAATCGCCAGCAATGGCCGCGCGCTGTTCGCGCAAAATTTTACCGAAGCCGCCGTGGTGACCGCGTGGCGCACAACCTTGCTGGGATTGGCAAAAATCTGATGTGTGGCATTGCCGGTATTGCCCTAAAACCCGATGCCGCCCCGATTGCGGCGGACACATTGCGGCGCTTGGCAGCGGCGTTGGCGCATCGCGGCCCCGATGGCAGCGGCCATGATGTGCACGGCAATGTGGCGCTGGTGCATACGCGCCTGGCGATTATCGATCTGACCACTGGGGATCAGCCGCTTTATGCAGGGCCACGCACGCTGGTTGCCAATGGCGAGATTTATAACGATTTATCGCTGCGGGCTAATATGCAGGATGTGGCGTTTAAAACTGGCAGCGATTGCGAACCGCCACTGTATTTGCACGGCCGTGATGGTGACGCCATGGCGGCCCATTTGCGCGGCATGTATGCCATTGCCATTCATAACCAGGATGACCGGTCGCTGACGCTGGCGCGTGATCCGTTTGGCATAAAACCACTTTATACCGCGCAGATTGCCGGTGGTATTGCGTTTGCATCGGAACCTGCCGCGCTGATTGCCGCAGGGTTGGTGGCGCCGCGGGTAAACCCGAGCGCGCGCAATGAGCTTTTGCAAATTCAATTTACCACTGGCACAGACACCATTTTTGAGGGCATCAGCCGGGTGAAGCCGGGCGAAACCTTGCGAATCGTTGATGGCGCGATTGTGGCGCGCACGCAAAACGCCGCATTGCCAGAAGGCCCGCCGGAAATTGTATCTGAAGTTGCGGCTTTGGCCCGGCTAGATGCGGCGATTATGGATAGTGTAGCGGTGCATCAGCGCAGTGATGTGCCGTTTGGCCTGTTTTTATCAGGCGGCATTGATAGTGCGACGATTTTGGCGGCGATGGCACGGTTGAACGAACGCCCGGTGCTGGCGTTTACCGCAGGCTTTGATGTGCCGGGTGCCGCCGATGAACGCGCCCAGGCTGCGGCTATGGCGCGGGCTGTTGGGGCGGATCACGAACCGATCGAGATTTCGGAAAAAATGGTGTGGCAAAACCTGGCTCAGATTGTTGCGTGCATGGATGATCCTGCTGCCGATTATGCCATTATCCCAACCTGGTTTTTGGCCCAGCGGGCACGCCAGGATGTGAAAGTTGTGCTGTGTGGTGAAGGCGGCGATGAGATTTTTGGCGGCTATGGCCGTTATCGCAAGGCTGCCCGCCCGTGGTATCTGGGCGGCAAGCGGATGCGCCTGCGCGGCAGCCTGGATGGCACTGGGGTGTTGCGCGAAAAACCGAAAAACTGGCGGACTGGGCTGGAAATGATCGATCGCGCAGTGAATATGCCTGGGCGCACCCGCCTGCAAGTAGCGCAGGCCGCCGATATTGCCGGCTGGATGCCGGATGATTTGCTGATAAAGCTCGATCGCTGCTTGATGGCGCATGGGGTGGAAGGGCGCACGCCGTTTCTTGATCCGGCCATGACGGCGGCCGGGTATCGGCTGCCCGATGGGTTAAAACTGCGCGATGGCCGCGGCAAATATCTGTTGCGCACATGGTTGGCCGGCGCCATGCCGGCGGCGCGGCCGTTTGCGCCAAAGCAGGGGTTTACTGTGCCGGTGGGGGCGTGGATTGCGGCCCAGGGCGAAACACTCGGGCCGCTGGTGGCGCGCCAGCCCGGCATTGCCGAAATCGCCGACACGTGCGTGGTTAAACGTGTTTTTGCGGCGGCGGCGAGCGGGCGGAATGCTACGGCTGCCTGGCATTTGCTGTTTTATGCGTTGTGGCACCGGGCGCAGATTATGGGGCATCGGCAGGCGATGCCGGTGATCGATGCGCTGAGCCAGCAGTAGTGGCCGTGCTGGCGCGCCAGCACGGCCACCGAGCGGCACCTTAAGGCAGGGTTACGTTATATAGCACGCCGGTATTCAATGCGCCGCCGTAGCGTGTGGTGCCGAATAACAAGTGATCAGATACCGCATATAGCCCGCCACTGCCTTCTTGCGCATCGGCAAGCCCACCGCTGAACGAGCGCAGCACCGTGCTTGACCATGCACTGGCGCCAGGGCTGAGTTTGAACACGGTGCCAAGCCCGGCAGTGCCACCACCAAACGATGATCCATAGACATCGCCTGCGGCGGTCATCACCATCGGCCCGCGCGGTTTGACGGCGTCCGATGCACCGCCGGTAAAATTATGCAGAATGCTGTAGCCCCAGGCACCGCCTGCGACGGCTGGTGGTGAGAAGGTGTAGAACGTGCCCTGTTTTGCGCTGCCGCCACTGGCGGTAAAGCCATATACGGCACCGCCGGCATCGATCAGCAAAGACGATAGTGGGTAGTGGCCGTCATTACCGGTGCGGCGGAAATCATGCAGCGTTGTACGAGTCCAGGGGCCAAGGGGATCCGTTGAGGCGGGGGCCAGATGTTCCGCGCGGCCGTAACCGTCAACGCCACCCGCTAATAACGTGTAAAACAGTGATCCATCGGCAGCCACGCTTAGGCCTTGAGGCGATTTACCGTCGGTACCGCCAATGAATTGCTCAATAACGGCGCATGTCCAGCCCGCCCCAACGGTTGCCGGCGGTACCAGTTCGAAAATGCTGCCTTGTCCGGTGCCGCCAGTTGTATCGACCCCGGCATTGCCATAGATCGCGCCGCCAAAGCCAAAAACCAGGCTACCGTGCGGTTTGATCGCGGCGCAGGCGCTGGTACCAAAATCCATTAACTTGGTGAAGCTATAGCCCGCGCCGTTCGGGGTTAATTGAAACAACGTGCCGTTGCCGGATGCACCGCCGTAAAACGCGGTGCCTAGCAATGCGCCGCCCTTAGGCAGCAAGCGGCCTTGTGGCCAACTTCCGTCTGGCCCGGTGAAGGCGTGAACAATGCTGCCGGTCCAGGCGGCACCGGATACTGGTGGTGTAAACATCACCACGGCACCTGGTTGGGTGGGGCCATAGGCGACGCCACCAATCACCGCGCCCGCCACGGGGGAGGCTGGGTCGGCGATGACGCCGCCGGTGGGGTAGGCTTTTAGCACCGTGCCGAAATTACCAAGGATCGTCACTGTTGGGACTGCCGTGCCGGCAAGGGCAGGCGTTGCCATGAACGTGATGCTTACCAGCGCTGCGGCGCCGAACTTGCTGAGACCGATCGTTTTCACTGTGGTATCCCCCTGTCGTTTTTTTCGATGTGCAACTTATATGTAGACCGATTTCAGCCGTTGCCGAGACCTGGTCTTACCAGAAAATCACTGCCGTGCGGGAAAAAAACCCGCTAAGCGAAAGACGCCAACAACCCCGGACTTATTCCATGGCCTATGATTTAGTCGTAACCGGCGCCACCCTGATACTGCCCTGGGGGCAGGAGCAGGCTGATATCGCTGTGAAAGATGGGCGCATCGCGGCTATCGGCGGCGTCGGCGGGGCGGCGGCTGCACAAACCATCGATGCGCGTCACCTACATATTCTGCCCGGGGTGATCGACCCGCATGTGCATTTGCGCGACCCTGGTGATGCCAGCGTGGAATCGATCCCTACCGGCAGTAGGGCGGCCATTTTGGGCGGGGTGACGGCCGCGTTTGATATGCCCAACACGGCGCCATCGATCGTTAATGCCGAAACGCTTGCTTGGAAACAGGAGTACGTGGGCGGCGCCAGCTATTGCGATTTGGGCATTTATATCGGCGCCACCAAGCAGAATTTGCCGTTTCTGTCGGCGATGGAAACCGCCCCCGGGGTGTGTGCGATTAAAGTGTTCGCCGGCAGCACCACGGGTGATTTGCTGGTGGAAGATGATGACTCGATCCGGGCCATTATGCAGGATGGCCGCCGCCGCGTTGCCTTTCATTCGGAAGATGAATACCGCCTGAATGACCGCCGGCCGCTGTTTGCCAAGGGCGACCCCCATGTGCGCCATATGGAATGGCGCGACCCCGAGTGTGCGTATTTGGGCACCAGGCGCATTGTGGCGTTGGCCCGGCAAACCGGCAGGCCGGCGCATATTGTGCATGTTTCTACCGCGGAAGAGCTCGATTTTTTGGGACATAACCGCGATATCGCGACGATGGAGGTGCTGGTTAATCACCTGACCCAAATCGCGCCGGAGTGTTATGAAACTTTGGGTGGGTATGCGGTGATGAACCCGCCGATCCGTGATCGGCGGCATTTTGATGCGGCTTGGGCGGCGGTGGCGGATGGTAGGGTGGATACGGTCGGGTCTGATCATGCGCCGCATAGCCGGGCTGCCAAAGAACGGCCGTGGCCGGATACGGCGGCCGGGTTGACCGGCATACAAACCCTGGTGCCGATTATGCTGGACCATGTGAATGCCGGGCGTTTGAGCCTTGCGCGGATGGCTGATCTGACCTCGGCCGGGCCGGCCCGGGTGTATGGGGCGGTGAATAAGGGGCGCATTGCGGTGGGGTTTGATGCCGATTTTACCGTGGTGGATATGCGGGCCGAACGGGTGATCACCAATGATTGGATCGCGACACCGGCCGGGTGGACGCCGTTTGATGGCAAGCGGGTGATCGGTTGGCCAAAAATGACCATTTTGCGTGGCAACGTAGTGATGCGCGATGATGAGGTGCTGGGCGCCCCCACGGGGCGGCTGATGCGCTTTCGTTCCTAAAGGGATTACAAAAAATGGCACGCTGGACCGACACCGATATCCCCGATCAAACCGGCCGCATTGCGGTGGTGACCGGGGCGACCAGCGGCATTGGGCTGGAGGCGGCCAAGGCCTTGGCCGCGCACGGGGCGGAGGTGGTGCTGGCGGTGCGCGATATTGCTAAAGGCGAGAGAACGGCGGATGCTATTCGCAAAGCGCACAAGGCTGCGCGGTTATCGGTGCAAAAGCTGGATGTTGCTAGTTTGGCCTCGGTGCGGGCGTTTGCCGAAGTGGCGGATGAGGCGCTGCCGCGGATTGATTTGCTGCTGAATAATGCGGGGCTGGGGTTGATCCCGCAGCGGCAAGTGACCGCGGACGGGTTTGAGTTGCAGCTTGGCACCAATCATTTGGGCCATTTTGCCCTGACAGGCCTGCTGATCCCGACTTTGCTGCGGGCGCCCAAACCGCGGGTGGTGGCGATTGCCAGTATTGCGCATAACCGCGGCCGGATGGATTTTGACGATTTGCAGATGGTGCATGGGTATGCCGGGCGCAAATCTTATAACCGATCCAAATTGGCGAATTTGCTGTTTGCGCTGGAATTGGCGCGCCGGGCGGCGGCGGAAAACTCGCCGATTGCCAGTATTGCGGCGCACCCTGGCCTTTCGGTGACCGGGTTTATTGGCGCCAGCGGCATGGCGGGGCCGATTGTGCAGGCGGGTTTGTTGATTAGCCAGATATTGGGGCAATCCGCGCAGGCCGGGGCTTGGCCGGGGCTGTATGCGGCGACCATGCCGGATGTGAAAAACGGTGATTATTGGGGGCCGCATGGCATTGCCGAGCTGCGCGGCTACCCGCGGCTTGCGGTGGTGGCGGCGCATGCGCAGCGCCAGGCTGATTGGGCGCGGTTGTGGGCGATGTCGGAAGAGTTGACCGGCGTTAGCTACCCGTCGCTGGGGCGTGCTGCGGCGGCGGCGGTTGGTTGACGGCCGCTGCGGGGGCGGTTTGTATTTTTTTGTTTTTGCCAACGCACGCGACCGGGCCGGCGTGCAGGCACGCGCCCGTGGTGGTTTTGACGCAAACCCGGTGGTTTCGTTGGCGGTTTGCGACGGCGCATGACGCTTCGCTTATCCGCCGCCGGGCGTTGTGGATAGTTGGGCCCCGGGTTTTCACCCGGGCTACTCGGGCTATTGGGGCGGGGAGGTGGCGCGGGGGTCGGGGGCGGAGTCGTCGAAATCTACGGGGTCGTAGGTGGTGAAGAGAAATTCGTCTGGCAGGGTTTTGAAATTGATTTCGATGCCGAGTTCTTCGCAGATGTTGATGAGGAGATCGGGGATTTCGATGGTTTGATCGGGGTCGGCGGCCAAATGTTCGTCGGCGCGGGCGGTGGTTTCGCGCAACAGGGCGGCGCGGTCGGGGAGGCCGGTGGTGACCAGGCGGAGCGCTTCTTGCAGCTTGGGGCGGCGGGGGTCTGGCGGCTGGCGCGTGGGGGCGCGGGATGTGTTGGATGTGCCTGCGGCGCTGAATATGCCTGCGGCGCTGGCGGCGAGGCGGGATTCCAGGGCGATGCAGTCGCGCACGATGGCGGCGAGGCGGGTGAAGAGTAGGGCTGGGTCGGTGGGTTTGGCGGATCGGGCGGAAAGGCTGCGCGCGGGATTGGCGTGTGGCGCTGCTTCGCAATTCGCTTGCGGCTCGGCCGGTTGGATTAAGGGCGGTTCCGCCGTTTGGCTGATTTGCGGGTCTTCTTGCTGCTCAGGCGGTTCGGCCCAGTCGGCCAGCGTGCGGGCGGCGGCGGCGCGGGCAAGATCCATGGCGAGGTCAGCCAGCTCCGCGCACATGCGCATGTGGCGCTGGGTGCGTTCGGCGGCGTCTGGCGGTTGACTGGGCTGGGTTGTGATCAGGGTTTTGCGGCTTTATTTAGTTAACGTTAATAACGATACCGTGAAACTGGCGACCTAGGCAAGTTATTTTTGTGAGTTCGATGGTCCAATGAGTTAGCTATGATCGCTTTTGCGATGATGGGCGGAGGTTTGCGATGAGCGTAGGCCATGCCGATTGGGGCCGCTGGGCGTGGGACGGTCGCCATGGCAGCTTCCGCTATGCGCCCATCAGGGTCATCTCAGGGCGAAAGGGTGGTGCCGAGAAGCGGACATAACGAGCCTGCATGTGCTTTGATGTGGGTCACCTCAAAGGGCGCAGACCAATGCCTGCCGTGGTAACGCGGCAGGCTTTTTTGCTTTCTGCCCCCTCTTTGTGCTACAAAGTAAACCCTGTTTGACACATGTGTCCGCTATGCCAAAATCGATCACTATCACTGCCCGAATCGACGCTGAACTCGACGCTGAGCTGAGTCTCTTAGCCTCAGCAGCTGGGCGTTCAAAATCCTGGCTTATCAATGAAGCTTTGCGGTCGCTCATCGCGAACGAGAGGCAATTTTGGGCCGCGATCGAGAAGGGCAAGAAAGCGTTGCAGGAAGGTCGTCGCATCGACCCAGCTACAGTTGTTGCGGCTTTTGAGCGGGTCACCGCACGGAGCCACTCATGACCGTAGAGCGGTCGACCGCAGCCGACACCAGGAGCGAGAAATGAGCGAACGGAATCGCCTTCTGGAGTCGATCGCAAGTAAGATTGCGGATTACCGAGCTGGTGAAATTCCTCTACCATCCTCGACTCATGTCGATCAATGGATCGCACAGTTTCCCCAGCCTGTGCAACAGCCCATTCTGACCGAGATGGAACACGTGCTTGCACACACATATTTGAACAAGGCCAGCGTCGAGACTTTTTTATCAAATCTGGTGAAAAACCCGAAAATGGCTTGCACCGATCCCTGCGCCTTCTGGCGCGGTGTAAAATTCCTCCGCATTCAAGGCGGAGGAAATAGTCAGCACGATATGCTGGCTTTGCTCAGCGTCGCGCTTCAAAAAGCATGTGGCCTGACCGTCGAACAATGCGGCGGCAGCGCACCAAACATATTTGTCTATCTCGACGACGCACTCTTTACAGGAAATAGAATCCTGACTGATATAAGCGGATGGATCAACTCTGCTGCGCCACAAATAGCCCACGTGCATATCATTACGATGGGCCTTCACCTTGGTGGACAATATTATGCGAAGGGTAAGATCGACACGGTAACAAAGAGTGCTGGTAAGTCAATCACATTTAGCTGGCGGCATGCCGTAGGGATTGAAGATCGCAAAAGCTACACTGACACTTCGGATGTCTTGCGGCCAACTATAATTCCAAGCGATCCGGCGACACAAGCTTATGTAAAAGGCCCTGGATTTGCACCCACGCTGCGGAATCCCGGCGGCATTGGAGGGAAGGGCTTTTTCTCATCGGAGCAAGGCCGAAATCTCCTTGAACAGGAGTTTCTCAAATCTGGAGTTTACATCCGGTCGATATGCCCACATCTAGGAATTTATCAACGACCTCTCGGCAACATGGTGTTACAAACACCTGGCTTTGGCTCTATGATTGTGACTTTTCGGAACTGCCCGAACAACGCGCCACTTACTTTATGGGCCGGCAATCCCTGGTATCCGCTTTTTGCCAGAAAGACGAACTGATGGGCACGACAACGACAGAAACCCGCACATACTCGCGCGACGAAGCCATTTCTTTCCGAAAAACCAACGAGAAATTCGGCGGCCTTTCGAACATGGCTTCTGGATTTCCGTTAGAGGTCAACGGTGTTCATATTCGAACAGCCGAAGCGTTGTATCAGGCGTGCCGTTTCCCGCACATGCCGGACGTGCAAAGGCTGATTCTTGATGAACGTAGCCCCATGACGGCGAAAATGCGGTCAAAACCCTACAGAGAAGACACGAGACCCGATTGGGATGTAATTCGCGTCCCGGTCATGAAGTGGTGCTTACGCGTGAAATTAGCGCAAAACTGGGCAACTTTTGGAGATCTTCTCCGTGCCACTGGCGATCGCCCGATCGTAGAGGATTCACGAAAAGACGATTATTGGGGCGCAAAAAAAATTGATGACGAGACCCTCTCCGGGAAAAATGTTCTCGGCCGGATTCTCATGGAGCTGCGCCA
>JBBARC010000021.1:0-4671 GCA_040400005.1 Acetobacteraceae bacterium | reverse complement strand
ACGAGACCCTCTCCGGGAAAAATGTTCTCGGCCGGATTCTCATGGAGCTGCGCCAGAAACTCAACCACAATCCTAACGACTTAATGGTGGTCGAACCTCTAAACGTTTCTCACTTCACACTCCTTGGCGATTCTATTTGTACCATCCATGCTGAAAAATCGAGGTCTTCGAGTCGTGCTGCTACCAACACACAATCGCAGGCCAAGCGAAGTTTTACTGACATCCCAACGCATCCTTGAGAACGGATGGCCTAGCCCATCGGGTGATCCGGGTCGATCTTAGTTGGGCCGGAGCGTCTGCTTTTCGTGGCCGAAAACCCCAAAGCCGCCAGTCCCCTTCCGGCCAACCCCAGCCACCCGCCCCGCGACTGAAACGTAAAAATTTCGGGCCGCGCGAGTCAACCACCGCCATGGCTAATAATGCCTTCTGAAAAGGACATGGACCAGCGTAGGGTTTTACCCGCGCGCCGCTTGCTGGTCGTGCTGACTGACATACTCACGCAGGGCGCTGTTGATGCTGGTCTGGTAACCCTCACCATTTTCAATATGCGTTTTGAACCAATCGATCACGTCAGCATCAAGGCGTAAAGTGAGTTGCCTTTTGATGGGGCGAAAAAAAGCGCCGCGCCGGGCGCCACGCCAATCAAGCTGTTCAGGTATATCGCTGGTGTCGATCTGCTCGTCCGGCAATGCCGCGAGAGCTTTGAGCTCAGCCGCTTGTTCCGGTGCCGTCGGGTTAGACATGTCCGTCTTCATAGGCTCTCCTTTCGTGCGAGGTTGCTTTTCGAGCCCTGATGATCCGGCCGATTTCTTCACCGGTCATCGCATCGGGCTCAGGCTAGGTGTACGCCACAAACAGCGCGACCGTTGTCACAAGCCCCACGGTTTGCCACCGGGTACGGATCGGGTGCGGATGGGGGCGGCTTTGGGCTAACTGGTCGTTAAAGACGAGCTGGGCCGTTTCGAAACTCAGATTGTGATCCCGTTTGTTCGTTCTGTTTTTCTCATCATGCCAAATCCACTGCACGGGCTCTCGCCAACGTAAGTGTAGCTACTGACGCGTGAAAGTCGTTGGGGGGATCGCTTGGGGAAATCCTCCGCCATCGCAAGCCTCCACGACCGCCTTTTCTGAGGTTTGCCCCACGCGGAGACTGATGCACCCTGTGTTGCAGGGGAAAAGTTGGCAGGAAACGATCAGAAACGCGCCGCAGCTTGCGGTGGCGGGATTCTCCCGCCCTACTAGTGCTGGGGGGTATCGGCCATGTCCGGCTATTACCGAATATTCAAACTGACCCTCACCCTGCGGCGGCTGTAGGTTGACTTCACCGCCACCTGGCCGACATTGGGGGCCATGATGTTAACCGCCGGCGATGAGACCATCAGCATTAGAGTCAACGGCGAGCAACGCGCGGTTGGTGGGGGTGATACCGTGGCCGCCTTGCTGGCCCATTTGGGGTTGGATCGGCGCAAGGTGGCGGTGGAGCGCAATGGCGAGATTGTGCCGCGATCGGTGTATGAGGCGACCTTGCTGACCGCCGGCGACCGGCTGGAAATTGTGCATTTTATTGGTGGTGGCTGATGAGCTTGGAGACCATTGAGCCCGCCGCTATCGCCGATACTGATGATGTTTGGCAGGTGGCTGGCCGGCAATTCCGGTCGCGGCTGATTGTTGGCACCGGTAAGTATGCAAGCCTGGAACAAACCGCGGCCGCCATTGCCGCCTCGGGTGCGGAAATCGTGACTGTTGCCGTGCGGCGGGTGAATTTGTCTGATCCTGGGGCGCCGATGCTGCAGGATTTTGTTGACCCCAAGGTTTATACCTATTTGCCCAATACGGCGGGGTGCCACACCGCCGATGATGCGGTGCGCACGCTGCGCCTGGCGCGCGAAGCGGGCGGGTGGAATTTGGTAAAACTAGAAGTGCTGGGGCCGCCGCCGTGGCTGTACCCGGATATGCCGGCGACCTGTGCCGCGGCGGCTGCCCTGATCGCCGATGGGTTTGAGGTGATGGTGTATTGCGCCGATGATCCGGTGCAGGCGCGGCGGCTGGAGGATATTGGCTGCTGCGCGATTATGCCGCTGGGGGCACCGATTGGATCTGGCTTGGGGCTGCAAAACCCGGCGATGATTTCTATTTTGAAAGAGCAGGCGCGCGTGCCGGTGCTGGTGGATGCCGGTGTGGGCACGGCATCGGATGCCGCCATTGCGATGGAATTGGGGTGTGATGCGGTGCTGCTGAATTCGGCGATTGCGCATGCGCGCGACCCGATTTTGATGGCGCGTGCCATGCGCGATGCGGTGCGTGCCGGGCGGTTGGCGTTTCGGGCTGGGCGTATGGCGCGCAAAATGGGTGCCGATCCGTCCAGCCCTTTGGGTGGGTTGATACGTTAAAGTGTAAACGTACAAAAAACGATTGGGGGATAGATGACCATAGAATTTTCTATGCTGGTGTGGGCAGCGCTTCTTACGCTGCTGCTGCCGGTTATTCAGGGCGCTGGTGCCAGCCGGGTCCATCCAATTTCGCAACTTGCCGGCAACCGCGAGAATTTTGGTGAATCGCCGGGCTGGGTTGGGCGCTGCCAGCGGGCCCATCGCAACAGTTTGGAAAATTTGGTGCCGTTTGGCATTATGGTGCTGGTCGCGCACGGTATGGGGATCAGCACGCCGCACACGGTGTTAGGGGCGGAGATTTTTCTGGCGGCGCGGGTGGCCTATGCGGTGCTGTATATTTTGGGTGTCGTGTGGTTGCGCACGATTGCTTATTATACCGCAACTATTGGTACGGTGATGATCGCGTGGGCGATTTTGCACAGCTGAGCGATGCGCGGCGGTACTGCGGCCTTGGCCTAATACCAACCCGCTTAAGTGTTGACCCATGAAGAATGGGCCAACGCGGGTCGGTATAAGTCTTTTTTTGGCGCGCCGCCGCCCGCCAACCCTGGCCGCGCATACCAATCCGCCTTGCTGCCCATCTTGATCATGGAAGAGTCATCACCAAAGCGGATTGGTATAACGATGGAATCGCTCAGTCCTCGATCACTGACGCAGCCCGGCGCACAAGATCAGCCGTTACATTGATGGCGCAGATTGTGTTTGCTCGTTCTGATGGTAGCTTAACCGATCACTGGTTGATGCACCCGGCCGGGATCATCCTACGGTTCTGCTGGGCTGGGCTGGATATTGTCTGGCACCAGCGGTTTTACCCGTAATCGCCGGATGCGCCTGGCATCTGATTCCAGCACGCGAAATTCTACCCCCGACCCGTGGCGGATCACTTCGCCGCGCGCGGGCACCCGGCCAGCAAGCGTAAACACCAGCCCGCCCACGGTATCAATGTCCGCGGCGCGTTCGTCGTCGGTGAGGACCAGGCCGAGTTTTTCCTCGAAATCGGGAATTTCCATGCGGGCATCAATATCAAACGTGCCATCGGCGCGTTCTACCACCATGGGAAGATCGGGTTCGTCGTGTTCATCGGCGATGTCGCCGGTGATGGTTTCGACCAGATCTTCGATGGTGAGCAGCCCATCGATGCCGCCATATTCATCGACCACCAGGGCCAGGTGAATGCGCGCGTTGCGCATTTGCAGCAGCAAATCCAGCACCGGAATTTGCGGCGCCACCATCAGCGGTTTGCGCAGGATTTTTTCTAGGCAAAATGCTTCTGACTTACCAACATAGCCGAACACATCTTTGATGTGCACCATGCCGACGATATCATCGAGTTCTTCGCGGTAGATCGGCATGCGCGAATGTTCTTCGCGGCGGATAATGTCCAGCGCTTGGGCAAGGGTGCTGTCTAGCGCCATGGCGACAATATCGGCGCGCGGCACCATCACATCGTCGGCCACCGTGCCGCGCAGGCGCAGCACGTTGGCGATTAACGCGCGTTCCTGGCGGTCAAGTTCTGGCACGCCGCCGGCGTCGGTCTGTGCCTCGCCGGCTTCGGCGACCAGCTCGGCGATTGAATCGCGCACTGAATGGTCGCCGGCGCGGCGGCGGCCGCGGGCGCCGAGTATGGACCGCATCCGCGCAAGCGGCGAAGTGTTGCGCGTGCCGCTCATTTAGATCTCCACGGGTCGGGCATTTTTAGGCGCGAAAGGGCGCGGGTTTCGGCCATTTCCATGCGCCGCGCATCGCCCGGGTGGTGGTGATCGTGGCCGGCCAGATGCAGCGCGCCATGCACAATGAGGTGCGCCAGATGGTGGGAAAAGCGGCGGCCTTCGCCGGCGGCTTCGCGCCGCACCGTGCCATAGGCCAAAATCAACTGGCCGCCGCCCTGGCCGCCGCCATCATCAAACGTAAGCACGTTGGTGGGCTTGTCGCGGCCGCGGTGGCGCGCGTTAAGCCGGCGCACGTCGCGATCGGACGATAACACAATGGCGCTACAGCCGCCGCCAGCATCGGCCGCGCGGCGGGCAAGGCGTGCCACCCCCGGCAGCGCGCGGGTCCAGGCGCGGTTTTCGATGAGAATCTCGGGGATGGCACTGGCCACCCTGCCTACCTGCCCCGCCAAAGCGGGGCGTTTACTGTCGCTTTCCATTACACTCCAAAAAATTGGCCTGGGATCGCCCGGCAATCAGGCGAAAGTAAGAAAGTAAGGGCTTTCTTTTTTCTGAAGAAAAAAGGTAACTGCCCAGGTCTCTCCGGTCTGATCAAGCGGCCTGCAGCCGAG
>JBBARC010000020.1:0-47860 GCA_040400005.1 Acetobacteraceae bacterium | reverse complement strand
CTATTGGACGCTGTTTACCCCCGGAATCTGGAAAGTTTTGCACGCTGTTTTACATCCCAACCGCCCTCAATCACCTGAAACCCGTGTTCTTTCAGCGCCCGCGCACGCAATTCGTCCGTATAGCGGGCGTAGTTTTCTGAAAGTGGCCGCGCGTCTTCCGGCTCCTGATCTGGCTGAATTTTCCGTGCAGCAGACCCCGCAAAAATGGGCCGCACCAATTTGGTCTGCGGCGGCGGCACTGGGCCCTCAGACTTCGCCAGCAATGTGGCAGCCTGACCAATCGTCATCGACAGCTCAGCATCCAGCTGAACGCGCTTCGCTTTGATCCAAGCCCTGCGCTTACGTCCATGCTCGCGTGCCGCCTCTAAATCGTAGAAGCCAGCAGCCTCAAGGCACTCAGCGGCACCAATGCGCGCACCGTCCAGCCGGTAAACATGCACCGGCTCGTGCAGCGTGTCAGGATCGAACCGAATAGTTACCTTTTTGCCAACCAGGCTAACCAGGCAGTCGTTCCAATAACGGTTGCCATGAAAATGAATGCCATCGATCCGCACCGTCACATCATCAGCGGCCAGCAGGCACATCTGCATTTGGCCCTCTGTCGCCTTGCGGATGATCGATGTGGAATAGGAAGCCTCAAAGGCTTGATCGAAGGAAAGCGAACCAGCGCAAGCCGCCGTGCGCCGGCCAGGCCGCGCATTGTGCTCGGCGATACGCTCGGAAACCACCTCTAGAAAAGTATCTAACGGCACCGCTTTTGATCCGTAATTCTCGGGCTTTGCCATCGGATTATTGCCAACATATGCGCCGGCGAACCGCGGGTGCTTGGCAATGTTTGCCGCAAAGTCCCGAAACGCGCGCTCGATCGGTTTTGACTGCCCCGAATACGGCGTCGACCAGCGCACCTTCACGCCGAGCGTCGTCATGATGCCCGCCGGGTCTTCTGGCTTCACCTTAAACCGAAACCGGTTCGACATGCCGCCGGTCAGGCGCTTGCTCGCAAAGGTTCGCGTATTATCCAGCGTGCAATATTCCGGCACGCCGTAAGTTTCGATCATGTCGCCAAACGCCATCCGCACCGCTTCAAGGTTTTCGCTGCGATCAACACGACAGCTTAAAATCTTACCCGAATACAAATCCTGAAAGACAATGAGCATCGGGCGGATAATCTCGCCGCCCGGCCACTGCACGAACACATCGATTTTGTGGCCGTCGGCGTTAACCGCTTCCATCGCGTGAAAGCAGCCCCGGTCGCGCTGCTGCGCCGGATACAGGCGCTTGAGCGCATCCACGCCCTGGCGCGAGAGCACCTTTACCTCGGTGGGCACGTCGCGCTCGATGCGGCGCCACAGCGTTATTTCCGCGGGGATCGTCCAGCCATGTGCGGCCGCGGCCTTGGTCAGATCGCGGTAGCAATCGGCAAAATTCGGTTTTTCTGGCCGCAAATAGGCAGCCTTAATCCACTCCCAAGCCTCAGGTGAACACTCGGCGGTCACCGTGCGCCCAGTATGGCGCGGCGCTAGATACGGCAGCCAATGCGCTCGCGGCACATTGCGCACCATGGCGTCCCAGCCGGCGATGGTGCTGCGCCCAACCGCGAACGCGGCGGCGGCTTCAATCGTCGCCATCCGTTTCGGCCGGCGGGTTTTCTCAACCAGGTCTTCGATCATCTGCAGCGCGCGCAGCCGGCGCTTGGCTTCGTCTTTTTTCTTGTCGGTAAGCGCCAAGAACCAAGCCCAAACGTCGGCGTGTTTCGCCTCTTTGGTGGTGCAGGCGGGCGCCGCGTCGCTCACCACCAGGTGAACAGCCGACCAGACCATGCGCGCGGCGGGCGGCAACACCGACCAGTGATATTCAAACCCGCCACCACTGGCCTCCCGGCGGCGCCAGCGCTTATTGGCCCACTCGGGCCGGCGCCAGTCTTCACGCTCAGCCATCTCGATTACGTTTTTTGCAAAATTCGGCATGCCAGGCAGCGCCATGGCGGCAACGTCAGCGGCGGTGAACCATTCCAGCGTCAGCGCCATCAGAAGCAGCCCTCCGCCTTGGCGCGGCGGGTCAGCGTCTTGCGCTGGCGGCGCAACTTGTCTTCGGCTTCCTGCACATGCGCGAGCTCGATCAGGTGAAGGTGCCGGCGCTCAACCACGCACCAGCCGAACATCTCGGCGAGCATCTCCAGCAGCCGGCGATCACTGGTCGCATGGATCAGCGCTATATACCTCACCACGTTGATCACGTGATCTTCACGGGCCTCGCTGGAATACGCATCGAGCACATTGCGGCTGATGCGCTGGCCGAGAAAATCGCTCATGCGTGCGGCTATTTGGTCTCGCGAGAACTCGCTTTCGGTCATTGCGACCGAAACCCCGCGGCAAATTTTCGCCCCGATCGATGCCGCCCGCACCTTATCGTCCGGAAACCGGATCGTAGGTTCGGGTGCCGTCCAATCCAGCAGCGAGGGCTGGGTCGATCGCGGGCGACTGGCCATCGCGATTAACCTTCCTTGCATTCGCCAGACCGCGGGTTCAGCAGCGCTTCAATAGTGCCCTGCACATCAGCGAAGCTTGACCATTCGGCCTCTTCCCCGTGTGGGATGCGAACGTTGAACTCGGCCTCAAGAAGTCGTGCCAAGCCAATATTGCAGTTCTCCTGGGGCAACCCGCATGCGCGCATGGACCAAATATTTTGCCCGACCCGTTGGCAAATAGTTACCCTATAGTCGTTCGTATTGTGGTCTATTCTCGCCGGCGCGCGCACGGAGCCTGTACCGTGCACCAACCACTCAAAATTAACATTCAGTGCTGCAGCAATAGCCTGCAGCCTCGATTGCCTGGTTGACCCGCCGAGCATGACCCGCCCAACTACACTCTTGGGCACTCCCGACGCTGATCCCAGTTGCTGAACCGTCAAATCGCCTTTGACCGAATTAACGCGCTCAGCAACGCCCTTTCTATCGTAGTGCGTTGTGATCTTCATTGGTCACCGCCTTTGCGGCCGCGCGCTGGCTTCGCAGCCATAAAGTCTTGCTTGGCGATGAACTCCCGCACCCACTTTTTGAAGTTCGGGTAACGCATCCAGCTATCGGTGAAGGTATCGAAGGCGGCGCCCTCGCGGCTGCGATGCTCGGGCACCGTGTTGCGCACCACATTAGTTGCTGCAGCCACCGTTTTTGGCCTCGCCTTGTCGTCTACCAATAGACGGCCGAGCACCGCGAGGCGCTCATCGTCGCTCGCGAGTGCCGCGATCGCGCGGATTTCGCCTGGCTTGTTGGCTATGTCCGTGCCGGTGATTTTGGCTTTAACCTCGGCCGAGAGGCCTTCAACAACGCCTGCAAGGTCGAGCCACCGGTGCACTGTTTTTGCCGTAACGCCCAGCGTTTTGGCCGAATTTGATGCGAAGGACATGATGTCCGTCGCATGCCAGCGGTTCTGTGCAGCGATTTCTTGCGAGGTAAGGCCTGGGTGATTTTCCAACCAAACCGCTTCGCGCCGCGCAACAAAAATGGCGCGATCAAGCGCCGTTAGGTCGTGCCGCACAAGATTTTCATCAATCTCGCGCAGCAGGGCTTCTTCCTCTGTGCCATCGAAGACCACGGCATCGATTTTCTGCCAGCCCAGCCCCTGTGCCGCGCGCAGCCGGTGCGCGCCGGCAACCAGCACGTAGCCGTCGCCCGAAGGCCGCACCTCGATCGGGGTCATCATGGCGCCACGCTCGGTGAAGCTGGCCTTAAGCTCCTCCACATAGACCGTGTCGATGGGGCGCAGGCGCTTGCTGTCGTCGATATCGACGACAGTGATTTTTTTGATGTTCATGCTGCCTCTGATTTTTTACGCTGCGTTGCGGCGCGGTTGCGGCTATTGCGGCGAAGGTGAGACCGACGCCGGTCGATAGGCTGGCCAAGCTCGTCGTAACGGCTCGGCCAGATTTCTTGAGGGGACGTACCCAGATGTGCCGCGATCAGAGATTGAACCGCACGGGATCCACGCCGCAGAGCCATCGTAATGGTCACCGCCGAGTAGCCGTTCTGGACGGCTAGGTCGCACAGGGATATTCCGGTCTTCCGGACAGCCGCTTTGACATCCTCTGGATGCCAATCGAACCGGTGGTTGGGTGCTTGTCGAGGCTTGGGCATTTTGGCGTCTCCACGCGTCAAAAAGGGGAATAACTCCACTAATATGGGGAATATTCCGAACTTTCGTCAAGCCTTTCGCGGGGCCAATCCTAAATAATGTCGGAATATTCTCCATTTACATATTAACGCATTGATTTCGTGAGGTTTTTATGACTACCAAAAAGACGGAGGGGTTTATCGGCGAGGCCACTGCTGAAGGCGACGCGCCTCTCGACTTAGCCCTCGCCGATCGCCTCCGGCAGGCGTTGATTGGACGCAACCGGACACAAATCAGTGCGGCCGCCGGGAAGTCCGATAAGACCTTAACGAAAATATTGGGAGGTCATCGAGCGCGGACGGGAACGCTCGCATCGATTGCCGACGCGCTCGGCGTTCGCTCAGAATGGCTGATTGATGGTGACGGCGACATGAGACCAGAACATGCAATTTCTAATCAGACAGATAAATTGGCTTCTTTAACAAAAGAAACAGGTGCGCTTGAATTTCTTACCGACCTATCTTTTGCCCAACAAGAGGCTGTCAGAACATCTATAATATTAGCCTTCAATGCTCTTGGGGCTGCAAAACGCCCTATTTTGCCGCTAAGTATCGCCAACATGGCGCTCGACTATGTGAAAATAATGGCTGGCGTGCAGGGTGGGCACAACGAGCGCCTATACGCTCTCGACCGCGCTGTAGGGTCCGATATCAAACGCCTGCAGCAACCCGGCAGTGAGTCTTGAGAGCTTCTGAGAGCCTGTTTAAGAGTCTCTGAGAGGTCTCTCAATAAAACCGCCCAAAACGCCCGATTTCCAACACCAAGTGATGGAGCCGCCCAAAATGGCCAAAAATGTCCAGAATCCAAAACGCATGGCGAACGGCGATGCGGCGCCAAATCACGCGCCAAAAACAAACGCTTATCCCTACTGATGTCAGGTGCGGGCGGTTAATCCCGATATTCCAGAACCAAGTGAGTGCGCACACCCACCAAGGGTAGCACCCTTGGAACGCATAATCTGGGCTTGGGGGAATGGGGGCCGACACAATGCGTGGGCACGGTCCCGGGTGGCCCCCATTCCCCCAAGCCCAAAGCTACGGGTTCTAAGGCGAGCCCTTAGTGGGGATCCAAGGGGCAAAGCCCCTGGCCTTCCGCGCCTCACACGCCAGCCCCGCCCAAAGCCCCGCCCAAAGCCCCTCCATGCAGCGCATGGACATCGGCCGGGGGCAGGGCGTTGATCAGGGCGTTGATCGGGGTTGCGGTGATCGGGTGGCGCCAGTTGGGGGCGATGTCGCGCAAGGGGAGTAGTACGAACAGGCGCAAATGGGCGCGGGGGTGGGGCAGGGTGAGGGTTTCGGTTTGCAGCACTTGGCCGTTCATGTCGATCAGGTCGAGGTCTAGCGTGCGGGCGGCGTTGGGGGTGCTGCGGGTGCGGCCGAATTGGGATTCGATGTGATGCAGGGCGGCGAGCAGGTTGGCGGGGTCGGCGGTGGCGGTGATGCGGGCAATGGCATTGATATAGCGCGGCTGGTTGGAGGCGGGCACCGGGGCTGAGCTGTAAAAGCGGGACAGCGCGAACGGGGCGCCGGGAAATAGGGCGCGCAAATGGGTGATGGCCGCTTGGGCGGTTTGCAACGGGGTGGTGCGGGCGGCGTCGGGCAGGTTGGCGCCAATGGCAACGAAAATGCCTGCTATGCAGGCAGCGCTGTGCGGATTTGCGTAATTCTTGTCAGTTTGTGCGATCACACCTATGTTACCTCCATCGTTCGCCGGCCATCGTGAGATTGGGCCGAGCCGCAAGATATTTAACCGTCAGGATTAGGGCCATGCATTTTCTTCCCAACGAACGGATGTGTCTGTTCATTGACGGCGCCAATTTGTATTCGGCCACGCGAAACTTAGGTTTTGACGTCGATTACCGCAACTTGCTGGAGTATTTTCGCCGCAAGGGGCAGTTGATTCGCGCCTATTATTATTCGGCCGTGCTGGAAACCGAAGAATATTCGCCCCTCAAACCGCTAACCGATTGGCTTGCTTATAATGGTTACAGTTTAGTAACAAAGCCGGCGCGCGAATATACCGATAGCACCGGGCGGCGCCGGATTAAGGGCAATATGGATATCGAGCTTGCCATCGACATGCTGGAACTGGCCGACAAGATGGATCACGCCGTGTTATTTTCCGGCGATTCAGATTTTCGCCGGCTGGTGGAAGCGGTGCAGCGCCGCGGCGTGCGGGTATCGGTGATATCGTCCATTCGCACGACGCCACCGATGATTGGCGATGAGCTGCGGCGCCAGGCGGATCAGTTTATTGATCTGGTTGATATCGCCCCGGAATTCACCCGCCGCCAGACCGAACCGCGGCCGGCGCGCCCGGCCGGGCGGCCGGTGCAGGCAGAAGATGGTGGCGATCCGCTGGAGTGATCCCCCAACCTGGCGCGCGATTGGCGCCGGTAGCGCCGTTACCCGATTGCGCTTTGTGCCCGCGGTTGGTGGCCTACCGGGGAGCGAACAGTGCCGCACACCCTGATTGGCACAATGCGCCTGTACAGAGTTTTGGTGGGTTGGACGCGCGTTTGCTGGTGGCCGGCATGGCGCCGGGGGTAACCGGTGCTAACCGCACGGGTAGGCCGTTTACCGGCGATTGGTGCGGCACATTGTTATATACCAGTTTGATTGCGGCGGGGTTTGCGCACGGCGCGTATGGCGCGCGGCCTGATGATAGCGTGAAGCTGGCCGATTGCCGCATTACCAATGCGGCGCGTTGCGTGCCGCCGGCGAATAAATTGCTGCCAGCGGAAATTGCTAAGTGTAACCCGTTTTTGGCTGCCGAAATTGCCGCTATGCCAGGTTTGCGGGTGATTTTGGCGCTGGGCAGGGATAGCCACAAGGCGGTTCTGCGTGCGTGCGGCATGACGGGTGGGGCGGTAAAATTCAGCCATGGCGGCGAGTGCGCGTTGCCCAACGGGGTAATTCTGCTCAGCAGTTTTCATGTCTCAAGGCTCAATACCAATACAGGGCGCCTGACGCCGGAGATGTTTGCGCACGTGGTGGCCCGGGCGGCTGTTATTGTCCGAACGGAATAGCCAAACCCAGCGCCCGTGTATCGGGCGCGCCGCGTTGGGCGAACGGTGAACAGGGCGGCGGTGTTTGCAAGGTGATGGTTAGATTTGCGTACGGTTGGGTGATGGTGACCACGGCGCAAATATCGAACGGGGTGACCGTGGTTTTGGCGGGGCAGCCATTGACGGCAAGTGTGCAGGCGGCGGCAAAGCCGGGATGAATTTCCAAACTGTAAGGCAGGCGCATGTGCAGTTGCGCCGGTAGCGTGGGCAGCGGCGGCAGCACCCAGGTGAGCTGTTTGATTTTCGACCAGCGAAATTTCCCTGCGGCCGATTTTTCTGTATCGTGCCAATCATCATCAGTGTGGGCAGTATTGGCCATCTGGGGCGGCGCGAGGGTGATGGCGCTGATCGCTGGGCCAATGCGGGCCATGCTTTGGGCAATGGCGGGGGCGGCATCGTGCGGCACATAGGCCCACAACCAGCCGTTGCCGTGAAGTGTATCGCGGGGATTGGGCCGCAACTGGCCAAGGGTTGCCACGGTGTAGGTGGAGATGTGGCCGTTGCGCGGGGCAAGATACCACCAGGCGCCGCGCACGGCGTGAATATCTGCCGGCTGCACACTTTGGCTGAATAGGATCGCACCACCAGGCGCCGCCAAGCTTTGCATGTCTGCCAATGCGGCGCGCGGATCAACCGTGTGTTCCAACACTTCCAGGCAGGTGATGATGGCAAAACCGGGGGCAGGTCTGCCGGGATGCGAAAAGGGATCATAGGTTTCGATTTGGCTAAACCCCTGGGCGCGCAGGCATTCGGCAAAAATGCCCGATCCGGAGCCATAATCAAGAATGCGTAGGGTTTCGCAGCCGCGCAGGATGGTGCCTAAATTTTGTGCCAGCCGGCGCGGGCGATCGCCGGTGTAGTCGGGGTCGACGCGGGCGTAATCGGCATTGTAAATATAGCGCGCCCAGTCATCGGCGGCCCAAGTATCAAAAAACCCGGTGAATAAAAAGCCGCAACGATCGCAGCGATGATAGGGAACCGCGACACCCGCCAAGCCAAAATGATAGGGGTTTTCGAACGCGCAATGCTTGTGCAGATCGAGCACATCGAACACCGCTGCGGGATTGCCACAGATTTTGCACGGCAGGTTTTGGCTGGTGCCGTGCTGTGGGTGAAGTGGCGGCAGGGCAGCCAATTGCGCCCGTAGATCGGGGGTCAATTAGCGGGCCGCAGATGGGTGCACAGCCAGGCCACTTCGCGCGCGCGGATAGCTTCGTAGGCACAAAATTCGGCGGCGTTTACATCGATCAGGGCGCGGCGAATATCGGCGTCGCCGGCATCATCGGTGGCGATAACTGGCGGCGATCTGTTTTCATTGGGCAGCGCCGCGCAAATTGCCGGCAACCCCAGCTGCGCTACCATGAACGGGTACGATAATGCCAGCATGCCGGTGGTCAGAACGTAGGTAAATTTTTCCATTTCCCGCAGGAAATCTTCGACCACCGCCTGGCGCAGCGCACGGGTGAGAAATTGCCGGTGGCCGATGGCGGCAAGCGTTGCTTCTGGCAGAAACTGGCGCAGTTGGCCCAGGCGCAGGTGTTCAATGATGAAGGGCGAATCGAGATAGATGAATTCTATCACCGATGCGGTTTTGGCAAGGCGGCTGGCTTCCAGCACAAAATCATCGGTGATGTGGCGATCATCCAGGGCACGGTAGTAGGCGAAATACGATCGCGCCCGGTGCACCGGGTCGCGTAGCACGGTGCATAAAATTGTATTTTTTGGCAGGCGTTCATAGTCGCGGCGATAGGCGTGGCCGCGATAAAAACGGTAGGTGTTCATCTGTGTATCTGGCAGGCGGGCATAATCCAGCGTGGTCATTGCCGGGCAGGTTTGGCCGCGATAGGCGCGGTCTAGCGCGTGGGTCACCGATGTGCCGGCGGTTTTGGGAATATGCACAAATGCCAGCCGCGGCGAGGCAGCGGCCGGGTTGGCGGTAAAGGCAAGATCTACCGGCGCGCCATCCATTTACGCGATCGCCTCGCGGTGCCGGCGGCCAGGTTTGGCGGTGATAACGGCGGCCGGCGTGGCGCTTTCTACAGCCGGTGCGGGCGGTGCGGCGGTTGGGTCTGCCAGCACAAACATGCCGCCCAACGACCCGCGCAGCCGGCACGTGCCGATACCGGTGATGGGGTCGATGCGGATGCGCAAAACACTGCCAGGTTGAGGATCGAACATGAGATTTGCGGTTTCTACCGCGCCTGAGGAGAGTACTGTGTGCATCTGCTCGGCGCTGAAAAGCGCATCTCCCGTGGCCCAATAGATTTGCAGCGCGTCGTTGGGCTCGGCGATGAACGAAATTCGTAGTTGCAGCTTGGCGCCGTATCCCACTAAAGGCGGCAGCAGAATTTGCGGGTCATCATCGGCGGAGTTTACTTCGATCCACTGATCGATGGTGGTGGTCTGGCACCGCACCGTCTCCATTGGTAGTGCCTGCAACTGCATAATGCGGGTCGCCGGGGCTGGCGGGGCAGCTACAAAATTGGTCGCATCGGCACTGCTTGGCACGCGGCGGGTGGCGGCATCTAACGCGGTTTGTGCGGCGTACAGCTCGGCTTGCAGATCGTGGGTGCGGGCGGCCAGCGTATTTACCGTGCTGGTATTGTAATGCCCATGCAGCAAATCGCCCATTTGTTCTGTGATACGATAGATAAAATTAGCCATGCGTTCGTTGCTGGCGGCCTGGCGGCGAAACACCCGCTCGGGTGGGGCTGGGTGGTGGCAGGTGAGTTTAATCAGCTTGGCCTGTAACCCTTGCCACGTGCGGCGCAGATCGGCCCAGTTATGAGGGCGGCCTGCGATCATGGCGCTGATCTGCCCGCGCATAATATCCGGCGAAATGATCGTGACGCAGGCCTGATCACGCCGCATGCAAAACGGCACGCTGGGTTCCAGATGCGTATGATAGCAGCCAATACACGCCAGATCGGCGGTGATCGGCCACAGCGTATCTTCCTGCCAAAGCCGGCTTTGCGGATGCACGGCACCAAATATAATGGCCGCCGGCACCTGGCAGCTTTGCGCGACATGGCCTGGGAAACTATCAATGCCAACAAAATACTGCGCACCCGCAATCACTGCGGTGAGCTGGCCAAGCGATAATGTGCCTTGTAGATCAATAATGTTAGCCGATGTTGCGCCAAACAGGGCAGCACTTAAGCGGCGTTCGCGGCCAACCAGGATAATGGTTTGAAACTGCTCGCCACAAATTGTGAGCAGATCCAACGTGGCGCTGGTGGATAGCGCGCGGCCTTCGTGGTTGCGATCAAATTCCAGGTGCAGCACACAGGCGGTTTTGACCGTATCCAGGCTTAGTCCTGGCGGCAGGCGGCGGCGCCGCAAGCTTGCGGCAAGCCCGGCCAGCACCCCAGGCCCCGCCGGTTCCAGCCCCAGCGTTCCAGCTAAAAGCGTTTGAATATTAAAGGGAAGTGAAAAATTACTGTCCCGCATGGACCGGATGCTGGTGATACCGTCCGCCGCCAAATCTGCCCGCAACTGATCGAGATCGCGCACCGATAGTATGCGCACACCATCCACCCCCAAACCTTCAAATAACGCTGGGTGGCTGGTGTTGATAATGATATTGGCGCGACGCGCGGCACCCAATGGGGCGATGCGCGCCAGGACATGCGGCAGGGCGCAAAACACATCACCTAAACCGTCGCTCCACACATCGAAAACCTCAAACCGGCCAACCCGGCCAGCGGTAAGGCTATCGCGCCAGTTGGCGAAGAAGGCGGCGCGGTTATGTTCTAAAATTGACGATTTCACCGATCCCGGCAGCGCGTTAAATGATGTGCTGCGCCAGTGCTGATGCGGCATGGAAAGATAAGCGATGCGCATGCCATGCTGCTGCACGCGCAGGGACAAATCTGAATCCTCGCACATCGCCCAGGCAAAATCGGCGCAAAACCCACCCAAGCTATCGAATACAGCCCGCTTGAACAGCAAAATCGACGCTTCTGCATAGTTGATGGTGTGCAGGTGAAACGCCCCTGGCAACAGCCCGTTAGCAAACAGCGGATTGATGTGCTTGGGGTTTTCATCGGCACCAACACAGGCGGTGCGCGCATCGCCATGCAGCAACCGCACCGCATCGGCCAGCCACGCAATATGCGGAAAGCCGATATCATCGTTCAAAATCAACACATAATCACTGGCTGCGAGCGCCACATTACCGTTATGCCCAAGCCCAAAACCGTTATTGGCAACATCAGTGATCAGCGTGCAGGCTAGGTGCGGGTAGCCTGCCCGAATATCCACCATGCGGGCCGCAACATCGCCAAAATCCACCAACGGATCGTTGTTGCGCACAATAATATGGCTGAGCGTGCCAGTATCCTGCGCCAGTTCATCAAGCCACGCCGGCAAATCGGCCAACTGACTGAGCACGTGATCTGGCCGGCCCAAACTCAAAATCGAGATTAAAATTAAGGCTTTATCACCAGGCATTGCAGGCTCTCCACGGTCAGGTCCGGGATACCCTGTAAGGTGTAATAAAACCTGAACAGATAGGGAGGATTAAGTCTTCCTTTGACTTCCGAAAAAGAAGCAAAAAGACTTTTGTAATGCTGGGCCTGGGCCTGGGCCTGGGGCTGCCATGCCACCGCGAATCCGGGCCCAGCGCCATAAAAGTCTTTTGCTTCTTTTCTTCAGAAAAGAAGTTTCTTAACCTTAAACGTTAGCCCGATCGGCGATCAACATGGATTGCATCACCTGGTCCGAAATATCCTTAACTGCACTTGGCGAGTGCGATAAAAACAGCGTGTTGGTTTTATCGTTTTCGCCGATTGATTTTAGCGTGTCAAAATACTGCGTGACCAGCACCAGCTGCATCACTTCCGAGGTGCTGGCAACGCCCACAACTTTTTGAAACTGCTCAATCGAACCCTGCAGCCCTTCGATAATGGCTTTGCGCTGATTGGCAATACCCTGGCCCTGCAAGGCTTTGCTTTCGGCCTCGGCCTCGGCTTTTTTCACCACCAGAATTTTTTCGGCTTCCCCGCGCGCATTGGCGGCCACCTGTTCGCGCTGGGCGGCGTTAATGTCGTTCATCGCCGATTTTACTTTGGCATCTGGCACAATGTCGGTGACCAGCACATTAACAATTTCGTAGCCAAAACCTGCCATATCCACGTCTAATTCTTGCTTGACTGCGGCGGCAATGCCCGATTGGCTGGCAAAAACCTCGTCCAGCGTCATGCCTGGCACGTGGCCCAAAATCACCTGCTCAACATAAGATTGGATCTGCGCCACCGGATCGGCCAATTTGTAATATGCATCATACACTTTTTCCGGCCGTACCCGGTTTTGCACCGAAATCGGGATGGTGACAAACACGTTGTCTTTAGTTTTTGTTTCCATGGTCAGCGTAATTTGGTTGACCCGCAAACTCACGCGGCCATTCACTGTATCAATAAACGGCCATTTCCAGTTCAGCCCAGGGTCGGCAATGCGCAAAAACTTGCCAAATCTGGTGATTACCGCCACCTGCGCGGTGCTGACGGTGAAAAAACTACCCAACACGGTGGACAGCACAAACACCGCCCACACCGCAAAAATACCCCAGTAAACCGGCTCCATCGCGCTTGGTTCCTAGCCAATGATGATTTCCCCCAGTGTTGCAGGCAATTGGGGGGACGCGGCAAGGTTAAGAACCTTCTTTTTCTGAAGAAAAAGAAGCAAAAAGACTTTTATCTTGTGGGTTCAGCTAACGCCCCTGGCGGGGTGCCCGGGCGGTTAGTCGGCAGCCGCGGCCAAGCTCAAATCCATGCCGGTGCGGATCGGCACCAAATTGGTTAAAAACCTCTCCGCGCAGGCGCGCCATGAAAAAGTTTCGGCGTAATCACGGCAGGCGGTGCGCTCGCCATGCGCCAGCGCCGCCAGGCAGGCGGCGCGCAAATCGGTGTTGACCGCGCCCACAGCCGCCCCGCCAGCCACCAGCACATCTTTCGGGCCGGTCACCGGAAACGCCGCAACCGGCGTGCCGCAGGCCAGGCTTTCCAGTATCACCAGGCCAAACGTGTCGGTCAGCGACGGAAACACCATCACATCGGCGCCGGCATAGGCTTGCGCCAGGGCCGCCCCATGGCGCACGCCATCGAAATGCACATCGGGGTAGCGCCGCTTTAAAGCTGCCAGTTGCGGCCCTTCGCCCACCACCACTTTTGACCCCGGCAGGTCGAGATCGAGGAAAGCCGAAATGTTTTTTTCAACCGCGACGCGGCCGACATACAAAAACACCGGCCTTGCCATGCCGGTCCACTGATCGGCCGCATCGCTGCGAAACTGGCCTAAATCCACCCCGCGCGACCACGCCCGCAAATCGCCAAAGCCCCGCGCGGTGAGTTCTTCGCGCAGGCTTTCGGTGGCCACCATCAGCCCGTGGCCGGCGCCATGAAAGCGCCGCAGCCAGGCGTAGGATAAGCGCGTGGGCACCAGGATGCGGGCGCGCAGATATTCGGGGAAGCGGGTGTGGAAGGCGGTGGTAAAATGCCAGCCGCGGGCGATGGCTAGTTTGCGCGCGGCAATGCCCAGCGGCCCTTCTGTTGCGATATGCAGCGCATCGGGGGCGAACGCCTCGATCATTTTAGATAGCCGCCGTTTGGGCAGCACCGAGAGGCGAATATCGGGGTAGGTTGGGCAGGGCAAGGTGCGAAATCGATCGGGGCCGATCACCTCGGCCACCGCGCCTAACGCATGCAATTCGTGCAAAAGGGTTGCCAGCGTGCGCACCACGCCGTTCACTTGGGGCTTCCAGGCATCTGAGATAATCAAGATACGCGGATCGCTGCTACGCGACGCCGCCAGCAGCTCAGAGCTGCACATAAGATCAGGCAGGTTCAGACACCTTCGTCAGTAGCAAGTCGGTTGGGGCAACAGCGCCTTTGGGGGCAAAAAAGCTTAGGCGGTTCAGCGCGGCCCAATCGATCAGTTCTAGCCGGCCATCATGGTGTTCTACCAGTGCGGTACAATTTTCTACCCAATCGCCGGTGTTGAGGTACAGAATACCATCGATCTCGCGTTTTTCGGCATGGTGAATATGGCCGCACACCACACCATCAAAATTGCGCCGGCGCGCTTCGTGGGCCAGCGCTTCCTCGTAGCGGTCCATTGCTTTCACCGCTTCCTTCACCTGGCGTTTGGCCCATTGGCTCAGCGACCAGTAAGGGTAGCCCAGGCGGCGGCGCACCGCGTTAAACCAGCGGTTGACATTAAGCGCACTGGCATAGGCCCAGTCACCCAAATGCGCCAAAAACTTAGCGTAGCGCACCACACTATCAAACTGGTCGCCATGAATAATCAGCAAACGTTTGCCATCGGCGGTGATGTGTTCGGCTTCGGGTGCGAATTTAATGCCAGCAATTTCCAGGCCGAGGGGCAAGAAATTGCGCAGCACTTCATCGTGGTTGCCCGGCACATACAGCACATCGGCGCGGCGGGCATGGCGAAACACCAGTTTGACCACCTCATCGTGCATGGCATCCCAGTACCACGATTTACGCAGGCGCCAGCCATCGACGATATCGCCGATCAAATACATTTTTTCGCAGGTGAACGAGCCTAAAAAATGCGCCAGAAAATCTGCCCGGCAGCCGCGGGTGCCCAAATGGGTATCTGAAATAAACACAGTTTTGTAGGTGGTGGGTTGCGGCGGAACGAACGCGTTCATCTCTCCGGGCCCTTTATCAAAACTGCGTTGCACATAGGCTGACATCTGGTCTTTAGATAGGGGCAGCCAATACGACATGCAGCGCGTCGTGTAAGTTAAGTTTGCGTGACGGCCTGTAAATATCAGAGATTTAACAATATCATGTGGTTGTCGCGGTGATGCAACAGAATCGTCATAGTTCGGCTTAAGGGTTGGCGTTTATTTGCCTCTAGTGCCGCGTGGCTGTGCATGGATTTGCGCCTGTGATCGTTATTTTCAACCCGGCCGCCGGCGCCCGCCGTGCCCAGCGGTTATGGCGCGTGCTTGATCTGCTGGCCGAAAGTGGGGTGCGCCTGGCCATTGCCGAAACCCGCTACCCCGGCCACGCAACCGAACTAGCCGAGGCCGCCAGCCGCCAGGGCGCCGGGCTGGTGGTGGCGGCAGGTGGTGATGGCACCATTGCGGAAGTGGCGGCGGGGCTGGCGCGCGCGCAAGGCAACACGGCAGGCCCAAGTTTGGGGCCAGCCTTGGGCCCCGCCTTGGGGGTGATCCCCATTGGCACCGCCAACGTGCTGGCGCGCGAATTGCGCCTGCCGTTCGCCCCACGGGCCGTGGCCGCTTGTCTTGCCTTTCGCCGCACCCGCACGCTGTGGCCAGGCATTGCCCGCGGTGCCGGGGGGGATCGGTTATTTGTGCAAATGGTCGGGGTGGGGCTTGATGCGCAGGTGGTGCATCGTTTGCCGCTGGGGCTAAAACGCTGGCTCGGGCGGGCCGCGTACGTGGCGCAAACCCTGCGCGAAATGCAGCGCTACGCCTATGCGCCGATCCATGCGCAACTGGATGGCCGCGCCGTGCAGGCCGGCAGTATTATTGTGTGCAAGGGCGAGCTTTATGCTGGCCCCTTCACCCTGGCCCCTTCACCCTGGCCCCTTCACCCTGGCCCCTGGTGCGCGGCCTGATCAGCCTGGGTTTACGGTGGCCTTATTCGCCGCCGGCGGGCCGTGTGCGGCGCTGATGTATGGCGCTGCTTTGCCCCTAAATTTGCTGCGCTGGGCGCCCGGGCTAACCCTGCACCGGGCCAGCCGGGTGGATATTGCCGGCACGGGGGCGTTTTTGGCCCAAGCCGATGGCGATGCGGCCGGTTGCGTGCCGCTATCGATTACTGATGCGGCAGCACCTTTGCGCATAGTGGTTGCCTAAAGCGGCACGAACGGGCTGATCTGTCGCCCGGCGGATTGGGCGGCAACAGCTATGAACACTCAGGCAAAGACATTTTTAACGGCGATATGGGCGGCGCTGGATGGCCCCCCACAGGCAACCAACGCGGTGTCGTTCACCGGTGAAGGGGCGTGGCCGTCGGTGTTTGCGGTGACTGAGCTGGCCGCTGCATCGGTCGCGGCGGCCGGGTTGGCGCTGGCGGAGCTGATGGCGGGCGTTAACGGTGACGTGCCAACAGTGCGGGTTGATCGCCGTTTGGCCTCGATCTGGTTTCGGGCATCATTGCGTCCCGACGGTTGGGCGCTGCCGCCCCAATGGGATTCTATGGCCGGGGATTATCTGGCCCGCGATGGCTGGATCCGCCTGCATACCAACGCCCCGCACCACCGCCGCGCCGCCGTTCAGGCGCTGGGTGCCCAAGCGGATCGTAATGGTGTGGCGCAGGCGGTTGCCGGCTGGGATGCGCAAGATTTGGAACACGCCATCGTCGCGGCCGGCGGCTGTGCCGCCCAAATGCGCGATGTGGCGGCCTGGCGCGCGCACCCCCAGGGGGCGGCGGTAGCAGGTGAGCCGCTGGTGCACCGGGCGCCACAACCGGATGGCGGCACCCGCAGTGGCTGGCAACCCCCAACCCCAGCGCGGCAGGCGCGGCCCTTGGCGGGCGTGCGTGTGCTTGATCTTACCCGCGTGCTGGCAGGCCCCATCGCCACGCGATTTTTGGCCGGGTATGGCGCCGATGTGCTGCGCCTCGACCCGCCCGGCTGGGACGAGCCTGGCGTGGTGCCTGAAGTCACCTTAGGTAAACGCTGCGCACGGCTTGATCTGCGTCAGCCGGCCGGCCGCGCGGTGTTCGACGCGCTTTTGCGTGGCTGCGATATTTTGGTGCACGGTTATCGCCCAGGGGCGCTGGCGGCGTTGGGGTATGGCGCTGCCCGGCTGCAGGCCCTGCGGCCGGGGTTAATTGATGTGTCGCTATCCGCCTACGGCCACACCGGCCCGTGGGCGGCGCGCCGCGGGTTTGATAGTTTGCTGCAAATGAGCAGCGGCATCGCCGATGCCGGTATGCGTGCCGCCAGTGCAGCCACGCCCGTACCCCTGCCGGTGCAGGCGCTTGATCATGCAACCGGCTACCTAATGGCGGCGGCGGTTTTGCGCGGCTTATCGCGCCGCCGGCAGGGTTTGGGCGGCGGGATTGCACGGTTGTCGCTGGCACGCACCGCAACATTTCTGATCGATGGCGGCACGCAAGGTGAAAGTGCGGCGTTCGCGCCGGAAACCCGGGCCGATTGGGCGCCAACCCGCGAAGCAACCCCGTGGGGGCCGGCGTCCCGGGTTTTGCCGCCCGTGCAGATTACCGGCGCGCCAATGCGGTGGCTTACGCCTGCCTGCGCGCTGGGGTCGGCCACCCCGGTTTGGCCTGATTTGGTCGCAATGCTTTAGCCCGCAGCCTCAGGCGGCCTTACATCACATGGGTCACGCCACCCGGATGCCACGCCAAAATCTGCTCGTGATACGCAGGCTCGGCGCGGGCGCCGCCATAAATATGGGCGCGGGCCGGCCCATCTTCGCTGTCTGCCAGCGCCACCCCGCCACCGATTTCGTGCGGCAAGGGGGTTATCGCAGTTAGGGCGGTGCTGCCGGGTGCCGCGATGCTGCCAACAAAACCCAACTGGCTGACCCCGGCGCCCGCCGTTATAATACTGCCGCCTGACCCGTCGGACGCGACACTGAACGTGCCGCCGGTAATCGGCGATGCCAGCGCCAGCACAAAAATGGTGGCGTTGCTTTCAACGATGCTCAGCAGCGTGCCACTGGCGCTGGCACTGGTGGCCAGAATACCGGCGAGATCTATATTGTCGCCGGCCGAAAATCCGGCGATGCTGGCTGCAAATGCGCTGGGGGTATCCAGTTTTAACGTGGCGTTGCGGCCATTAAAATCGGCGGTCAGGGTGGCAGCGGTTGCGCCGGTGAGTTCCATAGATGATTGCGCATCGATTTTTAGCACGCCATGGCCAGTGACGTTGCCGGCCAAGGTTAGTCTGCCGCCGGTGGCCTCCACCGTGCCATCGGCGGCTAGTGCCGTGGTGACCCGGCCATAGCCATCGAACAGCCCAGTGGCCACCACGGTCAACGCGCTTGCCTTGAACGCGCCACCAATAAAATCAATGGTGCCGGCGTCGGTGATGGCGCTATGCCCGTTAAACCCGCGCGCGCCGAGCAGTTGCAATGTGCCAATGGCGCTGATGCTGCCGAGGGTTGAATCGAGCATGGTGATGGCGCCGTGGGTGTTGACCGACTGCACCGTGGAGCCGGCGCCGTTCAGTGTAAGCTTGGCACTGAGTGTGTTGATTTGCATGGTGGGGCTGATCTGAAAAGTACCGCCATTGCTGATGGTGTAGGTGCCGCCGGTTAGCTGGCTTGCTGCGTAATTGATGACGCCATTTGCCTGGAGCAGCGAAAACACCGATCCGGCGCCGTCTACGGTGATGGCGCCATAATTGCTGAATGTCAGTAATGCCTTCCCCAAGCCCACGGCGAGCGTGGCACCATTGCTCACAGCTATTGTGCCAGCATTGGTGATCAGACCAGCATGACGGGTTGAGGTTCCGATGAGGCTAAGCACGCTCTTAGCGCCGCTTGCCGCGATGAGACCAAAATTTGTCAAAGGCTTGTTGGAAGTCGCAAGTAGCGCAGCGGTCGCGCCAGGGCCAGCTAGGCTCACAACGGTTTGATTGCCCAGCTGCATTGCGGCGGACTGAGTATACAGTGTCGTCTTATTGCCGAGATTGATGGTCACGGCACCTAGCGCAATGGGCGTTGAACCAGTCCCGGCCAGCACGCTGTAAGTGCCGGTTAGGTTGATGCTACTGCCAGCGGCGATACCGGCGGCGGCGGTGCTATCGATTAAAAGAGCTCCGAAAGAACTAGCGATTGTTATGGATGTTGGCGTGTTGGTGGCGGCACCTGAAATCGTGGTGGTGCCAGTCATCGATAAATAGTTATGGCCAAAATAAGGACCATTGCTGGAAAGTGTAATATTTCCGTGATAGGCAACCCCGTTAAGTGTGCCGCCCAAGGCCATAAATTGCCCGCTGTTGTCAATAACAGTGCCGCCGATTACTGTTGGGGCGAACCCCACCAGTGCTGCGTTCGTTATGATTGTGCCGCTATTGGTGATGGTGCCGCCAAGGGCCACGACGCCGCCAGTATTGTTGATCAGCGACAGCGCCGTGCTCTGGTTAATGCCGGTATTTGTATAGCTGCCGATTAGGGCCACCGTGCCACCGGTGGATGCGCTAACCGTGCTTCCCGCCGACCAAGTTGTGCTGGCACTGATAGACAGCAACGCCCCGTTACTAACCGCGATGCTGCCCGTATTGCTGGCAGTCGTCGCCGTGAGCGTGAGCGTCGTGCCGGCGCCGGTCGCCGTTATCAACCCGCTATTGCTCAAAATGCTGCGGCTGGTGATAATCATTTGCTCACCACCGCCCGCAGAAATCGTGCCAGCATTGGTGACGGTACCTTGGTAACCGATTGAAATGGTGCCGCTCGCCGATGATCCGCTGATTTGTCCAAAATTGGTGATGTTTCCAAACGTACCTATGCCCGCATCATAGAGCTTTCCAGTATCATGAATGACCGTTGTGGCGCCTATGGTTAGGGAGTTTGCATTAGTGTAACCGTTTATGAGTGCTAATGAAAAGTGGGAGAAGCCACCATAAGACTGATTATCGAGCAAAATCGTACTATGATCAATTTGATCGATCTGCAACGATGATTGTGATCCAGAAAGATCGATTGTGGCGCCAAATGGCAGTGCCTGCGTGCCGGTGAAATACACAGAGGATTGGTCGCCACCAATGTTGATCGTCGCCGAACCAGTTCCTGATAGGTCGGTTAGAGTTGTGGTGCCGGTGATTAATTGGGTCGATGTGCCGGTGACTGACAGCCCAACCGTTGGGTCAACGGTCAGAATTCCATGATAAGCGACATCTTGCAGCGTGCCATACCTTGATATGCCCGCGGCATCGATAACCGTGCCGCCGGTAATGCTGGCGCCAGCCACAATAAGCGAGGGGCCGCTGGTAATGGTGCCGCTATTGGCAATGGCACCACCCAGCGACAACGTGCCGCCAGTGTTTACGATGGTACCAGGGATGACGATTTGGTTGGTGCCAATAGCTGTGTAGCTACCAAGCAGTTTCATAACGGCGCCATTGGAAACGCTTAATGTGCCTAACTGCGACGCTTGGGCAAACCCAACCGTTAGCAGGCTAGTGCTGCCGGTTGCGCTGATCAGCCCGGTGTTGGTGATGGTGGTTGCCCCATAGCTCCCAACAAGCACTGCGCCCCCCAAGCTTGCGCTTATGGTTCCTGTGTTTGTTAGTGTATTTATGTTGCTGCAATCTAGCCCATAGCCTGCTCCGCTTGCTTGCAGGACGCTATTATTTGTAAGGCTTGCCCCAGAGATGCGTTCCCAACCCGGGCCGTTCACTGCTAAGGTAAAGCCGCTACCAAGAATAATTGCGCCACCGGCGTTAGCAATGTTGCCAGGGTTGCCAACGAAGCTTACATTGTCAAGTGCCAAAATTCCGGTTGCGCCAGATATATTTGGGGCTGCTAAAATACCCCGGCCGATACCCCCTAAGCCTGCGAAGGTGACACCATTGCGCGAGAATTACATTTCCGCTTGCCGTTAAGCTTCCCTGCACAGCGACCCCCGTCAGCGTGCCGCCGGTGCCTGCGAGCGTGCCCCCGTTGGCGATCAGCGTGCCCCCTGACAGGGTACCCAGTAGCGAGAGTACGCCCGCGTCCAATGTCACGGTGGTCGCTTGCAAATTCGCCTGGGGCTGAATGTATACTGTGACCTTGGAATCGTTGAGCGTTAGCGAATGCACAAAAACGCTGCCGGGCGTTATGGCGACCTCATACGGCGACACCGCACCAATGCCGCCGATGGTCACATCATCAGCCGCCCCCGGCGCCACCCCGCCCAACCAGTTGGCCGCCACCGACCAAGTGCCTGTGCTGGGTGTTTTCCACGAAATAGCCGACATCGCCGCCCCCAAATTTTATCGCCGGGCCACGCCACCGCACCCCGTACCGTTACGACCATAGCAGAGTACGCATTTCTGTGTGTGCCAAAGTGTAACTGCGCCAACCGGTAGCCCGCAGCAGCCCTACCCCCCGGCCAAAAACCGCGCTCGCCAAGCCTGGTTTACCGCCCCCGCCTGGCGTGCAATCCCCACCCCCGCCGGTCGGTAAGGCAGCACCCCCAACCCCAGCGCCACCCCAATATCAGCCAGCACTGCCGCCGGATCTGCCACCACATCCCCGTATTCCACATGCACCGGCACCAGCCCGTTTGCGGCAAAAAACCGGTATAAGCCAAACGTGCCAATATCGGCGCGCGCCAGCTCCGCGGTGATCTCGGCGCGGTCGTACACAAGGTCGTGATCAGCAATGCGCGGCGCCTGCGCGCTGGTCCAGCGGTCGTTTTGGCTGGCGATCACTCGGCTGATCGCCTGGCCTAGCCGGTCGTGGCGTTCGATTAAAATGAAACGGCTGCGCGGCAGAATCGCCGGCAAAATGCCGCAATCGGCCAGCATCACCAACTGGGTAAAGCTAGCTTTGGCGGCAAGTAACGCCGGGTTGCCCAAAATGCCGGGCAACGCCTGCACGTAAGCCGCCAGGCTGGGCAAACCCAGCCGCTTGCTGTGTTCCAGCACCGTCGTGGCATTAAAAAACTCGCCGGCTTCGTTGCAGGCGCCGCTGGCGGCCAGCAAATGCGCGAGGTAGTTAGACCCGCTGCGGTTGGCAAAGCAGATGAACAGAAAATGCTGCGCCGGTAGGGCAAAGGGGGCGGCAAAGCTTGCCTCGCCAAGGGCGCGGGCGATGGCGGCATGGTGCGGGCAGGGGTAACGGCGCAGCTCTGGCGGCACGATCATACCCCAGGCGTTTGCAGCACCCGGGCGGCCTTGCGCAAGGGTGGTGTGCCCAGGGGATTAAGCCGCGGGTTGATCCACCTGCTTGACGCAACGCCTGCCCAGCACGACAACCCGGCCGCACGATCAGATAACCCCAAGGGTAATAGGGCAGGTGAGGCATGGCACAAGGCAGGCTTTTTATCGGCAATCGCCGCTATTCGTCATGGAGCCTGCGCGGCTGGCTTGCCGTGCGGCTGGCCGGCTTGGACGTGCTGGATGTGGTTATACCACTCGCGGGCGGCGCCACGCCTGGCGTAAAAGCTGCAACCCCTGCGGGCATGGTGCCCTATTTGGAACATGACGGCGCCCGCATTTGGGAAAGCCTGGCGATCTGCGAATACTGCGCCGAGCATAGCATCGGCCTGTGGCCGGCTGATCGGGTGGCGCGCGCCGCGGCGCGCACGGCGGCGGCCGAAATGCACGCCGGTTTTCGCGCATTGCGTATGGCCATGCCGATGAATTTGGGCCGCAGCGATTTGGCCGGACACGGCCAAAACCCCGAGTCCCTTACCGATATCGCGCGCATCGATCAGCTGTGGTGCGAACTGCGGGCCGCCTACGGCGCCGATGGGCCGTATTTGTTCGGCCGGGTGTTTGGCAATGCCGATGCGATGTTTGCCCCCGTGGTTGCGCGTTTTTTAACCTACGCGCCGCCGCTTTCGCCTATTGCGCAAACCTATTGCCACGCCGTGCGTGCGCAGGCTGATGTTGCCCACTGGTATGACCTGGCCGCCGCCGAACCGGCCGCCTGGCTGGTGGCAAAATACGAGTTACCAGCCTGACCCAACCCGCCGTTATCGCCACCATCCTGCCGCCACGCGAAGGGTTTTCGCCTAGCGCCATCGGTGGTGTTGGCCTGATGGTGCATCGGCTTGCCCATGCAACCGATGTGGTGCTGGGCATGGCGGGCAGCGGCGTGCCGTTCGCAACCCCGCGTTTTGTGCCGGTAACCCCCGGGGTTTGGCCGCCCTGGCGTGCCGATAGCCGCTACACGGCGGGCTTGGTGGCAGCCCTGACACCACTGCACCCGGCGCTGATTGAAGTGCATAACCGCGCCCGCGTGTGCATGGGGCTGGCGGCGGCGTTTCCGCAAACGCCGATGCTGCTTTTTGTGCATAACGACCCGCAAAAACTGCGCGGCGCCACCACCCCCGCCGATCGCGCCGCTATTTTGCGCCGTGCAACCGTTGTGTGTGTATCCCACTGGCTGGCCGCCCGCTTTACCGAAGGTGTGCCCCCCGGCCTGCCGGCCCCCCTAGTGTTGCCCAACACCATAGATTTTGCCGAATTGCCGCCCCCCCTGGCGCCGGATTGCCGCGAAAACCTGTTTTTATTCGCCGGCCGGCCCGTGCACGATAAAGGCGCCGATGCGTTTGTGGCGGCGGCCGCGATTGTGCTGCCCCAGCTGCCAGGTTGGCGTGCCGAGATTATCGGTGCGCCGCGGGCCAACCCAGGCGCCCCCGATACGCCGTTTTTGGCAGCACTCCGCCCGCGCGCGCTGGCCGCCGGGGTATCCCTGCTGGGCTACCGCCCGCACACAGATGTGCTGGCCGCCATGGCGCGCGCCGCCATCGTTACCGTGCCCAGCCGCTGGCCCGAACCTTTTGGCCTCACCGCCCTGGAAGCCATGGCCAGTGGGGCGGCCTTAATCGCCGGCAGCAAAGGCGGGCTGCCCGAGGTTGCTGGGGACGCGGCCGTGTATGTCGATCCCGACGAACCCGGGGCGCTTGCCAACGCCATGCTGGCCCTGGCCCGCGACCACGCCCGCCGGGCAAGCCTTGCGGCCGCCGGCATGGTGCGGGCACGGGATTTTGATGCGACCCAGGCGCGGGCGGCGTTGGGGGCTTGGCGGGCGGAAAAGGTAAGGTCTTCTTTTTCTGTAGAAAAAGAAGCAAAAAGACTTTTATGACGCTGGGTCGGAGAACGCGGTGGCATGGCAGCCCCTGGCCCCACGTATAAAAAGTCTTTTGCTTCTTTTCTTCAGAAAAGAAGACCTTACTTCTCTTTTTCTCATTCAAGGACGTCGTTCGATGACCGCCAACCGCCAGTTTCGCTTGATTGCCCGGCCTACCCAGCGCGCTAGTGCGGCGAATTTCAGTTTTGCCGAAAGCCCGGTGCCGGCGCCTAGCGCGGGGGATGCGCTGGTGCGGGTGCGGTATTTATCGCTTGATCCCACCAACCGCATTTGGATGAGCGACATGGATCAGTACATGCCGCCGGTTGAACTTGGTGCGGTGATGCGCGGCGTCGGGATTGGCGAAATTGTTGCATCCAACACTGATAAATATGCGGTGGGCGATATCGTGACCGGCCTGCTGGGCTGGCAGGATTATTGTTTGGTGAGTGAAACAGGTGGAGTTTCGGTGCTGCCCAAAGGTTTACCGATCAGTTTGCCGGTGATGCTGAATGTGCTGGGTGGCACGGGGTTGACCGCGTATTTTGGCTTGATTGATCTGGCCAAACCGAAAGCGGGCGAGACGCTGATTGTGTCGGCGGCGAGCGGTGCTGTGGGATCGGTTGTGGGCCAAATCGGCAAATCGTTAGGGTTGCGGGTGATTGGCATTACCGGTGGGCCGGAAAAATGCCGCCACATTGTGCAGGATTTGGGGTTTGATGCCGCGGTGGATTATCGCGCGGCTGATTGGCAGGCGCAGTTGGTGGCAGCAACGCCGGATGGCATTGACATTAACTTTGAAAATGCCGGCGGCGAGATCATGGAAGCGGTGATGGGGCGGATGAATCTTTTTGGCCGCATGTCGCTGTGCGGGATGATTTCGGGCTATAACACCGGCGAGAAAATGGCGTTTGATTATTCGCCTATGTTGATGCGCCGGCTCACCGTGCGCGGGTTTATTATCACCGATTTCGCCGATCGGTTTATGGAAGGTATTGGCGCGCTGGCCGGCATGTTGCTGGCAGGCAAAATTAAAAGCAACGAGACCATTGCAGAAGGTTTGGAAAACGTGCCGGCCGCGCTGAACCGTTTGTTTGACGGCGATAAGTTGGGCAAGCTGATGTTGAAAGTGTCGTAAGATCATGGCCGATAAAACTGCTGACCTGGTGCCGGTGACTGTGCTCACCGGTTTTCTCGGCGCCGGCAAGACCACCTTGCTCAATCGCATCCTGACCGAAAACCATGGCCGCCGCTATGCCGTGGTGATCAACGAATTTGGCGAGCTGGGCGTGGATAACGATCTGGTGGTGGATGCCGACGAAGAAGTGTTCGAGATGAACAACGGCTGCATTTGCTGCACTGTGCGTGGCGATCTTATTCGCATTATTGGCGGGTTGATGAAGCGGCCTGGCAAGCTTGATGGTATTATTGTGGAAACCACCGGGCTTGCTAATCCGGCCCCGGTGGCACAAACATTTTTTGTTGATGAAGATGTGCGTGCCAAAGCCCGGCTAGATGCGATCGTGACTGTGGTAGATGCCAAAAATCTGTTGGCACGGCTTGCTGATAGCAAAGAAGCCGAAGCGCAGATTGCCTTTGCCGATGTGATTGTGCTGAACAAGCTGGATTTGGTCACGGCCGAGGAATTGGACGCGGTTGAAGCACGTATCCGCAGCATCAACCGCCTGGCGCGCATTCATCGCACCACGCGCAGCGAACTGGCGCTTGATGCGGTGGTCGGGCTGGGCGCGTTTGAATTGTCGCGCATTTTGGCAGTCGATCCTGATTTTCTTACAGAAGATAGTCATGGCCATACCGAAGATATTGCCAGTGTCAGTTTTGAAGTATCGCGCCCGATTGTGCAGCAAAAATTTCAGGAATGGATCGGCGCACTACTGGCCGAAAAAGGTGGCGATTTGCTGCGAACCAAAGGCATTTTGGCAATCGCCGGGGATACTCGGCGCTTTGCTTTTCAGGCGGTGCACATGATCGCCGACGGGGATTTTCTCGGCCCCTGGCCAGCTGAGGGCGCGCGGAAATCGCGCCTGGTGTTCATTGGCCGCAATCTTAACCGCCCGCAACTGCGCCGCGGGTTTGAAGCTTGCCAGGTGCCTGCTTGAAAGATTTTCCGTGAGAGTTTGGGCATGAGCGATACGCTGCCGGCAATGGTGAAAAATTTTGCAGCTTTTGTGGTGGGAGTGGCATTTGATAGCGCCGGCACCGCAGGCTTTGCCTTCGGCGATGGCCGGCTGGTGATGGTTTTACGCGCGGCTGGCGATGTTTGGGCAGAGCACCAGGTGCATGAAGGGGCCGCCATGTGTTTGGCATCCTCGGCTGGCGGTTTTGTCACTGGTGGCGATGATGGCCGCCTGATGCTGACAGCGCCCGGTGCGCCGCCGGCCGAGATTTTTCGCATGCCGCGCAAATGGGTGGAACATGTTGCCGCCTGGGGCGATGGAAAATCGGGCTTGATTGCGGCAAGCGTTGGCCGCGATGTGCATCTTTATGGCGCCGATGGCATTAAGCGCCGCGAATTTGCCCATCCGTCTACCGTTAGCGGTATCGCGTTCGATGCCAAAGGCAAGCGTTTGGCGGCAAGCCATTATAATGGCGCATCGCTGTGGTTCACCCAATCCAGCACGCCGAGCCCGCGCTTGCTGGACTGGAAAGGCAGCCATTTGGGCGTGATCATTCACCCAGCCGCCGAAGCGGTGGTTACCGCCATGCAGGAAAACGCTTTGCATGGCTGGCGCTTATCCGATGGCCAGCACATGCGCATGACCGGCTACCCGGCCAAAACCGCGAGTTTGAGTTTTTCGCATAACGGCAAGTGGCTGGCCAGTTCCGGCGCCGATGCCGTGGTGCTGTGGCCATTTTTCGGCGGCGGCCCGATGGGCAAGGCACCGCGCGAAATGGGTGTGGTGGAAAATGTGCTGGTGACCCAAGTTGCCTGTCACCCATCGCGCGATGTGGTGGCGGCCGGGTATGCTGATGGGGCGGTGCGCTTGCTGGATATTAATGGCGAGCGTGAGTTGGAGCTGATTAAACCTAATGCAAGCCCGGTGTCTGCGCTGGCGTGGAGCGGGGATGCGCGGACGCTGGCGTTTGGCACCGAGGCAGGGGCGGTTGGGTTGCTGGGGGTTTAAGCAACCCGCTTTGCCCGCTTGCTTAGAAAATTTTGCACTGCTACGCCTATATCAATCCTTGACATAGGTGGTAACGATGGCAACCAATGTTCATCTTTCGTCCGAGTTGGAACGGTTTGCACGCGATTGCGTTGAAACCGGCACATACAATAATGTGAGTGAGGTTGTGCGAGCAGCCCTGCGCCTACTGCAGGAACAGCGGCTGCGCCGCGAACAGTTCGGCCGCATGTTGCTGGCGGCTGAGGCTGAATGCGATCGCGATGGTTCGTTTAGTGTCGAGGACATGCGCGCCGAAACCGACGCCCTGATTGTCGCCCACTCGCATTGACCAGCGCCCGGTTTGCTCCTGCGGCACGGCGCGATCTTGTCGCGGTTGTGGTGTGGATTGCCAAGGATAATCCAAGTGCTGCCCGCGCCTTGCAGGACACTGTGTTAAGAGCGGCAGTGCATTTGGGGGATCATCCGCAATTGGGAGCTTTGCGGAATGACCTTGTGTTGGGTAAGGTGTTTCGAATGTTACCGTTGACCGGATTTCCCTACGTTATTGTGTACACGGATGCGCAGCACCCACCGATGATATTGCGCATTCTGCATGGTGCGCGCGATTTGCCGGATATTTTGGGTAACCTCTGATACGGGTATCAGGTCATCGCGCGCCCTTACCCCTCCGCCGCCTGGTGTGCCGCCAGCGCCGCCATATCCACAATCGTGCTGACCGACGCATCCATCGATATCAACTGCACCGCATGCGACATGCCCAGCAGCAACGGCCCAATCGCCGTGCCGCCACCTAAGCGCGGTGCCAGATGCGATGTTATGTGCGCCGAATGCAGCCCCGGCATCACCAGCACATTGGCATTTTCGGTCAGCCGGCAAAACGGATACAGCGCACGAATAGATGGTTCCAACGCCACTTCCGGCGACATATCGCCATCATATTCAAAATCGAGTTTTGCATCGTCCAGTATCGCTACAGCCTCGCGTATGCCTTGCACGGTTGCGTGCATGGGCTGGCCAAAAGTTGAGTGAGATAACAAAGCCACCCGCGGCACATGGCCCAAGCGGCGCGCGTGGGCAGCCGCCCCCTTGGCGATTTCAGCAAGAAGTGCCGGCGATGGCCGTTCGTGGATCAGTGTATCAGCGATAAAAATGGTCTCGCCACGGCCCAGCAGCATGGTCAATCCAAACGCCGTTTTGCCGGGCAGGGGATCGATCACCAGCTCCACCGCATCCAAACACACCGATCGTGCGCGGGTAAGCCCAGTCACCATGGCATCGGCGTCACCTTGCGCCACCATGACGGCTGCAAAAATATTGCGATCCTGGTTCACCATGCGCTGGGCATCGCGCAGCAAATACCCTTGGCGCTGCACGCGTTCATATAAAAACGCCGCGTAATCGGGGTTGCGGGTGGAAAGCCGCGAATTGGTAATGGTAATGCCACGCGGCAGGGCAAGGCCCAAGTTTGCCAGTGTCGCGTGAATGCGATCTTCACGCCCCAGCAAAATCGGCGTGCCGTAGCCTTCATTAAAAAACGAAAGGGCGGCACGAATAATTTTCTCTTCTTCACCCTCGGCAAACACCACGCGTTTTGGGTTGGCGCGCACGCTTTCCATAATGCCTTCCAGCGCATTGGCGGTGCGATCTAGCCTGCCCGAAAGTTCGCGCCCATAGCGCCGCAAATCAGCAATCGGCCGGCGGGCAACCCCGCTATCCATCGCGGCCCGGGCAACCGCTTGTGGAATACGGCTGATCAGGCGCGGATCAAACGCATTGGGAATAATGTAATCAGCGCCAAAATGTAACCGCCGGGCCGATGCCGCATGCACTTCATCGGGCACATCTTCGCGCGCCAGCTCGGCCAACGCCTCGGCGGCGGCAATTTTCATTGCTTCATTAATGGTGCTCGCCCGCACATCCAGTGCGCCACGAAAGATATAGGGAAAACCAAGCACGTTATTCACCTGGTTGGGGTAATCGCTGCGGCCGGTGGCAATAATCGCATCGGCGCAGGCGGCGCGGGCCTCTTCCGGGGTAATTTCGGGATCGGGGTTGGCCATGGCAAAAATCAACGGCTTGCCAGCCATCTGGCGCACCATGGCACCGGTAACCGCCCCTTTTACCGATAGGCCAAACACCGCATCGGCACCTTCCATGGCTTCTGCCAGGGTGCGGCGCGATGTCACCACCGCGTGGGCTGATTTCCACTGGTTTAAATCGGTGCGGTCGCGATGCACCACGCCTTTGGTGTCGCACAAAATCACATTTTGCCCGCCCACACCCATGGCTTTTAACAGGTCCACGCAAGCAATGGCGGCAGCGCCCGCGCCATTCACCACCAATTTTGCCTGCGATACGTCGCGCCCGGTCAAGTGGCAGGCATTGATAAAGCCGGCGGCGGCGACAATCGCGGTGCCGTGCTGATCGTCATGAAATACCGGAATATCCATCAGCTCGCGCAGGCGCTGTTCGATAATGAAACATTCTGGGGCGCGAATATCTTCCAAATTAATGCCGCCAAACGAAGGCCCCAGATAGCGCACTGCATTAACAAATTCATCGACATTTTCGGTATCTATTTCCAGATCAATACCATCAACATCGGCAAAGCGCTTGAACAGCGCAACTTTGCCCTCCATCACTGGCTTGCTGGCCAGCGCCCCCAAATTACCCAAACCCAGCACCGCGGTGCCGTTGGAAATCACCGCCACCATGTTGCCTTTGGTGGTGTAATCATACGCCAAATCGGGGTTGGCAGCGATGCGCAGGCAGGGTTCGGCAACGCCAGGGGAATAGGCCAGGCTGAGGTCGCGCGCCGTGGTCAGCGGCTTGGTGATGCGGGTTTCCAGCTTGCCGGGGCGGCCGGAAGAATGCAGCGCCAGGGCTTCCTCGGCGGTGATGCGTGCGGAAGCAGTGTCGGCGGCGTCGGCCATGGGTGGGGGATCCTGGTGGTTTTGGGGGCGTTGGGGCTGCAGAAACCCGATAGCGGCCGGGTATGGCAAGCCCTTGGGGGGCACGTCGCGGGTTTTTGGGTGGTCAGGGCGATCAACCGCCCAAACGACCACCTGCTTGGCGGGCTGAACCCCAGGCGGTTTGGCAAACTCTTCCCCGCGCCACGGGATCAAGGTATAAACCGGATATGGTGATCTTGCATGAAATTGAGGATCTGTGCCGCGATGTCTGCCAGGGGCGCCTGGGGGCGCGGTTTGTGCGGGTTGCCCTCGCCCCAGCAATAGGCTCGGATGGCGAGGATACCTTGGCGGTGACCATTGTGCTGACCGAAGGCACAGCCCTTACGGGGCGGGAATTGATTGCCGTTTTGGTTGATCTGCAGCACGCGTTGACCGCAAGGGGGGAGCCGCGTTTCCCGGTGGTCAGCTACACCACGGAGCAGGAGTTGACCGAGGCTGCGGCCGATGAAGCGCGCGAGCAGCAAGCCGCCAATGAAGCCGCCATTGATGCCGCCATTGATGCGGATTGTGATGCGGGGCGTGGTTAACGCCGATGCCGGTTCCCGATTATCGGCATCTATTCGAACAGGCGCAAAATCTGATCGCTCCGTCTGCCGCCGGACCGCCCCGCCAGGTTGATCTTCGGCGCGCAATTTCTGCATGTTATTATGGCTTGTTTCATTTCATAGCGGCCCACGCAGCCGATGAATTTGTCGGTGCCACCTGCCGCCCGCCGAGCAAACGATCGGCGCCGTATGTCAGGGCTTATCGCAGTATTCCGCACGGGCATTTGAAAGCAATCTGCGGGCAGGGCAGCGGCGCAAACTCAATCTTTTCAAGCCCGTTAAAAAATTTCATGGTGACGGTGCTTGATGCACAGGACAAGCGCCATTCAGCCGATTATGACCCGAGCGTGAGGTATATAACCCGTAACGTGACCGATCTGTTGACGGAGGCGCGTCAGGCGGTGGATGATTTTCGTGCAGGATCGGCCGACGAACGCCGGCGGTTTCTCGCCATGGTTCTGTTTCAACAGACCAAGGGGAAGTGAGCGTCGCACCCAAAACGGGTTTGGCGTCAGCCGATGCCTCGCCCGCCATTGCCCAGTGGCTTACGATGAAGGCCGAACACCCCGATGCCCTGCTGTTTTTTCGCATGGGCGATTTTTTCGAGATGTTTTTCGAAGATGCCGAGGCTGCCTCGGCTGCGTTGGATATTGCCCTCACCGCGCGCGGCGAATACCAGGGCCGCAAAATCCCCATGTGCGGGGTGCCGGTGTCCACCTCCGAACTCTATTTGGCCCGCCTCATCCGCCGCGGCTTTCGCGTGGCGGTGGCCGAACAAATGGAACTGCCCAAGGGCCGCACCACCAAAGGCCCGTTGCGCCGGGCCGTTGTGCGGCTGGTTACCCCCGGCACCTTAACCGAAGAGGCCCTGCTCGACTCCGCCCGGCCCAATTTGCTGCTCGCCCTGGTGCCGCTAGATGGGGTGATTGGCGCCGCCGCCGTGGATATGTCCACGGGCAGTTTTGAAACCGAAGCGGTCTCCCCTGATGGCCTGGCGGCCTTGCTGGGCAGGCTCGATCCCGCTGAAATCGTCGCGCCGGAAAATTTTGCGCTCGGCGATTTTGCCGCCCGCCGCGCGCCACCCCTGGCCGCCGCCAATGCCACCACCGCCCGCCGCCGCATGGCCGATGCCTTTGGTGCGGCAAGCCTGGATGCGTTTGGCGTGTTTAGCGAGGCCGAAGTGGCCGCCGGCGCCATGGTGCTGGATTATCTGCGCCTAACCCAGGCCGGCCAGTTGCCGCGCCTATCCCACCCGGTGCCGCGCAGTAGTGCTACCAGCATGGCGATGGATGCCGCCACCCGCGCCAGTTTGGAAATTTTACGCGCCCGTGATGGCGGCACAGCACTCACCTTGCTTGCCAGCGTTACCCGCACGCTGACCGCCCCGGGCGCACGGCTGCTGGCCGATTGGCTGGCCGCCCCCTTAACCGATGCCGATGCCATCGTGCGGCGGCAAGATGGCTGGGCCTGGCTGAACGGCCACCCGTTTGTGCTCGATGCGCTGCGCGCGGCGTTGAAAAGCGCGCCAGACATCGCCCGCACTCTGGCGCGGCTGGCCTTGCAACGCGGCACCCCGCGCGATCTCGCGGCAATCCGCGCAGGCCTTGCGGCGGCAGGCAAGGGGGCGGTTGTGCTTGGCGATGTGGCGGGCACACCGCTGGCCCCCACCGCCGGCCATTTGGCAACCCTGCCACAGCTTGCAGACCTGTTGGCCCGCGCGGTTGCGGAAAACCCACCGTTGCGGCTGGATGATGGCGGTGCCATTGCCGCCGGTTTTGATGCGGCGCTGGATGCGCATCGGCAGCTGCGTGATGAAAGCCGCCAGGTGATTGCGGGCATGCAGGCCGATTTTGCCCGCCACTACGCGGTGCCGGCACTCAAAATAAAACATCATGCGCAGCTAGGTTACGTGATTGAAGTGCCCGCCTTGGCGGTAGAAACTTTGCGGGCGCATCCCGATCTTACCTTGCGCCAGGGCATGGCCAATGGCGCGCGGTTTACCCACCCCGCACTTTCCACACTCGATCAGCGCATCAACGAAGCCGGCGAAAAAGCCGCCGCCCGCGAACGCGCGGTGTTTGCCGATTTGGTCGCCCTGGTCTTGCACGATGCCGACACGCTGGCCGCCATGGCGCAGGCGCTGGCCGAATTGGATGCGCTGCAATCGGCCGCCCGCCTGGCCGAAGGCGGCACCTGGTGCCGGCCGCTGGTGGATGCCAGCCACGCGTTTGCCATTCACGCCGGCCGCCACCCGGTGGTGGAAGCGGCCTTGGCCGGCGGCGTGCCGTTTGTGCCCAATGATTGCGATCTCGCCCCTGATCGCCGTGTGCTGCTGCTCACTGGCCCCAACATGGCTGGTAAATCCACCTACCTTCGCCAAAACGCGTTGATCGCCATTTTGGCGCAGGCCGGGCTTCCGGTGCCGGCCGCATCGGCCCATATCGGCGTGATTGATCGGCTGTTCAGCCGGGTGGGCGCGGCCGATGAACTGGCCCGCGGCCGATCTACTTTTATGGTGGAAATGACCGAAACCGCCGCGATTTTGCACCAGGCTGGGCCGCGATCGTTGGTGATCGTCGATGAAATTGGCCGTGGCACCTCAACCCTTGATGGTTTAGCGATTGCCTGGGCAGTGCTGGAAGCGTTGCACAGCGCCATTCGCGCCCGCACCATTTTTGCAACCCATTTTCATGAACTCGCTCGCCTGACCACAACCTTGCCGCGCTTAGCACCCCACATGATGCGGGTGCGCGAATGGCGCGGCGATGTGGTGTTTTTGCACGAAGTGGCGGGTGGTGCGGCCGGCCGCAGTTTTGGCGTGCAGGTGGCGAAACTGGCCGGGGTGCCGCAAAATGTGGTGAGCCGGTCTGCCCAGTTGCTGGCCATGCTAGAACGTGATCGGGCGCCGGCCTTGGCGGAACTGCCGTTGTTTGCGCAAAGTGCAGAACCGGATGCGCCGCGGCGCGCCAGCGCCATCGAAGATGTGCTCGATGAAACCGATGCCGATTCGCTCACCCCGCGCACGGCACTGGATTTAATCTATCGCTTGAAAAAACTGCGCGAAGCGGAAGCGCAAAACCCGGATTAAGCGCGGCTAGGGGGCGATGCGGCTTGCGGCCAAAGTTTGCCCATCAACACTGCCGGTAAGGCTCATTTGCGCCAGCGCCTTGCGGTCGTTCCAGTGCAGCGTGATCATGCCGGTGTGGGTGCCGGCGTTAAATGACACCGGGGCTAAAATCTCGCCGGTGGTTTGGTCCCACATCACATCGCCCGATACCGAAACATCGTTGGTCCAGCGCAGAGATTTTAAGTTGATCCGGTAGCCAATCTTGGTCGCAATCAACGCAAAATTGCCACCGCGCAAGCCGGCGCCACTGCCAGATGTGGTGACATAATAGCGGGCCAGCGCATCGCCCACAGTTTCCGCAACCGTTGCTGCAATGGCCAGCCCATCTGCCCCCACGGCATTGCCAAAACTTGCCGTAGCCGGCGCCACCTGCGCCCAGCTTTGCGCAAATGTGGCAACGGCGCGGATCGGCCGCACATATAAAGCGCAGCTGGTATCGCCAGGGTTGCCGCCGCTGCTGATAAAATTACGCACAATCGGGCCGCCGCAGCCGGCCAAATCTTCACCTTGCGGCGGCACAAACGCGCCGCCATCGCCGATCGCGGCTTCGTGGCCGGTGTTACGCACCACCACGAAATAGGCATTGGGGAAAAGTTTCGTGGTCATCGCCCCTTCTTTGGGCGAGGTCACGGTATCCAGCTCACCGTTCAACACCAGCACCGGCAATTTGGGAAACGCCACGTGTGCTGCCACCGGTGCGCCAGGGGTTGCATACGCAGGGGCGGCGGGCCATTCCACGCACATGTCAAGCTGCTGCGGATCGGTCGGTGCGCCCAACGCTTCGGCAATGGTAAACGGTGCATAGAGTGCGGGAAACTTTGCCTGCATGGCCGCCACCGCCAACGGATATTGAATGCGCCGGGTTTTTACCGGCGCGCGCATATCATAAAGCTGGTTGTAATCGTAATCGGCGCAGGTCACCGCCGTGGCCAGCCCGTTTGAAAATTCCGTAGCACTGCCAAGCGCGCTTGAACTATCCGCGGCTTCCGCCACCAGCCGCAGCAAGGGCGCTGCATCACCAGCATCAAGATACGCCCGCCCAGCCGCATCCAGATCGCGATAGCCGATCAGCGTATTGCCGGCGGTGGCGAAAATAAGAAAAAGTGCCCCGGCATCAGCGGTTACTTGTAACGGGTTGCCATTGGCGCCGGGGGCAATACCGCTTACCGGTTTAGCCCGCAAGGATGCCAGCAAGGCCGCAAGCCGGGTTGGCGCATCCGATCCCAAGGCGGCACAGGCCGGGGTGCGCGCGCACACCTTGTTTAAGGCAACGCTGCCGTTGGCAATTTCACTGGGAAACCAACGGCTTTCGCCACGCACCGGGTAGGCGCTATCCAGCACCATGCTGCGCAGCATATCGGGGTGGCGCACGGCAAACACCTGGCCGAAAAATGTACCGTAGCTATCGCCGTAATAATCAATCGGCCCGGTGTTCAAGGCCACCAGCACCGCCGCCACATCATCGGCGGCGTACGTTGTAGAATACAGCCAGGCGGTGTTGCCCAATTTGCTGCCGCAATCGCGCACCGCGCGGGCCAGCGGGCCACGGCCAGATTGTAGCCGCGGGCAGACAATAGCACCCGATCGGCCGGTGCCGCGCTTGTCGATCAGCAAAATATCGTGGTCGGTGCGTAAGGGGGCCAACATGCGCACGTAACCGTCGCGCGAGCCGGTGGTGGCATACCCTGGGCCGCCTTCCTGGGCGATAATGGTGCCCGCGGCGGGGCCGGCGTTGGTGTGGGCATACAGCTCAAACCCAATATTTACCGTGCCCGGCACCACGCCCGCGGGGTCTAAGGCGCGGGTAATGCTGCCGCAGGCGCCGTGGTAGGCGGGCACGCAGGGGGCTAAGGCCACCGCCGCGAAAGCGCTGCCGGCGGCAAGCTGGGCCGCGAATAGGGATAGGCCGAGGGTTTTCAAACACCGCATGGCGCGACGTTAACCATGCCACCACCCTGGGGCAACCATGGGGGCAAGTATGTCACGATAAGTTCAGATCAGCATGGGCAAGGCGGGCATGTGTTTGATCGAACCGGCAGCGCCGGGTTTTGTATCGCTCTCAACGCGCGCAAAACAGGGTAACCCGGGGCAGGGAAGCAGCGTGACCGACCCTAGCCCCACCCTCTATTACGAGTTTGAACTTATGTTGCGGCCAATCTGGAGAAGTAGGCTACCCTCACTTGCCGAGTCCATGTAAGAATTGCGTCAAGCGGAATGTCGCTTTTCGTCGGCATCATAAAAGCTTAGGGGAGATTTTAAGAGATGCCAGCGAAGACAAAACTTTCGGTTACGCTGATAAAGTCCAGTGCGTGGCTATTTATTGCGATTGGTGTCCCTGGTTGTGTAAGGCCGTCATACGATCCACCAGCAGCGTACCCGGACATGATTTTGAGTGAAGAAGTCCCGCTAAGCAAGGAAAAAGCGTGGGGTGTGATTATGAAAAATCTTGCTGAAAAATTGTTCAGCATAAATAATATCGATAAAGAAAGTGGTTTTATAAACGTTGATTACTCTGGAGATGCAATCCGTTTTGTCGATTGTGGGGTATTTCATTTTCATAACTTGAGTGTTGATTGGGATTATAACCTCGCGGATAAATTTAATAAGGATGGCCTATCACATAGTGCGGCCCTTGATGGGCGTGCTAATTTGCTACTTGTGCCTATATCCCCGAATAGTTCGAAGTTTTCAGTTCATATCCGATACGTTGTTACGACCTCGCAATACCAGAATGGGGTTGGCGGTAGTGATAGAAGTGTATTTGATAGCAATGGGGTCAGCAAACACGCGGGCGCAGAAGGCTACTGTCGTCCAAATGGCGAATTGGAGAGAGATTTTCTTCAAATGCCACTTCATGTTCCCTCATCGTAGTTCGAAAATGGGATCCTTGAACAGCAAACGCGTAACAGCCCGCCGCATAATGCAATCGTATGCGGCGCGAGGGCGCAGAGAAATTCTCGCATCGCGACGGCAGCATTATAAAAAAGATGTGTATTAGGAGAATTCGTGGGTTGCCCCCAAGCTATGCCTGCTCTCCCCCTACCCTGTCGTTTGCTTGCTCACCACCGGAGTATGACGATGATACCGACCATATTCGGGCTGCCGCTGTCGTTCGTTATCGGGATGGCTATCCGTTCGGTAATCATGGCCTACCTTAATGACCCCAAAAGAGCGCAAATTCGAAAGGACAAGGCGAAGGTGGATTACAATCCCATCGCCAAACTGCTTGGCTTAAAGGCGACGGCTGATAGCCGTGAAATCAGTATCAACGGCGAAGCATTTATTCTGGCGCGGGCGACCCTTCTTACCAATGAAATGCTTTACCGAGCGAACTCGAAGGACGGGCAGCCGAACGCCTATTTCTCGTTGATGCCGGGGCAGGCCACGCAGAAAATGGCTCTGGGCCAATACATCGCGGGTCGTTTTGGTGTCAGCCGCCCGATGGCCGAAGCCATCGTCGAGGATGCCAAGACGGAATTGGCGGCATGACCGGCACCTTGGCGCGGCTGGGCGAGGACTTGGGCACTTGGGCCAGGTATTTGACCGCCTCTGCCGCCGGGTGTTGTGTCATCCCTAAACCCGCACCGAATCGCAAAAAAGGAGAACCGCCATGCCCGAGCTTTATATGCCCACCATCACCACCTTTGCCGCAGGTTTGCAGGGCATTGTTTTCACCGCCCTCAGCCTGATGGTTGTCGCCGAACGCAGCCGCACGCGGGTTAATTTGGGCAGTGGCGAAACGCCGGAAGCCGCATCGCCGGATGCGCGTGCCACCAAACTGTATATGGCGGTGCGCGCGCACGGCAATTTTGCCGAATACGTGCCGCTTATCCTGGTGCTGACAGCGTTAATCGAAATCCACACCGGCCCGACGCTGCTGGTAAAATCCCTGGCCTTTGGCCTGGTGCTGGCGCGCCTGCTGCACCCCATTGGTATTCGCCTAAAGGCGTTCAACCCGTATCGCGGCGCCGGGTTTGTGCTAACAATTTCTATACTAGGCGTTGCCAGCGGAAAACTTATCATGCTGGCACTGGGGTAATGCCAACCCCACTATTCACCGACCGCGGCGATGGCGTGCACCTCGCCTACCGCCTAACCCCCGGCCGCAGCCCCACGCTGGTGTTTTTGCCAGGGTTCATGAGCGACATGACCGGCGATAAAGCAACCGCCCTTGCCAACATGGCACAAAATGCAGGGTTTGCCTGTTTGCGGCTGGATTATTCCGGCCATGGTGCCAGCGAAGGTGCATTCACCGATGGCACCCTTGGCCGCTGGCGCGATGATGCGCTGCACGTGATCGATACCCACACCAGCGGCCCCATCGTGCTAGTCGGCTCATCCATGGGCGGCTGGATCGCGTTGCTGGTGGCCCTTCACCGCCCCGGCCGCATCAAATCCCTGATCGGCATCGCCGCCGCCGCCGATTTTACCAAAACTCTGTGGGCCGGTTTAAGTGCCAAAGCCCATTCTGCTATCATGCACGATGGCGAATGGCGCGCGCCCAGCCCCTACGGTGGCGAACAGGTTTTTACCCGCGCCTTGTTCGATGATGGTGCCAAACATCTTTTGCTCGATGGTGCCATCGCCATCAACGCCCCCACCCATTTGCTGCAAGGCATGCACGATGATGCCGTGCCGTGGCAAACAGCGCTGACCATTGCAGAAAGATTGTCCAGCACCCAGGTGCGGGTAACGCTTATTAAAGATGGCGATCACCGCCTGTCGCGCCCGGCCGACCTTACCTTGCTATGCCAAATCGCCGGCGATTTCCTGCGCGCGGATGGCGGTTAACCCTTCGCGGTAGGTGGGATACAGCAATGATGTGTGCAGCATATTTTTGGTTTTCTGGTTACTCACGCGCCGGCATTCCGCCCAAAAACTGCGCGCCATCTCGCTCATGCCAGGGGCCGCCTGATCGTAAGGTGTCAGCGGCGGCGCTGGCACGCCCAGCAAATGTGCAGCAAACGCGCTAACCCCGGCCGGTTCGCTGGGCTCATCATCGGTTAAATGCAGAATGCGCGTGCCGGTTGTGGCCGTATCCATCGCCGCCGTGGTCAGGCGCACAATATCATCGCGGTGAATGCGGCCAAACACATGCCCTGGCTTATCGATACGCCGCGCTTGGCCTGCACGCACATCATCCAGCGCGGATCGGCCAGGGCCGTAAATGCCGGCAATGCGAAAAATATCCAAAGCGCGTCGCCCGCCGGTAACCGCGCGCCAAGCGGTTTCGGCAGCAACGCGGCGTTGCGCCCGTGGCGATTGCGCGGCAGGCACGCTCGTTTCATCCACCGTGCCGCCGCCGCGATCGCCGTACACGCCGGTGGTGGAATAATACCCCAGCCAGCGCGCACCACAGCCGCCGATCACATCGCCGTAGCGTGCCAACACCGGGTCCCCCGCGTCACTGGGCGGCACCGTGCTGATAATATGTGTGGCCGCCAGCAGGGCCGGCTCGGCTTCATCAAACGCCACAAAATCAATACCAGCGGGCAATGTTGCAGGCCGCGAGCGATAGGTCGCACTCACCAAATCACCCCGCGCCCGCAACGTTTTCGCCAATGCCATACCGGTAAAACCGGCGCCAAAAACAATCACCCGGTTTTGCGCCATACTCACCCACTTAATCGCATGTGGCCGGTTGCCCGCTTAGAATTTTAGCCCGCCCGGCTGGCCCATCTGATACCCCGCCGGCACCACCATCGCTGCCTCCGGTTGGCTGGCATACGCAACACTTGCCGCTTCCATCACCAGCCTTGCGCCATCAACAATGCGTAACACCACGCCATCATCGGTGTAGCAGCTCACCGGGCCCGGTCCGGTTTTGGTCATCACCTGCCAATCGGTACAGGCCAAGCCTGCAATCTTTGCGCCGGCCCGGCGTTCCCAATGGCTGCCGGCGGCCAAATTCACCTGGCCCAGCTCACCATCAGCCAGCAATATATTCACTTTACGCGCGGCATCATTCACCAGCATCATGCGATGGCCAGGGATATCGAACAAAATCCACGTGCTCGATGTTGGCATATCCAGCCGCTGGTGCTGCAATTTTACCGAAAACCGCAAACGCTGCAGCAGCGCCGTGTTGGTGCTGTGCGGCACCGGCGCTTTGTAGGTTACATCCACATCGCGCGTCGGCCGCAACTGCGCCGGCGCATCAGCGCGCGCCAAACCCGGTGCCAGCGTCGCCCACGCGAATGCCGCCACGACACTTACGCGGCTCATTGACCGGGCCCTCATTGTCCAGGATCAAACATTGGCACCGGAAAAGCCCCGGTGCTGGTGTAATTGCTCGGCACGCTAAACATCTCCCTCGCCAATGGCGCCTGGCTTACGCGCAAAGCTTTCACCCGCGACGTGCCGTGGCTTTTTGTGGTCACCGATCCATCTAAAATAACACCATCGCTGGTAATGCAAGCCTGCGCATGATCGGCCGCCCGCACTGCCGTCCAATCGGTGCACGCCAACCCGGCCACCCGGCGGCCCGCCCCACGGGTAAAATGGGCATCGCGCAAAAATGCCCGCTCCGGGTCCTGCCCGGTAATGGAAACCGTGGCATAGGCCGCCGCGATCGGCAGCATCAACTGGGCCACTTGGGCTGCCCGATCAATCACCATCACCACCGGCAAATCATCGCCCCGCACATGCAGTTTTTGCCCGCCGGCCGCCACCGCCACGGTAATATCCATCGGCGCCCGCCCAGCCGGGGTAAAGCTGTAGGCAACCGTCACATCATGGCGCGGTGCCAGCAACGGTGCCGGCGTACGCGCTGCCAACGCCGGGCCACAGCCGCAAGCAACAATCCCAACACACGCCAAAAACCTAATCACAACCATGTCCCCTCATGCGGGCAAATTCGTCCGCCAGGCCGCCGGGCGTCGCACCCGCCTGCCAGTGCACCGCAAGCCCGGCCGCTTGGTCTAGCCGCGCCCGGTACACCTCACGCGGAATTTCTATCGCCCCAAACTGGCTTAAATGCGCAGTTACAAACTGCGTGTCCAGCAATCTATACCCGGCCAGCCGCAATCGCGCGACCAAATGCACCAGCGCCACCTTGGACGCATCATTGGCCCGTGAAAACATGCTCTCACCAAAAAACGCACCCCCCAGCGATACCCCATACAACCCGCCCACCAGCACGCCATCGTCCCAGGTCTCAATGCTATGGGCATGGCCCTGCACATGCAGCGCATTAAACAACGTAGAAATATCGTCATTGATCCAGGTATCGTCGCGCCCCGGTGCCGCCGCCGCACACCCGCCAATAACGCCTGCAAAATCCCGGTCAGCGGTCACCACATACCGCCCCGATCCCACCGTGCGCCATAAGCGCCGCGGCGCATGAAACCCATCCAGCGGCAAAACCCCCCGCATCTCCGGCGCCAGCCAGTACAAATCCTTGGCGTCACGACTCTCCGCCATCGGAAATAACCCCGACCGGTACGCGCGCAGCATCACAGCCGGCGTCAGCGAAAACGCGCGTCGGGACATGATGTGCGAGATTGAGTGTGGGGCACGGAAGGCCAAGGGCTTCGCCCCTGGACCCCACCAAAGGCCGGCGGCCTTTGGAAACCCATTTGTTTGGGTTTGGGGGGAAGGGGGCCGACACAGGTGTGGCAACGCAGGCGGTGGCCCCCTTCCCCCCAAACCCAAATAATCGCGTTCCAAGGGCGCTGCCCTTGGTGGGGGTCCAGGGGGCAAAGCCCCTTGGCCTTCCGTGCCCCACACGCAGTCCTGCCATCCTGGTCAGGCCGGGTGTTTTGGGCCAGATTAACGGTCAGGTTGAGTTTCAGGAGCATTCCCGGATGGACACGCAACGCCAAAAACCTCTCGTTTTCGATAAGCCGCTGCGCGGCCGGATATATGACAGTATCGCGGAAACCATTGGCAACACACCGCTGGTGCGCATCCCGCGGATTTGCGCCGAGGACGGTATCCGCGCGGACATTGCCCTAAAACTGGAGTTCTTCAACCCGATCGCCTCGGTTAAAGATCGCATCGGCGTAAACATGATCACCAGTTTGGAGGCTGACGGCCGCATTGGCCCGGGGTCGGTGATTATTGAACCCACCTCGGGCAATACGGGTATTGGCTTGGCGTTTGTCGCGGCGTCGCGCGGCTACCGGCTGATTTTAACCATGCCGGAGAGTGTCTCGATCGAGCGGCGCAAGATGCTGGCGTATCTGGGGGCGGAGCTGGAACTCACCCCGCGCGAAAAGGGTATGTCGGGTGCGGTGGCGCGCGCCACCGAGTTGTTGCAGCAAACTGCCGGCGGGGTGATGCCCAACCAATTTGCCAACCCGCACAACCCGGAAATTCATCGCCAGACCACGGCGGAAGAAATCTGGTTTGATACCAATGGCGAGGTTGATGCGATTGTCAGCGGCGTTGGCACTGGCGGCACGCTCACTGGCATTGGCCAGGCGTTAAAACCACGCCGGCCGACTTTGAAAATGATCGCGGTGGAACCGGAAACCAGCCACGTGCTATCGGGCGGCATGCCGGGGCCGCACCCTATTCAGGGGATCGGGGCGGGTTTTGTGCCGGCGGTGCTTGATCGGGATTTGATCGATGAGGTGATACAGGTGACCAACGCCGAAACGTTCGCCAATGCCCGGCGTTTGGCGCGCACTGAAGGGATCCCCGGCGGCATATCATCGGGGGCAGCCCTGGCGGCGGCGCTGAAACTGGGCAGCCGGCCAGACTACGCCGGTAAGCGCATTGTGGTGATTATCCCAAGCTTTGCCGAACGCTACATCTCCACGGCTTTGTTTGAAGGGCTTTAGGCCAAGGCGGTTAAACGCGGTTAGGGGAGCGCGGTTGTGAAGCCACTGGACCCGGTCGCGCGCCAATTCGCCTTGCGCATGATCCCGTACGGGGTGTTCGTCGCCACCAGTTTTGACGACACCACCGGCGATTTGGCCGCACAAACCGTGCATTGGGTGATGCAAACATCCATCACCCCACCACTGGTGATGGTGGCCTTGCCGGTGGGCAGCGAATTGAACCGGGTGGTGCGGGCATCCAACCGCATTGTGCTGCACATGCTGGGGCGCGACGACGCGGCCGAGGCGTTTGCCTTTCGCGCCGGCCGGGTGGTGCGCGAACGCGGGCCTGCGGGCGATTTCTTAAACGGCCATCCCATCACCACCGGGCGCGGCCATGTGCCCTTGTTGCTGCATGCGGTGGCGGTGGTGGAATGCCGGTTGCTGGGCGCGTTTGAAGTGGGCGACCATCATCCGGCGCTGTTTGAGGTGATCGATGTGCATGTGCGCTTGCCGCCGCATCGCCGGCCTGATGAGATGATTATGCATCTGCGCGAACTGGGCGAGACGATCTTTTACGGCGGTTAGGCCGCCTCTGGTTTTATGGTGGCTGATGAAGCCTGTGGCGTTTGTAAAAGGATGACAGTCGATGCGTTGCGCACTCATGGCAGGTTTTTTGATCCCGGGTCTGGCCGCGGCCCAACCCGCGTTTGCCCAAACCATGGCGGCGCAAACCGCAACCGGCATCACCGTGCGCGGCGTGTGCAGTGTGACACTTGCGCCAGATCGGGCACGTTTAACCGCATCGGTTAGCCGCGATGCGCCCGATCCCGCCCGCGCGGCGGCGGAAGCCGCCGACATCGCCCGCAAATACAGCGCGGGCCTTACCGCCTTCAGCCTTCCCGATGGCAAAATCACCACCGCCGGCATAACCCTCGACCGCATCACCACCGACGATAGCGGCAAACCCATACGCCCGATATTCCGCGCCCGCGCAGCCGTCACCGCCGAAACCTCGGATGCGCCAAAACTGGGCCAGTCTATGCAAATGGCAGCGGTAGACGGCATGACCGATATCGGCGGGTTAGATAGTTTTTTGGCGCAAGCCACGCGCGACCGAATTGTTGCCGATTGCCTGCCCAAAGCTGCCGCCGATGCGAAAACCCGGGCGGCCGCCTTGCTGTCAGGGGTCGGCGCGGTGCTCGGCCCGGTTTTGCGCGTCGATGGCTATGATATCGATGGCGATGGGCCAACCCCCGGGCCACGCCCGCTGATGCGCATGGCGGCAGCATCGAACGCGCCACCACCCGAAATTAACCTGTCCACCGTCACGTTAAGTGTTTCAACCAACGTAACTTTTGCCATCGGCGGCGACAAATAACCGATACCCCCACCTACGGTTAAGCGGCAGCCAACGGCCAGGGCAGCCAGCGGCGCCACAGCCGCGGCGGCGGTGCGGCCGGTGCCGGTTTCAGCGCCGCGTGCGCATAGCGCAGCATGGCGGCGATCCGGGTGCGGCCTGGGCCGGTGGCATCGCTGCGGTCGAAATCATCCAGCAACGTTGCCAGCACGGTATCGGCGTTGGGCTGCAAGGAAGCCGCGTGCACCAATGCCCAACTGCGATCAAAACACACCGAAACATAGCGCCGGCAGGCGCGGATAAAGCGGGCATCGTCGCGATCTGGTGCGGCATCGAGAAAATGGCCGAACGCCTTGCTACAATTGCGCTCATTGCTTTCGCGGGCAAACAGTACCGCCATTTCTACCCAGCAATACGGGTTGCCCAATTTCACCCCGGCCTTCAAATACGTCAGCGCCCGGCGCCGGTCAGCGCGCCCGCATTTGGCCGCCCGCACGAAAATGGCGCCCAAACGTTCCTGGCCGACGCCATAGCCTAGGCGGGCGGCGCGGCGGTACAGCCGCACAGCTTCCACGCCATCCTGCATACAATCGCCTTCGCCGGTAAAATACCGGTCGCCCTCGGCCACCAACTCCACCCCTTGCGCCAGCCGCGCCGCCTGGCGCGCGGCCCCCTCTGCGTCACTACCGTCAGCGTCGCTGCCTGGCGAGGTTTCCGCCAGTGCCAGCAAAGCGTGCACCGCCTCGCTGGCGCTGCACCGAAAAAACTCACGGTTGGCCGCAAGCCGCAGGCCACGCTGTTCAAATTCCATATGCACGTCGCGCTCAGCCATCTCGCAATCGGCAAATTCCTGTTCGTAGGCCAGTAGAAAAGGCGTCGCCACCCCGCTCGCCGCCGATAATTCGGCCACCCGCTGCAACGGCGGGCGGGTGGTGCAGCCGATTTTGACCAAACCGGGGATTGAGGCGTTGACCAGAACATAGACATATCCGTGTGCCATGCGTTCCTCCCTACCGCAGCGCGGTGTTGTTAGAAGGTTGCGGTCTCAAAATCATCGATTTCCACAACCTATGGTTTCATGGACCCAGACCTAACATTTTGGAAAGAGAACAAATGCAGACATAAGCGTCCGATCACGTGAATGTGATAGTAACGAATACGAATCTAATATATACACTCGTCATGCGGCCCGGTGGCCCCACCCCCCGGTAGGCTGGTCTCACCAGTCCAAGGCGCCGAGCCGCACCCTTATCCCTGTTTAGCCGGGCCGCACCCCTACTCATCACGCGGTGAGTAGTTTTGCGATCCCTGCGTGATCAAGCCGGGCCAAATCGTCCTGGTATTTCAACAACGCACCCAGGCTTGCCGCAACCAGCGGTACGGTTAGCTCACTCGCCCCCAGATGCGCCAGTGCCCGCGCCCAATCCAGCGTCTCCGCCGCCCCCGGCGCCTTAAACAGATCCCCGCGCCGCAGCTTTTGCACAAAATCCACCACCTGGGCTGCCAGTAAGGCCGGCACTTCGGGCGCGCGCGAGGCCAAAATCGCGCGCTCGCGTTCGGCATCGGGGTAATCAACCCAAGCATACAAGCACCGCCGGCGAATCGCATCATGCACGTCACGCGTGCGGTTGGACGTTAGCACCACCACCGGCTTATGGGCCGCCCGTACGGTGCCCAATTCGGGAATGGTGATCTGAAAATCTTCCAGTATTTCCAGCAAAAACGCCTCAAATGGCGCATCCGCCCGATCCAGCTCGTCGATCAGCAACACCGCCGGCGGCAAATCCGGGTCGATCGCCGATAGCAACGGCCGGGCGATCAGAAAATCGCGCGTATAGATATCATGCGCAATCCGGCCGCCATCACGCACGCCGGCGGCGTCTTTAATGCGAATGGCAATCAACTGGCGGGCGCGGTCCCATTCATAAGCGGCCGATGCCAAATCCAGCCCGTCATGGCATTGCAGCCGCACCAGGCGCCGCCCCAAGCCCGCTGCCAACGCGCGCGCAATCTCGGTTTTACCAGTGCCCGGCTCGCCTTCCAAAAACAGCGGCCGCGGCATCACCAGCGCCAAATGCACAACGCTGGCCAAGGCGGTATCGGCAATATAGCCCTGGCCCGCCAGCAAAGCCGCGGTATCGGCAACGCTCGCCGGCAGTTTAGAAAAATCCGGCAAGCAATTCGGCCACAAAACCCAGGAAAATGGCAGCACCCACCCAAGCAAAAATCGGAAACCCGCCAATCTCGCGCGGGATCAGCGACAGCGCATTCATATCCGCAGCCGCTGGCAGCGCCGCTGCCGCACCGGCGCTATCGGCCACCCTAATCGCCAGGACGGCGGCAAAATTATCAAAAAACTGATCCGCCATCTGCTTGGCGCTGGCATCAATCAGCCGCGCGCCAAGCTGGGCAATCTTGCCGCCAACCTCGGCCTTCACCGCAAAAGCAAGCCGGGTGCCGCCGGCGACGTCGCTTAAATCCACCCGCGCACCACCGCGGGCAAACCCGGCCGGCCCCCCTTGGCCCGATCCTTCAATGCGATACCCATTCGGTGCATCAATATCGCGCAATGCCACATCACCAGTGAAATTGGCCGAAATCGGCCCAATCTTCACACTCGCGGCGGCGCGAAACGCATTCTCACCACTCACATCCAACGTCTTGCAGCCGGGGATCGACGCAAGCAACACCAGCGGATCATTCAACGCCGCCCACACCTGCGCCCGGCTCGCCGGTAAAATGCGGTCTCCAATCATCTCCATGGTGAAAGGCGGTCCTTAAAAGCCGGGGGCAGGCATGCGCCCTATTGCTAGATTACGCGCGCCAATGGGTTTTTCAAACCCGCGCCACTGTGGCACTCCCTCTGCGCCACGCCGTTTTTGGGGAAATTTTCGCATGACCTATCTCATCGCTGCTGACCTGCCGGCCGAACCCGCCGGCGTGCGCTTCGCCCGCCTGCTCGATCGCCCGGAAATTCTGCGCCTGCCCGGTGCCCATAACGGCATGGCCGCCATCCAAGCCGGGCGCGCCGGGTTCGACGCAATCTACCTCTCCGGTGCCGCCATGACCGCGTCCATGGGCCTGCCCGATCTCGGCATCATCACCGTCGATGAAGTCTGCTTCTTCATCCGCCAACTCGCCCGCGCCTCCGGCCTGCCGGTGCTCGCCGATGGCGATACCGGCTACGGCGAAGCCCTGAACGTTATGCACATGGTGCGCGCCTTCGAAGATGCCGGCGCCGGCGCCGTGCACATCGAAGATCAACTCCTGCCCAAAAAATGCGGCCACCTGAACGATAAAAAACTGGCCAGCGCCCACGATATGGCCGCCAAAGTCGCCGCCGCCCGCAAAGCCCGCCGCCACCTGCAAATCATCGCCCGCACCGATGCCGCCGCCAGCGAAGGGATGGATGGCGCCGTCGCCCGCGCCAAACTCTATATCGAAGCCGGCGCCGATGCGATCTTCCCCGAAGCCCTCAACACGCGCGATATGTTCACCGAATTCGCCCGCCGTATGCCCGGCGTAAAACTGCTCGCCAACATGACCGAATTCGGCCGCACACCCTACTTCACCGCACAAGAATTCGCCGACATGGGCTACAAAATGGTGATCTGGCCAGTCAGCAGCTTCCGCGTCTCCGCCAAAGCCAGCGAAACCCTCTACACCGCCATCGCCCGCGATGGCGGCGCCCATAACATGGTCGATGCCATGCAAACCCGCGCCGAACTCTACGACTGTATCGGCCTGGCCAACTACGAAGCCCTCGACACCTCCATCATCGCCACCGTCCTCCCCCAGATGAACACCTAGCCGCTTGCGGCTGGGCTGGAGAAAAGGAAGAAAGGCGAGGGGCTTCGCCCCCTCGACCCCCATTAAAGGCAAGCCTTTAAAATCCTTTAGCTTTGGGTCGGGGGGAAGGGGCCAGCACGGGGGGTGCAACGTCAATGTCGGCCCCTTCC
>JBBARC010000019.1:0-53495 GCA_040400005.1 Acetobacteraceae bacterium | reverse complement strand
GCAAATCTAAGCCTGGCAGGGCATTCATCACCTCATCCACCAGCCCCGCCAATTTCAACCCGTTATCAGCCAGCAGCATCAACGCCCGCCCGGGCGATCCTTGCGCCAGATCCAGCAACCGTGCCGTATCCGCAACGGGCACATCCTGCCCCAAAGCCGCCAACGTGGCGCGCATCGCGGTATCATCGATTGGTAAAAGTTTTAGCTGCCGGCAACGGCTGCGCAATGTCGGCAGCAACCGCCCTGGGGCGGCCGTCACCAATATCAACACAGTGGCCGGTGGCGGCTCCTCCAAAATTTTCAGCAGCGCATTGGCCGACGCCGCATTCAAATCCTCGGCGCCATCCACAATCACCACTCGCGCGCCACCCTCAGCCGCCGTCAGCCGCAAAAAACCCGGCACAGCCCGCGCGCTATCAGCAGAAATCTGCTTTTTCATGCGCTTCTTTTTATCGTCCCACTCGCGTTCTACCGTGAGTAAATCAGCGTGAGTGGCAGCCGATACACGGCGAAAAACCGGGTGGGATGGTGCAACCGCAAGCCCCCCGCCCTGCCCTGGCCCCGCCAACAACCTGCGTGCAAACCGGTACGCCAGCGTCGCCTTACCAATCCCCTCCGGCCCAGAAAAAATCCAAGCGTGGTGCAGACGCCCGCCCGCAATCGCATCCGCCAGCGTGGCCTCCGCCAGGTCATGGCCAAATAAATTTGGGTTTTCCCGCGGTGTCATGCCGCCCGCGCTACCAACGCCGCCACAATCGCCGCGTGCACATCCGCCACGGCCTCATCAGCATTAATCACCACGCACCGATCAGGGTTGTGTGCTGCAATATCGGCAAACCCATCCGCCACCCGCCCATGAAACGCCGCATCGCGCGCCTCATACCGATCACTCACCCCCGCGCGCCGCGCCATGCGCGCCGCCGCAATATCGGGGCTTACCCGCAAAACAAACGTAACATCAGGCACCAGCCCAATCACGCCGCTTAAAACCGCAATCGCCGCACGATCGGCGCCCAGCCCAAACCCCTGATAGGCCATAGTGGAATCAAAAAACCGATCGCACACCACACACTCACCCGCCGCCAGCGCCGGCCGAATAAGCCGCGCCACATGTTCCGCACGCGCCGCGAAATGCAGCATCACCTCGGCTTCAGCCGAAAACTCATGCGCGCCATGCAACAACATATCGCGCAAAATCTCCGCCCCCGGCGCACCGCCTGGTTCCCGCGTAAACCTGGCTGCAATGCCCTGCGCCTTTAGGTAATCCACCAACAGCCGTGCTTGCGTGGTTTTGCCACTGCCTTCGCCGCCTTCGAGCGTGATGAAGTGCGCCACTAAAGTAAGAAAGAATCTTCTTTTTCTGAAGAAAAAGAAGCAAAAAGACTTTTATAAATGGGGCCAGGAGCACTCGGTGGCAGGGAAGCCCCAGGCCCAGCATTATAAAAAGTCTTTTGCTTCTTTTCTTCAGAAAAGAAGGTTCTTCCCTTTTCCTTCACTTCCCGGTAGCCGCATGCGTCAGCCGTGCCATGGCCCGCCCCATAACGCCAAGCCGATCGATATCCTCACCGGCCAATAGTTTTATCTCGGCCTGCGGCAGGCGTTCACCGCCCACGGTGAGGGTGCCGATCACGTCGCCGCGAAAAATCGGGGCGGGCACTGGGCTATCGTAGTGCACCACCACTTTCACCCGGCTACGCCAGCCATGCGGCAGGGTCATCACCACATCTTGGCCGCCGACTAGCGCCACGGTGGGTTTGCGGCCGAGCCAGACGGGGGCATTTTCGATAATGTCACTGGCTGAAAACAGCTGCACGTTTTCGAAATTGGCGAAGGCCCAGCTCATCAGCCGCACGCTTTCTTCCACGCGAGCTTTGCTGGTGGGCATGCCGTTCAGCACCAAAATTACCCGCCGTCCGCCATGTTCGGCGCTACCAACAACGCCATAGCCGCCGGCATCGGTGTGGCCGGTTTTCAAGCCATCGGCTAGGCCGCGCTGCACCAGCGGGTTGCGGTTATACTGAACGATGCCGTGATAGGTGTAGGTTTTTTCCGAATCGTAGTGGTAATATTCGGGGAAATCTTTAATAATGCGGCGCGCAAGGGTTGCGATATCGCGGCACGACATGTGGTGGGCGGGATCGGGCCAGCCGGTGCAATTTCTGAACACGCTTTTGGTCAGGCCGATTTTTTTGGCGGTGTCGTTCATCATTGCAACGAATTGTTCTTCAGATCCGGCAATGCCTTCGGCTAGCACGATACAGGCATCGTTGCCTGATTGAATAATCATGCCGCGAATAAGGTCTTCTACTTTTAGCGTGCCGTTGAGCTCGACAAACATTTTCGATCCCTGGGTGCGCCAGGCGCGTTCCGATACCGGCAGGGTTTGGTCGAGCCGTAATTCGCCTGATTTTAGCTTGGAGTACACGATATACGCGGTCATCAGCTTGGTCATCGAACTGGGCGGCATTTCCACGTCGGATTGTTTATCCAACAGCACCGCACCGGTATTGAAATCGATAATGTAACCCCAAAGTGCGGTGGTATCTAGCGGGCCCAGCGGGGTATCGGCGGGGCCGGATGGTGCACCATTAAACGCGGCGTCGGCTTCTTCGTCTTCGGTGCCGGCAGGTTTGGCCGCGGCCGGCTTTGCAACGGCCGCTGCGTGCGCAGGTTTCGCGGCCTTGTGTTGTTTGGCCAGCGCCTGGCCGCCGGCGAAGGCAGAGACACCGGCGATAACAACGGCGCGGCGTGACGGAAGCTCGATATCCATGGTTAGTCCTTTACTCAACGGTCAACCGGGCATCCAGCACACCGCGGCGCCGCGCGGTTTCCATGGCCTGGTCTGCCGCCGCAATGCTTGCGAAGGGGCCGGCGCGCACGGTGTAAACGGTTGTGCGGCCTTCGCGAGAGTTCAGCACATCGCTGCCGAGTCCTGAAAGCTGCTCGGCGCGTTCCTCGGCATAGCGTAGCCGGCCAAAACTGCCAGCGCGCAGATAGATTTGGCCCGCAAACACCGGCACGCGGCGCAACACGTCGGGCAGCCGATCGGGGATGCGGGGGGCGGTTTCGTGCACCACCGCTAGGCCAATTTGGCGCGATACCCCTGGCTGTGCGGTCCCACCTGGGGGAGGCAGATCCTGCGCGGTCACAGCGCCGCGCGCCGCCGTGGCGATTTGTAAGCTCGGGCCCCCACCAAGCTGTTCGGTGAGCTGGCGGCTGGTCACCCCATCGATTTGCACGCGCACCAATGCCGCCTGCCCTGCCGGCACGCGCAGCAGCATTGCCGCCCGCGGCGATAGGGCGATGAGGCGCGCCGGGTCAGCCGGCCCGCGATCGTTTACCCGCAAGCTAGTTTGCAGCCCGTTTTGCAAATTGGTGATTGTCACAATCGCCGGTAATTGCAGGGTTTGCATGGCGGCCGTCAGGGCGCCATCGTCGATCGCTTCGCCATCGGCGGTTAGGCCCTTGCTGCCAGCCGGCTGCACGCTGGCGATGCCGGTGGCATCCAGCCCGTAATCTTCGGCCGGGTAAAACCAGTAGCCATCAAGTTGGTAGGCACCACCTAGCTGGTAGTGTGGTTTCGGCGCTGGCGGCGGCACAACGATAGTGCGCGTGCATCCTGCAAGCAGGCTCAGACAAAGTATAATTCCGGCAGCACTTGTCTGTTTTGCCGATCCGATACTCACGCGCAGGCATTGCCCAACAAGCCAACCCCCAGCGCATAATAATCCGAAGGATTGTATTTTCTAATGGCGGCAAAATTGCGGTACACCATAAAAGCATCACCGCCGATACCATCGGGGATCACCACCGCACCGCGCACATCGCCGCGCGAAAACATGCCGCCATCGATACGGCGGACGCCCATGTCGCTCCAGGCGCCTAAACTGCGCTGGTTTTGGCGCCCGGCGATGCCGGGGTTAAAGCCGCGCGGCAGTTGGATCGCCTGCCCCCAGGGTTCACCCGCGTGCCAGCCGCTGCGCATAATGTAGTTGGAGATCGAGGCGAACACATCGGCGCGCGAATGCCAGATATCGCGCCTGCCATCGCCATCGAAATCCACCGCATAGGCCAGATACGAACTGGGCATAAACTGCGGCTGGCCCATGGCGCCGGCCCAACTGCCGGTCATCGCCGCCGGCGCAATGTCGCCGTCTTCTAAAATGCGCAGGGCTTTTAACAGCTCGGTGCGAAAATAGCTGGCACGGCGGCCATCATAGGCAAGGGTCGCCAGCGCCTCGATAATACGGAAATTGCCGGTTTTGACGCCAAACCCGGATTCCAGGCCCCAAATGCCGGTAACCACCCGCGGGTCGGTCGGGTAGCGTCCATCCACGGCGGCCAGCACCGTGCGGTTGGCGGCGAAAGCGGCGCGGCCAGCATCCACGCGGCTTTGCGGCATGACCCGGGCGCGATACTGCGCAAATGTCATGGTGAATTCTGGCTGGTGATGATCCAGTTCCAGCACCCGCGCGTTAGGGGTAACACCAGCAAAAGCGGCGTTAAAAGTGGTCGCCGAAATACCAGCGCCGCGCGCCTCGACGCGAAGACTGGCTAAAAATGCAGGAAATCCGCCCCCGGCCATGGCGGGGGTCGCGGTAACCGCCAGGGCGGATGCGATAAAGACTCGGCGTGTGTGCATTGCCGCAGGATGCCACAGCGCGCCAAACCGGAGAAGCCCGCAGTGAGTGGTGCAGTGAGTGGTGCTGTGAGAGGCGCCGTGAGAGGGGGGCGCGCTTTAAAACCGCACCGCCGCCGAAAGTGAGCCAAAATTGAACAACCCGGCTTTGGCGTGCGCGGTTTCCTGGGTGCGCCAATCCTGCGTGTAGGTGATGCGCACGCCGTGCCACAAAACGGATGCACCGGCGATCATGCCGCCCTGGTCCCAAATCCGATGGGCGCGCGGCGAATTGGTGCGAAAGGCGGCACCGTCGATCGCGTAATCATAAGCCACCGCCTGGCCATCCACACCGGCAAAAAACGACCACGATAACGGCGCCACGGTCACAAACGCATCACCACCGTTCAGCGCCGCCCCGGCAGGGCCGGCGGCAATGCGGGTGGGGCCGAAATCTGAGTCTAGCCCTTCGCCAATGCGCAGCAGCCCGCCAGCCTGCAGGGCAATGCGCACATCGCCCAAGGTTGCCCCCGCGGATGGCAGGGCATCGGTTTGCAAGCCAAACACGTCGCCCAGCGGTAAGCGCCAGATTCGGCTGGCAGCGACACTGATCGCCGGCTGGTCGGGCACCTGGTAGTGCCAGCCTTTATTGTCGGGGTCACTGATCAGGCTGTGAGAGCCATTTTGCACCTGGCGCCCCAGGGCAGATGGGCCGGCAACCCCTAGGCCCAGGGCCAATTGGTCGCGCGTGTTGGCGGTATCGTGCACCACGCCAAAACTTGCCAGCAACACGCCGGCATAGGGGCGGTCGGCTGGGTTGGGCGGGCTAATCTGGGTATTGCGCGGGGTATAAATTGCCTGGGAGAGGTCGATCGACAGCCGGGATGCGCCCGCCCCCCAGATCGCCGCACTAATGTCGTTGGCCAAACTATTTTCGTTCACGCCAGAGACATAGCCCAGCCTTAACCCGCTGGTATAATACTGATCAGATGTGCCTTTAAGCGTTGAAACCGCGTCGTTTTCAGCTTGCAGGGTAACGATACTGCCCGCATCGCTCTCAGCGCCCGGCGGTGCTTGCTGCGCCCAGGCGGCCGGGGCTACCCCCAGTATTGCAAGTAGGGCGGCGCTGAAGGCGAGACGCATCATTTTTGGCCATCCAGGATGAGTGTTCCGTAGTGTCACCATAGCTGGGTGCGCCGCAAGGGCTGGGCAAGGTTCGCGTGAAGTAAGGTCTTCTTTTCTGAGGAAAAGAAGCAAAAGACTTTTGTATGTTTGGTGCGTTTTGGGTTAGGCGGCAGGGTCATTAAAGGGAACGGGCGGTTCGATGTGTGTGCAGTGCGGTTTATCCCGGCGTGCGTTGCTTGGCGCATCGCTTGCGACACTTGCCATTGGCGGCGGCGCGCGGGCGGCGGTTGGGCCGGGGGCCCCAAACGCCATTCCGCCTAACGATCCGCTGGGCCGGCTTGTTGCGGGCAACGCCCGTTACTGCGCCAATACTGCCACCAACCGCGATGACAGCGTGGGCCGCGCGGCGCGGGCCGACGCGCAATACCCGATTGCCGCCATTGTCGCCTGCGCCGATTCGCGGGTGGCCCCGGAAGTGATCTTCGATCAAGGCTTGGGCGATGTATTTGTCGAACGGGTGGCCGGTGGTTTGTGAACGGCGGCGGGCTGGCAAGCCTTGAATATGCTGTGCGGTTTTTGGGCGTACCCTTGATCATGGTCCTCGGCCATTCAGGCTGCGGCGCGATTTCTGCCGCCATCAAAGTGCTGCAGCACGGCGAAAAACTACCCGGCCAATGGCCCGGCTGCGCATAGCGTGATCAACAGGCAGAGACCTGTCCGTTACCAGAAAAGAACGTTTTTACCCCTCCGCGCACCCCCGCCCAAACCCTTAACGCCTGCACATGCCCGGCGACATCATGCACACGAAGCAAGGCCGCACCTTGTTCGGCCGCAAACACCCCAGCAACGATCGATCCCGCATCGCGCCTTGCCGGATCAGGCTCCCCGCTAAGTACCCCAATCACCACCTTGCGCGAAACCCCGACTAACACCGGCAGGCCAAGCACGCAGATCGCCGGCAGCCCGCGCAGCAGCGCCACACTTTGCGCCGGCGTTTTGGCGAACCCTATGCCGGGGTCCAGCACTATATTGGCGGGCTTTATGCCGGCAGCCAGGGCCGCATCACGGCGCGCAGTAAGCCCGGCGCACACCTCGGCCAGCACATCATCGTAATCGGTCAAGCCTGCCATGGTTTGCGGCGTGCCGCGCATGTGCATGAGCACAATGTGGCAGGCGTGCTCCGCCACCACGGCGGCGGCCTGGGGGTCGTGGGTCAGGCCGCTCACGTCGTTGATCATGGTGGCGCCGGCGCGCAGCATGGCGCGCATCGTGGCGGCGTTGCGGGTATCCACCGACACCGCAATGCCCTCGGCCACCAACCCTGCCACCACCGGCAAAATACGCCGTTGCTCTTCATCGGGCGGGATCACGGCCGCCCCTGGCCGGGTGCTTTCGCCGCCTACGTCAATCATCGCAGCACCAGCCTGGCTCATGGCGCGGCCGGCAGCCAAGGCGGCATCGATCACGGCAAACCGGCCGCCATCAGAAAAGCTATCAGGGGTTACATTCAGTATCCCCATCACCGATGGGGTCGTCAGCCCTGCCATCAAAGACGCCGCCGGGGGCAAGGAACGACCCTGCCCCCGTTTAGCGGGCTAGCCAGCAGCCGGTGCCGCGCCAAGATTTGGCGGCATCGGGCTTGCTTTGGGCGTGCTGGTGTTGGGCACACTGGCACGCCGCGATTCGGCCACTGGTTCGTCCAGCACCTGGCGGATCACTGGCTCACCACGCATCACCGTGCGAATTTCATCGCCCGACAAGGTTTCGTATTCCAGCAAGCCTTTCGCCACACGATGCAGATCGGCCACGTTATCGCTGAGGATCTGCCGTGCTTTATCATAAGCCGCATCGATAATCGACTTGATCTCGATATCAATCTGCTGCGCCGTATGCTCGCTGACGTTTTTGCTCTGCGTTACCGAATGGCCCAAAAACACTTCCTGGCTGTTATCGCCATAGGCGATCATGCCGAGCCGGTCGCTCATGCCCCATTCGGTCACCATGCGGCGGGCCTGATCGGTTGCCATTTTAATGTCGCCGGAGGCACCATTGCTGACCTTATCGGCACCAAAAATAATCTCCTCGGCCGCCCGCCCGCCCATCGCCATGGTCAGCTCGGCCAGCAGTTTCGATTTGCTTTTGGAATAGCGGTCGCCTTCCGGCAGGCTCATCACCAAACCCAAAGCCCGGCCACGCGGAATGATGGTTGCTTTATGCACCGGGTCGCATTCGGTTTCGATCATCGCGCACAGCGCATGGCCACCTTCATGGTAGGCGGTCATTTTCTTCTCGTCGTCGCTCATCACCAAACTGCGCCGTTCCGCGCCCATCAGCACTTTGTCTTTGGCCGATTCAAGCTCGGCCATGCCCACGGTGCGGCGCGAAAGCCGGGCTGCCAGCAGCGCTGCCTCGTTGACCAAATTGGCCAGATCAGCACCCGAAAAACCGGGCGTGCCGCGGGCAATCACTTTGGGATCAACATCGGCCGATAGCGGCACTTTACGCATGTGCACGCGCAAAATTTTCTCGCGCCCGTTCACATCTGGGTTAGGCACCACAACCTGGCGATCGAACCGGCCGGGGCGCAACAAGGCCGGGTCCAGCACGTCGGGGCGGTTGGTTGCCGCAATCAGGATAACCCCTTCATTGCTTTCGAACCCGTCCATCTCCACCAGCATCTGGTTGAGCGTCTGCTCGCGTTCATCGTTGCCACCACCTAAGCCCGCACCGCGATGGCGGCCGACCGCGTCGATTTCGTCGATGAAGATAATGCATGGTGCGTTCTTCTTGCCCTGCTCGAACATGTCGCGCACACGGCTGGCACCAACGCCCACAAACATCTCGACGAAGTCAGAGCCTGAAATGGTGAAGAACGGCACGTTGGCCTCACCCGCAATAGCGCGCGCCAGCAGGGTTTTACCGGTGCCCGGCGGCCCCATCAGCAGCACGCCTTTGGGAATTTTGCCGCCCAGGCGCTGAAATTTTTGCGGGTCCTTCAAAAATTCAACAATTTCCTGCAATTCCGTTTTCGCTTCATCGATGCCCGCGACGTCATCAAACGTAATCCGGCCCTGCTTTTCGGTCAGCATACGGGCACGGCTTTTGCCAAACCCCATGGCGCCGCGGCTGCCGCCCGATTGCATTTGGCGCATAAAGAACGCCCACACGCCGACCAGCACGATCATCGGCAGCCAACTGACGACCAGATGCATGAAGGGGCTCAAGCCATCATCATCGGGCTTGGCGATAACCCGCACGCCTTTATCCGTGAGCTTGGTCACCAGGCCGGGATCTTCCGGCGTAAAAGTTTGAAAATTGCGGCCATCGGCCAGTTTGCCGGCAACGGTGTGGCCCTGGATCACCACATCCTGCACGTGGCCGCTATTCACTTCCTGCAGGAAGTCCGAATAGGCCATCTGGCTGCCGCGCGTGCTAGACCCGCCCGGCTGAAAGAGATTAAACAGCACCACCAACACCAAGGCGATGCCAACCCAAAGGGCGAGGTTTCGGCCAAAATTGCTCATATCATCCCGTCTCTGGCGTCGTGTTACCCCAAGATGTTTGGGGCGGGGGGCGCGTGCAGCCTGCTATCGTGGCCGCAAACTGCGTTGCAATCAACATGGGGTGGCAAGCGGCACTTCGCACCCCCCAAAATCACCTATCCCCAGCGCGAACGGCGCACCGGCCGCAGGCACTGCGGGACTATACCAGAACGCGGCGGCAAGTGGCACATCATTCAGCATTAACCGTGGCATGGCCGCACGCACCGCAGCCGGCAGGTGGGCAGCACCGCCACCACCGGTGACCACCGCCCCGGCTGGCACTAGGCTGGTGGGGTCGAGCCGAAACCGCCGGTCCCACACCATGCCGGCAACGCCGGGCACTGATGCCGCAATGGCTGCGGCTTCGCGCACCAGTAAAAACCCTGGGCCGTATTTACCCGCCGGCAACAATCGCGTGCCAGCAAGGGTTGCCGGGCGCAGATCGGCGGCTAAGTGCGCCACCGCCCGCGTGGGTGCCGGGTAGGCGCCACCGCCGATGGCGCGGATCAGGGCGCCCAATGCTTTGGCGGTTAACCTTGCCGCCCGCACCACGGCAAAGCCTTGCGGGTATATTTCCACGCCGGCTGCAAGCTCAGCCGCCACCGCCACATCATCGGCGGCCCGCGCCACCCCTTGGGTTTGGGTCGCGGCCAACAAAGCCGAAACCGCCGCGCCATCGCCATCGGCGTCGGCAAGGTGCACCCGATGGCGCACCCGTTCGGCGCGCATATCTGTATTACTGGGGTCTTCCACCCAACCCACCGCGCGATCGCGCAGGGTTACCCGTAACCGCCCCGGTGCCACGGCAAGTAAGGGGCGCAAAAGCCGGATATCGGGAAGCTCAACAATCGCTGCCATGCCGGCAAGCCCGGCCTCCCCACTGGCAGCGCGGGCGCGAATAAGCCGGGTTTCGGCCTGGTCGCGCGCATGGTGGCCCAGTAAAACATCGCACAAACCGGCCTCGCGCACGGCCCCGATCAACGCCTCGTAGCGGGCCGCCCGCGCGCGTGCCGCAAGGCCTGGGCCTGCCGCCAAGTGGGTCAGCGTCAACACTTTGTGCGCAATGCCGCGCGCACCCAGCCGCTCAGCGGTCAGGGCGGCGTCCGTCGCCGATCCCGCGCGCAACCCGTGATCAATAACAAGGCAGAGCGGATTGCCCCAATCGGCCGCCAGCAGCGCCAGCGCCATACTATCGGCACCACCACTTACCGCCACCGCCACGCGCCGCCCCGGCGCGAAGGGGCCCAGTGCTGCCATCATCCGGGCAAATTCGTCAGGCGCAACCGCCAACCCCACCGCAGCCATCATGGTTTTACCGTGGCGCGGATATCACTTCGGCCAAAACCAGGTTCACACACAGGCTGCCCGTTTGCGCGCAGCCTTGGCGGCGTCGTGCACCGGTGCCGCCGCATGCGGAAATTCCACGTTTAATTTGGCCAGCGCACTGCACGCATCCTTGGGTTTGCCCATGCCAATCAGCGCATTGGCAACCCCCAGCAAGGCCACCGGCGCATTGGGGCCTTTCGGGCCGCGCTTGTACACACTGTAAAAACCGGTCGCAGCTTCGCTCCAGTTTTTTTGCCCAGCCTTGCCGCGCGCCAGCAACAATTCGGCGTCCGTCGTGCGCGGGCCTGGCCCCGCCTGCAAAGCCTCGGTGGCGGCGGCGACCGCACCAGCGTAATCGCGTCGCGCCAAGGCGGCGTTCCCGGCCCTAATCGCCAATTCCGGCGTGCGTTTGGGCGCTGCCGGTGGTGGCGGCACAAGGGCGGCAGCGGCTGCACCGGCCGCAACCCCAGCCGCTGGCCCCGCACCGGGGGCACCGCCGGGGGCACCATCAAGCGTGCCATTGGGGTTAAGCTTGAAATTAATGTCGCCAATTTGCTTGGCAAACTCATCGTGCTGGCGCTGCAACTGGTTGGTCAGATCATCGATCTTGCCCTGCATTTCGCGCGCCTGTTCTTCCAGCGTGCTGACCCGCACCACTAGCGCCGCGGTCACGTCATTGGCCGCTCCCGGCACCCCTTCCTGCGATCGTGCCGGCACCGGGCTGCTTTCGGTCGGCGCTGGCCCTGCCGCAGCCGGGCCGTTACGCAGCGCCTCAACCTGGGCGCGCAAATCCAAAATCTGGTTTTGCAGCGCAATCCCTTCGCGGCTTTCCATATCCTGCGCGTGGGCGGACAGGCTGGCGGTGGCAAGCAGCACGGCAAACAAGGCGGCACGGATCATATTGGCCCCAACGACAAAAAACAGCAGCAACACAGAATGGCCCTGCGGCACGACTCCGCAAAAGACCCAGCCTGAGGATAGCAAACCCACCAAACAGCAAAAAGGCCCGGGCACCAAACGGCACCCGAGCCTTTTCTTAAACGCCTGTTAGTTAAACCCAGATCGCCGCCAAAGCCGCGACCTATGCGTGACTACTTAACCGAGGTGAGCGCGTTGCGGTTCTGCGACCAGGCCTGGTCGTCGTCACCCAGCGCAGTTGGGCGTTCTTTGCCGTAGCTGATGGTGCTGATGCGGCTGGACGACACGCCCTTGGCAACCAAGAAATCGCGGGCAGCCCCAGCGCGGCGCTGGCCCAGTGCCAGGTTGTATTCGGCGGTGCCGCGATCATCGGTGTTGCCGGCAACCTGCACCGAAACGCTGGGGTATTTGGCAAGCCAAGCGGCCTGTTTGCCCAGTGTGCCCTGGGCTTCTTCGCTCAGGCTGGATTTGTTGAAATCATAGAACACGCGATCGCCGGCGGTCTGCACCAAATCTTCCTGGCTACCAGGAAGAACCGTGCCAGCCGTGCTGGTGTTGCCAGCGCCGCCGTTGCCGCCGGTGGTGACGGGCGGGGTATGCGAGCATGCGGCGAGTAGAGCAAGGGCGGCAACTGCGCCCACAACATTAAACTTCATGGTTAATCCAATCCTGACAGCGACGTAATACGTTGGAGGCGCGGCATATAGGGGGATATTGCCCGCACGCTCGGCACTTTCAAGCGGATACGCCGCGCGCCGTTGCGGGGTCAAGCAATGTTGCGGGCTTTGTTACTGAAAAACCGCAGAAATCTTGACATTACGCAGAAATAATCAGCCGCCCGCTCACGCGTTCAGCGGCGACCACGCCGGATCGGACGCATTGGTCGGCGTTGGCACCTCGCGCTCGTTAAACCCGCTGGTGTCAATCGACACCAGCCGCGACGAAAACCCATTGCCATAATCGTCGCGCGCCTGGGTTTCGCGCCAGAACATCAGCACCCGCCCGTTCGGCGCAAAGGTTGGCCCTTCCACCGAATAGCTTTCCGATAATATCCGCTCGCCACTGCCATCAGGCTGCATCACGCCAATCGCAAAGGTGCCGCCAGAAAGCCGGGTAAAGGCAATCAGATCGCCGCTCGGCGACCACACCGGCGTTGCGTAGCGGCCGCGCCCGAACGATATGCGTTTAACCCCGGTGCCGCTGGCGCTCATCACATAAAGCTGCTGGTCGCCACCGCGATCGGAATTGAACACAATCTGTGATCCATCCGGCGAATAGCACGGGCTGGTATCAATCGACCCTGAACTGGTCAGGCGGCGCGGCGATCGGCCGCTAGTATCAACAACAAAAATATCCGACCCGCCACCGCGCGTGACCGACAGGATGCAACTGCCGCCATCAGGGGCAAACCGCGGGGCGAAGCTCATGCCTTCAAATTCGCCCATCACGGTTTGGCGGCCGGTGGTGAGATCGAACAAATACACCCGCGGGCGGTTGTTGGCGTAGCTCATGAACGCAATCTGGTCGCGCACCGGGTTAAACCTAGGCGTTAACACAAGCCAAGAACCATCTGTTAAGGTGCGGTTATTGGCGCTATCCTGGTCCATAATGGATAACCGCTTCACCTGGCGCCCGCGCGGCCCGGTCGCCGCTACATATACCACCTGGGTATCAAAATAGCCTTTGTCGCCTAATAACCGCTCGTAGATGACATCGGCGATGATATGGCTGATGCGGCGCCAGTTGGTCGCGCCCGTGGTGTAGGCGGTGCCTTGCAGTTGCTGGCCGGCAAGCACGTCCCACAGGCGAAATTCAACTCGCAGCGGGTCGGTGCCGGTAATTGTGCCGGTCACCAGCGCGTGGGCACCGATCGCCTTCCAATTCTGAAAATTAGGTGCCTGCGCCGAATCGCCACCAATAAAGGCGGCCTGATCGATCGGCCGGAACAGCCCGCTGCGCGCCAGATCGGCAGTGATCACGCTGCCAAAATCGATCGCGCCCCCCGATAGGCCGGTGATCGCAATCGGTATCGGCTCGGTGCGCGCGTGAAGAACATCAATGACGGCGGTCTGGTCGGCGGGCGGTGCGCCGGTAGACGCAGGGGCGGCAGGCGGCGCCAGCACCGATTGCGCCACCGCTGCGCGCGCAAAAGCCATTCCCGCCCCCAAGCCTGCCGATGCGCCTAAAAATCCTCGGCGGGCGACCGCGGCGGCGACTGGCAGGCCGGTGGCCAAAAATTTGTTTGTCATCAAAAAACTCCCATGGTCGTGGCGCGTCGGTATTGCCGTGGTTGGCGGTGGGCTTACGGGCGAAATCTAAATGTCAGCGTGGCAGTTTGCCCTAATTTATCGGGCGGGATTGGTAGTTTTGAACAGGTCGGGTCGAGCACGGCGCTAGCCGAGCGTTCAGCAAACGCGCGAAAGCCAGAATCGCTCCCCATCCGCGCCAAGTCGGCGTCACTGTATACCACTGGCGGGCGCACCTCGCCGGTGGAGTCCACGGTGACCGTGATCATCACCGAATACTTGGCGTAATCTTTCGCCGCCGTGTCCTGCGTATAACAACGCCGTACGGAATCGCCGATCTGGCGTTGCTGCCCATCAGTTAGCCCAGCCATCGCGCCATATTTAGCGCCACCGCCGCCAGGTTTACCGCCACGGCTTGGGTTCACTGTGCGCTTGGGCGGCGCTATTTGCGGTTGCTTAGCCAGCAGCGGCTCCAGCGTGTTCATAAAACTATCCGTATCGGGCGCCGGGTTCTTGGTCACATTCGGCTGCGTCTTGCGCGTGTCCACCGGCTTTACCGGCACCGGCGGCGGTTTCACCACTGGCGGCTTGGGCGGCGGCGGTTTTACCGGCGCGGGCTCCGGCGTGAGTTTCGGCGGCGGCGTCACATCCGGCTTGGGCGGCACAACGCTCGGCTCATCCGGCGGCGGTGGGGGTGGCGGCGGCGGTGGCGGTGGCGGCGGTGGTTCCGTATCCGGCGTTTTGGGCGGCTCCTTGGCCGGTGGCTCGTCGCTTGGCGTTGGCGCATCGGCTTGGGCGGCAATCTTGGATGGCGCCTCGCCTTTTTGCACCGCCTCGTCGGTGGTGCCGTCCATCACCACGTCAAAACTTTGGTCCTCAGGCGGTGGCGGCGGCACTTCCGCCGGCAAACTGACAAACGCCAGCGCCAGCACCGCCGCATGCAGCGCCGCCGATACCCAAAAAGTACGTCCTAAATCACTGCGCATCAGGGTATTACACCCTGCCCTATTTCGGCGCCGCCGCGGCCGGCGGTGCACCACCGCCGCCCTCGGCCAGCAAGGCAACTTTGGTAAAGCCGCCTTTACCAATGGTCGCCATCACCTGCATCACCTGGCCGTAAGCAATGCTTTGATCCGCCCGCACAAATATCCGCCGGGTCAGATCGTTGGCAGAAATAGCCGCAAGCTTATCAACCAGGGCGGCCTGGGTAATCGGTTCTTCCTGAATAAAGATTGATCCATCCGCTTTGATCGATACCGTCAGCGGCTTGGCATCGCTGTTAAGCGGTTTGGCATCGGCTTTCGGCAGATCAACATCCACCCCGCTGGTCATTAACGGTGCCGCCACCATAAAGATGATCAGCAACACCAGCATCACGTCCACCATCGGCGTTACGTTAATTTCTGCCAGCGGCCGGTAACGCGCCCGGCTACGCCCGCCGCTGCCCGGCCCGCCGATTAACCCGCCTGCCATATCAGGCGGCCTCCTCGCCCTGGCGGGATAGGATCGCGCCGAATTCTGAGCCAAACCCTTCCAGCCGGTTGGCAAAACGCCCGATCATGGTGCTGATCTGGTTATACGCCAGCACCGATGGGATCGCCGCCACCAGGCCAATGGCGGTGGCAAACAACGCTTCCGCAATGCCCGGCGCCACCACGGATAAATTGGTGTTGTGCATGGCGGCAATCGCCGAAAAGCTATGCATAATGCCCCACACCGTGCCGAACAGCCCAACAAACGGGGCCACTGCCCCAACGGAGGCCAGCACAATCATGTGGCGTTCGATTTTTTGCAGTTCGCGCATAATGGTCACGTTCATGGCCCGATCGATCCGGTCGCGCACACTGCCGCGTGCCATATCGGCACCCACCACGCGCGCACTGCGCTTCCATTCGCCCATGGCCGCCCCAAACACTGCCGCCATCGGGTGGCTCGGGCGGGCACCTTCCACGTCATAAAGGTCTTCCAGGCTGCCACCCGACCAAAAACGGTCTTCAAACGCATCCGCCTCAGCGTTGGCCCTACGCAGCAGCATCACTTTTTCAAACACCACGCCCCATACGAAGACGCTGGCAAAAAGCAGCAGCACCATCACCAGCTTCACCACAATATCGGCCTGTAAAAACAGGCCGAGCAGCGAAAGATCGGCGCCCGGTACCGCTAACGCTGCGGCATCCACTGTATGGTCCACGTGAAATCTCCTTAATTCTCGGCCAAAACCGGGGTCAGCCCGGGTCTGGCGGCACCATCATCATCGCCGCCCGCCATTTTGGTGGCAGGCGCGCCGGCCTAAAATCAACCACCGACACGCAGCCTAAGCGCACGGTCAGTCGCGCAAGTGGCTGGTCTGCACACAGAAAAATCTGCTTCAGCGTCGCACTGGCACCACCCGCCGCCACACAAATTGTGCGAATCGTCAGCAGATCATCCAGCCTTGCCGGCCGCAGATACTCGATTTCGGCGCGCCGTACAATGAAACTCACGCCATGTGAGGAAACCAGTTCGCTGTGCGGCACGCCGGCCTCACGCAGCGCCTCGGTGCGCGCGGATTCTGCCATCGCCAAGTAATTGGCGTGGTAGACCACGCCCCCCGCATCGGTATCGGCAAAATACACGCGGCACTGATAGTCATGCGCCCATGCGCCGGGGGACAGTTCAAAAATCAAGGTGGGGGGTCTAGCAAATCAGGGCAATCGGGTGAAAGTAAGACTCTTCTTTTTCTGAAGAAAAAGAAGCAAAAAGACTTTTGAAATGCTGGGCCTGGGGCAACCCTGCCACCGCGTTCGCCGAACCAAACGTCAAAAAGTCTTTTTTGTTTCTTTTTTCGGAAGTCAAAAAGAAAATTCTTATTTTTTCGCATTCACCCGCTTGCCCCGTCCAGCAAATCGCTTTGCGCCGGTGCTGCCGGCGGGCGCAGCCCGAGATACTGCCAACCCGGCCCGCCCAGCATACGGCCGCGTGGCGTGCGCAGCACAAAGCCTTCCTGAATCAAAAACGGCTCGATCACATCTTCCAGCGTGTCGCGCGCCTCCGACAACGCCGCCGCCAGGGTTTCCACCCCCACCGGCCCGCCGGCATGATGCTCGGCAATGCGGCGCAAATAGCGCCTATCCATCGCATCTAACCCTTGCGCATCCACTTCTAACCGCAGCAAGGCAGCATCGGCCACCGCCCGGTCGATCGGCGATTGCCCGGCAACACTGGCAAAATCACGCACCCGGCGCAGCAACCGCCCGGCAATGCGCGGCGTGCCGCGCGATCGTTTGGCGATTTCGCGCGCGCCGTCATCGGTCAACGCAAACCCCAACTTCTCGGCGCCGCGCTTCACAATCAGCGTCAGCTCCTCGGCGCTATAAAAAATCAGCCGCAGGGGAATGCCAAAGCGATCACGCAGCGGGGTTGCCAGCAGCCCCGCCCGGGTGGTTGCCCCCACCAGCGTAAACGGCTGCAAATCAATGCGCACACTGCGCGCCCCCGGCCCTTCGCCGATAATCAGATCAAGCTCAAAATCCTCCATCGCGGGATAGAGAATTTCCTCAATCGCCGGCTGCAGGCGGTGAATTTCGTCAATAAACAACACATCACGCGCCTCGAGATTGGTCAGTATCGCTGCCAAATCGCCGGCACGCTGAATAACCGGCCCCGAGGTCGCACGAAACCCCACCCCCAACTCGCGCGCCACAATCTGCGCCAGCGTGGTTTTGCCCAAGCCCGGCGGCCCGTGCAGCAGCACGTGATCCAGCGCATCGCCCCGCCCGCGCGCGGCTTCGATAAAAATCGCCAAATTCTCGCGGCTGGCTTTTTGCCCAACAAATTCCGCCAGCGTCTGCGGCCGCAACGATGCCTCGGCCGCATCCAACGATCCCCGTGCCGGGTCAACGGCACGGGGCTGGTCGTCCGCATCGTGATTGGCGGGCAGTTGGGGGCGCTTAGACACATATGGCGTGTAGCAGTGGCGGGCCGAGTCGCACGGCGTGGGGGTATAAGATGAGGGGTAGAACCTTCTTTTTCTGAAGAAAAAGAAGCAAAAAGACTTTTAATACGTGGGGGCTCGGGCGACGCTGCCACCGCAACATCGGAACCAGCGTCATAAAAGTCTTTTGCTTTTTTTCGGAAGTCAAAGAAGACCTTACCCCATCTATGCACCCCAGCCATGGTGCGGATTTGCTTGACTTTGGCGGCGGCGTTGGGGATAGAGCGGCTGGTGAGGCGGAGAGGTCATGCGTTGTGACACCAGACCTCCCGGCCGTGGGCCCGATTTCGCGCGTGAGCGCTGCGTGTGCCTGCCCGTTCACCTAATTGCCATTTTTACCCTAAAACAATCGAGACGATATTTTGAACCAAGACAGTGCCCCTGGGGCCGATGAGACTGCACACCCACGCGATATCAACGCTGTGGAAGCAATTGCTTTGGCGGAGAGCCAACCTGGACCAGCAGCGGAGAGCCAACCTGGACCAGCAGCGGAGAGCCAACCTGGACTAGCCGCCGAGAGCCAACCTGAACTAGCCGCCGAGAGCCAAGCTGTTGTGGCGGCGGATGAACAGCCCGAGCTGATTGCGCCGCCCATTATTATGGCCGATGTCGCCGATGCCGTGGCGATTGGCGATGATGTGCTGGCCGATAGTGACGACGATTCCGACGATGAAACTGAAACCGAAACCGAGGTTTTTGTCGCATCGAGCGTGCCTGAACCTGACGCCGAGCCAGAGATTACCTTTGCCGATCTTGGCCTATCGGAACCCATTTTGCGGGCGCTGATCGAGAAGGGCTACACCAAGCCAACGCCGATCCAGGCGCAGGCTATTCCTGTGGTGCTGGCTGGCCGCGATGTGATGGGCGTTGCCCAAACCGGGACCGGCAAAACCGCCGGCTTCACCTTGCCGATGTTGGATATTCTTTCGGGATCGCGCGCCCGCGCCCGGATGCCGCGTTCGCTTATTCTGGAACCCACCCGGGAACTTGCGCTGCAAGTTGCCGAAAATTTCGTGCAGTATGGCAAATACCTTAAACTTAACCACGCGCTGCTGATCGGCGGCGAAAGCCTGAACGACCAGAAAGATGCGCTGATGCGCGGCGTGGATGTGTTGATTGCAACGCCGGGCCGGCTGCTCGATCTGTTCGAACGAGGCGGCCTGTTGCTAACCGACACCCGCGTGCTGGTGATCGACGAAGCCGATCGCATGTTGGATATGGGGTTTATCCCCGATGTTGAGCGCATTGTTGGCCTGTTGCCGCAAAACCGCCAAACCCTGTTTTTCTCGGCCACCATGGCGCCGGAAATTCGCCGGCTATCAGATGCGTTTTTGCAAAACCCGCGCATGATTTCGGTAAGCAAATCGGCATCCGTTGCGGTGACCATCACCACCGGCCTGGCGTTGGTTGCAACCCACGACAAGCGCGAAGCATTGCGCCGGCTGATCAGATCAGAAGAGGTGCAAAACGCGCTGATTTTCTGCAATCGCAAGCGCGATGTTGATATTCTGTACAAATCTTTGTCGCGCCACGGGTTTTCGGTGGGGTCGCTGCATGGCGATATGCCGCAGCCGACCCGGTTTGCCACATTGGAAAAATTCAAAGCCGGTGACCTGCAATTGCTGGTGTGCAGCGATGTTGCCGCCCGCGGTATCGACATTGGCGGCCTAAGCCATGTGTTCAATTTCGATGTGCCGCACCACGCGGAAGATTTCGTGCACCGCATTGGCCGCACCGGCCGTGCCGGCAAAATTGGCCACGCCTACACTCTGGCCTGCCCGGAAGACCGTTTGGCGGTAGAAGCCATCGAAAAACTCACCGGCAGCCCGATTGCCCGCATGGACGTGCCTGGGCTGGATACCGTTGAATGGGGCGAAGGCGACAGCCGCAAGCGCCGTGGCCGTGGTGGTAAGGATGATAGTAGCGCGCCGCGTTCCGGTGGCCGCCAATCTAGCCGCCCATCGGGCAGCAACGACTCGCCGCGCGCCGATGCGAGCGGCGATGAGACTGCCCCGCGCAAAGAGGCACAACCCGCCCGTGGCCGCGGCCGTGGCCGTGGCCCGGGGCGTGGTCGTAGTGAGACCGCTCCTGCGGTAGAAACCACCCAGCCGATCGACCGGGCACCAGACATGGCCGCCGAGCCTGATCGCGCACCCGCCCGCACAGGCGCCCGGGATCAACCGCGTGACCAGAATCGCGACCAACCGCGCAACCAAGGCCGCGACCATAGCCGCACGGCACCTCGTGATGCCCGCGGCGAGTCGAGCCGCGACCCGGGTCGCGAAACTGGCCGTGATTCTGCTCGTGATTCTGCTCGTGACTCTGGCCGCGACTCTGGCCGCGACTCTGGCCGCGACTCTGGCCGCGACTCTGACCGCGACCAGCCGCGCGACTTCACCCGCGAACCGCCGCCTCCCCCCAGGGACAGGGATCGTGACCGCAGCCGCTTCCGCCGCGACGACGATCTCGGCCCCTCGGTTACCGGCTTTGGCACCGATATCCCTGCCTTCATGCTGCTACCCACCCGCACCGGCCGTTTGCCGCCGCAGGATGAAGCGGCTTAACGGCGGCACCAGCCGGGCACTGCCCGTATGGCCAATCCACGCGCAACCATCACCGCGATCGACCCCGCCGGTCGCGGCCTCGGCCTCACCGAGGACGGCGCCCGTGTGTCGCTGGCAGGCGTGCTGCCCGGCGAGCGCGCGGTTATTCGGGCAAGCGCCCTGGAAGCCGGATCGCACCGCAGTTCGACCCGGGTAAATGCTGATGATTTGCTGGGGATTGAAAACCCGAGCGCCAGCAGGGTCACCCCACCCTGCCCACATTTTGGCACCTGCGGCGGCTGCACCCTGCAACATTGGGATGCAGCCGCAACCCGCCGCTGGAAACACGGGCGCATTGTGCACGCCCTGCAAAAAGCCGGCTTTGATGCGCCAAATGTCGGCGATGTTGTGGCCATTGCCCCCGGCCAGCGCCGCCGTATGGATCTGGCTGCCAGCCGCGTTGGTGCAAACCTAAGCTTAGGTCTGCACGCCCAAGGCAGCCTGGATATCGTGCAACTTTCAGTGTGCGCCGCCCTGCACCCCGCCCTGCCCGCCTTGTTCGCGCCCCTTGCGGCCCTGCTGCGCGGCTTATCCTCGTTTCGCGCTGTCGCCTCAGTTATCGCCAATGTTCTCGATACCGGGGTGGACATTGTCCTGCGCCTCGACGGCCCAGTCACCGCCGACGACCGTAAACGCCTGGCCGCTTTTGCGCTGGCCAACACCGTCGCCCGCATCAGCCTAGACCATGGCCGCGGCAAACCCGCCGAAATTCTGGTCAATAACGGCGCCTGCATCGTAAATTTTGCCGGCACGTCCGTTGCGGTGCCGCCGGGTGCGTTTTTGCAGGCGTCCATTGCTGGGCAAAACGCCATAACCGCCGCCATTCTCGCCGGTATGCCGGCCAAACTACCCGCTCGTCCGGTGGTTGCCGAGTTATATGCAGGCGTCGGCACGTTCAGCTTTGCGCTGGCCGGCGTCGCCCGGGTGCGCGCCTTTGAAGGTGATCCTGCGGCGTGCGCCGCCATCAGCCGCGCCGCCGCCGGTGGCCGCATTGATGTTACCTGCCGCGATCTAGTGCGTCAGCCTTTACAAGCGGTGGACCTAAAAGGCGCCACGGCCATTGTGCTCGACCCGCCCTGGGATGGCGCCGGCCCGCAAATGGCCGCCATCGCCGCCAGTGGCGTTGCGAACGTCATCTACATTAGCTGCAACCCGCAGGCTTTGGCCCGCGATGTGGCCGTGTTAGCGCAGGCTGGCTACACATTGCACAGCGCAACGCCGGTGGATCAGTTTCCCTGGACCGCCGAAATTGAAGCGGTTGTGGTGCTACGCCGGGTGATCTCGATCAAGGCTGAACGCCAGCAATCGCGCTTGGCACTCGCGCGCGTGGGCACCTAGCCCCCGGCCGCTAGGCCACCGGTTGCAGCCTTTTTCGCCAGACTGAACCGCGCGGCCCGGCGCACCGCGACCGCCAGTGCCAACCCGGCATCGCGCCCGGCAACCCACGCTGGATCGTAAACCGCAACCCCCCGCCGCGCCGGGATTAACATATCCCCTTGCCCTGCGGGGAGCACAAAGCAGTCGCGCCATTCGTCCAGGCAAGCGCGGTGGGTGGCAAGCCCATCGGCAAGGTCGTCAATCCAAACGGTGTGCCCAGGTTCACCGGCGAGCGAGGCGAATGGCTCACCGCCATCCTCGCGCAGAAGATGCGCCCACAGTTTACGCGCCGGCGAGGTGATACGCACGCCAGTGGTGTTCGCAACCGCGCTAAGCGCCCGCAAAGCTTCCAGTTCCAGCGCCGAATAACTGGCGTTAACCAAGCGGTTGTTGGGGTGTTTTAGATCCATTATGCCTAACCAGGTCGCCAGAAAATCCTGCCAGATATCCCCACCATTCACCCTGACCCCGTCATACGAAACGAGCTTAACTGCGTCGCGCGAAAACGCTGATGCCCAGGCGCTCCAGAATGTGACATCATTGCATGACACTGGGCGCCGGGGCTCGGCCAAAACGGCGCTTATCCATTCGTTTAACGGGCGAGCCTCGCCTTCCTTTACCCGTTCATTCCACCGTGAGGGCAGCTGGTCGCTCCACCGGCGGAAGAAGAAAACCACCTCGGTGGGAATGTCGCGCAAGCCACGCGCCAAGCGCTTGATCTGTACTGGTGCCAACATGGACAGCGATTCGTCGGAAACCAGCAGGCACGCGGCACCGCTATCGCGGGCCTGACGAAAATAGGCGGCAACCTCATCATCCGATGCCCGGGTAAGCCAGCTAGCCATTTCGCTGCGGTGACTGCGCGGCGGGCCATGCGGGTCAAGCGCACGAACATAGCGCACACCGCGCTCGGCTAATGCGCCACTCAGGGCCGTGAAATTCGTTTGCAGGTAGGTGGAGCCGGTTTTTTGCGGACCGACATGCAACACAACACGAAAATCGCTCATCGCAGTATAATCGCAGAACGCCTAACCAACTGGGACAATAAACGCGTTTGGCACGGCATTAATCGTCCTCCCAGCGGCGGTCGCGCAGCAATTTTACCTGGTGCTGCTCAGGCGGTGCCGCCAGCCACCCGGCCAGCACATCCAGAACGGCAACCGTCGCCAGCGCCAATTCCGCCGCCAGCGCTTCTTCTATCGTCACCCAGCGTGGTTCTTCAATTTCGTGCGACGCCACCGGCTCACCTTGCACATGCGCCGCATCGACCACAAAAAACCGCGCATCGAAACGCATGCTGCGGTTGGGCGGGGTAATAGCGCGGCACAAATAGTCAAACCCGTGCAGGCTAGGCGGGCTGCCCAAGGTGACGCCCACTTCCTCTTGCAACTCACGCGCCGCCGCCACGCCCAAAGCCCGGGCCAGCTCAGCACTCGCCGCGCGCTGCAATTTGGCCGCGACATCGTCGCGTAATTCGTGGGCAACTGGGGCGTTATAATCCTCGGCATCCACGGCACCACCGGGAAACACCAGCACATTGGGCATAAACCGATGCCCGGCACCCCGCCTGCCCATCAGCATACGCGGCGCATCGGCATCGCGGCGGATCACAATTAGGCTGGCGGCGGCGCGCGGCACGACGAATTCATCAGACATACGTGCTACCTTGCTCAAAGATCGCGCAACTGCAACCCAGCAAAGCGGCTTACCCTGCGTTGGCAGACCTTGACGCGGGGGGGCGCCGGGCGCATCTCCCCCATACAGGACTAACGCGGTCCGTGTTTTTCAGGACACCATGTTCAGACTGTCCAAATTAACCGATTATGCTGTAGTGGTGCTGGTGCGGCTGGCCGGCGACGGCTGTGTGCAAACCTCACCAGGGATCGCGCATTTAACCGGCATCCCGGAGCCTACGGTTTCCAAGGTGTTAAAAGCTTTGTCGGCCCACGGCCTGGTCATCTCCACCCGCGGCGCCCGTGGTGGCTACCGGCTGGAACGCACCGCAGCCCAAATCAATGTCGCAGAAGTGATCGCCGCGATCGACGGCCCCATTGCCCTTACCGCCTGCGTTGATGGCGGAACCTGCGAAAGTGGCCATGTCTGCCCCATGCACCGCGCCTGGGACCCGGTAAACCAGGCGATTCTTTCCGCCCTGTCGGCGATCTCGCTCGCCGAAATGGCCGCATCGTCCTTGCCGGCCGGCTTGCGTGCAGCCCCCGCCCACTTGTCCGAACCGTGCCTTATACCTGCGCGCATCCCCGCCCCCGTTGATTTGTGAGGCCCTAACCACATGACCGTTGCCCCAGAAACCCTTGATACTGTCGCCGAACTTAACGATGGCGGCTATAAATGGGGATTTGTTACTGATATCGAAATGGACATGGCCCCCAAAGGCCTGAACACCGATATCGTGCGGTTGATTTCGTCGCGCAAAAACGAACCTGCCTGGCTGCTCGATTGGCGCCTCGCCGCCTTCGCCGTCTGGCAAAAAATGCCCGAGCCACATTGGGCGAAACTGTTTTATGCGCCGATAGATTACCAGGATTCGCATTACTACGCGGCACCCAAATCCTCCCCCGGCCCCAAATCGCTGGAAGATGTCGATCCCGAATTGCTGCGCATGTACGAAAAACTCGGCATACCTTTGCGCGAGCGCGCGGTGCTGGCCGGCGTTGAAGGGGCGACTGTCCAAAACTCCAACATTGCCGTCGATGCGGTGTTTGATAGTGTCTCGGTTGCCACCACGTTTCGTGAACAGCTCAGTAAAGTTGGTGTTATTTTCTGCCCAATCAGCGATGCCGTGCGCGAGCACCCAGATCTAGTGCGCAAATATCTCGGCAGCGTGGTGCCGCCCGGGGATAATTATTTCTCCGCCCTGAATTCCGCCGTGTTTACCGATGGCAGTTTTGTGTTCATCCCCAAGGGCGTCGCCTGCCCGATGGAACTGTCCACCTATTTCCGTATCAATGCGCGCAACACCGGGCAGTTTGAACGCACCCTGATCATCGCCGAAGATGGCGCCAGCGTTAGCTACCTGGAAGGCTGCACCGCGCCGATGCGCGATGAAAATCAATTGCATGCGGCCGTGGTTGAACTGGTCGCCATGGATGATGCGCGGATTAAATACAGCACCGTGCAAAACTGGTACCCCGGCGATGCGCAAGGCCGCGGTGGCATCTACAATTTCGTCACCAAACGCGGCGCCTGCCGCGGTGCACGATCCAAAATTTCATGGACCCAAGTTGAAACCGGGTCCGCCATTACCTGGAAATACCCATCGTGCATTTTGCAAGGTGATGGCAGCGTTGGTGAATTTTATTCAGTGGCGGTCACCAATAACCGCCAGCAGGCCGATACCGGCACCAAAATGATCCATATCGGCAAAAATACCAAAAGCACGATTATCTCGAAAGGTATTTCGGCCGGCCATTCCAGCAATACCTATCGCGGCCTGGTGCGCATGCTGCCCAAAGCGGCTGGTGCGCGTAACCACACCCAATGCGATAGTTTGCTGATTGGCGATCAGTGCGGCGCGCACACCGTGCCCTATATCGAAAGCCGCAACCCAACGGCCAAAATAGAACACGAAGCGACCACATCCAAAATCTCCGATGATCAAATGTTTTACTGCCGCCAGCGCGGGCTATCGCAGGAAGATGCGGTGGGCTTAATCGTGAATGGCTTTTGCAAAGACGTGCTGAAACAACTGCCGATGGAATTTGCCGTGGAAGCGCAAAAGCTATTGGCCGTCAGCCTTGAAGGATCAGTAGGCTAAATCCATGTTGAATATCGAAAACCTTGCGGCCGCGATCGACGGCAAAGAAATTTTGCGCGGCATCAACATCACCCTGCCGGATGGCGAAATTCACGCCATTATGGGGCCTAACGGGTCGGGTAAATCCACCTTGTCCTACGTGCTATCCGGCCGCGATGAGTACCAAGTCACCGGCGGTTCAGTGCAATTCGATGGCGCCGATCTGCTGGCCATGGCACCGGAAGATCGCGCCCGTGCCGGTATTTTTCTGGCTTTTCAATCGCCCGTTGAATTACCTGGCGTTGGCAACGCGCATTTTTTGCGCACTGCCCTTAACGCCGTGAGGCGCGCGCGTGGTGAAGATGAGATGGACGCCGCCGCCTTTTTACGCGCGGCCCGAACCGCCGCCGAACAACTCGGCATGCCGGCCGATCTGTTAAAACGCCAAGTGAATGTCGGCTTTTCGGGTGGCGAGAAAAAACGCAACGAAATGCTGCAAATGGCGCTGCTAAAGCCACGCCTGGCGATTTTAGATGAAACCGACAGCGGGCTGGATATCGATGCCCTGCGCATTGTCGGCCACAGCGTCAACGCCCTGCGTGGCCCTGGGTTTTCAGCATTGATCATCACCCACCACCAGCGCCTACTAGATCACATCGTGCCAGATCGCGTGCACGTGCTGGCCCACGGCCGCATCGTGCACAGCGGCGGGCCAGACCTTGCCCGCACCCTGGAAGCCCAGGGCTACGCGCAAGTTATCGGCAACGCCGCGTGAACGCCATCGCCCCGGTGTCTGGCTTTTTAACGCGCTACGAAAACAGCCGCGCGCATTTGCCAGGCCATGAAGCCGCCCGCCACAACGCGGCAAAACTGCTCACCGCCCAAGGCTTGCCAGTGCCACGCGATGAAGCGTGGAAATACACCAATCTGCGCTCGCTTAACGGCATGGTGTTTGCCGATACGGCGGCAGCGGTTGATCTGCCGCCGCTGGGCGCGTTTGCCGATTACCCCAGGCTAGTGTTTGCCTGTGGTAAGTTTTGCGAAACGCAATCACGCCTGCCCAAGGGCGTAACCCTCACCCGCCTAGCTGATGCGGCCGTGGCCGAACCTGCTGACAACGACCAGATCGCCGCGCTGAATATGCTGCTGGCCGAAGATGGCATTTTCATCGATGTGCCGGCTGGCCACGATGCCGGCACCCTACTGCTGATATCGCTGGGTGCGCACGCCGATGCGCAAACCACCAATTTTCACCCGCGCCACGGCATCACCCTGGGCAACAACGCACGCCTGCAGTTAATCGAAATTTTTGTGGGTGCCGCCACCTACGTCAACAACCCGCGCCTGACCGTGTCACTGGCCGATCACGCGCGGTTAGATCACGTGCGCGTGCAGGCAGACAGCAAAACCAGCTTTTATCTTGCCCGCATTGAAGCCGACATTGCCGCCAACGCCAGCTACGATCTGTTTTGCCTCAATCTCGGCGCCCGCCTGGCGCGCACCGAAGTGTTCGCAACCCTTGCCGGCGCCAACGCCCACGCCAGCGTCAACGCCGCGCAAAAATTGGGTGGCATTCAGCATGGCGATTTCACCAGCGTTATCCGCCATCGCGCGCCCAACACAAGGTCGCGCCAAACGGTTAAAAACGTGCTCGATGATGAATCCCGCGCGGTGTTCCAAGGCCGCATTGAGGTTGCCCGCATCGCCCAAAAAACCGATGGCTACCAAATGAACCAAACCCTGCTGCTATCCCCGCGCGCCGAGATCGATTGCAAACCAGAACTCGAAATTTTTGCCGACGACGTCAAATGCAGCCACGGCGCCACCGTCGGCGCGCTTAATGACGAGCACATTTTCTACCTGCGCAGCCGCGGCATCGGGATCGACCAGGCGCGCGCCATGCTCACCGACGCGTTTCTCCAAGAATCGCTCAACGATGTTGCCGATGAAGCCGTGCGCAACTGGCTCATCGAAATCCTCAGCTGCGGAGATTATTGATGAGTGCCGCCCTGTCCCACCTCACCCCGACGCAATTGGATGTAATGGCCATCCGCGCCGATTTTCCCATTTTATCCCAGCGCGTGCACAACAAACCGCTGGTATTTCTGGATAGTGCCGCATCGACACAAAAACCGCGCGCGGTGATCACCGCCATGTCGCACGCGATGGAGACCCAATACGCCAATGTACACCGCGGTGTTCACTGGATGAGCGAGCGCACAACCGAAGCCTACGAGGCCTGCCGCGATGCCGTGGCACATTTGCTTAACGCCGGCGCGCGCGAAGAAATTGTGTTCACCCGCAACACCACTGAAGCGATCAACCTGGTCGCCCACAGCTTCGGCCGTACCATGCTAAAACCCGGTGATGCGGTGGTGATTTCCGCCATGGAACACCATTCCAACATCGTCCCCTGGCAGATGCTGCGCGATGCCCACGGCATCGATCTGCGCATCGCCCCGATTACCGATGCGGGTGATCTGGATCTGATCGCACTTGCCAACATGCTTGATGATGGCAAGGTAAAACTGGTGTCTATCACCCACATGTCGAACGTGCTGGGCAGCTACACCCCGGCCGCCAAGATCGCCGCCCTCGCCCACCAGGCTGGTGCGCGGGTGCTGTTTGATGGCAGTCAGGCCATTGTGCATCGCCCGGTAGATGTGCGCGCTATCGACGCCGATTTCTATGTGTTTACCGGCCACAAACTGTATGGCCCCACCGGCATCGGCGTGCTCTACGCCAAGCGCGAGCTACTCGAAGCCATGCCGCCCTTTTTGGGCGGTGGTGACATGATCAGCTCCGTCACCTTCGAAAAATCCACCTGGGCCCGCGTGCCGCATAAATTCGAAGCCGGCACCCCCGCCATTCTGGAAGCGATCGGCCTGCACGCTGCCATAAATTACGTGCAAGCGATCGGCTGGACCGCCATCACGGCGCACGAAAATGCGCTGGTCGCCCACGCCAGCACCCGCCTAGCTACCATCGACGGCTTGCACGTCATTGGCAACCCTGCCGATCGCGGCGGCGTCTTTTCCTTCACCATGGACGGCGCCCACTCCCACGATATCGCAACCCTGCTTGATCGCAACGGCATCGCCGTGCGCGCTGGCCACCACTGCGCCGAACCATTGATGCACCTTTTGGGCATAGACAGCACCGCCCGTGCCAGCTTCGCCCTTTACACCACCCACGACGAAATCGACGTGCTCGCCGATACCCTTATCCGCATCAAAGAATTTTTCGCCTGATGTTCGATGATCTCGCCAGCCTCTATCAGGATATCGTGCTGCGCCACAGCCGTACACCAACGCATCGCCGCACGCTCCATTCCTGCAATGCGCAAGCCCAAGGCGATAACCCGCTGTGTGGCGACCGTGTCGATGTGCAGGTAAATTTTGCCGCCGATAATAGCATCGCCGAATGTGCCTTTACCGCCAAAGGCTGCGCCATCAGCATCGCCTCCGCCGACATGATGGCTGATGCCGTGCTGGGCCTGCACCCGGATCAAGTGCACACCCTGCACAAAAATGTGCTCGCCCTGGTGCGCACTGGTGATACAATCCATGCCCCCGAAAACTTGCCGGAGTTGCGCGCATTGTCTGGTGTTTCTGAGTACAAGTCGCGGATAAAATGCGCAATCCTGCCGTGGGCCGCCCTCATCGCCGCCCTCGACGGCGGCAGCCACGCCACCAGTGAAGGCCTAACCCCATGACCGATCAATCCCCCGTCGGCAACCACTGGACACCCGACGGCGAAGTGCTGGCACCGCCCAGCGAAGCCGCGGTGTTGGACGCCATCGCCACCGTTTACGATCCCGAAATCCCGGTCAACATCTACGAACTCGGCCTGATCTATACGGTCGAAATCAGCGATACCGGCGACGTAAAAGTAGAAATGACCCTCACTGCCCCGGCCTGCCCCAGCGCGCAAGAACTGCCCGTGCAAGTGCGCGAAGCGATCGAACGCCTGCCCGGCGTCAACGCCGTCACGGTTGATACCGTGTGGGATCCTCCGTGGGACCCCAGCCGCATGACCGAAGATGCCCGCCTCGCCCTAAACATGTTTTAAGATAAAAGGTTTTTTGAACATGTCGGAAACCACCGCCGCTGCGCCACGCAAAACCCGCGCCCTGCCGCCGCTCATGACCCTCACCGATGCCGCCGCAGATCGCCTGCGCACCCTTTACGCTGGCGCGGAATCCGGCAATCTACTCCGCGTGGCGCTGAGCACCAAAGGCTGTTCCGGCCTGTCCTACGATATGTCCTGGGTGCCGCAAGCCGGCCCCACCGATGAAGTGGTCACCGACAAAGGCCTCACTGTGCTAGTCGATCGCAAAGCCACCTTGTTTCTTATTGGCACCCAAATGGATTACCAAAGCGCCCTGCTATCCAGCGGCTTTAGCTTCGTGAACCCCAACGAAAAAGGCCGCTGTGGGTGTGGCGAGAGTTTTCACGTCTAGCCAAGTAAGCAAGAGTCTTCTTTTCTGAAGAAAAGAAGCAAAAGACTTTTATTTTGTTGGAATTCGGGGTTAGGCTACTCGCCACATCTCACCGGCCATCGTTGCTTTGCCTTCGTCCATCAGTTTATGCAGATGCGCTAGCACCGTGCGTGCGGCGGCCGGTTTTAACCTGGCGTCGATATCGCAATATAACTGATCCACTACCGCATCCACGGAAATAGCAACGCCACTCAGCGCCCCCATAATCGCCGACTCGCGCGAAATCCTGTGTATCAGCAACGCCCGCAATAGCGATTGCGGTTCCGGCAACACCGGCCCATGTCCGCCAAAAAACACCGCATCATCGCGCTCCAGCAACAAGCGCAGCCCATCCATATACTGCGCCATACTGCCATCTGGCGGGCTAATTATCGATGTGTTCCAGCTCATCACATGATCACCCGAAAACAACTGGCGATCATGAAAGCTAAAACACAAATGATCCGACGCATGCCCCGGCGTATGGATCGCCACTAAACCGCCAAACGCATCACCATCAGCCAGCGCAATATCAGGCACAAAACTTTTCAACCAAGGCGTATGCCACCCGGCAATCGGTGCGCCACTGGCGGCCTTCAATGCCGGCGCCGCCCCCACATGATCAGGGTGCGTATGGGTCAGCAAAATCCGCGTAATCCCAACCCCACCGGCTGCCGCCAGAATGGCAGCAACATGGGCATCATCGGCAGGACCTGGGTCAATCACCACCAGGCCCGCATCACTCTCCACCAGCCAGGTATTGGTGCCGTGATACGTCATCGGTCCTGGGTTAGGCGCCACCAGCCGCCGAATACGCGGGCCTGCATATTCAGCATCACCATACCGCGGCGCAACTTCGCTTAAAAAACCCATAGCCTACACCAAACCCCCTGCTGCTTCACCCAACGCCCGCACACACAAAAACTCAATTTCGCCCACCCATGCACCGGTCACCCGCGCATCAGGGTGCAACAGCAAATGATACCGCCGTGCCCCCCACACCATCATCACCAGCGCCTCCACCCGGGCCGCATCCGGCCTCGGCTGCAAATCCCCGCAGGCGGCAAACATCGCCACCCACCGCGCCGTAATTTCGGCAAACACCCGATGGTGGTGGCGCGGTTCGGCCACACTGCCCACCAGCGACATCATGCCACCATCAAAAAACGCCGTCTGCTCATCCACCCCGCAAATAATCCGCACCATCAAGCCAACCCGCGCCTGCCAGGTAAGCCCAGGCGGCGCCACCACTTCGCGGTCGATCCGCGCTGTCATGGTGTCAATCGTGTGGCGGATATAACCGGAATGTAGCGCGGTTATATTAGGAAAGTATTCGTATAGCGTGCCAATCGCAAACCCGGCCTCTTCCGCCACATTGCGCATGGTCACCGCGGCCACGCCGCGCGCCCGCCAAATCCGAACATAAGCGTCGTAAATCGCCTGCAAGGTGAATTTGGCACGGTCCTGGGTTGGCCGTTTTTTGGGCTTTGGCAGGGGCTTAGCAACCATTACCGGGGCCTTGCCGGAAACCGAGCGCGCCTGCCCACCTGTTCTGCTATCAACCATGCCAAGTGCAGTCCGCCATGCCGGCAGCCTAGCACGGTTTAGGGAAAAGCTAGGAACATGTCCGAACAGCGGCTTGCCGGAAAAAAAGCGTTCATCACCGGCGGTGCGCAAGGCCTTGGCGCCGCCATGGGCCGCATGTTCGCGCGCCACGGCGCCAAAATCACCCTCACCGATCTCAACCACGATGGCGCCCAAGCGGTGGCGGATGGCATCAACGCCGAACACGGCGCCGGCACTGCCTTTGCCTTCCGCCACGATGTCACCAGCGAAGAAGATTGGCAGGTAACGCTGGCCCGCGCCAACGCCGCCATGGGTGGCATTTCGGTGCTGGTCAACAATGCCGGTATTTCCATGGGCGGCAGCGTCGTCGATACGCCGTTTGAAGATTGGCAAAAAGTGATGCACGTCAATCTCGATAGCGTGTTCCTCGGCTGCAAACATGCACTTTCCTACATGAAAGATAACCAGCCCGGCTCGATCATCAATCTATCATCCATCGCCGGCCTCATCGCCGCCCACAATGCGGCATCCTATAACGCGTCCAAAGCCGGGGTCTGGCTGCTCTCCAAATCGGTTGCCCTGCACTGCGCCAAACACAAACTCAATATCCGCAGCAACACCATCCACCCAACGTTTATCGATACCCCGATCCTCGATAATATCCGCGCCATGTTCGGCAAGGAACAGGCCGAGGCCAAACTCGCCCGCCAAGTCCCGCTCGGCCGCCTGGGCGAACCCGATGATGTCGCCTACGCAGCCCTGTATTTGGCCTCCGATGAAAGCAAATTCATGACCGGCGCCGAGCTCAAACTCGATGGCGGCATCTCCGCCCAGTAGCCGCCACCTAGCCAACTACCCGCGATCGCGCCAACATGGCGACAATGGTTCTGTAAATAAGGAAACGATTAGTGAAAGCAGTGGTCTGCACGGCCTTCGGGCCCATCGACAATCTGGTGGTGGAAGATCGCCCCGATCCGCTCGCCGGCCCGGGCGAAGTGGTGATCGACATCAAAGCCGCCGGGGTTAACTTCCCCGATGGCCTTATGGTGCGCGGCGAATACCAGTTCAAACCACCGCCACCCTTCACCCCCGGCAACGAAGTTGCTGGTATTATCAGCATGGTCGGCGCTGGCGTCACCTCGCTTGCGGTCGGCGATCGCGTCGTATCACTGTGCGGCATGGGCGGGTTTGCCGAAAAAGTTGCGGTCAGTGCCGATCGCGCGCTCAAAATCCCGGCCGCTATGGATTTCGCCGCTGCCTCCGGCTTCATGCTGGTCTATGGCACCTCGTACCATGGGCTGATCGACAAAGCCCGCCTAAAAGCCGGCGAAACCCTGCTGGTGCTCGGTGCCGCCGGTGGCGTCGGCTTGGCCGCGGTCGAAATCGGCAAAGCGGTTGGCGCACGCGTCATTGCCGCCGCCTCCACCGATGAAAAACTTGCCCTCGCCCGCGACCACGGCGCCGAGATGTGCATCAACTACACAACGCAAGACCTCAAAGCCGAGCTTAAACGTTTGTTGCCCGGTGGCGTTGATGTGGTTTACGATCCGGTCGGCGGCACCCTGACCGAAGCCGCCGTGCGCGGCATGGGCTGGTGCGGCCGCTTGCTGGTGGTGGGCTTCGCCAATGGCGAAATCCCCAAACTGCCGCTTAATCTTCTGCTGTTAAAGGAAGGCGAGGCGATCGGCGTGTTCTGGGGGTCGTTCACCCAGCGCGAACCCGCCTGGCACGCGCGCAACGTCGCCCACCTCATGGCGTGGTTCGGCGAAGGTAAAATCCGCCCCCATGTCTGCGCCAAATTCCCACTCAACCAAAGTGTCGCCGCCCTAGATGAAGTGATGGGCCGGCGCGCGCAGGGCAAAGTAGTTATTGTTACGGAATAATAAAAAGGAGCAAAAAAATGAACTTCGATTACAGTCCACGCACCAAAGAATACATGGAGCGCGTCACCGCCTTCATGGATGAACACATCGTGCCCAACGAAGCCCGCTTCGCCGCCGAAGTGGAGGAAGGCGATCGCTGGCAGCCCACCAAAGTGGTGGAGGAGCTCAAACCACTGGCCAAAAAAGCCGGCCTATGGAATCTGTTTCTGCCCGCCAGCGATTACGGCCCAGGGTTGAGCAATCTGGAATACGCGCCGCTGGCCGAAATCATGGGCCATATCGGGTTTTCGTCAGAAGTGTTCAACTGCTCCGCCCCCGATACCGGCAACATGGAAACCATCGAACGCTACGGCTCGCCCGAGCAAAAGAAGGAATGGCTCGAACCGCTGCTCGAAGGCACAATCCGCTCCGCCTTCGCCATGACCGAGCCTGCGGTTGCCTCATCGGACGCCACCAACATCGAAAGCTCGATCGAACGCCAGGGTGATGATTACGTCATCAACGGCCGCAAATGGTGGACCTCGGGCGCCGGCGATCCGCGCTGCAAAATCTTCATCTTCATGGGCAAAACCAACCCCAACGCCGCCCGCCACGCGCAGCAATCGATGATCCTGATCCCGCGCGATACGCCAGGCATCGATATCATGCGCCCGCTGTCGGTGTTTGGCTATGATGATGCCCCGCATGGCCACATGGAAGTTGATTTTCGTAATGTGCGCGTGCCAGCAACCAATATGTTGCTGGGTGAGGGCCGGGGTTTCGAAATCGCCCAAGGGCGCCTTGGCCCGGGACGCATCCATCACTGCATGCGCAGCATCGGCCAGGCCGAACGGGCCCTTGCCAGCATGTGCAAACGCGCGAAATCACGCGTCGCCTTCGGCCGCCCGGTGTCAGAACAGGGGGTAACCCTGGAACGCATCGCCGAAGCCCGCATCATGATCGATCAGGCACGGTTGCTGACGTTAAAAGCGGCTTACATGATGGATACGGTCGGCAATAAAGGTGCACGTACCGAAATCGCCATGATCAAAGTTGCCGCCCCCAACATGGCGCAGCAAGTGATCGATTGGGCGATGCAGGTGCACGGCGGCGCCGGCGTCTGCCAGGATTTCCACCTGGCCAGTGCGTTTGCCCACATCCGCACGTTGCGGTTTGCCGACGGCCCCGATGAAGTTCATCGCAATGCCATCGGTAAACTGGAACTATCGAAATACAACTAGCCTAAACGCGGGGGGCGGCAACACCGCCCCCCGCACTACGCGCAAAGTCTAGCCTTGGCCCTGCAACGCCTCGCGACGGCGGCGCCATAGAATGACAAAAAAAGCAAACAGCACCGGCGGCATAACCGGAATATGGTGGGTCACCGCAAGCACCCGCGCTGCCACCGGCAGCACATAAAGCAGCAGGATCAAGCTACACTCCCACGGGCGCGGCGACGATTGCCCATGCGCGGCCAACAGAAACGCCATTGGCACCAGCAGGCAAGTAAGGTCATAGTCAAACATATAGGGGGTCGCCAACAGACTAGCCGCCGTGAGCAACGCAATGTCGGCGGCACCCGATCCGGCCGCCGGTGGCCCGTTGCCGCCCCGCCGCCACGCGACAAAATGCGGGCCCAGTAGCATCGCAACAACAGTCGCCGCTAAGCACCCCTGCGCCAAAAATGCGAGTGTTGGACTGCCACCCAGCAAACGCACGGCAGTGAACACGCTTTGAATCTTGGGCCAGTTGTCGGGGAAGTCGCGCAGGGATTCCGTTGCTTCCCGTGTATGGCTGAGGAACCCGAGCCAGGACTCCGGCCCCAGTAGAAGCGTCGAGGCGATCATCAGCGCGCAGGCGGTGGTGATGAAACCGCCCAAAGCCCGCCAGCGCCGCGCCGCCAGAAACAGCACAGGGGCCAGCACCGCCAAATGCGGCTTGCACACCAGCAAGCCTAGTGCCGCGCCGGCCAAAAACGGGCGGCTATCGATCGACACCAATGCCACCGCGAAAATGGCACAGCTGAGCGTGCCGTTCTGACCAATCAGCGCGTTAAGCAACATGATCGGCGAAAACACCAGCGCAAGCGTCGCCCCGCGGCTAGACGTTACCAGGCGCAAGCTCGCCCACACCAGCGCATAACCCAGAACCAAAAAAACCAGCGCCGCCGCCGCATACGGCAGATAGCCAAGCGGCGCTGTCACCAGCAGAAATGTCGGCGGATACCAGTACGCGTAATGCCCACCGGCATCGATCGCGCCTGCCGCTTGCTGCAGGGCGATGCGTGCCGGGTCGTCATAGGCAGCCGCCCCACCATGCAGCACCGCCATCCGGGCCGCCGACCAGAAGGTCATAAAATCGGTTGCCGCCAACTTGCCAGCGTGGGCTGCAGAATAGCGCGCAAAAGCCGCGCCCATAAACATAACCACGGCGAGCTGCTGCACCAGCCACACGATGGCAAGCGCGCGCCAGCGATCAGGTGTCGCCCAATTACCATCCCGCAGGGCAGCAAAGAACGCCTTGCCCAAACTTACCCCCAAGCTTCCTTGATCCGCGACATTTCCCTAAGGCGTTTGCGCCCGCAATTTCCGCCCAGCCGTAATGCGCGAAGCGCCTTCCACCACCACTTTATCGCCGGGCTGCAACCCAGCGCTGATCACCGCCACGTCCTGATCCTGCTGCGGCACACTCACAATTTTGCGCACCGCCTGATCATCGGCATCCACCGTATAAACAAACGCGCCATCCGGCCCGCGTTGCACCGCAACCGCCGGCACCGTCACCACATTGCGATCAGTGCGCAACAACACCCGCACATTAACAAACGCACCCGGCCAAAGCTTCAAATCAGCATTGGCAAATTCGGCTTTCAGCTTAATCGTGCCGGTGTTCTGATCCACCTGATTATCCAGCACCACCACCCGGCCATGGCCCAGCACCGATCCGGTGACACCATTTTGCGGCAAGGCTTCCACTGCCGGTGCAGCACCCGCCATCACTGCACTCACTTCCGGCAGCAACTGCTGCGGCAGGGTAAACACAACATTGATGGGTTTCAGCGTGGTCAACACGGTAATCGCCGTTGTATCCGCCGCATGCACAATATTACCGGGGTCAACCTGGCGCACCCCCACGCGGCCGGCAAAGGGTGCTGTGATGCTGGTGTGATCCAAATTCACTTTGGCGGTGGCAATATCGGCGCGGTCGCCCTGCACCTGGGCATCCAACTGCGCCACCGTCGATGCTTGGCTGTCCGATTGCTGGGCCGAGGTATATTGCGTGCGCGCCAATTTTTCGTACCGCGCCAGATCGTGCCGCGCATTGGCAAGGGTTGCACTATCCTGCGCCAGCCGCGCCACCGCCTTATCGTAAGCCGCCTGATAGCTGCGCGCATCAATCCGCGCCAGTACGTCGCCGGCCGCTACATCCTGGCCTTCGCGAAACCGCACTTCAATCAACTGGCCATCAACTTGTGCATGAATATTCACCGTGTTCAGCGCCTGCACCGTGCCAATGCCATCAATCCACACCGGCACATCGGCGCGGGTGGCGGTCGCCATGGTCACCGGTGCGGCATCGGCACGTCTCGCCGCCGCCGGGTCCACCGCCTTTTGCGTGGTGCGCCACCACACCAAACCGGCAATCAGCACCAGGGCTGCAACAACGCTTGCACTAAATTTCTTCATCGTGGGGGTGCCTGTATTTGCCAGCCGCCACCAAGCGCTTTGTATAGCGATACCAGCGCCTGCAAGCGCGCGGTGCGGGCTTGCGCCAAGGTATCTTCGTCGGTGAACAAGGTGGCTTCGGTATTAAGAACGGTCACAATATCCACCGTGCCGGCCTGCATCTGCGCCCGCGCAATCTCGGCTGACCGCCGCGCAATGCCCGCTGCCTGCGCCTGTAAATCTTCCTGCTCGGCGGTGTAGCGCACCGTGGTGAGTGCGGTTTCGGTGTCCGATAGCCCGGTCAGCACAGCTTTGGCGTAATCGGCCGCCAGTTCCTGATACACCCCGCGCGCCTGGGCAACCTGCCCCTGTTTCAAGCCATTATCAAAAATCGTCTGCGCCAGAGATGATGCAAAACTGGCGGCCAAACTGCCCGGCCCGGTGATTGCAGACAGCGCCGCCGATTCCACCCCGCCCGCCGCCGTCAACGTCAGCGACGGATACAAATTAGCGATATTTTCCCGCACCGTTGCGTTGCCACTCGCCAGCCGCGCTTCAGCCGCCGCAATATCCGGCCGCCGGCGCAGCACATCGGCCGGCACCCCAGCACCAATCGCCGGGTGCTGCAGTTGCGCCAATGGCCGCGGTGTAACCGCAATATTTTCCGGCGCAATGCCGGTTAACACCGAAAGGGCAATGACGCTTTGGCGATAACTGCTCTCAAACGCCGGTATCCGCGCCCGCGTGCCGGCCACCAGCGCCTCCTGCTGGCTGACATCCAGCGCATTGGCGGTGCCGGCATCCATCCGCGCCTTAAAGGCGGCCAGAATTTCGCGCTCGTCGTGCAGGTTTTGCCGGGCAATCAGCAATTGTTCGTGGTTGCCCAAGGCCGCAAAATAGGTCGTGGCGATGGCCGCCGACGTGGTTAGCCACACCGCATCTTTATCGTGGCGCGCGGCATCCGCCGATAACGCTGCCGCCTCAGCCGCATCGCGGTTCTTGCCCCAAAAATCCAATTCCCACGATGCAGTCAGCTTGCCGCTATACACCCGGCTATCGTGGTAATGCCCGCCCGGCGGCGCAACGCCAGCCGCCGAGCCAGTCTTCTGCCAGCTTTGGTCGGCGCCCGTACCAAGCCTAGGCAGCAACGGGCTGCCGGCGATGCGCATCTGTGCATCAGCCTGCACAATGCGCGCTTGGGCTGCCGCCACATCGGGGCTGCCCAGGGCTGCCGCATCCATCAACTGGTTTAACTCAGGCGCACCAAAATGGCGCCACCAGCTGGTATCGGGCAGCGGCGCCGCGTCTTTGCTGGCGGCCAAGTAGGCTGGCGCCATGGCAGTAACCGGGCGTTGATACACCGGCCCTACATGGCAGGATGTCAGCGCCGTGCTGGCACAGGCGACCAGCAACGTGCGCTTAGCAACGCCCACGCGAAATCCCCGTTTGCTAAAAACACTCATGCAGGGATCATTGGCGGCGGCTGGTTCCACAATTCAGGTCGTATTTAGGCGCGATCCGCGCCTGCGCAAACCCATGGCAGCCCATCGTTACCGGCTGGGCGGCACGGTTTGGCAAAGCCCGGCACACTATTTGCGCATCGGCCGGGTGCGCTGCTTTGAAAACGGTATGCGCTTAGGCCCGCCGCCAACAATCTGCTCGGCGGTCATTTCCGGCACATCGTCGGCATGCGCCTTGGGAAAACGCGCAAACACCGCATCAGCATTGGGTTCGCGCGTCGGGGCGGGGCGCGGTTCGGGGTCTAACGCCAATTGCGCGGGCACGGCGAACGGTGCCACCGGCGCGGCAACTGGCACGGCGACCGGCTCGGGCCCGCGCTTTTCCGCACGCTCAGCACCATAGGCTTTGCGCGTGGCAGTTTTGGCGGTTGTCCGTGCCATCACCACCGAATCGGATGCCGCCTTATGCCCGGTATCAGTATCAGCAAACAGGCCTGCCGCCTTGCGCCCCAACCCCAGGCTGCGCGCCAGGGCCGAGCGTTTTTCTGCGTAATTGGGCGCCACCATCGGGTAATCCTGCGGCAAGCCCCATTTTTCCCGGTATTGTTCGGGGGTTAAATCGTAGGCTGCGCGCAGATGGCGTTTTAGCGTTTTCAGCTTGCGGCCATCTTCCAGGCAAATGATGTAATCCGGGTAAATGCTGCGCTTAGGCACGGCGGCCATCACCGGTGCTGGGGCCACCGCTGCGGCTGCACTTAGCGGCACCCCAGCTAATCCGCCCAAAGCCGCGTGCACGGCGGTTATCAACTCCGCCAAGCCTTCCGGCGCCATTTTGTTCTTTTGCAAATAGGCCGAAACAATGCCGGCGGTCAGGCTAAGCAATCGTTTGTCGTCAGTGCTGTCGGGCATTGTGTTGTGTTCAATCCATAAAATCGAGGCGGGCGATCAAATCCAGGCAAGTCAAGGCGTTGAACTTATTGCCCGATCATGGCGTGCAAAAACGCGGGGCTTACCAGTACGGCCGATGCCGCATGATAACCGCTTAAGCTCAGGGACACACCGAACAAGCCGATGCATTGGCCTTTATTGTCGCGCGCGCAAGTCTTGGCTAGTGGGGGAAGTCTTGCCTCGTGGCGGATCGCGGGAATTTGGCGATAAAACATAGCCCCCATGGGCTTGCACGCTTTAGGGTTTAAGATTAGAGGGGGCGCCCCGTTACCAGGGTTCAGGGTGCGTAGCTCAGCGGGAGAGCATCGCCTTCACACGGCGGGGGTCACAGGTTCAATCCCTGTCGCACCCACCACCCTTTTCAAAGTCCAAACCGCCACGCCTGCGCATACTCATGCCTGCGCCTAACCCACCGCAATTTTACCGCTCTGACAAAAACCATGACCTGGCAAAACATCCGCATCGCGCAGTTTGGTGGCCCCGAGGTTCTTAACCTTGTTGAGAACACTACCATCCCCGATCCCGGCCCAGGCGAGGTGCGCATCAAGGTGCTCGCCGCCGGCACCGGCTTTACCGATAGTTTTATCCGCCGCGGCCGTTACCCCGATTTCAAAGGCCCCCTGCCCTTCACCCCCGGCTACGACCTGATCGGCGTCGTCGAAGCAACCGGCACTGGCGTCACCAAGCCCTGCGCCGGCGATGTGGTCGCCGATTTGTGCGTGGTCGGCGGTTACACCCAATATGCCATCCGTCCGGCGCGTTTTCTGGTGCCGGTGCCGGCGGGGCTCGATCTGGCCGAAGCGGTGTGCATGCCGCTGGCCTACCTCACCGCCTTCCAAATGCTCACCCGCGTCTGCCACCTGCCCGCCGGCGCAACCATTCTGGTTATCGGCGCATCGGGCAGCGTCGGCACCGCATTGCTCGACCTCGCCCGCCATCTTGGCCTCAAGGCGATCGGCACGTGCTCAGCCAAAAACCTAACCGTGGTGGCGCAGTTCGGCGCAATTGCGGTGGATTATAACGCCGGTGATTTTGTAACTAAAGTGCTTAGCCTAACGCCTGGGCCACATCCCGGCGTCGCTGCCGCGTTCGATGCGATTGGCGGCGCGCATTTCGCCCGCTCGTTTGCCTCTTTAGCACCAGGCGGCACGCTGGTCGGTTATGGTTCGCAAACCATGGCGGTGGGATCAGAAGGGTTGCTATCGGCCGGGATCGGCCTGGCCCGCATCAAACTATGGGCGGCATTTAGCTTTCTGTTCGCCGGCCGCCACGCTGCCTGGTACAGCATCACCGACCACCGGCAGACCCACCCCGATCAGTTCCGCACTGATTTGATCACGCTATTCGGCCTACTGCGTGACCGCACCATTCATCCCATAGTGGTTGATCGGCTGCCCCTGACGGCGGCGCGCGACGTGCATACCCGCATTGATGCCGGCGGCTTAGGCGGCAAAATCGTGCTGCTACCCTGGGCCGCAGCTTAAGCGGCGCAATCTGCCAAGGCTAACTTTCCTGCAGGGCCACACCCTTTTGCGCCAGCCAAAAATCCGATTCTTTAAACCGCAGGGTAATCAGCAGCGGGTTCTCACCCTCGTGCAAGGTAAACGGAAAGCGAAACCCACTATGCCCGTCGCCTAAACCGACATCGGCCAAATCCTGACGAAACACATCAACATCGCCTGCGCCACAACACCGCGTGCCATGAAAAGCCAATAAACGCGCGCCCTTAACCGGTGTCAGCGGCGAATACACCCAACCGAAAATCATGTTTTCGGCCACACCTTCAATCGCCCCACGCAACATGCGATACCCTTCTAAATCATACACCTAAGCCCCAACCGGCCCCCGGCCTAAATTGCTTACCAGCAATTCGGCTCAGCGCCACCTGCTTGTTTGCGTAAATGCGCGGTTGTCATATTTTTGTGACATTCAATATCGTAAAGCCGCAAAAACCCCACTTCGGCGCCACAGCGCTTGCCCTCATCGCGCGAAAACTATCGACAGCGTCGCCCAAAAACCGCTACCACCCCTATCGCATCGTCGACTTTCCATAGGATATCTATATGGTTGCCGCCCCCGTGCCCGCCAATGAGGCCGAGAGACTGGCCGCCCTACGCTCGTATGATATTTTAGACACTGCCTGCGAAACCGCCTTCGACGATATCGCCGATATCGCCCGCCAGTTGCTCCGCGCCCCGATCGGCCTGGTCACGTTAATCGATGCCGAACGACAGTGGTTCAAAGCCAATCTGGGCCTCGATTTCCGCCAAACCCCGCGCGATCAGGCGTTTTGCGCCCATGCCATTTTGGGTAGCGCGCCGCTGGTGGTGCCCGATGCAACCCAAGATGTGCGATTCGCCGATAACCCGCTGGTCACCGGCCCTAACAATATCCGTTTTTACGCGGGCGTGCCGCTGGTCAACCCGCAAGGCTTTGTGCTGGGCACGCTGTGCGTCATCGATACCGTCAGCCGCGATATTGGCAGCGTTGATACAAAAATGTTGCGCGGCCTCGCCCGCACTGCCGGCACCGCGATGGAACTGCATCGCGCCTTGCACGACATGCGCCGCGTCGCGGCCACCGATCCGCTCACCGGCCTGGCTAATCGGCGAGCGTTTTACCAACGTTTAGAAACCGCCATCAGCCGCCAGCGCCGCACCGGTAAACCGCTGGATGTTTTGTACCTCGACCTTGATCAATTCAAACTGATCAACGATCGCCACGGCCATGCCGTCGGTGATGACGCCCTGCAACAGATTGCCGCAGCCTTACGATCGGCCTCACGCCTTGAAGATTTCGCCGCGCGCTTAGGCGGCGACGAATTCGCCCTGATCCTCGACGACCAGGCCGACGAATCGCCCAACCCAGCCGCCGAGTGGCGCTTAAGCGCCACGGCGGAGCGTATCCGCAAATCAATCAACGATGCCATGGGCCGGCGCAAATGGCCGGTTACCGCATCGATCGGCGCCGTACGGTTTTTGGCACCGCCCGAAACCGCGGCGGACGCCTTGGCGGTCGCCGACAGGCTGATGTACGAAGCCAAAGGTGCCGGGCGCAATTGCATTCGCCATTTGCTGTGTTAACCCGCGCCGCACGCGAGCCCTGCAACACCCCAAAAACCCCTTAAAACCTGGCATTAGGTAAATGTCCGGGGTTTAGGGTAGCGGTTGCGCCGTTTAGCTGTAAGCTTCATCAAACCGATGTAACCACAGCGCCCAGCCCGTGGCACCGTGGCCATGAACCCTGGAGCCGAGCTATTATGCCGCAACTTGCCGCCCGCCACTTACGCCTACCGTTCGCAACTTTGGTGCTGGCCACTGGGGTGCTGGCCGCGGGCGCCCTTCTGGCAAGCCTGGCAGCCCCACCGGCCGCCGCCCAAATCAACCCATTCAAAGGCAACAGCCAACGCCTTAGCGATGATGACCGCAACATGCTCGACGCAACAGTCGCCCGCCTCAACGCGCGCGCCCCCCTGCAGCCAGGCGATAGCGAAGCCTGGAAAAACCCGCGCACCGGGTCCTCGGGCACCATCAAACTGCTGCGCAACTACAATTTTGGCGTAGCCCCGTGCCACCTGGTGCAGTACGATATTGAAGTCGGCGATGGCGGATCGCAGCGCAGCTACCAGGTCGATTGGTGCCACATGGAAAGCGGCTGGAAAATTCGCAACTAGCCCGGCGCCGTTTGCGTTAAACGGCGGTTCAGGTTTGTGCGGTATCACCAGGGCTAACCCAAAACGGAGCCCCCGCATGTCCACCATCAGCCCCGCTGCATCGCAAGCCGCCAACGCCGCCTTTCAACAACAAGCCGCAACCGCCGCCGCAGCCCCCGCCGCCGCAGCAGCACCCGTCGATTCCGATGGCGATCACGATGGCACCACCACCGGCAGCAATCGCCCCCTGAACGTGGTCGCCTAAACCGCCAACCAAGCCAACCTTAGGCCGGGCGCCGCGCAACCTTGCCCAACGCGGCGCCTAACGCCTAAAGCCATCACCTGATGGCCATGTCCCAAATCCTCGCGCCGCCCAGTCTGGCCACAGCCGCCCCCGAAAACCGCCCCCTCACCTCCATCCGCGGTATAGCCGCCCTCGGCGTGTTCATCACCCACGTCGGCGTCGCCTTCTGGCCCTTCCTGCCCCGCCCCATGGCCATCGCCATGCTCTGCGGCTGGATGGGCGTCGATCTGTTCTTCGTGCTCAGCGGCTTTATTCTCATCACCGTCTACGAAACCCTGCAGCCACAAAAATGGGGCCGCTTCTGGGCCAAACGCGTGGTCCGCCTCTTCCCGCTCAACACGTTCATCCTCTGCGTGCTGGCTGCCCTCGCACTCGCCGGCTACCAAACTGGCACCCGTATCGACTGGCCCAACCTGCCCCTGCACTTTTTCATGCTGCAATCCTTCGTCCCCGGTCACAAACCCGGCTGGATATTCAACACCTGGTCGGTCGGCGTCGAACTCATCTGCTACCTGGTCTTCCCCTGGCTGGTCATGCGCATGCGCACGCTATCGCGCACCGCCCTCATCGAAGCGACACTCCTCATCGCCGCCCTTACCTGGCATATCCAAATTCACGTGCTAGCAAGCTTTTGGGGCATGGACGCCGTCATGCGCGGCGGCAGCGAATTCTTGCTCGGCTGCGCTGTCGGCCTGCTCGCCCGCCGCCTACCGCAACTACCGCCCCGCCCGGCAACTGCGTTGGAATGTGTGGCCCTCGCCTGCCTCATCTTCGGCGTCACCGGCGGCTTTGGCCACGATTGGTGCGTCGCCCCAGGGTCATGGCGCATGGCGTCAGTGCCGCTATCCGCAGCCCTGCTTATCCTCGCCCTATCTAACGATAGCGGCCGCATCGCCCGCCTGCTGCGCATCAAACCACTTTACTGGCTCGGCCAAATCTCGTTTTCGCTATACCTGCTGCACGGCCCCATGATCGAACGCAACGCAAGCTACGCCTGGGTCATGGCCGGCGGCGCCACGCCGCGCGTGCGCATCATTCTGCTCTGGGCCGCCTGCGTGCTGGCCGCAACTTTGGTGATGTCGGCGCTGACATATCGGTTTGTTGAAGAACCGGCCAGAAAGCTCATTAAGTAAGACTCTTCTTTTCTGAAGAAAAGAAGCAAAAGACTTTTATGTGTTAGGGACTGGGGCGGTACTGCCAGCGGCGGTACCACCCCTATCCTTTAGGCGGCTACTGGCAAACGCTGGCGGATCAATTTCTCAATACCGCGCAGCTGGCTGCGTTCGTCATCCGCACACAAGCTAATCGCCTGGCCATCTTTACCCGCACGCGCCGTGCGGCCAATGCGATGCACGTAAGCTTCCGGCACATCGGGCAAATCGAAATTGATCACATGCGTGATGCCATCAACGTCAATGCCGCGCGCCGCAATATCCGTGGCAACCAGCACCGGCACCTGGCCCGCTTTAAACGCGGCCAGTGCCCGTTCGCGCTGGTTTTGGTTTTTATTGCCGTGAATAGCATTGGCCGACAGGCCCGATGCTTCCAAATGCTTCACCACTTTATCAGCACCATGCTTGGTGCGGGTAAACACCAGCGTGCGGCCCATCGCGTTTTCGCGCAGCAAGCGGGTCAGCACCACGCGCTTTTGCTCCTGCGGCACAAACATCACGCTCTGCTCCACACGGTCGGCGGTGGCCGCCACCGGTGTTACCGCAACCCGCTGTGGGTTACGCAGCAACTGGCCGGCCAAGGTGGCGATTTCACCCGGCATGGTCGCCGAGAAAAACAGGCTCTGGCGCTCGGCCGGCAATTCGCGCGCAATGCGCTTAATCGGGATCACAAAGCCTAGATCAAGCATGTGATCGGCTTCATCCAGCACCAAAATCTCGGTCGCATCCAACCGCACATGGCCCTCGCCGAACAAATCAAGCAAGCGGCCCGGGGTTGCCACAATCACATCAACCCCACCGGCAACGGCGGTTATCTGGCGGCCTTTCGGCACGCCGCCGAAAATCAACGCAACCCGCAGCCCGGTCTGGCGGCCGTAATTGCGAAAGCTCTCGGCAATTTGGGCCGCCAATTCACGGGTTGGCGCCAGCACCAGAACGCGGCAGCCCTTACGCGGGGCGGCGCGGCGTTCGGCCAGCAAGCGGTGCATAATGGGCAGCGCAAAAGCCGCGGTCTTTCCGGTGCCGGTTTGCGCAATGCCCAGCAAATCGTGGCCAGCCATTACAATAGGAATGGCCTGCTGCTGAATAGGGGTGGGGGTGGTGTAGCCGCCTTTGGACACGGCAAACAACAGCGGCGCGGCTAAGCCGAGCTCTGAGAATTCAGTCATGGGGTAAATAAACTCATACTATGCGCGGCACCCGGGCCAGTTGGGCCTAACGGGGACAGGGCGAATAGCGGTCGGCAGGACCGCAAGCCGGCGCAAAAACCATCGAAATACGAAAACGCAGCCACCGTGTTGGCAGCCACCAGGTCGCGTCGAAAGCGCGCAAGCGCTGTATGCCAAGCTATTATGATTGGTGCAAGTTTTGCGTTGCAGTATGCACGCCAGGGTTGCGCGCCTCTGCCATGCGCTACTCTGTGCGCTTGACCCCACCGCCCCGGCATGTCCACAACTAGCCATGCAAACGGCCACCCCACGCGCGCGCCACGAATGACAAAAACGCCAAATACGCCGCCAAAGATTTTGGGCGCAGACTCCTGGGTCATCGCCGAAGGGTTGGCAGGGTTACAAGCCCAGGGCCTGGGCTTGGCCGAAGCCGCCGGCCTCACCCCACAAATTTTGGAGATAAAACCACGCTGGCCGTGGTCGCTGATGCCCGCCACCGCCTGGCCCGAACCGCTGGGTGCCGTGGGCATCACCAAACCACCCGAAGGCTTGCTGATCACCGTGGGTGGTAAAGCCGCCGTTGTCGGTGCGCACCTAAAAACCCGTGGCCGCACCGTAGTGCAGGTGCAAAACCCGCGCATGGCGTTGAACAAATTCGATCTTGTCGTCGCCAACCGCCACGATGAAATTTCCGGTGCCAACGTTATCATCACCCGCACCGCCCTGCACCGCGCAACAACCGCCCGCATGGCCGAGGCCAAGCTTGCCTGGGCCGATCGCCTGTCCCACCTACCCCGCCCGCTGGTGGCCGTCCTGGTCGGCGGCAGCAACGGCCGCTTTCGCATGGAACACGCCGAAGGCGTCGCCTTCGCCCGCCAGCTATCACAAACTCTCGTGCGCCAAAGGGTCGGCATGATGGTCACCCCATCGCGCCGCACCTCCCCCGATGTGCGCGCCGTGCTGGAACATAGCCTGCGCCCGCTTGGCGCCTATGTCTGGAACATGCAGGGCGATAACCCCTATTTCGGCATGCTCGCCCACGCCGATCTCATCATCGTCACCATGGATAGCGTCAGCATGGTCTCCGAAGCCGTCGCCACCAGCGCCCCCGTGCTCATCGCCGACCAGCCCGGCAAATCCCGCCGCATCGGCCTGTTCATCGAAGGCCTAATCAAAGATGACCGCGTCCGCCGCTACGTCGGCGGCGTAGATTTCTGGCCCGTGCAACCCATGGACGACACCCCCTGGGCCGGCGAGGAAGTACGCCGCAGGTTGGGGTTGGATGGCGGCGGGTGAGCGGGAGGGAAAGGAAGAGAAGGTCTTCTTTTCTGAAGAAAAGAAGCAAAAGACTTCTATTTCGCGGGGACAGGGGCAACCCTGCCACCGAGATCTCCGAACCAGCGTATTAAAAGTCTTTTTGCTTCTTTTTCTTCAGAAAAAGAAGATTCTACCTCTTTCACTTTGCTAAACCGCCTAGCTCGGCTAGGTCTTGCCCATCATGCTCAACATCCAAACCTTTGATGCCCGCCGTGGTGGGAATGTGCTTTACAAGGCCCTCACCCATCCCTTGGCCGCTGACGCCATTGCGGCCTTGGCGGCGAGCTTTGGCACGGATCGCTTGGCGGTGTTCGATCCCGATGGGGTGGCGGCGGCGTTAATGGCGTTGCACCCGGAAATGCCGTCGATTGCCGAGTATTACGTGCAGGATGTTGAAGCCCTGGGGGCACTGGTCGGGGGTGTTGCGGCGCGGCCGGTGACCGAACTGCGCCGCAGCACGGCCAAGCATTTGCTGATTGCTAGTTTTGATGCGGAACGTATTGAAAAACGTTTGGCCCATTTGGTGCCGCCGGGTATGCGGGTTGTATCGCTGGATGTTGCGCGTTTGCCGGCGGCCATGCAAACCAATCCACGGGTCACTCTTGATAGGTTAAATTACGCGACTAATTTTGCGTTTTTCCGTGATACGGCAACACTTTCCACCCGCGTAGTTAGCGCCAATTACTGGGCTGGGTATGGCGCGCGGGCAGTGCGGCTGTGGTTGCGGTTATTCGATGATACTGGTGCTGTGTTAGCCACGTGGGAACAGGATTTGCCGCCAAATGCTGGGGGTTATGCAATCGACAGCCGCGATGTGCGCGCCTTGTTTGGATTACCCCCGTTTACTGGGCAGTTGTTTATTCACGCCATCGGCGTTGCCGGCCATGACGTGGTGAAATATGCGCTGGATATTTTGGGCACCAACGGCGATCCCAGCCTGTCGGTTACTCACGATGCAAATGCCTGGCCATCAGATCGTTACGCAGGATTACCAGCACCACGCGCCGATGAACGCGTGGTGCTGTGGATACAAAATAGCCACGCCGCACCCATTCCGGCTGGCAGCATCATGCTCGATCGTATGGGCGCCGAAGCACCGGTGGCGATTGCGCAAACCGTGGCACCGTTTGCAACTTTGGCGGTGGATGTGGCCGATGTGCTGCCCGGCGTGCACTGGCCGGCGCAAATAGAGGTACGCACAGGGCGCCACGTGGTGCGGCCGCGCTACGAAATTGCCCGCGCCGGCCGCCGCCGCATGGCCCACACCAACGTGGAACGCGCCGATCTAAAACCAGATCCAGCCCTAAAAACCCTATCACCCTTGTTGGGCCGCGGTTTTGTGCTGCCGTTTCCGGTGCTCGACCCCGCCCGGTTTCGCACCATCGTGCAGCCCACGCCGATGTCGGAATCCGCGCAAAGCCTACCGTTGCGACTGGATCTGTTCAGTGCCGATGGGGCGTTGGCGGCGCAGCGGTTTTTGGGCAATTTACCGCGCGCGCATGATGTTGCGTTGGACATGGCGGAACTTAACGCAGGCACTGGCCATGCAGAGCTGGTCTATGATTTTAGGGATGGTGGGAACGCCGATGCCTGGCCGCACGCACTGTTCCGCTACGAAGATCGCACCAGCGGCCATGTCGCCGAGAGCAGTTTTGGCGGCCATATTTTTAACACGCTAATGACCTGGCGGGATGAACCGCAATCCTACGCCGGCCCGCCGCCGGGGTTATCCACACGATTATTTTTAAAACTCGGCAGCGATGGGCGCGATAGTTTTTGTGCGCTAATTTATCCGGCCTCGGCCGCCTGGCACAAAAAATCAGCAACTACGCTGGTGCTGGTGAATGGCAACGGGGAAACTATTGCTGAATCGCCACTCGAAATCGCCTGTTCCGGCTCCAAATTTTTCATGCCGCACGCGGTATTTGGCCGCCCCCTGATCAATGAGGCCGGGCCACGCGGTTATGTTCTTATCCGCGATGTTACCTGCCGGCTATTTGGCTATCATGGCCTAATGGATGCGGCCGGCGGATTTTCGCTTGATCACATGTTTGGTTTTTGAGCATGCCACCGTTTCATCTGGCGTTCGCGGTTAACGATCTCGCAGCAGCAAGAGCATTTTACGGCGGCGTGCTAGGCTGCCCCGAAGGGCGCAGTTCTAACACCTGGATAGATTTCGATTTTTTCGGGCATCAGATTGTCGCACATCTTGATACCGGCCTGAAAAACGAAGTCGTCAACCCTGTAGATGGCCATGACGTGCCGGTGCCCCATTTTGGCGCAGTCCTACTCATGGCCGATTGGCGCGCCCTGGCCAATCGCTTAACCCAGGCCGGGGTGTCGTTTGTCATCGCGCCCACACTAAGGTTTTGCGGCCAACCAGGCGAGCAAGCCACGATGTTTTTCCGCGACCCCGCCGGCAATGCCCTAGAATTCAAAAGCTTCAAGGATATAGAAAAGCTATTCGCAAAATAACGCTATCCCCCGCACAGTCACCCCGGCGTAAACGTAAAACTATACACCGTGTTATCCGCACCAACATACAAATGCCCATGTGTTGCGAGTATCGTTTGAAAATGGTGCAACCCGTTCATCACCGTCGTTCCACCGCCATATACAACACTACCAGTCAGCGCATTATACCCATGCAGCTTGCCATCGCCTTCAGCCCCAACCACCCACACGACAGGATTAGCGACACCGTCGCTGGTCGTGATAATCGGCGCCCCGCGGCCAGCAAACTCCTGGCACCAGGCGGTTGTGATCGGTGCCGCCCCGCTCGCCGCAATTTTTAGCGTGGTCAAATTATTACCCGCACAGCTTTTGCCGGCCGAATTGGTGAACGTCACCAGCGTGGTTGTGGGTGAGGTGTACACCGCCGGTGCGGTGATAATTTCGGCATTAGAAACCGCTACCACCGCCAGCGCCCCGCCAATGCCGCCCAAATTTTGCGTGTTCAGCAAATACGCGTTGCCGTCTTTGCCAAATGCGATGCTACGCAAAGTCTGTCTAGTGGCACTGGTATAAACCCCAATCGGTAGCGCCTCGGTGCCGCCTAAATCGGTATCGGTCCTATCCAGGCTTTGCCAATTCGCCGGCGCGAAATAATCGGCCGCGGCGGTACTGCGCGCAAGCCCTGGGTGCAGTCGCACCACCGCTTCGCCATCTGCCCAGCTTGCAGCACCAAACGTATTGCCAGTGGTTGCGTAAAATGCGTTGCCGCCGCGCGCAAGCCCGCCCTGCGCCCAAATACCACCGCCATTGGCGCGCGTCGCCCAGCTTGCCACAATCGCATGGCTTGCCGCATGCACCTGCACAACCATCCCGTGATACACCCCGCAATCGCCGGCCTTACCGCCGTACGATACGTAAACATCACCCTGAAAAAAGCTCAGCGCACTACGCTGCCCTTGCATGGTGGACCGAAAACTTACCCCGCGCGCCGCGAGTGCTGCCTGCATATCAACCGGCCACCCCGGCACCACGGTACCGGTGGCAACATTCATCGCATACAGCATCTGCCGCGGCCCGGTGGCTGTCGTGCCCGCCACCAGCGCGTTAAAATACATAGTGCCGGTGGCACCATCGATCACCGGCGTGCCGGTAATGCCCTCGGGGTCGATATTGCCGCACGGCAGGCTTGCCCGCAGCGCCGGTGCTGGCAGTGCGGTTTGCCAAACGATCGCGCCGCTATCAGCGTTCAGCCCGTACACAATGTTGTTTTCGGTTGGCACAAGCACTAAGCCCGGCCCGCTCGCCTGGTCCCAGTATAAAGCTTGCGCATACACATTGCCGCTGATGCGGGCAGCAAACCCGCCATCGGCATGTAGCCCGGCGGCGGCGGCCAAGGTTAGGCCTGGCACGGTATAAAGCCCGTGCCGGTTGGGCGTGTTGTGGTAGGTTAAAACGCTGGCCGCCCGCACCGGGGCAAGCCCTACCCAAAGCGCGACACAGCCCGCAACTATACACCGCACCATCACGCAACCCCTGTTTAGTTTTGCCAACCTTAGCCGCAGTTTACGCCCGGAATCTAGAACGTTTTGCACGCCGTTTTACACTTCTCTCTCCCGTGGCCGGAACAGGGGCAGACCCAGCTACCGGCAGTACGAACGCTTCGTTTGCGTGCCTTTTGTTATCGCTCGGGCCGGACGCGGACAACGTCTGCTTCCAAATCCAGCGCGGGGTCGAGATGGGCAGGCCGAGCCTGCTCCATCTCGAGGGCCTGCCGAATCCGCGAACTCGCAGGCTGGGCGGGCCGCCGATCGAGGCTCCTTTAGGGACGAAGGTCGCTGCACAAAATCATATGGTTATGGGGCACTTCAGGGGTTCGTGTTGTGCACCGAGCCACAGTCACGAGGCGAAGAGATGGCGAGGTATGCGAACGCGCGACAAATGGGAGTCTCGCGCGAGGAGGAAATGTTCAAGCCGAGCAGGATAGTCCGGTGCCACGGCCGTTACGACCGATGGCCGTTCGGCGAGCGCAAGACGCCACTCGGCGAACCGAACGCTTCCGTCGGCAAGCGTGAGGCCGGCGAGGCGCTCGAAGGCATCGAGATACCGGAACACAGGCGCGAAGGCGACATCGACAAGGCCGAACCGCTCGCCTGAAAACCATGGCCCGACCAACGCGGCATCGACCTGGTTGAATCGCTGCACAAGGGCGGCCTGCTTGTGTGCGAAGGCCGGTTCATCGGAGGCGGCGTAGAGCCCGGCAATGTCCGCCAGCGCTCCCGAAGCGAACTCAATCCAAGCCCGGCTGCGCGCGCGTTCGATCGGATCGGCGGGCATCAGTGGTGCGCCGCAAGTTTCGTCGAGATATTCGACGATCGCTGCGCTTTCGAACAGTGCGTGCGTTGCGCCCACCATCAGCAGCGGCGTCTTTCCCGTTGGCGAAAGCGCAAGGAACCAGGCCGGCTTGTCAGCAAGATCGATATCGACGCGCTCGAACGCGACCTGCTTCTCGGTCATCGCGATAACCGCGCGCTGGACGTAGGGGCATAGTGGATGGCTGACGAGCTTGATAGGATCGAACACAAAATTGTTCCTTTACGGTGGCGATGAGGGCTTTGAGTTTTGCGTGCCGTCGGATCCGAGGCGACGGCTCCCCGCTCGGATCCCGGCGTACCAGGCATAATCGTTGCTATCTTCCCAATTGTCATCTTTGGGGATGGCGAGTCGGGACAAAGTCTTTTCTCCCAATCGGGCGAGGGGACGCGGCTTGTGCATTAGAAGTGCCACTGGTCGTTATCTGTGATAATCCATTCAAGGAGCACTTCACTCATACTAATATCGGGATAATTATGGATCGTCTGGAGACTTTGCGCACCTTCGTCGCTGTTGCCGAGAATATGAGCTTTGCCGACGCGGCACGAAGGCTACATATCTCCCCAACCGCTGTCAGCCGCGCCGTCGCTGAACTTGAACAATCGCTCGGCGCCGTCCTACTCCGCCGGACGACCCGTTCCGTGCGATTGACCGACGAAGGCGCGATCTATCTTGAGCGCTGCCGCGCCGCACTAGCCGATCTGGACGATGCAGCACGCGCGCTTCGCGGCGACGGCGCCACGCCCGGGGGTAGGCTGGTTGTCACAGCGCCCGTTACTTTCGGGCGACTCCATATATTGCCCGTAGCTACCGGATTGCTCCGCGCACATCCTGCGCTGGAGATAGAGCTGACGCTCATCGATCGGGTCGTTCGCTTGGTCGATGAGGGAATTGATATCGCGGTCCGGATCGGCGATTTGTCGGATAGTTCGCTGCATGCACTCAAGGTTGCCGAAGTGCGGCGGGTGCTTGTTGCCAGCCCCGGTTATTTAGCGGCCCATGGCGCGCCAGAGAATGTGTCGGCGCTGCACAAGCACGCGCTTATTTCGTTTACCGAGCTGGACCGGGCCCATGATTGGCGGTTCGGCCCCGCCGGTAAACCGGCGATCCGGATCGATCCCAGACTGACGTTGAACACCGCAGATGCCGTAATCGCGGCCGCCATTGATGGCGTGGGCATAGCGCGCGTGCTATCGTACCAAGTACTCGATGCCGTCGCTGCCGGTCAGCTGCTCACGCTCCTCGACGGATTTGCACCACAAGCGGTGCCGGTTCATTTGGTTTATCAGGCGAACCGGCGCGCGTCGGTAAATGTCCGCACATTCATCGATTCCGCGCGGGCCCGTTTCGCAGGGCGGGATCTTACGGGCAGTGTGTGACCGATGCCCGAAATCTTGACGGAGCGCCCCATCTACGTTGCAATAAAATAGTGCGCGTCACGCGCCGAGAATATCGCGTTAGTCGATTTCAGTTGTTTCGTCATGCACTTGAACCGCAGCTCCCGCGGATCGCTTCGATCTGCTGATCCTCGATGATCTTGCCTATGTCAGCAAGGATCAGGCGGAGACCTCCGTTCTGTTCGAGTTGATCAGCG
>JBBARC010000018.1:8937-54170 GCA_040400005.1 Acetobacteraceae bacterium | reverse complement strand
TGGTTAGCTGGTGCGGGGCAGGCTAGCTTTTATGCGTTTCGCGGTTGAATCCGCGTAGGCAAAAACGCTCGGGCTTGCCTGATAGCTCAGGCTGATCAAATAGCCGCTAATGGCGAAAAAACCACTCACCGCCAGGTAGCCTAAATTAATGTCGGGGAAGGTGACCGCAAACCAGCCGGGACTGTGCACGAAGCTAGTTAATGCGAAGCTGTGGCTGAAAATAACCAGGATCGCGAAAAATAGGCGTAGGGATCCGAAGGCGTTGTTGCGGCTGGACGAGTCTTCCTTTTCTGCAGAAAAAGAAGCAAAAAGACCTTTATTCCGGGGGAGCGGAGACCTTGCTGGCATGGTAGCACTAGGCCCGCCGGGATAGAGGCTTTTTGCTTCTTTACTTCAGAAAACTACGACGTTTGTTTGCGCAAAAACGTCGGGATATTTAAGCCCTGGTTTTCGCCATCTTCACTGGCAGCTGTGCTGGTGTGCGATGCCTCGCTGCTATGGGCCGCCATGTGCGGTTCAGCGCGACGCGGTTCTGGGATTGCCGCTTCGGTTTCCACATGGCCACCGCCACGGCGCCAGCCGGTTACTTTTTGAAACAAACTCGCGCGTTGTGGTGGGGCCGCTACCGGTGCCTGCGGTGCTGCCGCCGGCTGGGTAAACAGCGTGTTGCGCGCAACAACCCGGGCCGGCTCAGCCGGTTGGGTCACTTCAATCACCGGCGCCAAAGCGGCGGGTGCCAGATCGATTTCGGTTTTTACCAGGCGCAGATTGGTTTGTTCGGGTTGGGCTGCCACCGCCTCAACCGCATCTTCCACCATAACGGCAGCAAGGGCGGCACCACCACGGCCACCCATGGCAACCAAGCGCGGCCCATTGCTGGGCGCTTCCATCGCCCGGTGATCCGTATCAATACCGGTTGCCACAACCGATACGCGAATGCGGCCATTCAAACTTTCGTCGATCGCCGTGCCAAAGATCAAGTTGGCATTCTCCGCCAGTTCCTGATTAATCCGGTTGGCGGCTTCATCCACCTCAAACAGCGTCATATCTTCGCCGCCGGTAATGTTAATCAACAGCCCACGGGCGCCCGCAATCGATGTATCTTCCAGCAACGGGTTATTGATCGCCGCTTCGGCGGCGCGAATGGCGCGGTTTTCGCCTTCGGCTTCACCAGTGCCCATCATCGCCTTGCCCATTTCCGCCATCACTGTGCGAATATCAGCAAAGTCTAGGTTGATCAGGCCCGGCACCACCATCAAATCGGTTACTCCGCGCACGCCCATATACAGCACGTGGTCGGCCATTTTAAACGCTTCACGCCAGCCGGTTTTTTCGTTAGCCAGGCGGAAAAGGTTCTGGTTGGGGATAACGATCAGCGTATCTACCCACTGCTGCAGCTCGGCAATGCCGGCTTCGGCCGATTTAATCCGGCGTGCGCCTTCAAAGGTAAATGGCTTTGTCACAACACCAACAGTCAGAATACCGCGTTCCCGCGCCATGCGTGCGATCACCGGGGCTGCCCCCGTGCCCGTGCCACCGCCCATACCGGCGGTGATAAACACCATGTGCGCACCTTCAAGATGGCGGATCAGCTCATCGCAGGCTTCTTCAGCCGCAGCACGGCCAATTTCCGGCTTGGCGCCAGCGCCCAAACCTTGTGTCAAATGCGGCCCAAGCTGAATGCGCCGGTCAGCCCGGCTGTGCATCAACTGCTGCGCATCAGTGTTGGCCACAACAAAATCCACACCCTGCAAATTGGCGGCGATCATGTTGTCAACAGCGTTAGTGCCGCCGCCGCCAACACCAATAACGGTGATACGCGGGGTGAAATCGGTGTGCTGGGGTGGTTGAATGGTCAGGCGCAAGGTCATTGGGTGTTTCCCCCTAAGGTCGTGTGTGGCGGGTTATGGGTTCAAAGCCGTTCGCGGAAAAAGCCTGCCAATCTGTGCAGCAGGCCGCGCGGCGGTTCGGCATCTAGGTTGATATCGTGTAAAAAACGGCCATCACCGGCGGCCCACATCAGCAGGCCAACGGCGGTAGCAAAGCCAGGACCACTGGCGGCTTCTGCCAGGTCGCGAATGCCGGCAGGCCTGCCCAGGCGCACCGGCCGATCAAGGATACGAGTGGCCAGATCACGCACACCAACCATTTGGCTGGCCCCGCCGGTCAGCACCACGCGGCTGCCGGCGGCGCGGCCTAAGCCCGCCGATTCCATACGATCGCGCACCATTTCCAAGGTTTCTTCCACCCGCGGGCGAATAATACCTACCACCATACTGCGCGGCACTTTGGCGATTTGGTGATCTTCCTCGCCAATTTGCGTCACCGGCAAAACTTCGCGGTCATCATCCGGGCTTGCATGCACACTGCCATACAAGGTTTTTAGGCGTTCGGCATTATCTATCGGCGTGGAAAGCACCGTTGCAATATCGCGGGTAACATGCAGCCCGCCCAACGGCACTTGCGCCGTATGCAGCAACTGGCCATCAGCAAACACCGCAACCCCGGTAGTACCGCCACCCATATCAATAACCGTAGCACCCAAATCGCGCTCATCGTCTTTTAATGTCGCCAATCCGGCGGCAAACGGTGAAGACACTGGCTCGGATATTTCTAGATCGCAGCGCCCGACGGCGGCGCCCAAATTGCGCAACGCGGTGGATAGCGCATCAACCACATGCAGCTTGGCCAGCAGTTGATCACAATGATGCCCGCGCGGATCTGAAATGCCAGTGGTTTCGTCCACCGCGAAACTTACTGGCAGCGAATGGATGGTTTCGCGCCCTTCACTTGCTGCACGCGCCCGGCCCGCATGGATAATCTGGCGTATATCGGCTTCGGTTACCTGCCGGCCGCCGACATGCAGCTGCATATTTAACAACTGGCTGGTTGGAAGCCCGCACGACAAATTCACCACAACAGAGCGCAACCGATGGTCGGCCATGGTTTCCGCCAACGCCACCGCCTGGCGAATGGCACGCTCGGCATCTTCTAAATCGGTGATGCTACCACCACGCACGCCGCGCGATCGGGTAAACCCGCTGCCCAGCACGCGCAACGATCCATCCGATTCGGTGCGTCCAATCACGCAGGCAATTTTGGTGCTGCCAATATCCAGCACACCAAAGGGGCCTGCCTGGCGTGGCCGTGGCCGCGCCGGCGGATCCGGCGGCATCGATGGCGGCAAACTTAATTGTGTGCGGCGCGGAATATCGTTCACGTGGCGCTCCTCGCGGCCAGTGTCGCCCGGCGGCTTTGATCATCGGCATCGGGCAGCAAAGTTTTGGCAGGCTTTATACGCAACACGGCGGGCTTACCGCTGGCCGCGCGCACCGCCGGCTTGTTCATCGGCACCCGTGCTGTGGCCGGTTTTACGTCGGTCTTTGGCTCACTCTTGCTGGCGGGCTTTGTATCTTGTGCTGGCGCATCACCAATCGCTACACGCGGGCGAATGGTTAGTTTGTCGGCCAGCCGCAAATCAACAATGTCCAGCGGCCGGTCTAGCAGCGCCTGGCTTGCATTCAGCTCCGCTAGGCGCTGCAAGGCTTCCGGCTCGTGGCCCTCCGGCAGCATCACCGTCATGTGGTTTTTTAACTGCAAATTCCAGCGCCGCTGGCCGATGCGCACAATGGCATCCACCCGTGGCCGCAAATCCGGAAATTTCGCTAGCAAATCAATCATCGTACTTGCAGCGGCGGGCGCACCTGGCCCCACCACCAGCGGCAATTCGCCAAACCGGGTCACATCTTCATTGGCAACCGTGCCGCCATCGCGGTCGATCAACAAGAATTTATCCTGCGTTTGCCAAATCGCAAAAGGGCGGCCCTCGGTTAGGTCAACATAGATCTCGCCCGGCAGCCGGCGTTCCACCGACACATGAGCGATCCACGGTAATGTTTCCAAACGTTGCCGCGCCGCGTCAACCGAAAATCCCAAAATGGGATCGCCGGGGGCAACCCCTAATGCCTGGGTCAACCGCGCTTCCGGCGTATTGGGGTGCGGCCCAAAGGTAATTTTCGCCACGCGCAAATCAGTGGCCCGCCCAAAGCTTTCAGCAAGCTTGGCAACAATGCCGCCATGCTGGGCCGATCGCGATACCGCGAGGGATGCAAACACCAACCCAAACGCCACAGCGCCAAACCCCAGCAGGCGCAGATTGCGCCGCTGCCGCCGTAGCAACAGCTTTACCCGGCTCGGCCGTTCAATTTCGCGGCGTTTTTTTATCCGCGACATGTTGCGTGCTCCACCATCCAGGCACACAGTGCAGAAAAATCCATGCCGGTGAAAGCCGCCTGTTCGGGCAACAAAGATGTCGGCGTAAGCCCCGGCTGGGTGTTCACTTCCAGCAGCACCAACCGCCCTGGTTCGCCCTGCGTATCATCATAACGAAAATCGGTGCGGCTCGCCCCTGAACAGCCCAGCGCCTTATGCGCCGCAACCGCCAATGTCATCGCCTGGGCAAACGCCGCAGGGTGGATCGGCGCCGGGATCACATGGTGCGACCCGCCGGCCGCATACTTGCTTTCGTAGTCATAAAACGCGTGCGTTGCTGAAATTTCAGTCACCGTCAGCGCCACATCATCCAGCACCCCAACGGTCAATTCGCGCCCGGGGATAAACGCTTCGGCCAGCGCCTGGGTGCCAAAATGCCAGGCGGCTACCACTTGCGCGCGCTTATTTTCGCCAGTGCGAAAAATCTCAACCCCCACCGACGACCCTTCATTCAGCGGTTTGATAACATAAGGCAGCGGCAGTGGATCGCCCGCCGCCAATTCGCCAATCTCAATCACCCGGCCGTCAGCAATCGGCAAACCAGCGGCAGCAAACACCGCACGACTGGCGGCTTTGTCCATCGCTAGCGCCGAGGCCCGCATGCCAGAATGGGTGTAGGGAATATTCAGCCAGTCCAGCACCCCCTGAATAACTCCATCTTCGCCAAACCTGCCGTGCAATGCATTAAACACAACATCTGGCGGCGGTGTTAAGGCTGCCAGTAAGGCTGCCAGATCATTCCCCACCAAAATTGGGCGCACGGCAAATCCAGCATTTTCCAATGCCGCAATCACCTGCGCGCCAGATGAAAGACTAACCTCGCGCTCGGCCGAAATGCCGCCATACAAAACACCAACTGTTGTCATGGCACCACCTGCGGCGCGGTTGCCGGTATGCCGATGCGTTTAATTTCCCAATCCAACGTCACCATGCTGGTGGCATGTACAATACGGCGCAGATCTTCGCCCAACCCTTCAAGGTCGGCGGCCGTCGCGGTGCCGGTGTTGATCAAAAAATTGCAGTGCTTTTCAGAAACCTGCGCACCACCACGGGTAAGGCCGCGGCCGCCGGCGCTATCAATCAACGCCCACGCCTTATGCCCCTCGGGGTTGCGAAAAGTCGATCCGCCCGTGCGCGCCCGCACCGGTTGGGTTGCTTCGCGGCTGGTTTTAATCTCCGCCATTTGGGCGGCGATCAAACTGCGATCACCAGCGCGCGCGGCAAAACGGGCCCGCACCACCACACATTCCGGCGGCAGGCGCGAATGGCGATACGAAAAACCAAGTTCGGCCGCGGTCAGCCGTATCAGTTCACCCTGCCGGGTAACGATCTCGGCCCAGTCTAGAACACTGGCAACATCGCCGCCATAGGCGCCAGCATTCATCGCAACCGCACCGCCAACAGCACCGGGAATACCAGATAAAAATTCCAACCCGGTCAGCCCGGCTTCAAGGGCATATTCCGCAACTATCGCATCAAGGGCCGCAGCCCCTGCGGTAATGCCCGCATCATCTACCGCAATGTCGCCAAAACCACGCGCCAGGCGGATCACCACGCCGTTGATACCGCCGTCGCGGATAATAAGGTTGGATGCAGCGCCAATAACGCAAAGCGGAATTTCTAACGGCAATGCTGCCAAAAACGCCTGCAAATCATCCGTATCGGCCGGGCGCAGTAAAATTTCGGCAGGCCCACCCACGCGAAACCAGGTGTTGGGGCCTAACACAACCCCCGCCTGCAGGCGCCCGGCGGTGGGCGGCAGGGTATCTATCAGGGCCGGTGTATGCTGCGCCGCCATCATGCCCGCGCGCCTTCGCGTTTTGTGCCGGCCTGCAGGGTTGCCAATTCTGCCGGCAAGCTTGCCGCCCATTGGGTAATGGTGCCGGCACCTAGGCAGATGACAAAATCGCCTGATTTAGCAATGGCGTTGATCATTTCTGCCAAATGCTGCGGTCCGGGTAGCGGCACCACACTGCGATGGCCACTGGCGCGCAGCCCGTCCACCAGCGCATCCCGATCAAACCCATCCATCGGTTTTTCACCGGCGGCGTAAACGTCGGCGATAATCACTGTGCTTGCATCGTTCATGCAGGTGCAAAATTCGGTAAACAGCGATGCCAGCCGGCTATAGCGATGTGGCTGCACCACGGCGATCACTTCGCGTGCACCGGCTTGACGGGCCGCACGCAGAACGGCGGCAATTTCTACTGGGTGGTGGCCGTAATCATCGATCACCGTCACGCCATTAGTTTCGCCGGTTTTGGTAAAGCGACGTTTCACACCACGGAAAGATGCAAACGCACTGCGCAGGGTCTGGTCATCAATTTCCATCTCAACGCCTACGGCGACCGCCGCCAGAGCATTCTGTACATTGTGCTGCCCCAGCATGGGCAACCGAAACGGCCCCATGCGCCGCGTGCGCTTGCGAAACCTATCGGTGATGGCAACTTCAAAGGTAGAACCCAACCTGTCAGCCACCACCCGGTCTGCCCGCACATCGGCCTGCGGTGAAAATCCGTAAGTGACCAACCGGCGATCCACCCGCGGTATCATCGCCTGCACCGCAGGATGATCAATGCACAGCACGGCAAAACCGTAAAACGGGATATTGCCAACAAACTGGTCGTAACCGGCAGTCATCGCTTCTGCCGTGCCCCAATGGTCCAGATGTTCGGGGTCCATGTTGGTCACAACAGCAATGGTTGCCGGCAGGCGCAAAAAGCTGCCATCAGATTCGTCGGCTTCAACGACCATCCAATCGCCCGCACCCATGCGGGTGTTCGATCCGTAAGCCTCAATAATACCGCCGTTGATAACAGTGGGATCAAGCTTGGCCGCTTCCAGCACGCAGGCAACCAGGCTGGTTGTGGTAGTTTTGCCATGGGTGCCGCCAACAGCAATGGCCCAGCGCAGCCGCATCAATTCGGCCAGCATTTCGGCACGCCGCACCACAGGAATTAGCGCCTGGCGGGCGGCCATAACTTCTGGGTTATCAATTTTCACCGCGGTAGAAACCACCACCACTTGGGCGGCCCCTAAATTCGCCGCATCGTGGCCAACCGCCACCGCAATGCCCAACGCGCGCAGCCGTTTAACATTTGCATTGTCAGAAATATCGCTGCCCTGCACGCCATAACCCAGCATGTGCAGCACCTCGGCAATGCCGGACATGCCGATACCGCCAATGCCGACAAAATGGATCATGCCAATGTTCAGCGGCAGCGCCCTCATGCCACGCGTTCTCTCATGGCCATAAGGTTTTCAATTTCATCCGCCAGTTTTTCCGCCGCATCCGCCCGGCCACACTTGCGCGCAGATTCTGCCGCACCTTGCAAATAAGCCATATCTGCCAACTGCGCCGCAAGAAGGGCTGTGAGTTTTTCGGGGCTAAATTCGCTTTGTGCCAGCACGGTGGCGCCACCGGCATCTGATAACGCCCGCGCATTCGCGGTTTGGTGATCATCAATGGCAGTTGGCAGCGGCACCAAAATAGATGGTCGCCCAGCCACTGCCAATTCGGCGCAGGTCGATGCCCCGGCACGCCCAATCACCAAATGCGCGCGCGCCAAACGATCGGCGATATCGGTAAAAAAGGGCGCCAAATCAGATGGCACACCGCAGGCTTTGTAAACCTGGCGCACCCGCGGCAAATCTTCCACTCGGCATTGCTGGGTTACTGAAAGCCGAATGCGCAAGTCACCGGGTAAGGCCGCCACCGCTTGCGGTACCACATCGCTAAATACCCGTGCGCCCAGCGATCCGCCCACCACCAGCAATTCGATGGTGTCGCCAGGCACCTGATATGGCGCGTCAGCGATCGCCGCAATCTGCGGCCGCACCGGATTACCCGTGATGTGCGCTGTGACGTTGGCAGGGATATGCGCGGTTTCGGTCATGCCCAGGGCGAGCACGTCGGCAATGCATGCCATCATGCGATTAGCCCGGCCCAGCACAGCATTTTGTTCGTGCAGCACAATCGCCGTACGCCGGCGCCGCAAAGATGCCGCAAGGATTGGCGGCACTGAAGGGTAGCCGCCAAATCCCACCACCACGGCGGGGTCTAGCCGGTTGATCAAAATACTCGCACGCACCGCACCGTGGGCTAAGGCAAAAACCGCGCGTGCTGCTTTAACAATGCCGCGCCCTGCAATACCCGATCCCGGCAGCACATAGGTTTCGCGCCCGCCAAACACCGCACTTTTCAAAGCCCCCGATCGCGCATCGGTCATCAACACAACCCGATGCCCGCGCGCGTATAGTGTTGCGGCTAGCGCCTCGGCGGGGAAAAAATGCCCCCCCGTTCCACCAGCCGCAATAATAATGGGCCGCACCGCCGGGCCCCTCATGGTTGTTCGCCATGCATGCGGCGTCGGGTGAGCGCCAGCAACATGCCCATACCCAGCGCCACCGACATCGCCGAGCTACCACCGTACGAAATAAACGGCAGCGTCATACCCTTGGTCGGGATCAAATGCAGGGTTGATGCCATATTCACAAACGCCTGCAAGCCAAAGCCAGTGATCAGCCCGCCCGATGCCAAAATCACAAACTCATCGGTTTCTTGAATTAGTCTCAGCAAACCGCGCAGCACAATAAACGCAAACACGCCCAAAATGATCAAGCACACGATCAGACCAAATTCTTCGCCGGCTACCGCAAACACGAAATCGGCGTGCGCATCGGGCAGCAAATCTTTAATGTGGCCTTCGCCCGGCCCGCGGCCAAACAACCCGCCATTGCCAAATGCCTGCAACGCCGTGTTCACCTGATAATCATCGCCCTGGCCGGGGTGCAAAAACCGCGTCACCCGGCTGCGCACATGGGGAAAAAACACATAGGCACCCATGGCGGCCGCACCCATGCTGGCAATACCCATACCTACAAACGCCATGTTCATCCCGTCAATAAACAACTGGGCGAAGAACACCGCTGTTACCACCGACAACATTCCGATATCAGGCTGTGATTTCAGCAGCATCAAAATCAAGCCAAACACGCCAAAAGCGGCCAAACGGGCGGGCACCCCTAACCCTTTGCGTGCTTCCGTCAACAGCCAGGCGGTCACCACAGCAAAACATGGTTTTAGAAATTCGCTAGGCTGAATAGACATCCCCGGCAGCGCAATCCAGCGCCGCGCGCCCTTAATTTCTACCCCATGCACCAGGGTTAAAAACGTCAGCGCCAACGCCAAAATACAGCCCGCAACTGCCAGCCGCTTGATATCACGATGCGACAACAGCGATGTGAAAAACACAATCGCCCCGGCCAGTGCCAAAAACAGCACTTGCTTTAAGATAAACAAATCGCGCGATTGGTGAATGCGCTCAGCAACCGCCGGGCTTGCCGCCATCACCAACACATAACCGCAGCCGATCAGGGTAATGATCGCGGATAGGGTCCAACGATCCACTTCCCACCACCAGCGGCCGAGAACAGATGTATCTGCGCGCGATAGGCTCGGCATCAGGCAGCGCTCCCCAAATTTTCAACCAGGGCGCGAAACTGCGCGCCGCGGTCTTCAAAGCCTGTAAACTGATCAAAGCTTGCCGCCGCCGGTGATAGCAGCACGGTTGGTGCGCCAAGCGTGCGCGCAAGCGCCGGCGCCAGGGCTACGGCCACCTGCAGCGTATCCGCCACCTGGTGGCGTACCCCGGCGGCGGTTAGCGTTTCGGCAAACTGTGCAGCATCACGCCCAATCAACAAAGCCAGTGCCACACGGGGGAAAAACGGGACCAAACTACCGATGCCACCAGCTTTGGCAATGCCACCAGCAATCCACACAACGCGATCGTAACACCCCAGCGCGCACGCCGTTGCATCGGCGTTGGTAGCCTTGCTGTCGTTCACATAGCGCACACCATCGATCTCGGCGATCAGTTCTTGCCGGTGGGCAAGGCCAGTGAATGATATCAGCCCTGCGCGAATATCATCATCGCTCACCCCCAGCGCACGCGCCATCGCCGTGGCGGCGGCAGCATTCTGCGCATTGTGGCGGCCGGGCAGGGCGTGTGTTTGGGTCATATCAGCAATGATGCCGGCATGGTCGCGCAGTTTCCACGCCGCATCACACCAGACATCGGCTGGCGTGTCGGCCGAAATACGAAGTGCTCCGGCAATAGTGTTGGCTATCTCGCGGCTGAATGTATCATCAATACCAATAATGGCCGCGTCGGCCGCACTTTGGCGTGTAAAAATCTGCCGTTTGGCTGCGGCGTATCCGTCCATATCACCGTGCCGATCAAGATGATCGGCACTCAAATTCAGCATCACTGCCGCATCAAACCGCAAACTCGCTAGGCGTTCCAGCATGTAAGATGACATCTCTAGAACATACACGCCGTGATCGGGCAGTAATGGCAGCGATAACGCCGCCGGCCCCAAATTGGCCCCCGCCGCGTGCGGCACCCCGGCGGTTTGCAAAATATGCGCAAGCAACGCCGTGGTGGTCGATTTGCCATTGGTGCCAGTAATGCCGGCAAACCGGCAACGTGCACCCGCCGCGCGCACGGCTTCATACAGCAATTCAGCATCGGTCAGTATCGGCCGGCCTGCGGCAAGGGCTGCAGCCGCAATGCGGTGCGGCACTGGCAGCCGATGCGCAATGCCAGGCGAAAGTATCAGCGCTGTGATATCACCAATATCCTGAGTAGGGTCGGTAATCAAAAACCCTTCGGCGGCAGCTTGATCGCGCACGAAGGCGGCATCGTCCCAGCCGATGACGCGTGCACCCATATCGGTGAGCGCCCGCATCGCGGCAATGCCGGCGCGGCCTAAGCCGAGCACGGCATAAAGCCTGCCTGCGAACAGGTCGGGTGGAAAAGTACTCATCGGATTTTCAACGTGCCAAGGGCGAGGATCGCCAAAATCATCGAGATAATCCAAAACCGGATGACGATTTTGGGTTCTTCCCAGCCCTTCTTTTCAAAATGGTGGTGCAGCGGCGCCATTAAAAACACTCGCCTGCCGGTGCGCTTATACCAAAACACCTGGATAATAACGCTGACCGTTTCCACCACAAACAACCCGCCGGCGATCATCAGCACCACTTCGTGCTTTACAGCCACAGCCACGGCGGCGAGCGCGCCGCCAAGTGCCAAGCTGCCGGTGTCACCCATAAACACTGCGGCAGGCGGCGCATTATACCACAAGAAACCAAGCCCTGCTCCGATCAGAGCTGCGCAAAATATCGCCAATTCGCCCACGCCAGGCACGTGGTTTAATTGCAAGTAATCGGCAAAAAGCCGGTTGCCCACTAGGTAGGAGATCAAGGCAAACACGGCGGCCACAATAATGGTTGGCACGGTTGCCAGGCCATCTAGCCCGTCGGTCAGGTTCACCGCATTCGAACTGCCAATCATCACAAACATCGCAAACAGCGGAAACGCGTAGCCCAGCGGCACCAGCAGTCCTTTGAAAACAGGGATGGCGACTGCGGTGGACAGTGGCCCATGGGTCAACGACATAATCCAAAAAGCGGTGACCAGGCCAACTGCGATTTGCACCGACAATTTTAGCCGCGCCGATACGCCTTTTGTGTTGCACCGCGACAGTTTCAGGTAATCGTCATAGAAGCCAACAGCGCCATAGCCCAGGGTGCAAAACATCACTGCCCACACATAGCCATTACGCAAATCCGCCCATAGCAGGGTCGATACCACCAGGGACGCCAGTATCAGCACGCCGCCCATGGTTGGTGTGCCTTGTTTTTCCAATATGTGGCGCGCCGGCCCATCAAGCCGTATCGGCTGGCCGCTGCCCTGCACCGATTTTAGCCATCGTATCACCCGCGGCCCCATCCACAGGCTCATGATCAGCGCCGTCATGCAGGCCGCCCCTGCGCGAAACGTGATGTAGCGAAACAGGTTGAACAGAATAAACTGATCAGCATAAGCGTGTGTAAAATTATACAGCATCAGGCGCCTCGCGCGATCAGGGCATCCACCACTAGGCGCATGCGGCTACCAAAACTCCCTTTTACCAGCACCGCGTCGCCCGCGCGCACCGCAGCCGCAACGATGGGCGCCAAGCTCGCGCTGTCGGCGGTATGAAATGCCCGCATGGTGGTTGGGCAAGAATCGAATAAAAATTTCATGGCAGGGCCACATGCGTACAGCAGATCAGCCGATTCGCGCAGGTCGTTTGCCAACGATATATGTTCATTTGTGCTGAATTCGCCTAATTCCAGCATGTCGCCCAGCACCGCCACGCGCCTTGTTGCCGGCAATAGGCGCAACACGCCCAGCGCCGCGCGCACCGATGCAGTATTGGCGTTGTAACTTTCATCCAGCAACAGCGCCGAGCCGCCCAAAATCTGCCGCTGCACGCCGCGCCCGCTGATTGCGCCGAATCGGGCCAGTGTTGCAGCACCGGTCACCACATCAGCACCAAGGGCCGCAGCACCGGTAAGCGCCATCATCGCGTTATGCACCATGTGGCGACCCGGTGCATTCACCCGAAATGTGAGCGTCGTATCGCCAATTTGCGCGTACACGTCGCTGCCATAAGCATCTTCACGCACAACACACTCATCGGTGGCTGCCACGACAACGCAGCTTATGTCGGCGCGTGCGCCCGCACGTAAACGCGGCAGCGTCTCCTTATCACCCGGTAAAATCGCCACCCCGCCGGGCACTAGCCCACCCAAAATAGCCGCTTTTTCGTCGGCGATCGCGGCAAGGCTACCCATGTTGCCAATATGCGCAGATGCGATTGTGGTAATCAGCGCCACGTTCGGGCGGGCCAATGCTGCTAGTGGTGCAATTTCACCTGGCTGGTTCATACCAATTTCAATCACCGCAAACTCGGCATCGCACGGTATCAACGCTAAGGTTAGCGGCACACCCCAGTGATTATTGTAACTAGCTTGGGCTGCATGGGTTTTGCCGCTAGCCGATAAAATCTCGCGCAGCATTTCTTTGGTGGTGGTTTTACCGACACTGCCGGTCACCGCAATCACCCTCCCTGCAAAACGTGCGCGCGCGAATGCGCCAAGTGCGGTTAAAGCTACTTGCGTATTATCCACCACCACCAGCGGAAAATCACCAACGTCATCAGGCACGTGATCCACCAAGGCGGCCGCAGCACCGGCGTCGATCGCGGCTTGCACAAACCGATGGCCATCACCGTGATCGCTGTGCAGGGCAACAAACAGATCGCCTAGGCGCAATGTGCGGGTATCGATCGATACACCGGTTACCGATACATCGCGTGACACCGTGCCCCCAGTGGCAATCGCTAAATCGGCGGCGGAATACAGCGCGCTCATGCGGTACCACACAGTGAGCGCAAAACGCTTGCATCATCAAAGGGCAGCACATCACCACCAACAATCTGCCCCTGTTCGTGGCCTTTACCGGCAACCACTAGCACATCGCCGGCGTGTAAAGCTGCAAGCCCTGCTGCAATGGCGGCGGCGCGATCGCCAATGTCGTACGCACCAGGGCAGGCGGTTAGAATGGCATCACGAATGGCGGCAGCATTTTCGGTGCGCGGGTTATCATCGGTGATGATGGCTAAATCAGCATATTTTGCAACAACGCCACCCATCAGCGGCCGCTTGCCCGGATCGCGATCCCCGCCGGCGCCAAACACACACACAAGTTTGCCAGTGGTATGCGGCCGCAACGCCTGCAGCAAGCGCTGCAACGCATCGGGGGTATGCGCATAATCCACATACGCCGCAGCACCATTGGCCAACCGCACGGCAAGTTCCATGCGCCCGCGCACACCACGCAAATGCGGCAGTGCCGCGATGACGTTTGCGCTACCCGTAACCTCGGCCAACGCGGCTGCCAGCACCACATTATCGGCCTGAAACCGGCCGGGCAGGACGAGTTCAACATGGTGCGGCGCGCCGTGCACCGACACATGCAATGCTTGGCCATGCGGCAAGGCGGTGGTTGCCAGTATACGCCAATGTTCGCCAGCATCGCCTGTGGTAATCAGCCGTAAATGCCGCGCCTGCGCAATTTTGTGCAATGCGGCCAGCGTATCGCTATCCATATCGGCATTAACCACGGCGGCGGCTTGGGCAGGCAGTAAATTTACAAATAGCCGCAGCTTGGCTGCGCGGTAATCGCCCATAGTTTGGTGATAATCCAGATGATCACGGGTGAGATTAGAAAATCCGGCAGCTGTCAGTTCAACCCCATCCAGCCGATATTGGTCCAGTCCGTGCGATGATGCTTCTATTGCAGCGTGGGTTACCCCTTCGCGGGCCAGCCTATTTAGGGTTTCCGCCAGCGCCACAGGATCGGGCGTTGTCAGCCCACCACCGCCGGCGTGCCCTGGTGCCACCAAACCCAACGTGCCTAAGCTTGCCGCCGGTATGTAAAAATGCGCCCAGATCTGGCGCAAAAAATCCACCGTGCTGGTTTTGCCGTTGGTGCCAGTGACCGCAACCATGGTGCGTGGCCCAGGCCCCGCTAAAGCGGCGGCTAATCGGGCCAGCGCCTGGCGCGGTTCGGCATGCAAAATAAACGGCAGGTGTTGCACGCCGGCTGGCCACGGTGTGCCGATTTGCGCCAGCACAGCAGCCGCACCTTGCGCCACCGCCTGGCCAATAAACCCGCGGCCATCAACTCGGTTGCCGGCAATGGCTGCAAACAACATGCCGCTGCGTACCGCGCGGCTATCAGCGGTTATCCCGGTGATTACAACATTGCTGCCTGCTACCGTATCTTTCGGCAGGCCGGCGCGCGCAATCAGATCAGCGAGCGGCAACAGCTTCAACCCCATCCGGCACACGCACGGTCAGTGCTGCTTCGTGGCGCAGCGCGTTGGGGTCGTGGCGGGTTGGCGCGGGCGGCGCCGGTGGCAGCAACGCCTGCTGCATGGCGGATTCCAGCGGTGACCCAATCCCGGTGGGTTCACCGGTGCCGTGCCCAGGCTGCATGGGGATCGATAAACTTGCCTGTATAATCTCTTCCGTTTTAATTTCCGGAAACAACCCCAGCATGGGGGCAATGCGCGCAATCACCCGCCCGGCCCCCGGTGCGCTCACCGCGCCCGCGGTTGCATAGCCACCGGTTTCTTTATTCCCTTTGGGCTCATCAAGCATAAAATACACTGCATAGCGCGGCGCATTCATCGGAAATACGCTCATAAACGCACTGACGTTGGCATGTTTTTTGTAGCCATGCGCGCCCACTTTTTCTGCCGTGCCGGTTTTGCCGCCAACAAAATACCCCTCAATATCCGCAGGTTTGCCATAGCCATCGGTCACCACCAGACGCATCAGTTTGCGCACAACATCGGATGTGTTGGGCGACATCACTCGCTTGCCGGCAGGCGGGGTATCGTTGGGATCGCGTGCTAAAATGGTTGGCGTAATCACGTAACCGCCATTGGCAAGGGCTGCTGTGCCGCGCACCACGTGCAACGGCGATACCGCAATGCCATGACCAAAGCCGATGGTCATGGTGGCGGCTTCTTTCCAGTTTGCCACTGGCGGCACAATCGGCACGCCGGCTTCGGGTAGTTCTATGCCAATGCGACGAAACATGCCCATGGCGCCCAGCCATTCGCGCTGGCGCGCAGCGCCTACGCCTAGGGCGATGTGGGCAGCCCCCAGGTTGGAAGAATACGCGATCACTTCCGGTAAATACAAAAACCGGTGCTTGCCTTTGTAATCCACAATGGTGAAGCGGCCGATATGAATGTTATTCGCGGCGTCAAACTGGTCCCAAATATGGGCGGTGCCGAAATCCAGCGCCATGGCGGCGGTTTGCAGCTTAAACGTGCTGCCCGGTTCAAACATGCCGGTCACCGCGCGGTTAAAACGTTCGCCATCTTCGGCCTTGCCAAAATCGTTGGTATCATAATCGGGCAGGCTGACCATGGCGATCACTTCGCCGGTGTGCACGTCCATCACAATGCCGCAGGCACCGATTGCCAGAAATTCTTCTTTAGATTTTTCAAGCTCTTCGCGCATCACTGCTTGCACGTGCACGTCGATCGATAGCCGCACAGGCTCAGTGCCGCGTTCCAAAATCTTATCGAACGCGCGCTCGGCACCGGCCACACCGTGGCCATCCACGTCCACCCCGCCCAACACTTGGGCGGCCGTCCGGCCCAGCGGGTAGCGCCGCTTGGTTGCCGCTTCAAAATACAATCCAGGAATACCAAGATCGTTCACAGCACGTTCTTCTGATGGCGTCAGCCGCCGATCAAGATAGACAAATTCTTTTTCGGCCTGTAATTTGTCGAGAATTTCGCGCTCGTTCAATCGCGGCAGCGCACCCTTAATTTTATGCGCGGCATCGGCGGCATCAATCATTTCGCGCGGGTTGGCGTACAGGGCTGCCATCGGCAGGGAAATTGCCAAAATTTCGCCGTTACGATCCAGAATACTAGCGCGCGCGCGTTTGGTATCGCTGCTGTCAGGGCTATAATCAGGCACTGTGTCGCTAATCAGCACATTCGGTGATGGCACCAGCGTGTGCATTTCCGCATGGCTCGGCGCCATCGGAAAAATCACTGTGCGCGCCACCAACCCAGCCGAAATAGCACCAAACATTAGGGTAAACCCGCCCGATGCCACCACTAGGCGTGCATGCGTGCGATCCAACCGGGCGGCACGCTTTTTATCGGCCTCCGTTATGCGAAACACTTCGGTGCGCGGCGTTGCCCCGCGATCGGGTGCGCCGGTCAGGCGGGCGGCAAACTGCTGGCGCCAGCGGCGCAGCGACAATCCGTTTTTGCTGGTATCATTGGTCATGCCAGCGGCCCCTTAGCGTTCGTCTGCGGGCAAAGGCACAGGCGGGGGCAGCCTGCTTGCCATACCTAGCGACGAACTAACCGGCATTGCAGCCGTTGCGTAGCGCGGCACAGCACTAACGATCGCGGGCTGCATAAACGCGCGATGCCCAGTTTGCGCCATGCCAGTATGCGCCATGGCGGAAACCACAGTGGCGCCAATCGGCTGGGGTGCCGCTAACGGCAACGGCGCACCGCGCGGCAGGCCAGACATATCATTCGGAGCCGGCGCGTGCGAAGCAGGCGTTGCCGTGTGGTGAACAGGGTTATGCGGCTTGGCCTTCACATCGGTTTTTGCCGCAATCGCCAGCCCCGCACGCGCCGGCATTTTCTCCGTTATCAGCAGGCTTGCAACCTGGGCATCAGCGTTGGGCTTAACTTGCGCCACAGTGGCCGTATCATGCGCGGCATCACCATGCCCGCCATCAGGCATTGTCTCTCCACTCGCGACCACGATCGCGGCACCGTCGGCAGCACCCACCACAACCGCGTCATCTGCACTGGGCACCGCACCCGGCGCCAGCGGCCCCGGCAAATGCGCGCCCAGATCTGCCAACTTCACATAATGCGAAGGCTCCATCGCCTGCAAATGCAAATATTTATCCGACCGTTCCCGCAACACATCAGGATTATTCAGCAACTGCCATTCGGTGCGCAAAACGCCGATGCGCTCACGCGCTGCCTGGCTGTGCTCAATCAACTGCGCGATATCGCGATCCACCAGCGCCGTGCGGTGCTTTTCCGAATACAAAAACAACCCAGCCCCTAAGGCTGCAAACGCGCAAATTGCGGTTAACGGGCGAAATATCATGCGGCCTCCGCCAAACGTTCAATCGCGCGCAACCGTGCACTGCGCGCGCGCGGGTTTGCCGCACATTCGTCACTGCCAGGCCTCGCCGCACTATTATGCAGTAAGCGAAACCCCGCCCGCGGGGCATGATACAAATTGCCCGGGTCGTGGCGGCTCGGCGAAGGCGTGCGCCCCGCGGCGGCCGCAAACGCCGTTTTCACCAGCCGGTCTTCCAGCGAATGAAACGACACCACCACCAACCGCCCGCCCGGCGCCAGCATACCGGTAGCAGCATTCAGCGCGCGCGAAATTTCGCCCAGCTCATCATTCACCCGAATACGCAGCGCCTGAAAACTGCGCGTCGCCGGATGAATACCATCTTTGGTGTGCGGCATATTGGCACGAATTAAAGCTGCCAACTGCAAGGTTGTGGTGATCGGGGCAACGGCGCGGGCCGCCACAATGGCGCGCGCAATGCGGCGCGATTGGCGTTCCTCGCCAAACTGGTAAAGCGTGTCAGCCAACTCCACCTCACCCAAACCCGCCACCAAATCAGCAGCCGTGGGCCCAGTGCCACCCATGCGCATATCCAGCGGCCCATCAAACCGAAACGAAAATCCCCGCGCCGGGTCGTCAATCTGGTAAGAAGATACCCCCAAATCCAGCACAATACCGTCAAGTGCCGAAACACCCCGATCGGCCAGCAGCCCCAGCATGTCGCCAAAGCCGCCCTCAATCATATGCAACCGCCCAGGGTAACGGGCAGCCAGCGTAGCCCCGCGCGCAATGGCGGCGGGGTCACGATCAATCGCAAACAGCGTGCAATCGGCGGCACACAAAATCGCCTCCGCATAGCCGCCGCCACCAAACGTGCCATCTAAATAGCACCCGCCGTCATGCGGCTTTAGGCGCTCCACCACGTCCGCCAGCATCACCGGGTTATGCGAAAATGTCCCGCTCATGGCTCACCCCGCGGGCGCTGGCCAATCGCACGAGCCCGCGCACGGGCTTCCTCGCGCCGCCGCTCAGCCTCCAGCGGCTCCCAAATTTGGAACATCCGCCCCAGCCCCATAAACACCACCGTCTCCGACAAGCCTGCGTGGCGCACCAAGCTTTCCGGTAGCACGATACGGCCCTCGCGGTCCGATTCGATGCTGAACGACCCGCCATAAAGCGACGCCGACAAATCTTCATAATCGTCGCTGAACTTATCCAACAGCGCCAAGGGGGCGGCCAACTTGTCAAACTCGGCCACCGGCCAGGCTTCAATGCCGTTATGGCGATGCGATGCGCGCACAAAAAGCTGCACAGTTTCGTCGGTTGGCAGCACGCGCAAGCTCGCCCGGAAAGACGCAGGAATAGACACCCGCCCCTTGCCGTCGCGCTTATTCACATGCGTGCCAACAAAATCGCCCATCGCCTGCGGTCAGCACCCCCCAAAAATCCCGGCCGCACATAAGCGGCCCCAATCCCCGGCGGCCTGGTCTTCTCCACCCCACAAACACCGCGTCGCGGGGTGTGGACGAGACTCGCCATGGGAATTTTTGGTGTATCATGGCGTTTTATGGGCGTCAATTGAATTACAGCCCGTCCATCCAACAAATTCTCCTTAAAAATGCTGGAAAATCAACAAATTGGCCCCAGCCCACGCCAGCCCATACGCCCCCCAAAAACATTACAAACTACCCCTGCTTTGTTCTTGTGGATAACTCTGTGCGCAAACCCTCAAACGGCCTCTAAAAGAACAAACCAAATACGCATGCCCCGCAGCACCCCCAACCACCGACATCACCCATGAGTAAACTGTGTCAGGCGGCCTGTAAGCCGGGTTCTGTCCACACCGGTTTCCCAGCGCGTGACGACCATTCCTCTGGGACGCGCGTTACCGCAGCGCCTCACGCGACCAACCCGGATGGCGAGGCGAAAAACCCCCGGGCCGTGCTTGCGCCAACCCTGCCACCCCTATGCGGTCTTGCTCCCGGTGGGGTTTACCCTGCCACCCCTGTTGCCAGGGGTGCGGTGCGCTCTTACCGCACCGTTTCACCCTAACCCGCGCGCACTCTCATGCGGTTGGGCGGTTTGTTTTCTGTGGCACTTTCCCTGGGGTCGCCCCCGCCGGCCATTAACCGGCACCGTCTTTCCGTGGAGCCCGGACTTTCCTCCCCCCCTCTCGCCTACGCAAAAGGGGCAGCGGTCGCCCGGCCGCCTGACACCCACGCTTCGTGCCCCCCGGGCGTTGCCCGGTCAAGCTACGGGGGTCGGGTTAAGGTAAGACTCTTCTTTTTCTGAAGAAAAAGAAGCAAAAAGACTTTTGAAACTGGGGGACAGGGGCAACGCTGCCACCGCGTTCGCCGAACCAGCGTCAAAAAATTCTTACTCTTTGCCTTCACCCGTATGGAACCCCGCCATGCCACTCACCGCCGACATTGCCGACTTCACCCGCCGCGATCTCACGTTCCTCGGCAAAACCAAACCCGTGCTCTGTTTGGGTGATCACGGCCCCGCCGTCATCATCATGCACGAAATTTATGGCTTCACCCCAACCCTGGCCCGCTTCTGCCGCTGGGTCGCCAATGCCGGCCTGCGCGTCTATGCCCCCATCCTGCTCGGCACCCCCGATGCCACCAACCCCGAAGATGTCGGCATGGGCCGCGTCGTCGGTTTATGCATATCGCGCGAATTCACCATGTTGGCCGCCAACAAACCCAGCCAGGTCACCAACTGGCTCCGCGCCCTGGCCAAAACCGCCCACGCCGAATGCGGCGGCCCCGGCGTCGGCGCCATCGGCATGTGCCTCACCGGCGGCTTCGCCCTCGCCATGGCGGTGGACGATGTCATGCTCGCCCCCGTGCTCAGCCAGCCCGGCCTGCCCGCCACCAACAAAGCAGCCTTGGATATAACCCCAGCCGCCCTGGCCACCATCCGCACCCGCACCCAAACCGATGGCCTGGTCGTCCGCGGCTATCGTTTCGCGTCCGATCCCCTCTCACCGGCGGCCCGCTTCGAGACGTTATCGCGCGAGCTCGGCGACGCTTTTATCGGCACAACCCTGCCCGATGCCTGCGCCAACCCGGCCGGCATGCCCGCCCGCGGCAAACCCCCACACTCAGTCTTCACCGCCGACCTCATCGACGCAAAAGGTGAACGCACGCGCGAAGCGGCTAACGAGGTGATTGCGTTTTTTCGTGAAAAACTTAAGGTAGGGTAAGCAAGATGCTTCTTTTCTGAAGAAAAGAAGCAAAAGACTTTTTGTAATTTGGCACCGTGCGGCGGCGGCGCCTGGGGGCTTTCCCATCCCACCTCCATCACGGCGTATGACTTGCAAGGGTAGGATGGGTGAGCGCCAGCGCTACCCATCGCATGCGCGCCGCACGGGTCATCAAGATATCGAACAGCCTGGGGGTTCCCCGGCGTAGGGCGGGATCACTTTTTCCCGCCGTCTTTCCCACCCCACACCCATCACTGCGTATCAAGATCGTTTTTAGCGTCCGTGTCACGGTAATGGACGCGTTTATCCAGGGCAGGCACGGATCACCCGAACCAAGTCTGCCATAGCAGCACAAAGCCCAGGGTTTCTCACCCGAGTCGTGCCCGGCACTAGCGGTGACAGAGTGGATTTTAGGTGGGCCTGAAAACGATTCGGTCACCTTTCGGAGATTCGTAAAGAAGTGTAACACTCTTAACCTCAACAGTGAGGTGTGTTGACATGATTGTCTGTGGTGTCGAGATAAAGGGTAAAGAAGCAATACTCGCGCTAGTGCAGAGTGCGGCGGAGGAGACAATCCACGTCAAGTGTGACACGAAGAAGCTGGCTCTGCCTGATGACCGGGATACGAAGTCCCTTTTGGTTATGAAGTCCGCCATCGAAGCGTTTGCTTTGCAGCATAAGGTCGGCTCGTTTGTTATCAAGACTCGCCAGGCGACGGGGCCGCGGGCTGGCGGTGGCATCACCTTTAAGATCGAGACGCTGTTTCAGCTCTCTGGGACACCAGTGGTTTTTATCAGCCCACAGAGGGGCCATCCACGATCAAAGAGGCAGTTAAAGCGATCGAAGGACTCTGACCCAGGCTTGATCAAAAGATCGGTTCCCTCAGAGCCGAACCGCCGAGTCAGTCGGTTTCATCCACGCAGGTGCCACGTTTCTTAGCCTCAAGGTATTTTGCTCCCAGGTCGGGATGTCGCGTTCGTGCGCAGCAGCCTGCTTCGCTATTCGAGACACCGCTTTCGGACATGGTATTCAATCAGCTAAATACCCAGTGTTAAGATGGCAATTTTACATCTTCCTGGCACTTGGCGGAGTCGTCCTAGCCCCTTGCGGGTTGATCACGTCATTCAAAAGGGAACTGTTGCGACGGCGGCAGAAAATTGTGATTGATGATTAGCGATCAGGTTTTCACGCAACGGCCTAGAACCGAAAAGTGGTTCTAGGTCACTCTGTGAGTTGGTGCGCAAGCTTTCCTAAGAAAACTTGCCGTGATACCTTTGCATTTTCTCCCAATTGGCGCATGTCGTGCCAACGCAATACATGCTCAACGGGGACTACAAAGAGATCAACGACAGGAAAGCCTACGATATCAGAAAGAATGAAACCTTTTAAAGCGCCTAATTTTGCGCGAAAGCCGGCCTCATCAAATCGGCGACCGGACCCAACTTGGCTGGAGGGGTTAAAGTAGACACCGCTTCGCGTAATCGATCTGACCTCCCAGAGCCCCCCATCTGGGTCACGAAGATCATAGCCCGCCCCTTCTGATGGTGCGAGCGACCAGCCTGGGTTCTCCCACTTAAGACGCCTTTCAATGATAAATGAAACACGCCGGCCATCCGTTAAATACTCTTTGATGTCGGGGACCGTTACCTTAAATGCGCGTGCTAGTTCCTCTGCATCCCAGACCATCTGAAAGCGTGCGCGCATCTCTACTGCCTCTATCCCGCCAAAGGGTTAGCATTGATCTGCTTACCCCGATTAGACCCTGCGTAGCAGTACGATCCGATTCGTGTTGGTTCCGGACTTGTTATTAGACACTCCCCAGCAGTTAGCTGTCTTTGTAAACTCTTGCTGATTGACAAGCACCGCAAGTTTCTCAAAGGGGAGGCCATCAGCGGCAGCCCAGACGAGCCGCTCCAGCAAGATCTTGCCGCCGCGAACCTCACCCACCTCGAATGCGACATGCCCGCCAAGCTTGATGATTCTCGATTGTTCAAGAAGGACATCACGAACCATTTGGCTCCAAGCGGACTCAGTCCGGTGCATCCCAATAGCAATAGCATTTACGTCAATGCCAGAAAACCAGCAGCGTAACCAGTTGTCATCTGCGTAGTGTACTATGTCCAGAAATGGTGGAGAGGTTACGGTCAGACTAATTGAAGCCGCGGGTATGTGAGCAGTTTCGGCTGCCAAGCCGACCGAAAATTGCGCCGGCGGATGGGGTGGCGGTGCGCCATCGCTCAACAGGCTTTTCGATTTTTTAAGTATGATTGATATCAGGTCACGAGGAGGTGGCTGCATGCCCGACTTGGCATTCATCTTCAGTTGCGCCGCGACGCTAACGGCTTGGTTAGGCGGCATCGTTCGTCCCGAAAAAAAGCCAGGACTGTGGCCGGTCAGCCGATTAAGCGAAACCATCCTGATCCAGTCGTCGATAGGGTCAGGACTGGGATCCTCCAAAGGAGCCCGCTGCAACAACCACGCCTTGAGCGAAGTCAGTTTTTGTAAAGTGGAGGGGTGGTAAAACGCCAACAGATCAGGACAGTCGATCTCCCCCTCGTCCCAAGGCACTGTTTGCAGGCGTTTCTCTAGGTCTTGAAGCGACGGCGGCTGTAACCTGGGGCGAGTAAGCAGGACTGACAGTGGGTTGATGTCATTGCCGACCGGGCGGCGGCCCATTAACGCTGCCTGAATTGGCGTTGTGCCTCGGCCCATAAATGGATCATGAACAGCCTCGCCAGGTGCCGTCAGACCATCAATGAAAAATTCAGGCAGCTGTGCCTTAAAGCACGCCCGATAGGATACCTCATGTATGGAATTGGCCTGACGCTGACCTGCCGTCCAAAACTCGTTGACTAAGTAAGGTATGCCACTTTCGTCAAAAGAAGCAGTTTTGGCACCCAGCCCGTCGAACCGCTTCACCCGTGACAAGAAGTCCGCTTGCGGTGCAGCACAGCTGCCTTTTGCGGCCGCCATTGCCCCAGGCTCACGCACCGGAAACAGAGGCAATAGTTCCGTTGGTTTGGCTGTTCGCAATGCAACGGAGGCGCGGGGCATTAGATAATCTTCCATATAGTCTTTGCGGACTTTGCCTTCGACACATGGCGTCACGTTTAAAGCGCCAGGTCGTATGCACGCAAAGCGAATCGCAGGGTCGGACTGGCGACTAGCATGTAAGCCATGAATACACACCGCCTCAACCGATTCGGCTACCCCAGGCTCACGCCACGACGGCCGCACCCAATTGAACTGCGGGCGCCGGCCTTGCGATCCGTCGGCCAGGGGGGGCAAGGCCATGAGCCGCAAAACGGATAAAAAACCTAAACCCAAGGTTTTGCCAGGTCCGGCCGTTCACCTCATCAATGCCAACGAAAAATCGCCAACACCACCTCCACCAAAATCAACACAATCACCGCAAGCTCCATTAACCCAGCCCGCGCCCCAGCCGCCTCATTATAAAGCGCCATATATGTATCCCGAATAATCGATAATTTACGGTCCACCGCCGCACTCATCGGTTTTACCCGAAACTGCTCTAACGCCGCCGCATAAACCCGCGCCAAATACACATCCTCGGTTACCTGCAACGCGTTATCCACTTTCTCGGTAAGTTCCGTCACCTCCGCCACAATCGCATAAAGATTGCGCGCAAGTTTAGAAAACCGCTGCGGCCCCGCCCTTAGTCGCCGTGTCGCCTCGACCAAATCATACATCCGCGGCAATTCGTCATCCAGCAATTCGTCGTAATAGCGCAGCTCCAAAAACTGCGCGTTGGCCACTTCAATCACGTCCGCCACATCAGTGTCGTGCCGTGGTTCAAAAATAAAAGCGCGGTCCCAGGTCAGCACCACCAGATCATCGGCGTAATAAGAAAACCGCCGAGATAGCAAATCCCCACGGGCACTTTCTGATAGGGCCCGGCTTTCCCCCGATAACAACGGCACCAGATCAATCACCCGCCCAATCATCGCGCCCAGCACCGGCCGGTCAAACCCGTGCACCGTCGCAATCAAATAATCTTCCACCAGAGAGGAATTATTCGGCCGCAACAACGCGGGTTTTATCGTGGCAATCAGCGCCGCCAGAATCTCATCCCAAATGGCGCTCAGGCTGCCTGGCCCGATGGCTGCCTGAATAGCATTCACCAGCCGCGCATAAGCATCCCACGCAATCATATCGGCATCAATGCGTATCGCCAGCGTCACCACGCCAAACGCATACAGCCGCGCAGTTATGTGTGCGGTATGGGTATGCCCATCAATATCAATATGCCGCGGCGGCAACACCAGCCCAAACGGCGGATCATCAAACGTCACCGCCTGCGGTGGTGTTGCGGTCAGCTTGCGCCGCGCCCCACTGCTGGCCGCGGCGCGCGAAAGCGTTTCCGCCAGTTTCAGGTCAATTTCAAACGCAATATCAAATAACCGCAGCGCGGTAACATGCCCGGCGGTCACAGCCGGCGGCGGCGCATCACCCAACGGGGCGTTCGCCGTTTGTGTGCTCATGACAAGAAATGCCCAGCCACCCAAACGCACCCATCGGGCCCGGTCTGCCAGGCACCAGCCTGCCACTGCGCTGTGCCAGGCCCGGTCCACACCACCCAGCGTGCCGTTTCAAACACATACCTACCGCCGGTCCATTCCCAATGCCCCGGCCGCAACACCTGCCGCGCGCCAGAAACCGGCGGCAGCGGCGCCAACCCATCGGCAACCGGCGGCGGCCCCACCGGGCAGGCGGGCGGCAGCGGCGCCGGGGCGGCACACCCCGCCACCAGCAAAGCCAACCAAAAACCCATGCACCGAAACCGAGACACCATCATCATCCCCCCACTATGCCGCACTTCACTAACGGTGGCACCGCCCCGCCCCCATCCCCGCCAAAACCGCCTCCGTATCCGCCCCCAACAGCGGCGGCGCACGCGGCGCTACCACCGGGGTGCGCGACAGTTTCAGCGGTGATGCCACCAGCCCAATGGTGCCCGCACGGGGGTGGTTCACCATCGCCACCATGCCACGCGCCTGTGTCGCCTCCGATCCCAGCGCCCCCAGCACACTGCGCACCTCGCCGCACGGAACCCCGGCTGCGCGCAGCCGCGTCAGAAAATCGCCGCACGTGCCGCCCAAAAACAAAGGCACCAATATCGCATCCAGCGCCGCGCGGTGTGCCACCCGGTCGCGGTTACGGGCAAAGCAGGCATCGGCGGCCAGGGTGGGGCTGTCCAACACATCGGTGCACAGCTTGCGAAACTGGCGATCATTACCCACCGCCACCACAATCGGCCGGTCGGCCGTTTGGAAGGTCTGGTAAGGCACCACGGTTGCGTGGCCATTACCCAGGCGCGGCGGTTCGGTGCCGGTAATTAGCGCTGCACTGGCGACATTGGCCAGCATGGCGATCTGGCAATCATGCAGCGCCATATCAATGTGCTGGCCCAACCCATCGCGCGTGCGGGCGATGATCGCGGCCAAAATCGCCTGGGCGCTGGCCATGCCGGTATAGAGATCGGCCACCGCCACCCCCACTTTCATCGGCGGCCCGGCGATCTCGCCATTAATCGCCATCAGCCCGGCTTCGGCCTGAATAACGTAATCATACCCCGGCCGCGCGGCATCGGGGGCGCTGCGGCCATAGCCCGAAATCGAACAGTAAATTAGCCGCGGGTTGGCGGCACACAGCTCGGCCTGGCCCAGCCCGTATTTATCTAAACCGCCGGCCTTAAAGTTCTCCACCAGCACATCGGCGGTTAATGCCAGCTCGCGAATAATCGCTTGGCCCTCTGCTTGCGCAAAATCCACCGCAACACTTTGCTTGCCGCGATTAGCGCACAAAAAATAGGCACTCTCGCCGGTGGCAAACGGCGGCCCCCACCCGCGGGTATCATCGCCGCCATCGGGGTTCTCAATTTTTATAACGTTGGCACCCAGATCGGCCAAAATCTGCGTGCACCAGGGCCCAGCCAGCACGCGCGAAAGATCCAGCACGGTGATCCCGGCAAGCGGTGCCTCAGCCATGTTGGGCACTATCCTTTGGCGGTGTTGCGGGTGTCAGGCAGGCCAGCATGGCCGGCACAAACAGCATAGTGGTCAGCACCGTGGCGGCAAGACTAATCAGCAGCAAATCCCCCATGCTGGCAGTACCCGGGTGGCGCGATAACGCCAGCGACCCAAACGCGGTGCCGGTGGTCAGCGCCGAAAACAACACCGCGCGCGCCGTGGCCGAGCCGAGAAAATCGGTTAAACCCGCGCGCCAGTTCATCACAAAATAAATGTTAAACGAAACCCCCACCCCCAGCAGCAAGGGCAGGGCTATAATATTGGCAAAATTCAGGCTCATGCCGGCCAAGTATAACGTCAACGCGGTCAGCAACGCCGAGATCAACAAAGGCGCCATCACCAGCGCCACATCCATGGCGCGGCGCAACGCCAGCGCCAAAATTAGCGCAATGCCAGCCAGCGCCGCCGCCGCCGCCGTGCCGAAGGCGCGAATAATGGTGCTGGCGGAATTCACAATCCACACCGCCGATCCCCCCGATTCTGGCATATCTTCCTGCACATCCTCCACAAATTCGCGCAGTTTTCGGCCGTTACGCACCCCTGCCTGGGGAAACACCTGCACCCGCGCGCGGCCATCGGCCAGCAGCCAATCGCGACGAATCTCCACCGGCACGTCGGCATCGGTAATTTTGTGGGCCGCCAAGGCCGCACGCAACTGGTCAAGCTGGACCGGCAAAAACCGCACCATGGCGGCGTTGGCGGCAAGCAACGCGGCATCATCGGCACGTGCCAGCTTGGCCAGATCATCCCGGATCAGGCTGAGTGGGTCGGTTGCACTAATCTTGCCATCAAGCCCTGCTAATTTATCGTGCAGGGCCAAGGTTGCCGTGCGCAAATCGGCCGGGGTCACCGCCGGTAGGGTTGCAGGGGCCGCCAAACTCGCCCCCAGCACGCTGGCCGCATCGGCAATCATCGCCAGCTTGCGGTCCTGATCGGTTGGCACAAAACTATCAAAAGTCAGCACGTCCTTGGCCAAACTATCATCGCCAATCCGCGATGCCGCCTGCATGGCATCCTTGCGCGATGGCAGCAGCGCCTCGATGGTGTACGGGTTGGTGATCGGGTCGGCCATCAAATCGTGCAGCGTGCGCACGGCTTCGGTGGTCTGATCCTTGGTGTTGAGCGGGTCGCCGTCAAAACCAATGCGCGGCGCCAAAACCGCCCCGGCCAGCGCCAAACCCACAAACACCGCCACCACCAGGTAGCGGTTGCGCACCAAAGCGGCATCCAGCGGCTTGCCAAAGGCAAAGCCAATCTCGCGGGTTTCGGCGCGCGGCTGGCACAGTGCCAGCATGGCCGGCAAAAACGTCACCGTGCACAAAAACGCAATCACCATGCCCACGCCGGCAATGGCGCCAAGCTCGGCAACGCCGGTAAAATCGGTCGGTGTAAACGCCAAAAACCCGGCGGCAGTCGCCAAAGATGCCACCAGTATCTGCGCCCCGGTGCGCTTGCCGGTATCACGCAGGGCATCGACAATATCAGGCACCACCAGGCGCCGCTCGCGAAAGCGCACGGCAAACTGAATGGCAAAATCCACCGCAATGCCAACAAAAAGCACGGCAAACGCCACCGAAATTAGGTTCAGCGTACCAATGGCAATGGCGGCAAACCCAGTGGTCAGCAGCAACCCCAGCACCAGGGTTGCCATAATCGGCACCATCAGCCGCCACGATCGCACCGCCAGGTACAACCACACCAGCACCAGCATAAAACTTGCAATCAACCCCGCCGCCGCCCCTTGGGCGACACTGGCAAACTCCTCATCCTGCAAAATCACCGATCCGGTCAGCCGCACCCGCACCTGGCCGTTGGCAACATCGGGCAGGCCAGCAATCGCCCGCCGCATGGCGGCCGTGGCAACCCCGCCGGTTTGCAAGGCAGTTTCATCCAGCACCGGCTTTGCCAGCACAAACCGGTAAGCCCCGGCCTGTTCAGCAAGCTTGCCGCCCAGCAGGGTCTGCCACGATAGCGGCACCGGGTGGCCGGCCACGGCTGCCGCCAAACTCGCATGAAATTTGCCCATCGCCGGTGCCAGCGCTGCCGTCCCGCCAGCCCCGCGGGCAACCCCTTCGGCCACCAGGCTCAGCGCCGAAAACAACCCGCGCAGGCTAGGGTCCGCCACCAACTGCCCCAAAAACGGCTGTGCATCCACGGTGTGGTCCAGCACCGCCTGCAAATCATCGGTGCCGATCAGCAAAAACCCGTTTTGGCGCAGATACGGAATGGCGTCGGGCTGGGTCACCGCGGTAAAATTCACCTGGTCCTGGCGCAACTTGGCCGCCAACGCCGCCGCCGTTGCCTCGGCCTGTTCAGGCGCCGCCGCATCCAGCACCGCCACCAGCAATTCATCGTTCTGCGGAAAAGCCCGGCTAATGACCACACTGCGCTGTTTCCACGGCAAGGTATCGGCAAACATCCCCGCCGTGTCGGTGGAAACCCCTAGCCTGGTGCTCGCCGCAAACACGCTCAAACCCGCCAGCAGCACACCCACCGCCACCACCGGCAGCTTGCGGCGCGCACAAGTTTCAGTCACCGGCGCCAGAAGCGCACGCACACGAGCAGCAATGGTCATGTCCAGCCTGTAGCCGATCCCGTCGTGTTCGCCAAAACTGGCGATAGGGAAGACTCTTCTTTTTCTGAAGAAAAAGAAGCAAAAAGACTTTTAATACGCTGGGACTGGGGCAACGCTGCCACCGCGTTCGCCGAACCAACGTCATAAAAGTCTTTTGCTACTTTTCTTCAGAAAAGTAGATTCTTAACCTTATTCCAACCCCACCGCATAAGCGATATCGCGCCCCCGCGGCGCCAGGCTTTCGCCGCCGTCTAGTACCAGAATTTCGCCGTTCAGGCTGGGGGTTGCCAATATATACTGCACGGCATCGGCGATTTCTGCGGGGGTTGCACTGCGGCCTAACGGCGGGGCGGCGAAGGCGCGGGCGAAGCCGACTTGGGTTTGTTTGCCGCTGATCAGGGTAATCCCGGGGGCGATGGCGTTCACCCGGATGCGGCCGCTTAGGGCTTGCGCCATCACCGTGGTGGCGCCGGCCATGGCCAGTTTGGCGATGGTGTAGCTGAAAAAATCGGGGTTTGGCGCCACCACCTTGTGGTCTAACATATTGATAATGCAGCCGCGCTCAGTCTGGCGGGCGAAATCGCGAGCTAGAAAAATTGGCGCTGCCAAATTGGGCCCAATATGAAAATCCCAGTCCTGCGTATCAAACCCTGCAAAATCATCATGCACAAAGCTTGATGCGTTGTTGATCAGGCAATCGAGCGGCCCGAATCGCGCGATGATCGCCGGTATCAGGGCCGCCACCTGGGCACGATCGGCCAGGTTTGCGCCGATGGTGTGGGCGGTGCCGCCGGCTTGGGTTATTGCGGTGGCCAGCGCCTGGGCCGCCTCTTTTGAAGTGTTGTAATGAATAATCACCTGGTGCCCGTCGGCTGCCAGCCGCGCGCAGATGGCAGCCCCTATGCGTAGCGCCGCCCCGGTCACCAGTATGCGCATGGGCGCCCTAAGCCCGGCTGCGAAATAGGGTGACCTCGGCTGCCGCCATTTCGTTAAAAATATCGGGCTTGGCGATGGTCACGCGGCAGGCATCCACCAGCGGTTCGGCCAGGCACAGGGCGGCCAGCTCATCCAGCAGCGTTTCCAGCAGATCGGTGTGCGCACGGTCGCGCCACGATTTTAGCGCGTCGCGGATCGGGTCGTAATCGATGAACGGGGTAATGCCGTTGGTCACATAGGCAAACATATCGATATTCACGATAAGCCGGGTCGGGCGTTCGGGGTGGCGTTCCCACGGGTGCAGCCCCACCGGCACGTCCACCGTTACGTCGCGCAGCGCCACGCGCACGTGATCGCGGCCAAAATCGAAACTGCCCGTTAAACTGCTAGCAGAAGTGGCGGCCGGCATGGCAGGCTAAAAGCCCAAAAATCCAGATTCGGGTTTCGGCGTGCCAGGGTCAGCGATGCTGCGTGCAGCAACAGCCTGTGCCGAACTGCCGGCTTTTTGACGCTTGCCGCCAGCCAATTTGCTGGGCTTTTTGCCCGCAGGCCCCGGCACCGTGGCTGATGCCGGCATCGGCCGCGCGCTCACCCCCACCGCCCCGCGCAGGCTGAGCAGCATAAAGGTAATATCATTGCGGTTAAGATCGATTGACGCATCCAGCGGCGTCTGCCCCAGCACATTATGCGCATCCAGCAGCGCGCCGCGGTTCATCGCATCGCGGGCGGCCATCACATCGCCGCGGGCAATGGCATCAAACAGCGCCTCGTTCGGTGGCAGATCAGCGGCGGCCTTATCGGACGGGATCACCGCATCGGGGTTGGCAGCAGCCCCGGGAATCGCCGCCGGCGGTGCGTGGGCTGCGGCGGCACGCTGGGCGGCCTGCTCGGCCTGGTTTTGCGCGGCTTCCGCCTTTTGCTCGGCTTCGCGTTCACGCGCCGAAACGGCTGCCAGGGCAGGCACGGCCACGACAGACAAGGTAACGGCAAAAATCAGGCGGCGGGCAAGGGTGTTCATGGCGGTTGGGGCAACCCTAATAGTTTGGCCTAAAAATCTGGCGCCGTTCTGCCGTGCAGCGCGGGTGTGGAGCGGGTGAAGGGAATCGAACCCTCGTATGCAGCTTGGGAAGCTGCCGTTCTACCATTGAACTACACCCGCGACGCAAACCATCGCCTCGAGCCAATTCTATAAAGCCCGCCGGTTGACGGCGCAATGCGGCGGCTTCTAGGTTGCCGTGCTGTGGTTCCTCTACCCCCCTCGTGATTTGTCCGGCCGGCTTGCGGCGAGGTAAAAGAAACGCGCTAAAGAGGCTTGGGGGGTGTAGCGCTTAAACGGCGCGCGGCCTCCCGGCGTTCAGGTCGGCTGCCATGTTTTCGCAGGATGCCACCCTCCATGACCAATTCCTCATCGCCCCCCGCCCCCCGCCACCTGCAAACCGAGCTGATCCACGCCGGCATCGGCCGCACCAACTACGGCGAAACGTCGGAGGCGCTGTTTCTCACCTCCGGCTTTGTCTACGACAGCGCCGAGCAGGCCGAAGCCACTTTTTTGGGCACCGCCACCCACTACCAGTATTCGCGCTTCGGTAACCCCACCACTTCAGCCCTGGAAAAAAAACTGGCGGTCCTGGAAGGGGCGGAAGATTGCCGGGTCACTGCCACCGGCATGGCCGCCGTCAATGCCGCCTTGCTGTGCCTGCTGAGTGCCGGGGACCGCATCGTTGCCAGCCGCGCGCTGTTCGGCTCGTGCCACTGGATCGTCACCCAATTATTGCCGCGCTTTGGCATAACGCCAGTGCTGGTCGACGCCACCGACATGGCCGCCTGGCGTGAAGCCTTATCCACCCCCGCCAAAGTGGTGCTGCTGGAAACCCCATCCAATCCGATGCTGGAAATCTTGGACATGCGCGCCATCGCCGATTTGGCCCACGCCGCCGGCGCGCAAGTGATTGTGGATAACGTTTTTGCCACCCCTTTACTGCAACGCCCGCTAGACTTTGGTGCCGATATTATCGTCTATTCCTGCACCAAACACATGGATGGCCAAGGTCGCGTGCTGGGTGGCGCAGTGCTGGGCCGCAAAAAATTCATCGAAGATGTGCTGCAGCCGTTCACCCGCAACACCGGCCCCGCCCTTTCGCCGTTCAACGCCTGGGTGCTGCTGAAATCGCTGGAAACCCTGCCGTTGCGGGTAGAAGCCGCCTGCACGCGGGCAGCCAAAATCGCCGATTTTCTGGCGGACCACCCCGCCGTTGCCCGCGTGTGGTATCCCGGCCGCGCCGATCACCCGCAATACGCGTTGGCACAGGCGCAAATGAGCGCCGGTGGCACGCTACTGAGTTTTGATGTGCACGGCGGCAAAGATGGCGCCTTTGCTATGATGAACGCGCTGAACCTGATCGCCATTTCCAATAATCTGGGGGACAGCCGATCGATGGTCACCCACCCGGCGACCACCACCCATATGCGTATCGGCGAAAGTGAACGCGCCAAACTTGGTATATCGGAAGGGGTGATCAGGCTCTCGGTCGGCCTCGAACATGTCGAGGATTTGATTGCCGATCTTGCAACGGCCCTGGCCGCCGTGGATTTGGGTTAACGAAACATGGTGCGCAAGGTAACCCAACTACCCCAACCTGGTGCCGCCGATCATGGCGTGGTGGTTGCCGTGCGCGCCTATTACCTGGAAGAACAATCCAAGCCCGAACAGCACCGTTACGTGTTTGCCTATCGCGTGACGATCGAAAACACCGGCCCCGATGTGGTGCAGTTGTTGCGCAGACGCTGGCGCATCACCGATGCCCGCGGCCACACAGAACATGTCGCGGGGGATGGGGTGCTGGGCGAACAACCGGAAATTGCCCCGGGCGGCTCGTTCGATTACATGTCGGGCACACCGCTGCCCACACCATCGGGGTTTATGGATGGGGTTTACGAAATGGTGGTGGTGGCCAGTGGGGCGGCGTTTGACGTGGCAATTCCGGCGTTTAGCCTGGATAGCCCGCATGCCGATGGGCGGGTGCATTAAGGGGTGGATGAGGCACGGGCGAGACTTGTCGCAATCGCGGGTAAGCGATCGGTTGTGGTGTGCCGGGTTGCGTCACTATCGGCATGCGTTTTCGGCGACAGGACCAGCGAGTTCGTCACGGCGATTGCGGTTGCCCGCATTGTTTGCTCGCAATGAAGGCGTCGATGTCGAATGGGGTTGAAAGGCCGCTAGTTTCGCCTTCGATGAGGGCTGCCCGCAAGGTGGCGAGTTTGGATTCCTGGTCGTGGTGAAGGCGCAGGGCAGCGTGAACGACATCGCTGGCGCTGGGGTCGCGGCGTTGGTGGATTTGGGCGTCGCCGGGTCGGCACCACCAGAACCGCATCAAATGCTTGGCAAACTTGAAAAACCTCAAATGAATCACGAGTAATTTCCGTATCGCTGCAACCAAAAATCTGCTCGCCGGTCGATCGCCTCTGAGAGGTCAATCGTTCATCCAACAATAAGCAACACTTTTTTTAACAGGCCACCCCCGAGGGTAGAGCGATTGTCACTTTACGGGTTTGTCCACTGGTTCCGGGAAAGTCCTTGAACAGCGCCTCCGCCATTGGCCCAAAGACCACCGCGAGCGCACTGCAACTCCCTTCAGACCTTACGCTTGCCTGATAAACCTGCACCGGTTTGCCTTTTTCCTCTGATGCAGACCGATCATACATATCGAGCGCTAAAAATCTTCCATAAACGGTCGATGTTGTTGTGTAGTTGTTGAAGCCGGTGATTCCATAAGTGGGCGGCGTATAGCTAGTCCCGCTATAGGAGGCAGCGCCGCCTGAATTTGAATTGATCGTGCCGCTTGCGTAGGCTGTTGTGCCTCCCCCTGTCTGACCAAAGACAGGAATGCTGTCGGAACTGTTGATTTGTTTGCCATTGTCGACGCCATACGACAAAACTGCTTGGTAATCAGCCACCTTGGAATCCGCAGAAATCAGCAGGCCGTTTGTATGAAATTGTGCTTCAATAATGTGGCGATAGGCAGAAAACTCAAGAGTGTCCTGCTTATCGCCAGCACCAAGGATAGCCACGCTTTTACCAGTGAGCGAAGTCGGCAATTGATGGAATACTGTAATCTGGGAACGGACCCTAGCGCAGCCGTTAGCCAAAAAAAATATTGTAGTAATGGAAAGAACACGTAAGAGCACGGATGACAAGATAGATCCTCCCAGAACAATGTGTTTCATTACCCTTGGGCGTTAGCGGAACACAAGCGGCCAATTTTTGAGAGCTGCGTTGTCGTGACGGAACTATCGGCGAGCGTAGACTGAAAAAATCGTTGAGCACCGAGCGTTACGGATTAGCCGAACGGCTTAACTGGTCTTGATCAGCCGGTGGTGCTTCTTCCCCGCCGACAATTTGATCGCGCCATCAACCATATTCCCCTGCGTCACACTCAGCGCATCATCAGTAACCGCCACATCATTAACCCGCGCACCGCCACCCCTAATCAGCCGCCGTGCCTCCCCATTGCTGGTGGCAAGCCCCGACTCAACCAACAATTTAACAATGCCGATGCCGCCTGCAAGGTCCCCCGCATCAACCACATGCGTCGGCAGTGCCGCATCACTCGCCCCGTCCTCAAAAATGCGCCGCGCGGTTTCGGCCGTAGTCTCCGCCGCATCGCGCCCATGCAACAAAGCGGTCGCCTCAGTTGCCAGAATTTTTTTGGCCTCGTTCAGTTCGGCCCCCGGCAACGCCGCCAGCCGCGCGATCTCGTCCATCGGCAGTTCCGTAAACAGCGCCAAAAACCGCCCAACATCGGCATCTTCCGTATTGCGCCAAAATTGCCAGTAATCGTAGGCCGACAACCGGTCAGCACTTAGCCACACCGCCCCTTTGGCCGATTTGCCCATTTTGGCACCGGAGGCCGTGGTGATTAACGGCGTGGTCAGCCCAAACACCCCAGCCTGGTCGGTGCGCCGCACCAAATCAACCCCTGATACAATATTGCCCCATTGGTCCGATCCGCCCATCTGCAAGGTAACCCCCAGACGCCGGCGCAGTTCTCTAAAATCGTAGCTTTGCAAAATCATGTAGTTAAATTCAAGAAACGTTAAAGGCTGCTCGCGTTCCAGCCGCAGTTTAACACTGTCCATGGTCAGCATGCGGTTGAGGGTGAAATGCGGGCCGATCTCGCGCAATAAATCGATATAGCCCAACGTATCGAGCCAATCAGCATTATTCACCATCATCGCATCGCTCGGGCCGCTGCCAAAGCGCAGGAAGGATGCAAAATTTTGCCGGATGCCCGCCATATTGCTGGCAATAATGTCATCGGTCAGCATCTGGCGGGTTTCGACACGCCCCGATGGATCGCCGATGCGCGTGGTGCCGCCGCCCATCAGCACCACCGGCCGGTGCCCGTGGGCTTGCAGCAGGCGCAGCAGCATGATGGATACCAAACTGCCAACATGCAGGCTATCGGCGGTGCAATCATAGCCCACGTAGGCCGCAACCGGGCCGGCATCCATGGCAGCACTCAGGGCTGCCATATCGGTCGCCTGGTGGATAAACCCCCTGGCGGTTGCCTCTTTCAGAAAATCGCTGCCGGCCATACTGATCGCGCCCTTAGATAAAGTGCGGCTGGCATAACGCGCGGCCGTGGTTTGCGGAAGGCTTGAGCGGGGATAGTGATGATGGGTGGGCAAAACTGGGGGCGCGAGCCCAGCCGAGTGGTAGGGCTAATGAGCGGCACCAGCCTTGACGGCATCGATGCCGCCGGCCTGATCACCGATGGCGAGCGCGTGGTGGCGCGCGGCCCGGCCCGCACCTTCCCCTACGAAGCCAGCTTGCGCGCCGCGTTACGCCGCCTGCTTGAAGCGGCACCCAGCTTGGCGGCCAATGACCCGTGGGTTGCCGATGTGGCAGCCCGCCTCACCACCGCCCATGCCGATGCCGTGCGCGCTTTAGACTGGCCGGCCGATCTCATCGGCTTTCATGGCCAAACCATTCTGCACGCCCCGGCCCAGCGCCGCACCTGGCAAATTGGCGATGCGCAGGCGCTTGCCGCCGCCCTCAACACCCCGGTTGCCTGCGATTTCAGGCTCGCCGACGTCGCCGTCGGCGGCCAGGGCGCCCCCTTAGTGCCCATCTATCATGCAGCTTTGGTGGCAGGGCTGGCCCCGCCGGTCGCCGTGCTCAACATCGGCGGCGTCGCCAATGTCACCCTGGTCATGGCGCACGCAGGCCTGGTCGCCTGCGACACCGGCCCGGGCAACGCGTTACTGGATGATTTTTGCCTGATGATCACCGGCGAACCGATGGACCGCGACGGCCGTCTGGCGGCATCCGGAACGCCCGATGAAGCCGTGCTCGCCCGCCTGCTCGCCCACGTGTTTTTCGCCAAACCGGCGCCGAAATCACTCGATCGCCAAGCCTTCGCCACCAGCCTGGCCGCGGTCCAGGGCCTTACCCCAGGCGATGCCGCGGCAACGCTTGCCGCCTTCACCGCCCGCGCCGCCGCCGCCACGCCATTACCGATGGCCCCCACCCGCGTGCTCGTATGCGGCGGCGGCCGCCATAACCCGGCCATCATGGCAGCCTTACGCGCCGCCTACCCGGTGGCCGTGGACCCGGTTGAAGCCATCGGCCTGAATGGCGATACGCTAGAAGCCGAGTGTTTTGCCTACCTCGCCATGCGCGTGGCCCGCGATCTACCGATCAGTTTTCCCGCCACCACCGGCGTGCCCTTCGCCATGTCGGGCGGGCGCATCGTGATGCCATGATCTTGCGTGCACGCGCCTTCCGCCACCACCGGCTGCTGCCGGAAGCCACTTTGCTGCTCGCTACCATGATCTGGGGCCTGGCCTATCTGGTCACCCGCGGTGCCGTGCGCAGCGGGCCGCCGCTGCTGGTGGTGGGCGTGCGCTTTGCCGTGGCCGCCCTGGTGGTCAGCCTGCTGGCACGGCCCGATTGGGGTAATTTTAGCCGGCGGGAACTGCGCGGCGGCGCTCTGATCGCGCTCGCCATGGTCTGCGGTTACGTCTCGCAAGCGGTGGCCATGATGTTTATCGGCAGCGGCCGCACAGCGTTCATCAACGCGCTATACGTGCCCATGGTGCCGTTGCTGCAAGTGGCGCTGGCCAAACCGGGCAGGCGGCCATGGCCGGGGGCTTTGGCCTGGCTGGCGGTAGGTATTTCACTGGCCGGCTTGGCGTTAATGGCGGGGCCCAGTGCCGGCGGCGGGTTTGGCGTCGGCGAAGCTTGGGCGGTGTTTGGCGCCGGCGCCATTGCCGCCGAAATTTTGCTGGTGGCGCATTTTGCCCCCGGGGTGGATGCGCGGCGCCTCGCCGCCATGCAATGCGTCTGCGTGGCCGCCATGTGTTTGGGCCTAGCGTACTTACGTGGTGACGCACCGTTTGCCCATGGCCACGCCTGGCTGGCACCCGCCGTGGCTTTGGGCTGTGCCAGCGCGTTTTTGCAGGTCAGCGTCAATTGGGCGATGCGCGCGGTGCCGGCGTCACGCGCGACTTTGATCTACGCCAGCGAACCTGTATGGGCGGGCGGCTTCGGCGCCATCACGGGTGAACGCATGGGCCTGCCCGCGATGCTGGGGGCGGGGTTGATTTTGGTATCCCTCATTATGCCGCGCGGGTCGCGTGCGCGAACATGATGATGGCAGTGGCTAGGTTTGGTTTTTACCGATGAGTTTGTTGATACTATCTAATCTAACCCTGCGCATCGCCGGCCGCGCGTTGCTCGATGATGCCAATTTGGCGATCGAGGCGGGCAGCCGGGTCGGCCTAATCGGCCGCAACGGTGCCGGCAAATCCACCCTGTTGCGGGCGATTGCGGGGGATTTTGGCATTGATGGTGGCCAGATCAGGCTGGCATCCCGCGCGCGCCTGGGCTTCGTGCGCCAGGAAGCGCCGGCAGGGGACGTCAGTTTGCTCGATACCGTGCTGCAAGGCGATACCGAACGGCTGGCCTTGCTGGCGGAGTTAGACCACGCCGATGGCGCGCGCATCGGCGATATTCACGATAGGCTGCGCGCCATCGGCGCCGAGTCCGCACCGGCCCGCGCCGCGACCATTTTGGCAGGGTTGGGGTTTGCCGCCGAAAAACAGGCACTGCCGGTGGCCAGTTTTTCAGGCGGCTGGCGCATGCGCGTGGCCCTGGCCACCGCCCTGTTTGCCGCCCCCGATTTGTTGTTGCTCGATGAACCAACCAACCATTTGGATTTGGAAGCCACCATCTGGCTGGAACAGTGGCTCGCAAAATTCGCAGGCGCCGTGCTGGTCGTCTCGCATGATCGCGGGCTGCTCGACCGCGCCGTGAACGCCATTGCCCATTTGGACCGTGGCAAATTATCGCTAACCCCAGGCGGGTTCAGCGAATTTGTGCGTATACGCACTGAACAAGCGTTACAGCAAACCAGGGCCGCCGAACGCATCGCTGCAAGACGCGCCCACATGCAAAGCTTTGTCGACAGGTTTCGCGCCCAGGCCACCAAAGCACGCCAAGCCCAGGCGCGCCTAAAAGCCTTGGAAAAAATGCCGGTAATTGAAGGGGTGATCGAACCCACGCCCACAAAATTTTCTTTCCCCGAACCAAAAGAATTAGCCCCCCCAGTGCTGGTGCTAGACCGCGTCGATGCCGGCTACGACGGCGTGCCGGTACTGCGCGATGTCTCTCTGCGCATCGATACACACGATAGAATCGCCTTGCTCGGCGCCAATGGCAACGGCAAATCGACCATCGCCAAAATGCTGGCCGGGCGCCTGGCACCGTTGCGCGGCGAAATCAAGCGCGCGCCAAAATTGCTGGTGGGCTATTTTGCCCAGCACCAGGCAGAAGAATTGGTGCCTAGCGAAACTCCCGTACAGCACATGGCGCGCGCTTTGCCAAAAGCGTTACCGGTGATGGTACGCTCGCAACTGGCAAGGTTTGGCTTGGATGCTGATCGCGCCGATACGGTCACCGCAAGCCTTTCCGGCGGGGAAAAAGCGCGGTTGTTGCTGGCGCTGGCAACGCGCGATGCGCCGCATATTTTGATTTTGGATGAGCCCACCAACCATCTGGATATTGATGCGCGCGATGCGCTGGTGGCAGCCTTGGCCGAATTTGGCGGGGCGGTCATTCTCATCACCCACGATCCGCATTTGGTCGAGCTGGTCGCCGATCGGTTATGGCTGGTGGCCGATGGCACGGTGCGCGAATTTGACGGCGATCTTGATGATTACCGCGCGCTACTGATCGAACGCGCACGCCCGGCGCGCGGTGAGACTGGGGTTTCTAAAAAAGACGATCGCCGCGAACGCGCAGAAGCGCGCGAGCGCACCGCCCCGTTGCGCAAAATTTTAAAAGCGGCCGAGCTGCTTTTGGAAAAGCTGGCGCGCGAGCAGGCAATTTTGGATGCCAAACGGGCCGACCCCGCCCTTTACGCCCCGGGCCGGGTGGCCGACATGCAGGCGGTGGAAAAACGCCTGGCGGTGATTGCGCGCGAAACCGATACGGCGGAAGCCGCTTGGCTACACGCGGCCGAAGCGGTGGAAGCCGCCGAGGCCGATTAGGTTTCTTCTTAAGATTCTGCCGCCACAATGCGGCGGCTGGCTTTACTGTGCGCGCTATAAGTTTGTTGCCATTCACTCGGGCCATTGGTGCGGCGTATTTGCACGGCGGTCACTTTGTATTCCGGGCAATTGGTCGCCCAATCGGAAAACTCAGTGGTGATCACATTGGCCTGCGTTTCAGGGTGATGAAACGTTGTGTAAACCACGCCTGGGGCAACCCGATCGGTGATATTGGCGCGCAAGGATGTCTCACCCGATCGGCTGCACAACGCCACCCAATCGTTTTGGCGCACGCCGCGCTGTTCGGCATCGTGAGGATGAATTTCCAAAACATCCTCCTGGTGCCAGCGAGCATTTTCAGTGCGCCTTGTTTGCGCGCCGACATTGTACTGGCTCAGGATGCGCCCAGTGGTCAACAATAACGGGAAACGCGCGCCGGTGCGTTCTTCGGTGGCGATATACTCAGTGATCATAAAACGGCCGCGGCCGCGCACAAAATGATCAATGTGCATAATCGGCGTGCCGGTGGGGGCGGCAGCATTGCACGGCCATTGCACCGAGCCTTCGCGGTCCAGCAGCTCGTAAGAAACACCCGCAAAACTTGGGGTGAGCGCCGCGATCTCCGCCATAATCTCGGATGGGTGGGCATAACTACCGATATCAACACCCATGGCCGTGGCGAGATTAAGGGTCACCTGCCAATCGCCAAAACCGGCGGCAGCGGGGATCACCGCGCGCACCCGATTGATCCGGCGTTCGGCGTTGGTAAATGTGCCATCTTTTTCCAAAAACGTCGCACCAGGCAAAAACACGTGGGCGTAGTTGGATGTTTCGTTCAAAAACAAATCTTGCACCACCACGCATTCCATGGCGGTCAGCCCGGCGGTTACGTGTTTGGTGTCGGGGTCAGATTGGGCGATATCTTCGCCTTGAATGTACAGCCCGCGAAAACTGCCGTCCACCGCGGCATCCAGCATGTTGGGAATGCGTAAACCCGGTTCGGCATCCAAGGTCACCCCCCAGGCGGCATCAAAGCTCTGCCGCGCGGCGGCGTTACTAATGTGGCGGTAGCCCGGCAATTCGTGCGGAAAGCTGCCCATATCGCAACTGCCCTGCACATTGTTCTGGCCACGCAGTGGGTTAACCCCGCCGCCGGGTTTGCCAATGTTGCCGGTTACCATGCATAGGTTGGCAATTGCCATCACCGTGGTGGTGCCCTGGCTGTGTTCGGTAACACCCAGGCCGTAATAGATCGCCGCCGTGCCGCCGGTGGCAAACAGCCGGGCCGCATCACGAATGGTTTGCGCCGGCACACCGCTAATCTGCGCCACATTTTCCGGGCTGTTTTGCGGCTCGCGGACAAAATCCTGCCAGGCGGCAAAATCGTCGGCCTCGCAGCGGTCTTTGATAAACGAAATATCGGTCAGATTTTCGGTAACAATAACATGGGCCATGGCGGTCAGCACCGCCACATTCGTGCCCGGCTGCAGGGCTAGGTGAAACGCGGCCGTTATATGCGGGCTGCGCACCAAATCTATCCGGCGCGGGTCGATGATAATCAGTTTCGCCCCCTGGCGCAGGCGGCGTTTTAAGCGCGAAGCAAACACCGGGTGGCCGTCGGTTGGGTTGGCGCCAATCACCAGCACCACATCACTATGCGCGACACTTTTAAAATCTTGTGTACCCGCCGATGTGCCAAAGGTTTGTGATAGGCCAAAGCCGGTGGGGGAATGGCACACCCTGGCGCAGGTATCCACATTGTTATTGCCAAACCCAGCGCGCACCAGTTTCTGCACCAAATACGCTTCTTCATTGGTGCAGCGCGATGATGTAATACCGCCGATGGCGCCGATGCCATATTGCGCCTGGATACGTTTAAATTCGGCGGCGGTGTGGCTAAGTGCTTCGTCCCACGAAACCTCGCGCCAGGGGTCAGTAATCTTGGCGCGGATCATCGGTTTGGTGATGCGATCAGGGTGCCTGGCATAGCCAAAGGCAAAGCGGCCTTTAACACAGGAATGCCCTTCGTTGGCTTTGCCGGCTTTATAAGGCACCATGCGCACCAAATCGGGGCCGCGCATTTCGGCCTTAAACTGGCACCCTACACCGCAATAGGCGCAGGTGGTCACAACCGAATGTTCGGGCACGCCGATTTCCGTCACCCGTTTTTCCTGCAAGGTGGCAGTAGGGCAGGCAGCCACACAGGCGCCGCACGATACACAGTCGCTGGTGAAAAAATCCTGATTTTGGCCGGCGGCGACGCGGCTGGCAAAACCGCGGCCGTCGATGGTCAGCGCAAACGTGCCCTGAATTTCATCGCACGCCCGCACGCAGCGGCTGCACACAATGCACTTACTGGGATCGTAATCGAAATACGGGTTGGAGGTGTCGGCCACATCGGCCAAATGGTTGGCGCCGGGTTGGTAGCGAACGTCCCGCAAGCCCACTTCACCCGCAGCATCTTGCAATTCGCAATCGCCGTTGGCACTGCAGGTGAGGCAATCTAGCGGATGATCAGAAATATACAATTCCATAACCCCGCGGCGCAGCCGGCGCAGGCGGTCGTTGGCGGTGTGCACCACCATGCCAGGGCTAACCAGTGTTGTGCACGAAGCCGGCGTGCCGGAGCGCCCTTCAATTTCCACCAGGCACAGCCGGCAGGACCCAAAAGCATTCAGCGTGTCAGTGGCGCACAGGCGCGGAATTTTGGTCCCCAGTTCGGCGGCCGCCCGCATCACCGATGTCCCGGCAGGAACGGTGACGGCAAAACCGTCAATGCTGAGTGTCACAGCCGCGGCGCTATCAGCTACCGCCGGTGTGCCGAAATCAGCTTCGCTAATCAGCGTCATGCGGCGGCATCCTCTGGCGCAATGGCGCGGTCAAAATCTTGCGGAAAATGATCAAGCGCACTCAGCACTGGGTACGGCGTAAAGCCACCCAGCGCGCACAAAGATCCAAATTTCATCGTTTCACACAAATCGCGCAGCAGCGGAATGTCCTGCGTGTTACCCGCGATAATACGATCAATCACTTCAACCCCACGGGTCGAGCCAATGCGGCACGGCGTGCATTTTCCACACGATTCGATCGCACAAAATTCCATCGCAAACCGCGCCATCTGCGCCATGTCGGTGCTATCATCCACCACCACAATGCCACCATGGCCAATCAGCCCGCCGGCTGCGGTAAAAGCCTCATAATCGAACACTGTGCCGAACAACGCCGGCGGAAACCAGGCGCCCAACGGGCCCCCCACCTGGGCCGCCCGCACCGGGCGGCCACTGGCGGTACCACCGCCGAAATCGTGAATTATCTCGCCTAAAGTTATGCCAAACGGCACTTCAACAATGCCGCCATGTTTTATGTTGCCGGCAAGCTGCACCGGCATGGTGCCGCGCGATTTGCCAAACCCCAACTGCGCGTAAAACGCCGGCCCCTTGGCCAAAATATCAGGAATGGCAGCCAACGATAAAACATTATTCACAACCGTTGGCATGCCAAACAGGCCAGAAATCGCTGGCAGCGGCGGCTTGGCGCGAACCTGCCCAGCACGCCCCTCGATACTTTCCAGCAGGCTAGTTTCCTCACCACAGACATAAGCACCGGCGCCAATCCGCAAAATAATATCAAAGGCAAACTCGCTGCCCAAAACGCGCGCCCCCAACAGTCCCTCGGCCCGGGCGGTAAGCATGGCGGCGGTTAAAACTTCGATGGCACGCGGGTATTCCGATCGCAGATAGATGTAGCCAAGCGTTGCACCCACCGCGATGCCCGCAATGATCATGCCCTCTATCAGCAAAAACGGATCGCATTCCATAATCATACGATCGGCAAAAGTGCCGCTATCGCCTTCATCGGCGTTACACACGATATAGCGTTGTGCGGCCGCGGTGGCAGCCGTCGTGCGCCACTTAATACCGGTCGGAAAACCCGCACCGCCACGGCCACGCAACCCCGATTGCACGACATCTTCAATGATAGCGCCTGGGCCAATGCGTAGCGCCCGGGCGATTCCCTGCAGCCCGCCATGGTCGCGGTACTCAGTCAACGATAGCGGGTCAGTAATCCCGGCGCGGGCAAAGGTGATGCGGGTCTGGCGCGCCAAAAACGGCTGTTGTTCGGGTCGGCCAATGCACAAATTATGCGGTGCAGCCTGCAAAAAGCCAGATGCCAATAAATCCGGCACATCCGCCAGTGTCACCGGGCCATAGCCAATCCGCCCGGCCGGGGTGTCCACTTCAATCAGCGGTTCCAGCCAGGCCATGCCGCGCGACCCCGTTCGCACAATAGTGATATCGCGTGCACCCGCCTGCAAAGCATCCGCAATATCATCAGCGCCAAGGGCGATGGCCAGCGCATCGCTGGGCACAAAAATGCGGGTCATTCAGCGCTCGCCACAATCGCATCAATGCGCGCAATATCCAGCCGCGCAATACTGCGATCGTTGAACTGCGCGCAGGGTGCTGCGGCGCACAAACCCAGGCAATACACCGGTTCCAGGGTAATGGCGCCATCGGCGGTAGTCTGGTGCCAGGAAACCCCCAAAACAGTTTGTGTGTGATTGGCAATTTTTATCGCCCCCAGCGCCTGGCAGGCCTCGGCTCGGCACAGGCGCAGCACATTGCGGCCGGCCGGCTTGCGCCGCAAATCGGGGTAAAAACTCAGCGCACCATGCACGTCGGCGCGCGAAAGGTTCTGTGCCTGGGCGATAATCGGCACCGCGTCATCCGGCACATATCCAAACATCGCCTGCACCGCATGCAAAATCGGCAGCAGGGCGCCACGCTGCCCCTGATAGGCTGCGGCAATGGCGGTAACCCGCGCATGTAAACTGGTGGCTTGCGACATTATGGCAAAAACCGCTTCTAGACGTTCGTAGTTTCGCGCGTGGCGCCGGGCGGCGCAAGGGTTTTGGTGTTATGTTAAGATAGAGAAAAGCTATTGACGGTAAGGGTTAAGGCCTTCTTTTCTGAAGAAAAGAAGCAAAAGACGTTTATAACGCTGGGCCGGGGGCAACGCCGCCACCGAGACCTTCGCACCCGAGACCTTCGCACCCGAGACCTTCGCACCCGAGACCTTCGCACCCGAGACCTT
>JBBARC010000018.1:0-8837 GCA_040400005.1 Acetobacteraceae bacterium | reverse complement strand
CGCACCAACGTGTTAAAAGTCTTTTTGCTTCGTTTGCTTCAGAAAAAGAAGACTCTTTCCTACCTTAACTGCATCCTTTCCGCCTCAACCAGCAGCTCCGCCAACGCCGGGGGATTTTTGGCGTGCGGCGGGTAGGCCAGCCCAATCAGCGGCGGCGGTTGGGCTTCGGTGATCGGGATGGCGCGCAGATTGGCGGGCAGGCCAAGGGTTTCTACCACCAGGGCGGGCAGCACGCTGCTGCACAAGCCGCTACGCACATGGGCCAGCAACACGAGCAGAGAGTTGGATTCCAGCACTGGATCGGCGGCAACACCTGCCGCTTGCAGGCGGGCTTCGATGATGCGGCGGTTTTGCATATCGCTACTCAGCAGGCCCAGGCGCAGGGTGTGTAGCCCGTCCCAGCCGATAGTGGGGTGTTGGGCTGCGGCGGCGGTGGCGTCGATCAGCAGGCAGTAGGTTTCGCGTGCCAGCGGGATTTGGCTGAAACGGGTAGCGGCGCTGTCGGCCAAATAGGTGATGCCGGCGTCGGCCGCCAGGGTATCCAGGGCCGCGAGCACGTCCACCGAGGTTGCCGCGCGCACGGTAAAGCGCAGGCCGGGGTTGTTGGCGGCGATCGGTGTGGTCAGGCGCGCCACCAGGGGCAGGGCGGTAGGGATCACATGAATGCGCAAATGGCCGGTTAGCGCCGTGCCGGGGTTGCGCAGGTCTTCGCGCAGTAAATTCACATCGCTCAGCACGCGGCGGGCCGTATCCAGCGCGCGGTCGCCTTCCGGCGTAAAGCCAATAAACCGGGCACCGCGGCGCACCAGCAGGGCGCCCAGGGTGTTTTCTAGCTGTTTAATGCTGGCGGAAAGCGTGGGCTGGGTGATGCCACAGGATTCCGCCGCACGGCCGAAGTGCTTTTCGCGGCTTAGGGCGAGCAGGTAGGTGAATTTATCGATCATGGTAGGCAGTATTTTCTTTTTCTGAAGAAAAAGAAACAAAAAGACTTTTATACGCTGGGTCAGAAGGTCTCGCTGGCTTGGTAGCCCCAGGCCCTGCATGGTAAAAGTCTTTTGCTTCTTTTCTTCAGAAAAGAAGGTTCTTTCGTAAACCTTACCAGACTGGGTAAGGCGCGTAATAAACTGGCGGTGGGGCGTAGTACACCGGCGGTGGGGCGTAATAAACGCGCGGTGCATAGTACACGGGCGGGGCATAGTACACGGGCGGGGCGTAGTAGCCGGGGGCGTAGGCGCTGCCGATGGCGGCGCCCACACCTAAGCCCAGCAGGGCGCCGCCAAGAATGGCGCCGGGGCCCCAGCCGCGGTGCTCCCAGTGTTCGTGCTCGCCGCCATGCCAGCCGCCGCCGCCATAACCGGGGCCGCCATAACCACCGTGGCCGCGCCAAGCATAAGCAGGTGTTGGCGCCAGGGTTGCGGCACCCATCGCGCCGGCCAGCAGCAGCAGCCCGGCGCGCAGGGTTGGGCTTTTGCGGGTGAAGTGGATCATAATGTGATCTCCTCTATCGGTTAGGGCAGCATCACCTGCTGCCCGAAGCCGCACAATGTACGCCGGTGATGGCAGCATTGTGGCGAAGCCTGAGCTTGCCAAAGTTTCATGCGTCGCCGCGCAATACTGTAATCTGGGGTTGGTCACCTTAGATAATAAGGGCACGATAATCTGGGGAGAGTTCTGATGCAGGGCAAAAAACGGCAGGCGGCGTTGCTGGCAGCATGGTTGCCGATGGCGCTAATGAGTGCGTGGTTGCCGCGCGAGGCAGCACGGGCGGAAAACTCGGGTTCAGATGCTGCAGCTCTGCGCGCCCCAGATGCAGCCTTGCAGGCGGCCGTTGCCAGTGGCCGCCGCAGTGCCAATTTCATCACCCGCGATACGGCGCGCAAACCAGCCGAGGAGCTGGCCTTTTTCGGCCTGCGGCCAGATGCGACAGTGGTGGAAATTTGGCCCGGCCGCGGCTATTGGAGCGAGATTTTAGCCCCCTATTTGGCGGCTTCCGGCACCTATTACGCCGCCTTGCCGGCGGGTGACTTGCTGCACAAGCAGGGTGCGGCGTTTCGCGAGAAATTGGCGGCAGACCCAGTATTGGCAGCTCACGTTAAAGTGACCGATCTAGGCCCAGGCGCCTACGCAATTGCGCCGCCAGGATCGGTGGATTTCGTGCTGACGTTCCGCAATTTGCACAATTGGATGGAATTGGGAAACACCGCCGAGGTGTTAGCCGCGTTTCATGCGGCGTTGAAACCGGGTGGTATTTTGGCGGTGGAAGATCACCGCGGTGATGCCAGTGTGGCGCAGGACCCGAAGGCAGATGATGGGTATGTGCGGCAGGATTACGCGATAAAGTTGATTGAGAAAGCGGGGTTTAAATTTATTGGCAGCTCAGAGATGAACGCCAACCCGCGCGATACCAAGCATTACGAAAAAGGCGTTTGGACGCTCCCCCCAACTTATGAGCTAGGCGAAAAGGATCACGCCAAATACAAGGCAATTGGAGAAGCCGATAATTTTGTGCTAAAGTTTCGGCGCGATTAATCCCCCCGCCAGATCTCCCAAACGCCCATTTACAAAAGTCTTTTTGCGTCTTTTTCGGAAGTCAAAAGATGATTCTTATCTGAAAAGTTCGTGCCTAAGCATGTCGCATGTAACAGCGTTGGCAGCGCAAATCAGCCCGCCGCTGGTTTCGCCAACCTGATAGCTGGATCCGTCGAATTTTGTGTGCGCGCCGCCGGCTTCGGCGTGCAGCAAAACGCCAGCCAAATGGTCCCAAGGCAGCAGGCGGTTGAACAGCACAAAATCGCTGTGGCCGCTGGCCAGGGCGCGGTATTCGTGGGCGGCGCAGCGGTGATCCCAAGATGCCCCCACGCGCTGCAGATTGGCCAGTATTTTTGGCCGATGCTGCGGTTCGGCGAACCGCCACGAAGCCATACCGCGTAAGGTTGCGATCGTCTCGGGGGCGGCGGCCACGGCAAGTGGGGTTTGCGCGCCGGTGCTGTCGATTTCGTAAGCACCCAGGCCTAATTGGGCGCAGGATGAGCTATCGCACAGTGGATCGTGAATAATGGCGGCGGTGGTTTTGCCCCGCTCGGTCACCGCCAGCATCACCCCAAACAGCGGCTGGCCGGCGGCAAAATTCGCCGTGCCATCGATCGGGTCGATAACAAAAGCGAGGCCTGCTGCGTTAAGTTGCCCAATCAGGGTAGGGTCGGTCGCGGCCGCTTCTTCACCCACGATCAGGGCACCGGGAAATCTTTCCGCAAGTGCTACGGCAATCGCGGTTTCGGCCGCCTCATCGGCAATGGTCACCAGGTCAGTGGCGCTAGATTTCGCCCGCACGCCGCCGGGCGGTAGTTTGCGAAACCACGGCATAATGTGCTGGCGGGCAACGCGCCTTACCAAATCATCAAGAAACCGCTGGTCGCTGGTGGAAAACCGGCTCACCCGGGGATAATTTCGCGGGCTTCAAAGCGGGCGCGTTCTTCTGGCCGCAGACGCACGGTTAAATGCGCCATGGTCTCGTCATCGGTGCGGCCAATCACTTCGCCGTGCTGATACAGCCAGGCTAGGCGGGCGCCATCGTTATGGGCGATATCGTAGTCCGCCTGATCCAGCCCGGCCAGCATGCGCGCATCAAGGGCGGCGGCCAGGGCCGGCAGCCCGTTGCCGGTCAGGGCCGATACGCGCAGGCAGCCGGTGGTGCCGGCCGGCATGTCGTCTTGCAAAAGATCAGATTTATTGGCGATTTCAATGGTGCGGGCGCGCCAGTCTTCGCGAAGCGCGCCATCGCGCACCATGGCATCCAGCACGGCATGCACATCGCGCGATTGGGCGGCGCTATCGGGGTGGGCGATATCGCGCACGTGCAGCAGCACATCGGCCTCGGCCACTTCTTCCAGCGTTGCGCGAAAGGCTGCCACCAGTTCGGTCGGCAGTTCGCTAATAAACCCCACGGTATCAGACAAGATCACCCGGCGGCCGGAAGGCAAAGTAAGGCCGCGCATGGTCGGGTCGAGGGTTGCAAACAGTTGGTCACGGGCGCTGACATCAGCACCAGTGAGGGTGTTAAACAGGGTCGATTTGCCGGCGTTAGTGTAGCCTACCAGGGCGACAACGGGAAACGGCACCCGTTTGCGCGCCTGGCGGTGCAGGCCGCGGGTGCGGCGCACCTGTTCTAATTCCCGTTTAAGGCGGGCAATACGGTCGCCAATCAGGCGGCGATCGGCCTCGATCTGGGTTTCGCCAGGGCCGCCCAAAAAGCCAAAGCCGCCGCGCTGGCGTTCAAGATGCGTCCACGATCGCACCAGGCGGCTGCGCTGGTAATCCAAATGCGCCAACTCCACCTGCAGCACACCCTCGGCGCTAGCAGCACGGGCGCCGAAAATATCGAGAATGAGACCGGTGCGGTCGATCACTTTAGTGCCAAGCCCGCGTTCCAAATTGCGCTGCTGCACCGGGGTCAGCGCGGCATCGATCACGGTCAGCCCAACATCCTGCTCGGCCAGATGTGCCTTTAACGCCTCGATCTGCCCGCTACCCAGCAAAGTTGCTGGCCTGCGCGCGCGCAGGGGCAGGATCGCGGTATGAACGACAACGAGGCCGATCGAGGCGGCCAGGCCAACAGCTTCGGCCAGCCGCGCGTCGGCAGCGCGGTTTTCACCGCCCGGCGGTTTTTCCCACGGTAAAACAACGCATGCCCGCATCGGCGCGCCGCTGGTTGGCGGCGCGCCGATGGTCGGCTGGTGTGGCTCAGAATTCGATTTCGGCAGCGTCGTTCTCCCGCACCGGTGCGTCGGCTTTGCTGGCATCGAACAGTTGAATGGGCGCGCCTGGCATCACCGTGCTAATGGCGTGTTTGTACACCAGTTGGGTATGCCCGTCGCGGCGCAGCAGCACCGAGAAATTATCAAACCAGGTGATGATGCCCTGTAATTTTACGCCATTAACCAGAAACACCGTCACCGGGGTTTTGGTTTTGCGCACGTGATTAAGAAAAACGTCCTGCACATTCTGTGCTTTTTCAGTGGCCACGGAAAAAATCCTTTCTTAGTTTTGCAAAAAAAACCGCGTGTGGCGAAATGCCTGTGGCGCGGTAGGGTTTGAGGGCCGGCGTGCCGCATAAAAAAGCGCGGCGGAGTTTGCGGTCGTCGTGATTAGGGTGGGCGTATCGCCTGCTTCCCAATCTCACCATGTGGCAATCCGGGCCAAGGTTGCAACCGTTGATGCGCGATTGCGGGTGGTTAACGCTGGTTTGTGTTGACGGGGTGTGTCGCACTTGCCAGTGTCAGGCCGGTCAACTGGTGGGAGTAAATGCGCATGCGATGGACCAAACCAAAGATTGTTGAAGTGGCGCTGGGCGCCGAGATCAACAGCTACGTCTCGGCTAAAGCCTGACGTCACCCCGGCGGCCCATAATCGCCGGATTGTGTTTTTTTGACTATCTTACCAAGGCGCCGCCACAGTGATGTGGCGGCGTTTTTTGTCGCCGCTGGTGATAGGGAAACAGGCCGATGCAGCGTGATCCAATTGTGCAAACAGTGCCGATCAGCCAGTTGCGGCCAACCCAGATCACCGTGGGGTTGCGCGAGGTTGGGGAAAAACGCCGCCACTGGGCCGGGCTTTCGGCCGAACACCGGGCAGGGTTTATTGGCAGCCATTTGGTGCCGGTGATGCTCGGGCCCAAGGGGCGGCATTACGTCACCGATCATCATCACCTGGTGCGCGCGCTGCATGATGAAGGGGCCAAATCGGTTTTGGTCACAATTGTCAGCGATCTGAGCGGGTTAGACCAAGCCGCATTGTGGATTTACGCAGATAACCGCGGCTGGTGCCACCCGTACGACGCGAAAGGCCGCCGGGTTGATTTTGACGAGATCCCCACCTCCATCGCCGCGTTGCAAGATGATCCCTACCGCAGCCTGGCAGGCGCCCTGCGCCGGGCCGGCGGCTTCGCCAAAGAGGTAACGCCGTTCAGCGAATTCTGCTGGGCTGATTTTTTGCGCCGGCGGGTCAAGGCAAAAACCGTGGTGCATGATTTCGCAACCGCGCTGGAGGCCGCCTATAGGCTGGCGAAATCGGCTGATGCCAAATACTTGCCGGGCTGGTGCGGGCCTAGCCATGATGATGCGCAAGGCCTGCTCGGCCCCGATTAAGCCGCAAGGTGCCGCCAGTGTGCTGAATAGTGCTTGTTGCGGGGTCAGTCTGCGGTAAGCTTGCGCGTGCATAGCCCTCTGGTGCAACGGCACCAGAAGGGGGCCGCGACATCACCAATTTTCAAACTACGGCCGCCGCTGGCCCGGTCCTTGAATTGCCGCTGGCCGCGCCGCGCGCCGGGCCACTAGGCCCATCAACAGGTAATCAATCGGCTGGCGCTGGGCCATCTGCTGGCGGCAGGCCATCTGCTGGCGGCAGGCCATCTGCTGGCGGCGCCGGGGCGCCCGAATGGCCGCGCCCCTGGCATCTCAGCCAGGGCTTACGCGCCACGCCGCACGCAGCACTGGCTTTGGTCATGCTGGCAAGCTTGGCCGCGCGCCTGGCATTTGCCGCCAGCATGGGTTTGGGCATCGACGAAAGCTACATGGTGGCGGCCGGCCGCGCGTTTCGGCTGGGCTATGTCGACCACCCCCCGGCCGCCTGGTGGCTGGCCTGGGCAGCAGCCCAGCTTGCCGGCACCGATGGCGCTTTTGTCGTGCGCCTCCCGTTCATTGCGCTGTTTTCGCTCAGCACCTGGCTAATGTACCAACTGGCGGCCACCATGTTTGGGCCGCGGGCCGGGTTTTGGGCGGTGGTTTTGCTTAACTTAACCCCGGTTTTGGCGGTAACAGCCGGCGCTTGGGTGCTGCCCGATGGGCCGCTGATCGCCGCCATGCTGGGCGCCACGCTGTGTTTGGTGCGTGCCTTACCAGCCCACGGCCCGGCCGCCTGGCGCTGGTGGCTGGGGGTCGGCGGCGGCTTTGGCCTCGCCTTATGTTCCAAATACACCGCCGTGCTGCCCGCCGCGGGTGTTGGGCTTTACCTGCTAAGCCAGCCCACCCACCGGCGCTGGCTGTTACGGCCGCAGCCCTATGTGGCGGCACTTCTGGCAGCGCTGCTGTTTGCCCCCGTGCTGGCGTGGAATGTCCGCCATGGCTTTGTGTCGTTCCTGTTTCAGGGCGGGCGCGCCACGGGTGATAGCTGGCACCTGCTCGGGCCGCTGGCGACACTTGGCGGCGAAGCCTTGTTTTTTCTGCCGTGGATCTTTGTGCCTTTGCTGCTGTGTCTGGCGCGCGCGGTCCGGCGCGGCCCGGCGGCATCCTCGGGCTGGCTGCTGGCCTGCCTCAGCCTGCCCAGCCTGGTGGTGTTCGCAGCCATTTCCCTGCGCGGCCACGTGCTGTTTCACTGGGCCGCCCCGGCCGCCATGCTGGGTTTGCCGTTGCTCGGGGCGGGGGTTGCACACCACATTGCAACCAGCCGCTGGCTGCGCCGCATGGTGCTGGCAACCGCACTGCTGGTGCCGCTTGGCATGCTGGTGGTCGGCAGCAACGCACGGTTTAACTGGCTGCCAAATGTGCTGCCAGCGTTCGGCCTGGGCCACGATCCCGGCATGGCCCTGGTCGATTGGACCGATCTGCGTAACCAGCTCGCCGCCCGCAGGCTGTTAGGCCACGGGCTGGTGGTCGCCGGCACACGGTGGAACGATACCGGCAAGGTCGATTACGCCCTGCATGGCGCCGCCCCGGTCATCTGCCTGGGCTACGATCCGCGCCAATACGGGCTAACCCGGCCGGCCAGCGATTATCGCGGCGCCGACATGATTATCGTCGCACCGCGCTATAGTCTCGCCGACATTACCGAGCGGTTTGGCGATAGTTTCGCCGCAATCACCGCGCTGCCGCCGGTGCTGCTGCACCATGCCGGCAAACCCGCCATGCTGTTACCGGTGTTTCTGGGTCACCGCTTCAAGTGAAACCAACGCCGTAAGCGCATAGCGGGCGCGGGCCCGCGTCCCCAGTAACACCAGCAAGCAGCCGCCAAACAGCGCGATAGATCCTGGCTCAGGCACCGTAAACGTCACCCCATCAAGCAGCACAAACGGCGGCTGGCCAGACGGCGTGCCCAACGCCTCAAACGACAAAAATTCGGTAGTGGCGGTGGCAATAAACGACAATGTCTGCTTGTTCCAGCCAATAAAACTCTGGCTCGGCGTAGACATCAGCGTCGTGGTCTGGAAACTGGAGCTCGCATAGCTGGTGCCAAACCCCACCCTCCATTGCTCGGTGGTCGTCCCACTAAAACTAAACTGCTGGCCAGCCGCCTGCCAGAATGTTGCCTCATACCGCGTGCCAATGGTTAGCCCAGTCAGCGTTTGCGATTCGTAGCCGGTCAGATAGCCGCCGTCAGACACCAGAAAATTGCCGCCATCCGGGCTGGTGCTGGGAAACGCCCCCCCCCCATACAAATACAACGTCGAATCGTTCAACGCCGGATCCAGGTTAACCGTCGCTTTCCCAGGGTAAACCAAAAACGTGTAGCCCGACGTGGTCGCCCAGCCGCTAACATTGCTGTTGGTCATTTTCGTCGATTGCGTCGTGGTAGAGGTTTCAAACGAACCATTAGCAATCCAATTGCCATTCACCGGCCCCGCGCCCGCCGGTGTGGCAAGCCCGATTACCCCCAGTAAAACCCCGCGCAATGCGGTTTTGGACGCCATTGTACACTCACCACGATAAGGACCTAGGATTAGGCTAAAATGGGCCAAAAAGCTAGCGAGTTAATTTTTAGACTAAGTGTAGGAAAAAGAGACAAGGGAAGGTTCTTCTTTTTCTGAAGAAAAAGGTAACTCCCAAGCCCCTAGGCGTTAAGGGTCT
>JBBARC010000017.1:0-54480 GCA_040400005.1 Acetobacteraceae bacterium | reverse complement strand
CGTCAACATAATGCCGGGGGTCTGGGGGGGCGGCTTCGCCCCACCAGCCTTACTTGCCTTCGCCGTGCCTTGCTCACCAGCAGCCTTACCGAAAGCCAACCACCCCATGTTTATGCGTCCGTTGTTTCGTTTTGTTCCTGATGGTACGCGCTACGCTTTCATGAAGGCGCGGTATTGGGGGCTGGCTGGGTCGTTTGTGTTGTCGTTGATTTCCGTTGGGTTGTTTTTCAAACCTGGGCTTAATCTCGGCATTGATTTCAAGGGCGGCATTGTGATGGAGGTGCGCACCCCGGCACCGGCCGATATCACCGCGCTGCGCGCGGCATTTGCCAAGGCGCAGATTCCGGCCGCAGGTTTGCAGCGTTTTGGTGCGGCCGATGATGTGTTGATCCGCCTCGATGCGCAACCGACGGAGGCTGGCAATCAGGCCATGCAAACCCGCGTGCGCGCGGCGTTAGAGGCAACCCAGCCTGGCACCAAAGTCACCCGCGCCGATGTGGTGGGTGGCTCGGTGTCGGCTGAATTGTTTCAAAACGGCATGTGGGCGTTGTTGATCAGCCTTGGCATGATTTTGGCCTATATTTGGTTTCGCTTCGAATGGCAGTTTGCTGTCGGCGCGGTGGCAACGCTGGTGCTGGATGTGACCAAAACCATTGGCTTTTTGGCGGTGACGCAGTTGCCGTTTGATCTGGTGATGGTCGCCGCCATTCTCACCATCATTGGCTATTCCACCAACGATAAGGTGGTGGTGTATGACCGGGTGCGCGAAAATCTGCGCAAATACAAAACCATGCCGCTGCGCGATTTGATTGATTTGTCGATCAACGAAACACTTAACCGCACGATCAGCACGTCGGTCACTGTGTTTTTGGCAAGTTTGCCGCTGGCCTTGTTTGGCGGCAGCACGCTGTCGGCGTTTGCCTGGGCCATGCTGTTTGGCATTTCCATTGGCACAGTATCGTCGATCATGATTGCCGCCCCCATTTTGCTGCTGCTGGGCGAACACCGGCTGCGCCGCGATGTCAGCACCCCGGCGGTTAGCAAGGATAAGGCTCAAAACGCATAATTGTAGCCTGGGTCACACGTCGCGGCGCTAGATCGGCACCACGCGCCCCTTGCGCATAACGGCGAAGCTAGGCTTGTTAGGCTCCTCACGCTAATTACGCGCCACCTATGGAGTCTTGCTTGCGTCATGGTACGCCTTCGTATGTTCTGCTGATTGACGGCGATCCCACCTTGCACAACGCGGTTGCCGCTGCCTGTGCGGCCCTGGGCGCACAGCTTCGGTTTGCGCCAAACCTAACCGCTGCCATCGCCCCGCTGATCGCCAACCACCCCGCCATCACCCATGTTCTGGTCGGGCGGGCCATGCCTGCCGCCGATCAAGAAATCCTGGCGGCCCTGCTAGATGAAACCATGCAACCGCCGCCACGTGCCATCATGCTGGGCGGTGCCTGGCTTGCCGGCTTGGCCACGCTGGCAGATGCATCGGTTGCCAACCTTACCGCCGCCCTCAGCCCAGCGCCGCCGCTGCCCGGCGGTCAGGCGCTTCCTCTCACCGCCGGCCAGGCCGCGGCCGAGCTTTTTGCCGGCAACATCCGCATGCGCTTTCAACCGGTGGTGCGGGCGCATGATCTGCACGTGGCAGGCCTTGAAGCGCTTGCCCGCCTGCATTCCCCCAGCCACGGCATCATCCGCCCGCAAAATTTTCTGCCCGCCCTGGCCGCTGGCGGCCATGGCCTCGCGGTGGCGGCAATCGCCGCCATGCGGGCATTATTCGATATCGGCCGCGTAAACGCCGTGCCGAACTGCTATTTTTCGATCAACCTGCCGTTGACCACGTTGTTCCATCCGCCAGCCCCGCACCGCGCCCGCGCCCTGTGCGGCATCGCCGGCGCCGATGTTACCCGCGTGGTGGTGGAGGTATTGGAAACGGTGGATCGCCCCGATCTGGCAAGCCTGGGCCACGCGCTGGATCGCTGGCGCGCCCAGGGGTTTAGCACCGCGATCGATGATGCAGGCCCAGGTTTACCGCATTGGCGCGAGCTGCTGAAACTGCCGTTTGATGCAGTAAAGCTGGACGGCGACATGCTGCGCGACGGCGGTAACGCAAGCCTGGCCGCCGCGATCACCGATGCCGCCCACGCGCGCGGCCTGTTTGTGGTGGCGGAAGGGGTGGAAACCGCTGATATCCTCGCCCGCGCCCGCGCCATTGGCGCCGATGCGCTGCAGGGTTTTTACCTTAGCCGGCCCCTACCTGCGGCGGTTTTACCGGCCTGGCTGGCCCAGCATCAGATGCGCTTCGAACATTAAAGTTACACGGTGCCGATCGCCTTATCTTGGTCGTTGGCCAGGGTGAATGCCCGTTTTTGGCCGGCAGCGGAGCGGCAGCTTTGTGTGGGTTCGAAGCAGAAAGCGGACATTTGTGCCGAGTAATATCAACCAGCTTAAATGTTGCCCCCTGAAGAATGGATCAACGCGGGTCGGTAGTGGTCGTTTTTTGTCCCGCCGCCGCCGGCCAACCGGGCACGCCTACCAAGGGCGATGGTGATGGAAGGGTGATCATCAAGGCGATTTGCTATTACATCAAATCAGCACGGTGCCCCCGCTCCAAGCGCGGCGTCGTTGCCAACCGCGGACCGGGCACGCTGCTATGGCTGCGCCCAACACCTGGGTCCAACACGATGAAACGCCACGGTTGCCCAGCCCGGCCCAGTTACCTATAACCGGCCAACCACGGCAGCCCCAGCGCGGGCGGCCCACCTGCGGAGAGGTGCCAGAGTGGTCGATTGGGACGGTCTCGAAAACCGTTGTGCCTTCGCGGGCACCGTGGGTTCGAATCCCACCCTCTCCGCCACCCCTTCCCGCCAGTTCAACCCACCCCATGTGTCGGGTGCCGTTAAACAACCCAACGGCCTCCGCACCGAGCGCCGACAACAGATATATTGCGGTGCATCATTTACATTGACAACGTAGAGCCAGCCAATTATAAGCTGGCTATCTATTTATCCCGGCCAGCGTTGCCGGCAACCCGAGGATTTTTGCCATGCGTGCCCTAGCCCTTGCCGCCGCTATTGTTACCCTTACCCTGCCGGCGTTTGCCGCCAGCGCCGAAACCGTGCGTTCGGGCATGGTGATTGTTGATGCCAGCCATAATCGGTTGGGCAATATCGACCAGGTGAACACCGACGGCTCGGTCGGTGTCGTGATGGATGCCGATTATGCGGTGATCCCGGCGGCCAATGTGCACATGGAAGATGGCCGGCCGGTAGCGAACCTCACCCACGCGCAGGTAGAAGCGCTGGTTAAAACCGCGAACTAGGTTTTTGGGCGCGGGCTAGCTAGGTTTTCCGCCGCAGGCTAGGCCGGCGCCGCTTTAAGAGACGGCTTTTTCGTCCTCGTCCTCGTCCAGCGGCGGCGCCCTGACTGCGGGTGCCGCCTGCAGGTTGGCGACAACGCGGCGCAGCAAATCGAGCATTAGCGCGCGGTCGGCGCCGGCGATACCGGCCAAGGCAATCGCTTCTTCGTCTTTGGCCAGAACATTAAGTTTGTTCTGCAACGGCAGCGCTTCGGGTTTGGCGTATAAACAGTTGGCGCGGCGATCGTTGGGGTCGGCGCGGCGTTCCACCAGGCCGGCGGCTTCAAGCCGATCAATGGTGCGCCCGGCGGTGACCGAATTGATTTCCAGCAGGCTTGCCACTTCGCGCTGCGATGTGCCGGGGTTGACGCTTATTGTGACAATGGCCCGCCATTGCGCGCGGGTGAGGCCAATGCTGCGGGCGCGGCCATCATAGCGGGTGCGCATCAGCCGGCCGGCCCAGGCGATGTAGGCGGCGATTTTCGGCTCGATATCGGCATCGGCGGCGGCGAGCTGGTCGATTGTGAGTGTGGCGTTTTCCTCCATGGGGGGAGTGTAGCGTGGTTCGGGGATTGTGCCACTGGGGGGCGGTGGTTGGTGATCACGTCTCGGGGAAAAGACCGGGAAACAGGATGTCGATGGTATCCAACGGAAACCGCAGCGATACCGGCGCCTTTGGGGTGACGGACGCCAAAATACCGTCGCTGATTAAAGCGCCAAGCAGGTCTCGTGCCGAGCGTTCTTTTAACCCCGTGATGCGGCCAGCATCGCCACGGTTCAGCTCGCCGCGTTGCAGGGCATTTTCCAACAGCAAAAACGCTTCGGGCTTAAAATTACGCCGGGCGACATAACGATTGAGCCGGTCGAGCAACGTATCGAGCGCAAATAGGCTGGTCATGAAAGTCACCTGATCCAGACATACACTGAGAAACCAGGCAATAAAATCATTCAGCGCACGGCGCGAAAGATTGCCGCGGCCATCGAGATCGCCTTGGCGTTGCATGTCGGCGTGGTCCATCATGCGTTTATAATCGCCGCTTCTGGTGAGGCCACGCGCCAGACCGCGCGAAATCGACCACAGCCCGTGCGCGCCTATGCCGGCTTGCTGTGCCATGGCGTGGCTCATTAAGCGACTGACGCGGCCGTTACCATCGAGGAAAGGGTGAACGTAGTTCAGCCGATGGTGGGCCGCCGCCATGGCAATAATGCGCTGCCCCATGCCGAGCGGGGCCAGGCGGTATTTTGTTTCAAAATAGGCCATAAACACCGCCACATGATCGCCGGCCGGCGGCACGTGGCGGCCAACCGCGATGTCGGGATCGAACGATGTGCGAAAGGCGCCGGGGATCATGCGCATTTTATGGCTGGGGGCGCCGATCAGCAGCATGGCTTCTGGTGCGTCGCGATAAAAATCTTTGTGCAAGGACTGAATAAAACCAACCGATGCGGGTTCTGGCAGGGTGCCGTTGGCGTGGCTGTGATCGATATCACGTTGCACGCGGATATGCGCGCGGGCTTCGATCTGCAAATTGCGCCGTTCTGGGGTGGCGTCGAGTTCGTTTACCAGTGCGCGTTCGATTTCGCGCGGGGTGGTGTTGTGGCCCTCGATGAGGTTTGAATAATAGCAATTCATCACGCGCACAGACTCGGCCAGGCCGGCGGCTGACTGAGGATGCAGCCGTGCGCCGAGGCCGTTGGTTGCCGCCGACAGCGCCGCCACAAGATCGAGGATCGCCGGCGGGGTTTCGTCGGGTAGGCAGGGCTCTATCCGGGAGGGGGTTTCGAATGGTCTGGGCATGCCGATCTTTGAAATTGGAAGCTACCGCACATATCATAGAAAAACTACTTTATGCTAGATATTTTGCCGATCTTGGTGCCGATCGGGGTTACTCCTATAACATAATGATATCGCAGCTTTTTATCAAAACTTCGCGCATTGGGCTGCCGATCTCGTCGTGGCTCCGTCCACACCGACTCGGGGAGAGTTGGAGTTCGAGTTAATCTGCCCTTACCAAAATTTACTTCTTGCAAAAGATGATCGTGAGAGCACGTCAGGCCGCTTTCCGCACTTGAGAAAAATTGACCGATCATAGCCGAGAATTAATGATGTCTTTTAATGAACTTGCTAACCTGAAATTGCAATGGCGGCAGTGCGTTTGACTGAGGCAACTGGTACGCTGAAATATATAAAGTGGGCCCGCGTATACGATATAAAATAAACCACTAATGCCAAACTGCCGATACCAGTGTGAGACCCACGCTGGTGGTGTTTCAATCCAGACGCCTTTAACGGGCAACATATTCAAGGCATGGCGATACGATCCGACTTCCGGAGATTGCAATGCTGGCAAAGGATTTGGATATTTTCGGTTGAGTTTCCACCACCTTTGGCTACAGGTATTATGTGGTCAAATTGTAAATTTTTTTGGATGCCGCAACGCCTGCATGAACCGCCATCTCTGGCCCAAACTACAATCTTCACTTCGTCAGAAATGGGGTCACGGATTGGTCCCGTTCTTTGATATTCTATGGCTGCTTCGAGATTTGCAACCGTAGCTCGTAAGCTAGAAATCTCGGCGGCCTCATCAAATAATACCTTCTTTATGCGCAATAATATTTCCTCCTTTTCTTGTAGGGTTTGAGGGGCGCGGTGGAGATAGAAAAGGCCATTATCGTAGTACGCAGCGCAAGTGAGTTTTTCTAGTGGTTCACCACAGAAGAATATCGGCGCATTCAAATCATCTGACTTGTCGAGAAATTGAGGTAACTCGATCCGGACTGTCCTCATGCCTGTCCCTTCTCCGATCTCGATGGGGATTTCCCAGGAGTGCGCTTCAATGGGATCGTCCGCCCCCTCAAGGCTCATGAGAATACGTGCGACATCATGGAAGGCAACCGACCGATCCGGGGAAGGCATGATCTTGTTTTCAATAATATCGGCTACCTTGAAGACCTTGATCATGTTTTTTCCTGGCAAGAATATCGGGGAAAACTTGGTCGAGGACTAGCGCCCGATTGTTACCGCTAAGGTGAGGCCCGCTATGATCAACGTAACGACACCGATTATCACCGCAAGCCAAGCAGCTGTTCTCGTGCTTCGGCTCAAACGCCGATCTTCCGCCACATCAGAACTACGGCGTGCATCCTCGGTGCGATCATATGTAGCGAGCCAGTCGCACGCGGCACCGTGTAGGATACCAAAGGATCTATCGTAAACTTTTAAACGGACCTTGTGTGCGCCCATCTCCTCGAAATTTTTGTTCGCGCTAGCGATTAGGTCATCCACAGGGCACACCATCGGATTGGAACAAAGAAAGGTCACAAGACTTTCAATCGATCCAAATACCCGAATCGTGGCGATCTTGTTTCAACCGACGTATAGCGCATGTGAGGAAATTGGTGGAGGGGGTTGGATTTGAACCAACGTAGGCGTGAGCCAACGGATTTACAGTCCGTCCCCTTTAACCACTCGGGCACCCATCCACGAAGGGGCGCGTCTAGCCCCCCGCCACCGGGGTTGTCAACGACCCAACCCAAACAGCCAGGGTTCTAAGGGCGAGCCCTTAGTGGGGTCCAGGGGCAAAGCCCCGGCCTTCCTTCCCTTCCCACCCATAGCTATAACCCCCGCACCCCCACCCAAAGGCGCCCCCTCCCCGTGCAAGCAGCCATCATCCTGTTCCCCGGCACCAACCGCGAACGCGACATGGCGATTGCGCTGACCAGGGCCACCGGCCACGCCCCGCTGATCGTGTGGCACCGCGATACCGCCCTGCCCCCGGTTGATTTGGTGGTGGTGCCTGGCGGGTTTAGCCATGGCGATTATTTGCGGTCGGGCGCCATGGCGGCGCACTCCCCCATTATGCCGGCGGTGCGCGCGTTTGCGGCCGGCGGTGGGCATGTGCTGGGGGTGTGCAACGGCTTTCAAATCCTCACCGAGGCCGGGCTGCTGCCAGGCGCACTGCTGCGCAACGCCGGTTTGCGGTTTTTGTCGCAAGATTGTTTTTTGCGGGTGGAGCGGGCCGATACTGCGTTCACCAACCATTACGCGCAGGGCCAGGTGTTTCGCGCACCGATGGCGCATGGCGATGGCAATTACACTGCCGATGAGGCGACCATCGAACAGCTTGAAGGCGACGGCCGGATAGCTTTTCGCTATGTGACGCCAGCCGGTGATCTCACCGCGGATAGCAACCCCAACGGCAGCCGCAACGCCATTGCCGGCATTTATTCGGCCAATCTGCGGGTGTTGGGGCTGATGCCGCACCCGGAGGATTTGGTGGATAAACTGATGGGCGGCACCGATGGCTTGCCGCTGTTTGCAGCCCTCGCCGCCAATTTGGGCCCACAACCGGCGCCCGATGACCAGAGTTTGGCCGGGGAGGCCGCTTAAGATGACCGCACCCACCCGGCAGGTCGATGCGTCCCTCGCCCGTGAATTTGGCCTGAACGACGAAGAGTATGGCCGCGTGCTGACCATTATGGGCCGCACCCCTAGCCTTACCGAGCTCGGCATTTTTTCGGTGATGTGGTCGGAACATTGTTCCTACAAATCCAGCCGCGTACATTTGCGCGAACTGCCGACCACCGCGCCGTGGGTTATTCACGGGCCGGGCGAAAACGCCGGCGCCATTGATATTGGCGAGGGGCTGGCGGCCATTTTCAAAATGGAAAGCCATAATCACCCGAGCTTTATTGAACCCTACCAGGGGGCTGCCACCGGGGTGGGTGGTATTTTGCGCGATGTGTTTACCATGGGCGCGCGCCCCATCGCCAATCTCAACGCCCTGCGCTTTGGCGACCCCAAAAACCCTAACACCCGCCGCATTTTAGATGGCGTGGTGCGCGGCGTCGGCGGTTATGGCAACTGCGTTGGCGTGCCCACCGTGGGTGGGGAGGTGAATTTTCACGCCAGCTACGATGGCAACCCGCTGGTGAATGCCATGACCGTGGGCATTGCCCCGATTGATCGCATTTTTCTCAGTGCGGCCGCGGGTATTGGCAACCCGGTGGTGTATGTTGGCAGCAAAACCGGGCGCGATGGTATTCACGGCGCCACCATGGCATCCGCCGAGTTTTCCGAAGATGCCGAAAGCAAGCGGCCCACTGTGCAGGTGGGCGATCCGTTTACCGAAAAACTGCTGATTGAGGCCTGCCTGGAACTGATGGCGACCGATGCCATTATCGGCATTCAGGATATGGGGGCGGCCGGCCTGACCAGCTCCGCCGTAGAAATGGCCGGCAAGGGCGATGTGGGGATTGAGCTGAACCTGGATCACGTGCCGCAGCGCGAACCCAATATGTCGGCCTACGAGATGATGCTGTCGGAAAGCCAGGAACGCATGCTGATGGTGCTGCGCCCGGATCGGCAGGACGTGGCGCGCGCTATTTTTGAAAAATGGGATCTGGATTTCGCGGTGATCGGCCATTTAACCGATACCGGGCGCATCGTGCTGAAACATCATGGGGTGACCGAGGCGGATATCGCCCTGGCGCCGCTGGCCGACCAGGCGCCGCTGTATCGCCGCCCGTTTACCGAGCCGGCCAAACCGGCGGAAATCGACCTGCCGGCCGACACCGTGGGCATTCAGGCGGCGCTGATGCAGCTGATCGCCTGCCCCGATCTATGTTCGCGCGCGTTCATTTTTAACCAGTACGACAGTACCGTCGGCGGGCAGACGGTCAAACGGCCGGCAACCGCGGATGCGGCCATTGTGCGCCTGGAAAATTCTGTGCGGGCGCTGGCCATCACCACCGATTGCACGCCGCGCTATGTGGCGGCCGACCCCGAAGTGGGCGGCGCGCAGGCGGTTGCCGAAGCTTGGCGCAATATTACCGCCACCGGCGCGTTGCCCCTGGCGGTAACCGACAATTTGAATTTCGGTAACCCGGAAAAGCCCAGCGTGATGGGCCAGATTGTCGCCAGTTTGCGCGGCATTGGGGCTGCTTGCCGGGCGCTGGATTTCCCTATCGTTAGCGGCAACGTGAGTTTGTATAACGAAACCCAGGGCACGCCGATTTTGCCCACGCCGGCGATTGGCGCTGTGGGGGTGATAGAAAACGCGGCCAACGCCGTGGGCTACGGCTTGCCTGCCGGGTGCGACCTGGTGCTGATCGGCGGCGCGCCGGGCCATTTGGGCCAAAGCCTGTGGCTGCGCGAAATCGCCGGGCGTGAAGCAGGGGCACCGCCACCGGTGGATTTAGTGGCCGAGCGCGCACACGGTGATTTTGTTCGTGCCCGCATTATGGGCGGGCTGATCAGCGCGTGCCACGATATATCCGATGGTGGCGCCCTGGTGGCAGTGGCGGAAATGGTGATGGCCGGGGTGGGCAGCGTTACCCTTGTGGCACCGCCGGCAGGCAGCGCCCCGCACGCATTTTGGTTTGGTGAAGACCAAGCCCGCTACATTGCCGCAACCACCGATGCCGCCGCCCTGCTGGCTTTAGCCACGGAAGCCGGTGTGCCAGCCGCCCTGCTGGGGCAGGCCGCCGCGCCCGGTGCTGATGCCGGTTTGACACTGCCCGATGGCGTCACCATATCGGTGGCCACGCTTACCGAGGCGCATACGCGCTTTTTTCGCGATTATATGGCAGCATGAGATTTACCGCCCAGAATGGAGTAGCAAGCGCATGGCGATGACCGCTGGCGAAATCGAAGACCTGATCCGCGCCGCCATCCCTGATGCGCGCATCACCATCGAGGATCTGGCTGGCGATGGTGACCATTACAGCGCCAACGTGGTGAGCCGCGCGTTTGTTGGGCTTTCGCGCGTGCGCCAGCATCAATTGGTTTTTCAGGCGCTGGGCGGCCGCATGGGCGGCCAGCTTCATGCCCTCGCCCTGCAAACATCTGCCCCCGCATAGCCCCGCTTAGGCCCCGCATAGGAGTATCTCCACCATGACCGCCACCAACCCCGCCTCTGCCCGTATTCAGCACGATATTTCCGCACACCCGGTGATGCTGTTTATGAAAGGCACGCCGATGTTTCCACAATGCGGCTTTTCTGCCCGCGTGGTGCAAATACTGAACCACCTGGGCGTAGAATTCGGCTCCGCCAACGTGCTGGAAGATGCCAGTTTGCGTGATGGCATCAAAGATTTTTCAAGCTGGCCGACCATTCCACAGCTTTATGTGGCGGGCGAATTTGTTGGCGGTTGCGATATCATCACCGAGATGTTTCAGTCGGGTGAGTTGGAAACGTTGATGCAGGAAAAGATCCCCGCGGCGTAAGCCGCTGTTAGGTCACGCGGCGTAGGCCGCAGTTAGGTCACGCGGCGTAGGCTGAACCGATCACGTAAACTTCATCGTGCAGTCGGGGTGACAGCGCGCCGGTTGCCGTTCTAACGTCCTAGATAACTCACCTCGTTCTCACCGCCGCCCTATGCCGGGCGCCGGGCTTGGTGGTGCCTCGGGGGGCATATATCAATGACCAAAACCAATCGGCGTTTCATGCTGGCGGCGTCATGCGCGCTGGCAAGTGGGGTATCTCTCGGCACGGCCCTGGCCTCCGCCAACGGCAAACCGCAAACCTTGGCCGGCCATCCCCGCAAAGGTGCCAATCTGCTCAGCACTCTGGCCGATCCCGCCCTGGTAGGGAAACCCACCACCCGCCTGGGCCGCGCCTATAGCGGCACCCCGATCGACGTTACCACCTACCATTACGATAATTACCGCACCGGGTGGAACCAGGCCGAAACCGATCTAACCCCCGCAACCGTCGCCTCAGCCAAATTCGGTCTGCTGAAAACCCTGTCCGTAGATGGCAACGTGTTTGCCGAGCCCCTATTGGTATCGAACTTCGTCATGCCCGATGGCAGCAAACGCAACGTGCTGATTATCGTCACCGGCCATAATTCGGTTTACGCGTTCGACGCACAAACCTACGCAACCCTGTGGCAGGTCAACCTGGGTAAATCGCAAAGCACCAATCATGTTGGCTGCGACGATGTAAAACCCGAATACGGTATTTCCAGCACCCCCATCATTCTGCGCAGCGCCGCCAATGCGGCAACCCTGTATGTGGTGGCCGGCACCGAACCCAACGCTTACGAATTTCACACCCAACTGCACGCGCTAAACATGGCAACCGGTGCCGATGCCCAAACCCCGGTAGAAATTGCCCCCAGCGCCACCTTAAGCGATGGCTCCACCCTGCAGTTTAATGCGCAAAACCAATGGAGCCGCGCCGGCTTGGCCTATAACAAAGGCTCTTTATACGTTGCCATCGGATCGCATTGCGATAACAACGCCTACGGCATATCAGGCTGGCTGCTGCGCTACAAAACCACCAACCTGGCCCTGCAACACGCCTTTCACACCATCGAAACCCCACACGGCTACGAACTCGCCAGTATTTGGATGAGCGGTTTTGCCCCGGCAATCGATGCCGCCGGCAATGTGTTTGTGGTCACCGGCAATGGTGATTTTACCGGCGGTGCCCGCGATTGGGGCGAATCGGTGCTACGCCTAGGGCCAGGGCTGAACGCCGTGCTGGATAAGTTTACCCCAGCCAACTATGGCACTTTGAACAATAACGATACCGATTTCGGCTCCGGCGGGGTCATGCTGTTACCCCCGGTTGCCGGCCAGGTCGCCCCGCCCATGGCCGTGGCTATGGGCAAAGCAAGCGTTGTGTATCTGCTCAACCAAACCAAGCTGGGCGGGCTAAAAGCCAACGATGCCGGCGCCCTGCAATCTTTCTATGCCGGTGGCGGCGGATTATGGGGCGGGCCGGCCTATTATAACGGCCCCGCCGGCCCCACCGTGTACGCGCAAACCGGCGGCGACGTGTTGCATGCCGCAAGTGTGGCAACCGCCAGCACCACGCCAACCCTCACCCCCGGCGCCAACGGCACCACCGGCGCCGGCTATGGCGGGTCAACCCCCATCGTGTCGTCCAACGGCACCACCGCCAATACCGGCATCGTCTGGGTGCTGCGGCGCTCGGCGCCTATTCAGCTGGAAGCCTATAACGCACTCACCCTGGGCGCACCGATCTATGCCGCTAACGCCGGCAGCTGGTCCAATGTCAGCAACAACAACCCGTTTTTAACGCCGCTCGAAGCCAACGGGCGGGTTTACGTGCCGGCCTATAAGACGGTGAAAGTGTTTGGGTTGGCGCCTTAGGCCGAGGCGAGGAAGCGTAAGGTAGGACCTTCTTTTTCTGAAGAAAAAGAAGCAAAAAGACTTTTATGATGCTGGGCCTGGGGCGCACCACTACCGTGCGCTCCGGGTGGTGGCTGGATATTTAGTATCGTTACACCCCCGATAAAAATTACGGACGCAGCAGAGTAAAGTTTACCTGAAAAACACATTAAACATTGCGCCAAAGTCTCGGTGCCACGCCCACCCCAGGCCCCGACATAACAAAAGTCTTTTTGCTTCTTTTTCTTCAGAAAAAGAAGATCCTCACCTTAACCTGCCCTTGCCCAAAACCCGCGCCAATGTATTACCTATTTACATGAGCTTCCGCCCCCGCGACACCTACCACCACGGCAATCTGCGTGAAGCACTCCTCAGCGCCGCCCTAGCGCTGATCGGCGAACGTGGCCCTGGCGGGTTTTCATTTGCCGAAATCGCCCGCGCTGCCGGGGTGAGTGCGGCCGCCCCCTACCGCCATTTCCGTGATCGTGATGCGCTGATTGCCGAGGTTTCGCGGGCAGGGTTTGACCTGTTCGCCGATCAACTGGCCGCCGCCTATAACGGCGGCAAACCCAGCCCGGTTGCCGCCCTTAATGCCTGTGGCCGCGCCTATTTGCAGTTTGCCCGCAGCAACCCTGCCTATTATGCCGCCATGTTTGAGCACGGCGCCGCACCGCTGCCCGATGCGGCGCTGATCGCCGCCAGCGATCGCGCGTTTGGTGTGTTGCGCGAAGCCGCCGAAGCGGTCGTGGCAACAGCCAAAGCGCCGCGCCCGCCGGCGCTGATGGTGGCGCTGCACATCTGGGCCTTTTCGCACGGCGTCGCGTCCCTTTTCGTCGGCGGCGCCCGCGGCCCGCAGCGCCGCCTGCCGATGAGCGCCGAAGACCTGCTGGAAGCCGGCGTGCTGATTTATCTGCAATCCCTTGGGGTGGAATTCCTCCAGGGCTAAATCGGCGGATGATTTTTGTGAACATCCCCTTGCGCACCGCCCGATGTAAATGTATTTAACATTCACGCCCGATAGTGTGGCGGATATCTAGCGGAGACACCCCAATGGTGATCGCAGACCATCTCGATACGTACGGCAAAGGCGCCTGGATTGCCCTGGCGGTTTTGGGATTTTTAACTTTCTGGCCCGTCGGGGTCGCCACCATCGTGTTCATGACCTGCAGCGGCCGCATGGGCGCCTGGGCCCCATCGTCGCGCGGCAGTTGGGCCGAAATGCGCGGCGGCTGCGGTTTTGGCGGCGGCTGGCACAACCGCCATCGCCGCGGCCGCGATCGCCGCCCAGCCGATAGCGGCAACGTCGCCTTCGACGAATACCGTATCGAAACACTGCGGCGCCTGGAACAAGAACAAGGCGAATTCGTTGAATACCTTGATCGGCTGCGCGCCGCTAAAGATAAAGCCGAATTCGAACAGTTCATGGCCGAACGGCGGGCTCGGCCGGTTGATGCCTAAAGTAAGACTCTTCTTTTTCTGAAGAAAAAGAAGCAAAAAGACTTTTGTTAGTTTGGGCCTGGGGCGCGCGTTCAACCGTGTGTGCCAGGCCTTTTCTTTTCATGCTATTGTGTTGCGCGCCGCCTGCCGAATGTTTATTACTTGCCGGGAATGGGGAGTGTTCCATGCGCTCAAAACTGTGTTTCCTGGCAGGCCTACTGACCACGTCTTTGTCCCTTGGCACAGTTCGGGCGGCAGCCCTCGTGCCCAGCATCGACGTGGCGGCCACGGGCCAAAAACTCGACATCGGCTACCACTACCGTGGGCCCAACGCGCAATCTACTGATCCTGGCGGTGTGCCCCGCACGGTAGCCTTGGGCACCACCCTGCCCCATTGGGGATTTAGCTACTCCAGTGGCGGGCAAACCGGGCTGAATGTGCGCCTGCTCGGCAGCAACCCGTTTTTCTATGCCGGCACCACCACTATTCCCGTTGTCCTTGTGCCCGTGCGCCTAAGTGTCGCCGGCGTCGCCGGCCTCGGCCATCTGCCGTTGGTGCAAGATGCCAGCACTATCATCAGCCACGTGCTGGCAAGCCCGATTTTCTCGCCCGGAAAATTCTCAACCGGCAGCATGCAATTCGGCGATGCACTGGTGCGCTCGGAATTTCCCACCGCCCCTTCCGGCTGGCATTTGCAACTGGCCGTATCGGTCGGCGCCGTGCTGAACATCTCTGCAACCACGGCAAACGTCACCACCTATTTGTCGCGCAGCGGATCACGCATTGCGGTGATCACTGATCATGCCGTGCTAGACAATGCTTTTGCTGCCCGCATGGCAAGCTACGGGCCTAACACGCTGGTGATGTTCATCACCTATAATGCACCCGATAGCGATGCTTTGGGCTACCACACCAGTTACGGCACGGCCGCCACCGGCACCAAAGTGTTTGGCTTCAGCACCTGGTTTGAAAACGTCAGCGACATCATGAAGGTGCCGATCACTGATTCGGTGGTGCTATCGCACGAAGTGGCGGAAATCATCCACGACCCCTTCATGGCCGATCCCAGCACATCGGTCGCTTGGGGCGATCCGTTTCAAAACAATGCCTGCCAGCAAGCCGATATCGAAGTGGGGGATGCGGTTGAATACGCCCCGGCGGTGCAGCGATTTTCGTATGTGCTAACCAACGTGAATGGCCAGACCAAAACTTACACCCTGCAAAACATGGCCCTGCTGCAGTGGTTTATGCGCATCGCCCCCTCAGGCTGGGCCAGAAATGCGTATAGTTTTCCTAGCCCGACGACGCTCACCAGTGCAGCGCCGGTACGCTGCACATAACACTGCCTTACTTCACCCGCTCAGCGCGGTGATCTTTAATATCGCGGAACGTCAGATTGGGATTTTGCTCGGTCGTGCGCCGCAACATAAACGCCGATGTCGCCAAAAACACCGGGTCGCCATCAACATCATCAGCCATCGCCGTACGCTGATCCTGGCAAAATTTGGTTACCAGCAACGCATCCCCGGTTACCCAGCGCGCAAGGTTATAAGGGGTAGGTTCAAACCCCATAGCCACACTGTATTCCGCGGTCATGCGCGCCTGCAAAACATCCAACTGCAACGTGCCCACCACCCCCACAATCGGTTGGCTGCCATCTTGCGGGCGGAACAACTGCACCACCCCTTCTTCCGCCAGCTCCTGCAGCGCCTGGCGCAGTTTTTTGGCCTTCATCGCATCATCTAACCGCACCCGGCGCAAAATTTCCGGGGCGAACGATGGCACCCCCAAAAACTGCAAATCCTCATCCTCGGTCAGCGTATCGCCAATACGCAGCGTGCCGTGGTTGGGAATGCCCACCACGTCGCCGGCATAGGCTTCCTCCGCAATCGCCCGATCGCGGGCGAAGAAGAACTGCGGCGCGTGCAGCGGAATTTGTTTGCCGGTGCGCACCTGGCGCAACCGCATGCCGCGTTCCAGCTTGCCCGAACACACCCGCGCAAAGGCAATGCGGTCGCGATGGTTGGGGTCCATATTGGCCTGAATCTTAAACACCAACGCCGTGAGTTTTTCCTCATCGGCCTGCACAATGCGCGTATCGGCAATCTGCGCCCGCGGCGGCGGGCCGAAACTCGCCAGCGCATCCAGCAAATCAGAAACGCCAATTTCGCGAATAGCACTACCGAAATAAACCGGCGTCAAATGGCCTTCATTAAAGCTCTGTAAATCAAATTCGGGCAACGCTGCCCGCACCAGCTCCAGCTCATCATGCAGAACTTTCAGCCGTAAATCGGTCGGCACCAGCGCCTGCGTCAAATGCATCTCGCCCGATGCCACCGCATAGGTGCCAACAAATTCTTGGGCGCGCCCCACCGGCCAGGTCGCCGGTGATACATCCAGCGCCAGCGCCGAAGAAATCTCATCCATCAATTCAAACGTGTCGCGCGCATCGCGATCCATTTTGTTAATGAACGTAATAATCGGGATATCCCGCAGACGGCAAATTTCAAACAATTTGCGCGTCCGTGCCTCAATCCCTTTGGCCGCATCAATCACCATCACCGCCGAATCAACGGCCGTTAACGTACGATAGGTATCTTCCGAGAAATCCTCGTGCCCCGGCGTATCCAACAAATTGAACACACAACCTTTATGTTCAAACGTCATCACCGACGTCACCACGGAAATGCCGCGGTCACGCTCAATCGTCATCCAATCCGATCGCGTGCGCCTACGCTCACCCTTGGCGCGCACATTCCCCGCCAATTGAATAGCCCCGCCCGCGCGCAGCAGGCGCTCCGTCAACGTGGTTTTACCAGCATCAGGATGCGAAATAATCGCAAACGTCCGCCGCCGGGCGATTTCGGTAGCCAGGGTCATGGGGGTGTGGTTTCCAGCGCCAAGGAAGGAAGAAACTTCTTTTTCTGAAGAAAAAGAAGCAAAAAGACTTTTATGACGCGGGTGCGGAGGTCGCGGTGGCGGCGTTGCCCCAGGCCCAACGTATTAAAAGTCTTTTGCTTCTTTTCTTCAGAAAAGAAGGTTCTTGTCCTTAACGCGAATAATACTCAACCACCAAGTTCGGTTCCATCGAAACCGGATACGGCACATCGGTAAGCTTAGGTGCGCGCACAAAGCGGCCCTTCATGGCGCGATGGTCGATTTCTACGTATTCTGGCACGTCGCGTTCGGCACTTTGGGCGGCATCGAGCACGCAAGCCAGCTGCTTGGATTTTTCTTTAACCTCGATCACGTCGTTATCGCGCACCAGGTAGCTGGGGATGTTCAGCCGGCGGCCGTTAACCAGCAGATGGCCGTGGTTAACAAACTGGCGGGCGGCGAAGGGGGTGATCGCCAGCTTCATGCGGTAGATCACCGCATCCAGGCGGCGTTCCAGCAATTCGATCAGGTTTTCTGATGTATCACCACGGCGGCGCACGGCTTCTTCGTAGTATTTACGGAACTGCTTTTCGCTGATGTTGCCGTAATACCCTTTCAGCTTCTGCTTGGCGCGCAGCTGAATCGAAAAATCGGTGGGCTTGCCTTTGCGGCGCTGGCCGTGCTGGCCGGGGCCGTATTCGCGCTTGTTAACCGGCGATTTCGGCCGGCCCCATAGGTTTACACCCAGGCGGCGGTTAATCTTGTACTTGCTTTCCGCGCGTTTTGTCACGGCGGTGCTCCTTCATTCTTATGGCGCCGCGCCTTATGGGCGGTCACACTTGTTGCACCGGTAGTCCTGCGAGCGGCCTGGTTTCCCAAACGCGCGCGCAGGCGGGCGCAGACCCCGAAGGCCTGTCCACGTTCCCGGCAGTGGGGGGCGTCTAGGGGGATGAGGGGTGCTTGTCAAACCGCCGGCCTTGGCCGACAGGGTAGGTATGGCACAAAATGATCGAAATTCGGCGCCCATTATCCGCAGTGACATTATTTGGCTGGGCGTATCCTCGGCCGTGATGGGCAGTTTGGTTGGTGGGCTGATGCTGGGCATTGGCATGGCGATGGTGATTGAGCATGTCATGCTGGGCTTGCTGTTAATGGTGCCTGGGGCGCCGGTGGCCGGGCTTATTGGCTGGCTCGCCGCCAGGCGCCTGGCCGCCCGGGTTTAGCCGCCCTGGCCGGCAACGCTGGCCCCGCGAATCCGGGTACGCCACGCCTGTAACCGGCGATCGACCCCCTGCCCCATCACCCAGGCCAGCCCGACACTGGCTACCATCCCCGCCGCATAAATTGGCCAGCCGCGGGCGCTGGTCAGGCTGCTGAGCAAAATGCCCAACGCATAATGATTTAGGTAAAGCGGGTACGATAAATCCCCCAGGCGGCGATCCCACGCCCGCCAGGCCGGCGGCATGGCGTGCCGCGATAGCCCGGCCGCCAGCGTGGCCAGCCCGAGAGTTAGGGCTAATTGCACCGGCAACACGGGAAAAAAATGCTGCCGCCACGAGGCAAACCCGATACCCGCCAACACCACCGATACGGCCAGGCACGCCAACCAGCCGCGGTGCGGGCGCGCCCACCAGGCAACACCCACCAAAAACATCGGCACGGTCGATAGCAACCCGGGCTGCCCGTGGGTTAAAAATATGGCGCTTGCGGCAAGCGTTGCCGCAACCGCCCAAGGTGCCAGCCGCGGTGCCGCCCACAATAGGGCCGCCGCCGCCAGGTAAAACGCCATCTCCACCCGCAACGTCCACACAAACGGGATAAACTCAAAATCTTCCGCAAGCCGCCCGGTGTTCATCCCCGGCACCAGCCCCAGCACGCCGCCTAACAGTACGCTGGGGCGTAACGGGATGCCGGCGAGGTGGTAATCCCAAAGCGAAAGCCTGCCGGCCTGCCACAGGGCGGTATGCACCAGCACTGATAGTGCAAGGGCTGCAAAATACGGCGGCACCACGCGCAGCAGCCGATTGGCCAAAAACGCCCCCGGCCGGCGCGGGTAAAACACCGCATTGGCCTCCGCCACCACAAAGCCCGAAATGGCAAAAAACACCGCCACTGCCACGGCACCCAACCCCAGCCGATGAAATGCGGTGCGCTGATCCTCTGGCAGCAAATGCTGAAAATGCTGCGCCACTACCAGCAAAGCCAGGCCCAGGCGCAAGGCGCCGAAGGGGCGATAGGTCGGGGTGGCGAGGTTTGGCGGTGCGGGTTTCATTAGGCCACACAATAACGATGCTTTATCGCAATTATGCAAGCGGCGTTTGCACCCGCCAGCGCCCCCAAAACCGTGCCAAAAACTATAACGCGTGGGCGGTTATTTCAGTGCCGGTGGCATCTGGTGTAAACGTGATCTGCACCGTTGCCGGCACGGCGCAACCCTTAAGGGTCCAGTTTTCCACCCACGGCGCGCCAGTTGCGGCTCCATACAAACCGAAAGATTTAGGCTGCGCACTAACCGCCGCTGTGTTGTCGAGATAGGCGGTGGCGCAACCAGGGGCGGCTGCCTGCAATGCCGCCATGACATACGTTTTCGAATCCATTTGTAGCGCCAGCTTCGCCCGCGTGGTGCCCGGCGCCACAGGCATAGTATGCGCAACATTCGGGCCACTGACAAAAGTTGCCGCATTTAAAATGCGTGTTGTGCCGCAGCCCGTAGCGATAACGCTTTCCCGCCACAGGCCAGATACCGGCGCACCATCGGCATTGAACTGCGGCTCCACCCACACGGCGGCACCTGGCAGCGGGGTATAGCTGGCGTTTGCACAGGCAGTGCGCACCCATCCTGTTGTGGCCTGGGCGGCGCCCAGCACCCCAAGGCGGTGCTGAGGCAGATCAATTAGCGCCTGCAACTGCGGCGATACTGGCGTAGTGTAAGGCACCGACAGGCTTGCTTGTTCCGCAGCCGGCGGCGCTGATGCCGTTGCACAACCGGCAAGAGCGGCACTTGTCACCAATAAAGCCAACATCACGCGCATGTTATGTTTTTCCCACCTAATTTATAACTGCGGATACACTAATGATGAACGCCGCGCCGCACAACCGGCGCCGCCCAAATTTAATCCTCGATCATATCTTTCTCCAACCGCCCCCTAACCCGCCGGCCAATCGCAAGCTCCGTCACCACGCCATGCAGCGTGCGCAATTCTTGCAACGTTACCTCGCCACGCTGAAACAAATGGCGAATATTGCGCACCATGCCCGGCCGTTTGGGCGCATTGCGCAAAAAACCGCAGGCATCCAACTGATCCACCAAATGGGTGAGAAAATTCTCCAGCTCCCCTTTGGTGGCAATGCTGGTTTCGTTGGTCATGAAATACCGGCCCGGCGTTTCATCGCGCGCCTGCCACCATTCATAGGCCATCACCATCACCGCCTGGGCCAAATTCAGCGAGGTGAAAATGGGGTTCATCGGGTAGCGTATCAGCGCATCGCACGCTGCCATATCATCGTTATCCAACCCCGCCCGTTCCGGCCCAAACATCAACCCAACGCGTAAATCGCGCGCCGCATACTGGGCCAATTCCGCCGCCGCCCCGCGCGCAGTCAGCACTGGTTTTACGATGTGGCGCGGCCGCGGGCAGGTGGCAAACACGTGATGCAAATCGGCGGTGGCATCTGTTACATTATCGTATAACGTCAAATTATCCAAAATCAGCTGCGCGCCAGATGCATTGCGCCAGGCACCTTCCTGCGGCCACCCATCGCGCGGCGCCACCAGCCGCAAATCGAACAATCCGCCATTGCCCATGGCCCGCGCAACCGCACCAATATTATCGGCCAGTTGCGGACGCACCAAAATAACACATGGCGGATTGCCGATAGGTTCTAACGCTGTGCCAACTTCCTTCTTGGTCATAAGTTCTGCTTAATTACCCTTCTTGCCGGCTTTAACCGCGGCTTTGGCGTGGGCCGCCTGCCATTTTTGCATCATGCTAATCTCGTGCGTTTGGCTCGATACAATGCGTGCCGCCAAATCCCGAATTTTAGGGTCGTGGCCGTATTTCAACTCAGCCTCCGCCATATCTACCGCCCCCTGGTGATGCGGCACCATGCCGGCGACAAAATCCGCATCGGCGTCACCCGTGTAACTCATTGCCATGTTGGATTGCATCTTATCCATCGCCGCTTTTAGCGCAGTGGTGGATGGCGCATCGGTGGTGGCTGGGGCGGCGGGGGCCATCCCAGGCATCGCCGCCATCGCCGGCGGCATGGGTGGCGCAGGTGCCGCCGGTGTTTGCGCGGCCGCCGCTAACGGCCACGCCAGCATCAGGCTTACTGCAAAAATGTGCTTACGCATCAGGCTTTCCTCCATGTTGTGCCGCCTGGGCCATCTTCCAGCAAAATACCCTGGGCGGCGAGATCATTACGTATTTTATCCGATAGCGCAAAATCCCGCGATTGGCGCGCAGCAAGGCGCTGCGCAATCAGTGCGTCAATCTCGGCACCCTCGCCGCCCGCATCATCACCCCTAAACCATTGCGTGGGGGATTTTTTTAGCAACCCCATCACCTGCCCCGCCGCCAGCAAATCCGCACCCGCCACGGCATCACCCGCCATGGCCCGATCGGCCAACCCAAACATCCGCGCGAAAGCCAGCGGCGTGTTCACATCATCGCACAACGCCGCCAGCACATCAGCCGGCACCGCAGCGGCCGCTTCGGTCGCACCAGATTTTTCAATCGCCCGGTAAAACCTATCCAAATCACCCTTGGTTTCCACAAGCCCAATATCGGTAAAATCCAGCGCCGCGCGATAATGTGTGCGCAGCAATAACACCCGAATAGCCTCCGCGGGTGCCGCCTTCAACACATCCCGCAGGGTGAAAAAATTACCCAGAGATTTGGACATTTTTTGCCCATTCACCTGCAACATGCCATTATGCAGCCATACATTAGCAAAATGCCCATGCGGATGCGCACAATTACTTTGCGCCCGTTCGTTTTCGTGATGCGGAAAAATCAAATCACTGCCGCCACCATGAATATCAAACGTCTCACCCAAATATTTGTGTGCCATCGCCGAACATTCAATGTGCCACCCCGGCCGCCCGCGTCCCCACGGGCTAGGCCAGCCCGGCAAATCCGCAGCCGATGGCTTCCACAACACAAAATCACCCGGGTCTTGTTTATAGGCCGCCACCTCCACCCGTGCGCCCGCCAATAAATCTTCAGGGCTGCGGCCAGATAATTTGCCGTACTCCGCATAACTACCAACCCGAAACAGCACGTGCCCGTCGGCCGCATAAGCGTGCCCACCGGTAATCAGCGCCTCAATCATCGCGATCATCTCAGCAATATGCTCAGTCGCCCGAGGCTCAATATCCGGCGGCAAATTGCCAATTTTCGCCATGTCGGCATGAAAATCTTCGGTGGTGCGACGCGTCAAATCGCCAATCGCAATCCCCGCCTGCTGCGCGCGGGCGTTAATTTTATCGTCAACATCAGTAATGTTACGCACATAAGTCACGCGCGGGTAAAGCACCCGCAACACCCGCGCCAACACATCGTAAATGGTGTTAGACCGTATATTACCAATATGCGGCAGGTCGTACACCGTCGGCCCGCATACATATAAGCGAATATTGGCAGGGTCAGCCGGGGTAAAAACCTGCCGGCTACGGGTGGCGCTATTGTGCAAAGTCAGCATACCACCGCTTCTGGCTGATTTTTCCCCACCGCAAAAGCCCCTACCCCGCGAGGCGCGACGGGGCTAACCTCACCGCATGACCTCCCCCTCCCCTGCCCCGCAAGCCGGCGGCGTATCCCCCGCCGAAATCGCCCGGTTTTCCGCCCTCGCCACCCAATGGTGGAACCCCAAAGGCCCAATGCGCCCGCTGCACCAAATGAACCCCCTACGCGTACGCTGGATCGCCGATCACGCCCGCGCCCAAACTGGCCAAGGCGGTGGCCGCCTATTAGATATAGGCTGCGGTGCCGGCCTCGCCGCCGAAGCGCTGGCCGATCTCGGTTTTAATGTGCTCGGCATCGATGCCTCGCCCGAAGCCATAGAAGCCGCCCACTCCCACGCTGCCCTTACCGCCCCAAACGCCCACCCCGACCGCACGCTTGCCTACCGCAACACCCTGGCAGAAACCCTCATCGCCGAGCACCAAACCTTCGACATCGTCACCGCCCTGGAAGTGATCGAACACGTGCCAGACCCCGCCGGGTTCATGGCCGGCCTGGCAACCCTCACCCGCCCCGGCGGCTTGGTGGTGGTCTCCACCCTAAACCGCACCATCTCCTCCCTGGCCGTGGCCAAATTCGGCGCCGAATACGTAGCCCGCATCCTGCCCCGCGGCACCCACGACTGGCGCCAATTTCTAACCCCCGACACCCTCGCCACCTTCGCCCGCCAGGCCGGCCTCGTGCTGCTCGACCTCTCCGGCATGGCCATGGCCCCCCTCAGCGGCAACTGGCGCCTAACCCGCGCCGTGCGCATTAATTACATCGCGGCTTTTGCTAAGGTTTAAGGCAAGGCTAGGCGAAGGCGAAGAAAAGGAAGGCTGGTGGAGCGAAGCCGCCCCCCCCAGACCCCCGGCGATTTGTTGACGGAGTGCGCCCAAACACCTTCAACATAATGCCGGGGGTCTGGGGGGGCGGCTTCGCCCCACCAGCCTTTTCTTCGCCTTTGCCCTTGCCTACAACGCCATATCGCCGCGTAACATGCGCTGGGCGATGGTGCGGGTAAGGATTTCGTTCGTGCCGTCGGCGACGTTTATTTGGCGCAAATTCTGCCAGGCTTCGTGCAGGCCGAGTTCGTTGGTAAAGCCCATGGCACCGTGGGTTTGCATGGCGCGATCCACCGCGCGCACGCCGGCTTGGACTGCGTAGCATTTCGCCATGGCCACTTCTTTGATCGCTTTTTCGCCACGGTCGAGCAGGGTTGCGGCGTTTAGGCCCATCAGGTGGGAGGCGTGAATTTCGGTGGCACTTTCGGCCAGCGGGAAGGTGACGCCCTGAAAATCGGCCAGGCGTTGGCCAAAGGCTTGGCGTAGGTTGGCGTGGCCAAACGCCATTTCCAGCGCCCAGCGCGCCGTGCCGACGGCGCGGGCGGTGTTGTAGATGCGGCCGAGATTTATGCCGTAAAGGGCGGCTTCCAGCCCGGAACCTTCGTTACCCACCAACTGCCAGGGTTCGGCCAGCACATCTTCCAGCACCAGTTCGGCCTCATCGCCACCCAGATGGCCGAAAAACCGGATCACCCGCTGCACGGTAAAACCGGGGGCGCGGGTGGATACTAAAAACGCCGAAATGCCGCCTTTGCGGGCGCGCGCGGCGGCGGTGTCGGTGACTGCAAACACGATGCAGTGATCGGCCAGCGGCGCGTTGGTGGTCCATATTTTGCGGCCCGTTATGCGCCAGCCATTGGCGGTTTTGGTGGCGCGCGTGATGATGGCGGCGGCATCCGATCCTGCGCCGGGCTCCGACAAGCCAAAGCACATGCTTTCTTCGCCGCGCATCATCGGTGCCAGAATTTTTTCGCGTGCCGCCGGGGTGACCTGGTCCAACAAGCGGCTGGGGCCGAACGCCCAATGCGAAAGCGCATACAGCATCAGCCAATTTTGCGGCCCGCAGATATGAAACAGGTGCTGCCAGGCGGCGAAATAGGCGACATGGCCCAAACCGCCGCCGCCCAGGGTTTCGGGCACGCACATGGTGTAAAACCCGGCCGCCGCCGCGCGGGTGCGCACCTGGTGAATAAGCGCCACCACGGCATCGGCATGGCGGCCATCTTCCCGCCACAGCAGCCGCGGGTTTTCAAACAATGCGCGGTTGGCCGCATGTACCGGCAAAATCTCCGCCCGCGCAAACGCCGCAATGCCGGCCACTGCACCCTGGACATCCTCGGCCAGGTTCTGCCCAATAGCGCCCATCATCATGCCCCCCATTTTTACCGAGTGTGCGGGGCCACGCACAAGGCCGCAAGATGGGCCGCATTTTGGGGGAATACCGCACATGACCTACCAGGCCATCACCTATGATGTGCACGCCAACGTCGCCCGCATTGTGTTAAACGATGCGCCCACGCTCAACGCATTTACCGCCCAAATGGGCGCCGAGCTGGTGGATGTGTTCGCCCGCATGGAAACCGACCCCACCGTGCGCGCCGCCATCATGACCGGCGCTGGCCGGGGTTTTTGCAGCGGCGCCAACCTCGCCCAACGGTCGGCGGCACTCGATGCCGGCGAAACCGATGTTGGCGGCGTGCTGGAACGCTTTGTAAACCCTCTGGTTGCCGCCCACAAAACCCGCCGCGTGCCGCTGGTGACCGCGGTGAACGGCCCTGCCGCCGGCGTGGGCTTAAGCCTGGCGTTGATGGGCGATATTATCATCGCCGCCGATAGCGCCTTTTTTCTGTTGGCGTTCACCCGCATCGGCCTGGTGCCAGATGGCGGCGCCACCCACGCGCTGGCCCGGCGCATAGGTTTTACCCGCGCCAGCGAAATGGCACTGCTGGCCGAACGCGTGCCGGCCGCCAAAGCGCTGGAATGGGGCATGGTCAACCGCGTGGTGGCCGATGACGCGCTGGCCGATGCCGCCGCCACCATGGCCGCGCGCCTCGCCGCCGGGCCGTACTCCATCGGCCTCACCCGGCAATTGCTGCTGGCAGGGTTGGATCGCACGATAGAGGCGCAACTGGATGAAGAACTAGCGGCCCAACGCACCGCCGGCGCCACCGCCGATTTCCGCGAGGGCGTCAGCGCATTTTTGGCCAAGCGCACGGCGGCGTTTGGCGGTGCTTGAGGCTAGATCAACTATTTTCTTTTTCTGAAGAAAAAGAAACAAAAAGACTTTTGTTATGATAGCACCCGGTGCGCACGGTGCTGGGCAGTCCCGAGCCCAGGATCATAAACGTCTTTTGCTACTTTCCTTCAGAAAAGTAGCGTCTTATACCCTTGCGACCCAAGTATGAATTTGGTGCAACGCAGCATATTGGAACGAGCACGCCGCTTTGATCTCGCTCAACCCACGCTTTCATACACCACCATGATATTGCCATCGCGCAGAAACGCATCGCATTCGCGCATCCCGATCGACCCCAGCACAATGCGTGACCCAAAATTATCCGCCCGCGCCACCGCCACTACCCGGGCTAGCCGGCCCCGCATGTGCGCGTCGCGCAGCGCGGCACCGGCCGCCTCGCGCGCCACCCCGCGCCCGCGGGCATCGTGCCACACCGCAAAACGCAAAGCATGCCCGCGCGCATCAGGCCTATCGTGAATCCCAACCACCCCCTGAAAAGCACCACCCTCGCGCACCGCAAACATGCCCACCAGGTGGCACCCCCAATACGCAATATCCTGCGCCAGCTCGTCCATCGTTTGCCAGGGCGTACGAATACCCCCGAGCATCAACGCAAACGCCTGTGGGTTGGCCTTTAACGCAATCAAATCCGTAAGATCACTGCCGGTTACCGGCGTAAGCGTAAGCCTACCGGTGCGGATTTGAATATGCGCTGTCACAGCAGGAAAGAAACTTCTGTTTCTGAAGAAAAAGAAGCAAAAAGACTTTTACTGTGCGGGGCCTGGGGCACCGCAGCACCAAGCGCCACAGGTGCCAACATCATAAAAGTCTTTTGCTTCTTTTCTTCAGAAAAGAAGTTTTCTTCCTTCATCTACCCCTACCGCGCCAAAGGCCGATATTTTATGCGGTGAGGTTCGGTGGCGTGGACGCCCAGGCGGCGGCGTTTGTCTTCTTCGTAGGCTTGGAAATTGCCTTCGAACCATTCCACATGGCTATCGCCTTCAAACGCCATAATGTGGGTCGCCAGGCGATCCAAAAACCAGCGATCATGGCTGATGATGACAGCGCAGCCGGCGAATTCAGCCAAGGCTTCTTCAAGCGCGCGCAGCGTATCGATATCGAGATCGTTGGTTGGCTCATCGAGCAGAATAACGTTGCTTTCGGTGCGTAGCATCTTGGCCAGATGCACGCGGTTACGCTCACCGCCCGATAAGATGCCCACGCGCTTTTGTTGATCGGCGCCCTTAAAATTAAACGCGCCCACATAAGCGCGCGATGGCACCGTGCGCTTGCCTAAATGGATCACGTCGGTGCCGCCAGAAATTTCTTCCCATACGGTTTTTTCGGAATCCAAACTATCGCGCGATTGATCAACATAGCCGAGTTTTACCGTCTCGCCCACTTTCAGCGTACCCGAATCCGGCACTTCGCCACCGGTAATCATGCGAAACAGCGTGGTTTTGCCGGCACCGTTGGGGCCAATAACACCGACAATGCCGCCCGGTGGCAGCTTGAAATTCAGCCCGTCAATCAGCATGCGATTGCCGTAACCTTTGCGCAGGTCTTCCGCTTCAATCACCGTGCCGCCCAGGCGCGGCCCGGGCGGAATAACGATGTCGGCAACACTGCCCGACATTTCCAGGCTTTTCTGCTGCATTTCCTCGTAACGCTGAATACGCGCGCGGCTTTTGGTTTGGCGCGCCTTCGGGCTTGCCGAAATCCAATCCTGTTCCGCCGCCAATGCCCGCTGGCGTGCGCTTTCTTCTTTTTCTTCCTGCTGCAACCGCTTACGTTTTTGCGATAGCCAGCTGGAATAATTGCCCTCGAACGGATACCCGCGGCCCCGCTCGATTTCCAGAATCCAGTTGGTCACGTTATCCAAAAAATACCGGTCATGGGTAATCACCATCACGGTGCCTTGGTATTCGCGCAGGGTTTTTTCCAGCCACGCGACACTTTCCGCGTCTAAATGGTTGGTGGGTTCATCCAGCAACAATAATTCTGGTTTTTCTAGCAGCAAACGGCACAGCGCCACACGCCGCTTTTCACCACCCGATAGCGTGGTGACATCCGCTTCCGGCGGCGGGCAACGCAGGGCGTCCAGCGCTATCTCAATGCGGCGGTCGAGCTCCCAGCCGTCTTGCGAATCGATCTGTTCCTGCAAATCAGCTTGTTCGGCCAACAACGCATTCATCCGGTCGTCGTCCATCGGCTCGGCGAACAGCTCGGATATCGCGTTAAACCGCGCCAAGGCCGCCCGCAAACTGCTGAACGCTTCGGCGACATTCTCAGCCACTGTCTTGGTCGCATCCAAATGCGGTTCCTGCGCCAAATAGCCTACCCGAATACCCTCGGCCGCCCACGCTTCCCCACCATATTCCGTTTCAATGCCGGCCATAATCTTCAGCAGCGTGGATTTACCGGCGCCGTTCACCCCCAAAACGCCAATTTTCACGCCGGGCAAAAACGACAGCGTTATGCCCTTAAAAACCTCACGCCCGCCAGGAAATGACTTGGTCAGGTCCTTCATAACATAAGCATATTGGTAACTAGCCACGAGATACTCCGGTAATAAAGGGATTTGCCGCCTGTCTAGTCCATGCCGCCGAGCGAAGGAAGGCCAGCGGCTTTGGGGCGGCGGGGTAAAAAAGAAAGGCGAGGGCTCTGCCCTTCGATCCCGCTAAGGGCAGGCCCTTAGAACCCTAGCTTGGGGCCGGGGGGAAGGGGCCAGCACAGTGGTTGCAACATCAATGTCGGCCCCTTCCCCCCGGCCCCAAGCTAAAGGATTTTAAAGGCTTGCCTTTAATGGGGATCGAAGGGGCAAAGCCCCTCGCCTTCCTTCCTTAACCCGCAGCCCCAAAGCCGTTGCCCTACATGCGCACGAGGGCGGAGCCCCAGGTCATGCCGCCGCCGAGGGCTTCCATCAGTACCAGGTCGCCGCGTTTGATGCGGCCGTCGCGCCAGGCTTCCCATAGGGCGAGGGGGACGGAGGCGGCGGAGGTATTGGCATGGCGATCGACGGTGATGACGGCGCGATCGGGGGATAGGTTCAGGCGCCGGCCCATGGCATCGATGATGCGGCGATTGGCTTGGTGGGGCACCAGCCAATCGACATCGGCGGTGGTTAGGTTGTTGGCGCGCAGGGCTTCTTCCACCGCGCCGGCGAGTTTGCCGACGGCGTGGCGAAAGACTTCCTGGCCTTTCATCACCAAGTGGCCGGGTTTATCGGGCCGGCCGACGGCGCCATCGACGTAGAGTAGATCGCCCAAGCGGCCATCGGCGTGCAGATGGGTGGAGAGGATCCCCTGCGTGGCGGTTGCGTCTGCGGTGAGCACCACGGCGCCGGCGCCATCGCCGAACAGCACGCAGGTGCCGCGGTCTTGCCAGTTCATGATGCGCGAATAGACTTCGCTGCCGATGACCAGCACGGTTTTGGCGGTGCCGGCGCGAATGAAGGCATCCGCCGTGGCGAGGGCGTAGATAAAGCCGCTGCAGGCGGCGGAAAGATCCATGCCAAAACCGTGGGTGACGCCGAGGGCTGCCTGCACGCGCAGGGCGGTGGCCGGAAAGGCTTCGTCGGGGGTGGAGGTTGCCAGCAGAATGGCGTCAACTTGATCAGCACTAATGCCGGCGTCATCTAATGCTGCTTGGGCGGCTTTGGTGCCCATGAAGGCGGCGGTTTCGTCGGCGTTGGCCATGTAACGCTGGTGGATGCCGGTGCGTTCGCGGATCCAGTCATCTGATGTATCGAGGTTTTTTTCGGCGGCGAGTTGCGCGTTGCTCACCGCGCGTTGCGGCAGGTAGCCGCCGATGCCGGCGATTCTTGCCCTGGGGTAGCCCTGGTTATTCATACGCCTTGTGCCTTATTGCGCTACGGCCACTGCCGGGCCGTCCGTATCGGGCACGTCACCCGCGGTTGGATTTGCCATGACGCCGGCGAGTCGCCCCAGGCCTTCGCGGATGCGTTCGTTGAAGCGGTGCACCACCATATCCATGCCGACATCCAGCGCGTGGGCGACCCCTTCGGCATCGGCGCCGCCGTGCGATTTCACCACAACGCCGTTGAGGCCCAGCATGACCGCGCCGTTGTAGCGGCCGGGGTCGAGCCACAGCTTCATTTGCTCCAGGCCCGATCGGGCGAGCAAATAGCCCAATTTGGTGGAGAGCGAGGTTGCAAACACCTGTTTGAGCAGGTCGCCGACCAGTTTTAAGGCGCCTTCGCCGGTTTTAAGCGCGACGTTGCCGGAGAAACCATCGGCCACCACCACATCGGTGGTGCCGGCGGCGATATCGTTGCCTTCGACAAAGCCGTGAAACTGGCTGGCGATATGGCTGCGGCGCAAAATTTCGGCAGCACCACGGACGCGGTCATCGCCTTTTTGTTCTTCTGATCCGACGTTGAGCAGGCCGATGGTGGGGGCGGGCAGGCCCAGCACGGTGCGGGCGAACATGTCGCCCATCAGGGCAAATTCGACCAGGTTGCGCGGGGAGCAGGCGAGGTTGGCGCCGAGATCGAGCATCACCACATCGCCGCGGGCGGAGGGCATAATGGCGGCAAGGGCGGGGCGATCGATGCCGGGCAGGGTTTTGAGCACAATTTTGGAGAGCGCCATGAGTGCCCCGGTATTGCCGGCCGAGACCACGCCGCGGGCTTCCCCCTGGGACACGGCATCGATTGCCAGGCGCATGGAGGATTTGCGCAGGCGCAGGGCGGCGGCGGGTTTGGCATCGCTGGTGATACTTTGTTCGGCATGGCGCAGCACGCAGGCGGCGTGGGCGCGTTTGTACTTGGCCAGCAGGGGGGCGACGCGGGCTTCATCGCCGAGCACAAGGAAGCGCGCCGCCGGGTGCCGTTCGGCGGCGATGTCGATGGCTTTTATGATGGCATCTGGCGCGTGATCGCCGCCCATGGCGTCCACCGCCAGAGAGAAAATCTCGCTCAACGACGCACGCTCACAGGTGGGGGCCCATCATGGTGTGATACCGCACGGCGGCCCAGGCTTACCCTGGACGCCGCGGGATCAGACGCGAACAACGCCTTTAAGCGCGTTCCCGGCGGTGGCGACTTCGCGGCCATCATAATGGCCGCAATGGGCGCAGATATTGTGCGGGCGCTTCAGTTCGCCGCAATTGGCACAATCCTGATGGGCCTCACCGCGCAGCGCGTCATGGCTGCGCCGCATGCCGCGCCGGCTGGGCGAGGTTTTCCGCTTGGGTACGGCCATAAGGTATCAACTCCGGTCTAAAAATACAGCGGTAACGCCAAGGGCGCCAGCCACTAGCAGATTGCGTGAAGCCGGGGCAAATAGCAGAGCGGCCCCCCATGTGCAAGATGGTCAGACCAAGCGGCGGTGGGTGAGTTTGCTTGTTGCGTTGTTACCGGCGCGCGCGGCCGTGGTGGTGATGCGGCCAAGCCGGCAGTTCCGTTGGCGGCTTGCGGCGGCGCATGACGCTTCGCTTATGCGCCCTACATCGTTACGGCGGGGAGGTGGCGCGGGGGTCGGGGGCGGGGGCGTCGACATCTATGGGGTCGTTGTTGGTAAAGAGAAATTCGTCGGGCAGGGTTTTGAAATTGATTTCGATGCCGAGTTCTTCGCAGATGTTGATGAGGAGATCGGGGATTTCGATGGTTTGATCGGGGTCGGCGGCCAAATGTTCGTCGGCGCGGGCGGTGGTTTCGCGCAATAGGGCGGCGCGGTCGGGGAGGCCGGTGGTGACTAGGCGGAGCGCTTCCTGCAGTTTGGGGCGGCGGGGGTCTGGCGGCTGGCGCAGGGGGGCGCGGGATGTGTTGGATGTGCCTGCGGCGCTGGCGGCGAGGCGGGCTTCCAGGGCGATGCAATCGCGCACAATGGCGGCGAGGCGGGTGAAGAGCAGGGCCGGATCGGTCGGTTTGGCGGATGTGGCGGGGCGGCTGGCCTGGAGGCTGCGTACGGTATCGGTGTGCGGCGCCGGTTCGTGCGCTGCGTGCGGTTCTGCTGGTTGGGTGAGCGGTTCCGCCGATTCGTTGAGTTGCTGATCCGCCGGGGGCGGTTGTTCTGGTTCGGCCCAGTCGGCGAGGGCGCGGGCGGCGGCGGCGCGGGCCATGCCCATGGCGAGGTCAGCCAATTCCGCGCACATGCGCATGTGGCGCTGGGTGCGTTCGGCGGCGTCTTGCGGTTGACTGGGCTGGGTTGTGATCAGGGCTTTGCGGCCTTGGCTAGTTAACAAAAATAACGATACTGCAAAAATACCTACCTGGGCAAATTATTTTTTTGATCGCGGCAGCCCAAGGCGTTAGTTATGATCGCGTTTGCGATGGTGGGCGGATGTTTTCAGTGAGCGTTAGGCCATGCCGATGGAGGCCGGTGGCGGCGGCTGGGCGTGGCAAGGTCGCCATGGCAGCTTCCGCTATGCGCCCATTGTCGCCGCTCCCAGCCAAATAGGCCGTGCCCGAAAGCGGTCATTCGGCATTGCGATCATTGCCACCCCTGGCGGGGACCCGGCATCACCCAGCAGCGACTATTGAACATGACCGTGCGGCGCGGGTAAATCGGCTCGCGCGACCACAGGGCCAGGTGGAACATCCTGCCGATGTGAACTTTGCGTGAATTCAGCGGTGAGATCTGTCGGTGAGGCATCGGCACGACACCGGTTGACTCGGGCGCGTGTATGTTGACCCCTTCTTGTGCAACTATATCTATATGGGTAATGTCGGATTCTTAGCCCCGCCACGCGTGTTGTGTGGACTAGGAGTCGGCTATCGAGCACGTATCGATAGAGTTTTTCTATTTACGACCGTGATTGGATGTTTAGCGTGCGCAGAAATCAATGGAATTTTATCCCCGGAGCGATCGCATTTGCCGGATCGTTATTGTTATCGGGATTGGCACAGGCGCAAAATTATACTTACACGTACAAAAGTGCACCGTTCTATGAATTTGTCGACGGCAACGGATATCTGGTTGCTCGGCCAGCCATTTTTGCAAAAGCAACCCAGCTGACCATACAGCTGAACTTTGCCAACAAGATACCGGCGTATTGGGACGGTTTGGTTAATCCTACCTCTTGGACCATGAGCGACGGCGTAGGCAAGAGTACGAGCGCCGCGTTGAAATTCACGAATGGCGTCAGAAGCACGTCTTTTTATCTGACGACCGATGGGAACGGGACGGTGAGTGGGTGGACCATTAAAGTTTCCGACTCGAAAAAGAAATCCGCCTACATTGGTTGCTCCGGCACGTACTGCCCCACTGGAAGCTCGACAGACTACTTCACCGCAGCCGGGCTCGTGGGCGGTGTTTATTATTATGATGTCGCCCTGGCGGCGCCGGGTAGGTGGACGCAGCCATAACAACTTCCACCTGTCCCCGGTTGGCAACTATGCCGCGCTTAGGCCGGGTACCTTGCGGATCGGACACTAGCTGGATCACTCTGGATGTCCGGGCAGGCCGTTGTGGCCTGCCCGGACATCACACGACGGCTCGACTCGACGCAAGAACGGCACATGTCGCGCGGGTTTTAACCCGGTTGTTTTTGCAATACACATGCTCTGCCCGAGTTATTTTCTCGTTGCGCTAGGGGCGTTTACGCTCAAGCAGGTTGACCGTAAGGAAATATGTGGCCCCACCCACAAGGCGACGTCGGTAGTCTGGCATCGAAACGTTATACGCTGACCGGCAGGTGATCGGAAGTGGACTCTAGCAGGGCCTATTGGTGAGATAAGTGGTGCAATGCGAAGGCGCATTGCACCCTACGGCTTGCTATGCCGCGTGCCGCGCACGTGGGTTAAAACCCACGCTACGTCCGTTGTCCGCGGCGAATGGCCGAATTCCTCTGCCGCCCCGGCCAAAGCGGCCATTCTCCTCTCGGCCATGTCCGGCCGTTAACGAAAATTCAAACTGATCCCCTCCCCACAAAGTGCCATGGCCGCGCAGGCAATGGGTTACACTGGCCCCGGCCACCGTAGCGCGCCCCGAGGGACAGGATCAGTGCTTTAACAAAATCGCGCACTTACGCCCGACAGGTTTATCATCTGTCCCAGCTGTCAGGCCGTCACCTAGCGGGCCTAAAATAACGCGCGAGGCCCAAGGCGGCCGCCCTGCCCGCTTAATATCCGCCCAGCCGCGCATAGCGATCGCGGTGGTAGCTGCTGGACCCATACAGCGCTTCCGCCACGCGGGCGCGCTTCATATATAGCCCGGCATCGAACACGTCGGTCATGCCGATACCGCCGTGCATTTGCACCATTTCAATGGTGACCAGATGCAGCGTTTCGTTGGCGTGGGTTTTGGCGAGCGAGCACAGGCTAGCAATGCTGGCCGGCGGATCACCGGCGTCGATTGCATCCAGGGCTGCTTCCACCGCGGACCGGGTGAGTTCTAGTGCGCTAAACATTTTGGCAGCCCTGTGCTGCAACGCTTGAAAACTGCCGATCACCTGGCCGAACTGAGTGCGGGTTTTTAGATAGTCCAAGGTGATTTCAAACGCCGCCGTGGCGGTGCCGAGCATTTCGGCGGCAAGGCCGGCGCGGGCGCGATCGAGCACCGCATCGAGCACGGGCACAGCATCTCCTTCCGCCCCCAACATAGCGGTGGCTGGCACGGTCACGCCGGCAAAATCCACATCGGCCGTACCGCGATTGTCGATGGCGTGCAGCGGCTGGATGGTCAGGCCAGGGGTTGCGCGATCGACCACGAACAGCGAGATGCCGGCGGTATCACCTGCAACCCCACTGGTGCGCGCCGCCACCACCAGGATATCGGCGCCGCCGGCATCGGGGACAAAGCGCTTTTTGCCGGTGAGGATATAGGTATCGCCAGATTTTTCAGCCCGTAGCGCGATTTTTTCGGGCGCGTGGTGGGCGGTTTCATCGACCGCAAGGGCCGCCGTGATCTCGCCGGCAGCGATTTTGGGCAGGTGGGCGGCGTGCTGTGCCGGTGTGCCACCCAGGATGATGGCAGCACTCGCGGCCAGCGCGGTTGCGTGCAGGGGGGATGCCACCAGGGTGCGGCCGGTTTCTTCCAGCACCAGGCCGAGGCTGCGATAGCCGAACTCCGAGCCGCCAAAGGCTTCGGGGATGATTACCCCGGCCCAGCCCATGGCGGCCATGTCGGCCCATAGTGCGGGATCGTAACCGTGCGCCCAGGCGCCGGTGTCGCGCAGCCGGCGCAGGGCTGCTACGGGCGCTTTGTCCGCCACCCATGCCTTTGCTGCATCCCGAAAAATCGATTGGTCTTCGCTTAGTAATGCCATGGTGCCGTGCGCCTTATTGGTGATCAAGCAGGCCGAGCACACGCTTGGCGACTACGTTCAAATTAATTTCCGATGTGCCACCCTCGATCGAATTGCCTTTTGAGCGCAGCCAGGCCCGAGTTTCGCGCACGTTGGGGGCGGTAAAGCCGGGGCCATCCCAGCCCAGCCCTTCGCTGCCCATGGCTTCCAGCATCAGCTCGTGTTTTTGCTGGTTTAAGGTTGCGGCCACATATTTGGCGATAGATGCGGCGGGGCCGACGCCTTTGCCACCGCGGGCTTCCTGTTCAAGCCGGCGGATGGTTAAGCCAAACGCGTGCGCCTCCATTTTGTGGGCGGCAATGCGCGCACGTAAATCGGGATCGGCGATTTTACCGTGGTCGGATCCGACATAGGTGAGGGCGACATCTTCCACTTCTACGCCACCGCCGCCGCCGACACTGCCAAAACCACCGGCCGAGATATTTTGGCGTTCGTATTGCAACAACCGCTTGGCAATATCCCAGCCGCCATTCCATTTGCCGACCAAATTAGTTTTTGGCACCTGCACATCGGAAAAGAATGTTTCGCAAAACGGCGATTGGCCGGAGATTAGCAAAATCGGGCGGGGTTCAACGCCCTTGCTGGTCATGTCGAACAGCACGAACGAAATGCCTTCGTGCTTGTGGCTGGTATCAGTGCGCACCAGGCAAAAAATCCAATCGGCCTGATCGGCGTAGGATGTCCACACTTTTTGGCCGTTGATGAGGAGCGTGTCGCCGCGGTCTTCGCAGCGGGTTTGCAAAGATGCCAGATCGGACCCGGCACCGGGTTCGGAATAGCCCTGGCACCAGCGGATTTCGCCACGGGAAATTTTGGGCAGATGTTCTCGTTTTTGCGCATCGGTTGCGTATTCCATCAGCACCGGGCCGAGCATCCACACGCCGAACGAAAACAGCGGGGTGCGGGCGTTAATGCGGGCCATTTCCTGGCCCAGGATGCGGGCAAAGGCAGGGGTTAGGCCACCGCCGCCGTACTCGGTGGGCCAGGTGGGCGTGGTCCAGCCGCGCGCTGCCATGCGGTTTAGCCAGGTTTTGCTCTCGGGGTTTTTCCATTTGGCCTGGCGGCCGCCCCATGGGGTTTCATCTTCCGCCATTGGCGTGCGCATGGAGGCGGGGCAATTTTCGGCAAGCCAGGCGCGGGTTTCGGCGCGGAAACTGTCGGCATCGGTGGCGGTCATGGGCGATCCTTGATTATTGTGAGCGGGTATGCGGTTTTTTCAAACCGCTTCCAAAATCGTGGCAATGCCCTGCCCGCCGCCGATGCATTGGGCGGCCAAGGCAAATTGCTTGCCCTGCCGCCCCATGATTTGGGCGGCTTTGGCGGTAATGCGCGTGCCGGTGGCGCCTAGCGGATGGCCCAGCGCAATGGCGCCGCCATCAATGTTGACGCGATCTTCGGGGATGTTCAAATCGCGTATGCAGGCAATCGCTTGGCTAGCAAACGCCTCGTTGAGTTCAACCACATCAATATCGGCCATGGTTAGGCCGGCGCGGGTCAGGGCTTTGCGGGCGGCGGGGATTGGCCCCAGCCCCATGAGCTCCGGCGGCACGCCACCCAACGCTACCGCGCGGATGCGCGCCATGATGGTGAGGCCGTGATCGGTTGCGAATTTTTCCGAGCACACCAGGCAGCCGGTGGCGCCATCGGTGAGCGGCGATGCGGTGCCGGCAGTGACCGTGCCGGCCTCGCCAAAGGCTGGTTTTAGACCGGCAAGCCCGGCCAGCGTGGTGCCGGGGCGCAGGCAGCCATCTAATGACACCAGCCCATCGGGGGTTGTTATGGGGACAATTTCATCGGTCAGCCGGCCATCGGCTTGGGCGGCGGCGGCCTTCATTTGGGAGGCGAGGCCAAACGTATCTTGCTCGGCGCGGGTAATACCGTAGCGCTGGGCGACGTTTTCGGCGGTGTCGCCCATGCCGATATAGGCGAGGGTTGGCAGATCACCGCCATCGTAGCCTTTGCGGGCAAAGCGCGGATTGGGCGAGGGGGTGAAGCCGCCCTGCGGCACGCGGCTCATTGATTCGACACCACCGCAGATAAACGCATCGCCGGCGCGAATGGCGATTTGGCCGGCGGCCATGTGGATGGCGGACATTGAGGAGCCGCAAAAGCGGTTCATTGTCATGCCGGTAACGGTGTAGGGAAACCCCGCCAGCATGGCCGCAATACGGGCAATATTGTTGCCTTGCTCGGCTTCCGGGTAGGCGCAGCCGAGCAGCACATCTTCGATGAGATCGGCGGCAAGCCCAGTGCGGGTGATGAGGGCGGTGAGCACGGCGGCCATCAGATCATCTGGGCGGGTGCCGGCCAGCGCGCCTTTGCGGGCAAAGTGGAACGGCGTACGGGCGTACGCGGCGATAACGGCTTTGGTCATGACGGCCTCCGGTTTGGCGGGACGATAGAAATGCGGCGGGCAAATCGCAAGCAGGTGGGGGGCGCTAGAGCCTGATCGCTAGCATTTGGCGCGGCAGTGATGTGCGATCAGACTCTAGCTTATTGTTTTAGCGGGCAAGTTTATCGTTTGCGGCGAGCCCGCTAGGAACAATCTTGCTCTGGGTGGGGGCTGCGACCAGGGCGATCGGGTGAATACAAAAAAGTAACGGTTTCTCTTTTTTCTTCAGAAAAAGAAGAGTCTTTCTTATCCTAACTATTACCTGGCCTGATGCTGCGTATCGCCAAACAGCACTTTGCGCTGATCGTCGCTGATCGGGGCTGTCGGCCGCAGGGTGGCGAGTGCCGCCATGCCGCGTTCGACCGCGGGGCGGGGCTGGATGGCGGCGTGCCAGCGGGCGACGTTGGGGGTGAGGGCGAGGTCGAGCGCGCCGCGGGTGGCGAGTGCGTGCACCCAGGGGTAGGTTGCGATGTCGGCGATGGAGTAATCGCGCCCGGCGAGGAAGGCGGCTTCGCCCAAACGTTTATCCAGCACGCGCACCAGGCGTTCGGCTTCTTTGCTGTAGCGATCGATGGCGTAGGGGATTTTTTCGGGCGCATAGACGGCGAAATGGCTGAGCTGGCCGAACATCGGGCCGATACCGCCCATTTGGAACATCAGCCATTGCAGGCAGGTGTAGCGCGCGGCGGCATCGGTGGGGATCAGCCGGCCGGCTTTTTCGGCGAGATAAATCAGGATGGCGCCCGATTCGAATAGGGATATGCGATCACCACCGGGGCCGGCATCATCGACGATGGCGGGGATGCGATGGTTGGGGTTAATCGCCAGAAATTCATCAGAAAACTGCTCACCGGCGCCGATATTGATGGGTTTGTAGGTGTGCGGCAGGGCGAGTTCTTCCAGCGCGATATGCACTTTCTGGCCATTCGGGGTGGGCCAGCTATAAACATCGATCATAACAGGGGTCCTTGGTGTGGTGGTGCCCGCACAGATAAGCAGGCAGGGTGCCGGCGGGTAGGGGTTTGGGGATCAAGGAATGCACAATGGTAGAGAGTAGGATAGCCCAGGCGATACTGGAGATGGCCCAGGCGCATGGGCTTGCGCGGAGTTTCAGCCCGACTGAGGTGGCGCAGGTGCTGGCGCCGGAGGCTTGGCGCGGGCAGTTAACTGCGGTGCGTAAGGCGGCGCTGGTGTTGGCGAAAACCGGGGTGATTGAGGTTTTGCGCAAAGGCAAGCCGGTGGCGGGGTTGGATGATGTGCGCGGGGTTATCCGGTTGCGGCTGGCGCGGGCTGCTTTTGCCGTGGTGCCACCGGGGACATCTGCGGAGGCATGACGTTCGGGTGCCCGCTTAGAAACGGGGGTCTGGGTGCCTCATACCAACCCGCTTAAGGGTTGACCCATGAAGAATGGATCAACGCGGGTCGGCATTAGTCTTTTTTCGCGCGCCGCCGCCCGCCAACCCGGCGCGCAGACCAACCAGACCAAGCAGACCAAGCAGACCAAGCAGACCAAGCCGCATTGCCGATGGAACGGTCATCGTCAAGGCGGCTGGGTATAAGGGTGCTGAGCGGCCTGCTGCGGCCGCCTTTAGGCCTCGCGTTGCCGTCGACGAAAACGGACCGGAGTATTCCCCGGCTCGGCCCCAAAATTGAGGCACACTAAGTGTGAAAACCGATCATGGTGCCACCATGGCCGTCGGAGCCGAGGACACTGAAGTTCGTCAGGGCTAGGGTGACGGTGGTGAGGCCTTTTATGGTTAACACGTCGGTATGGGTGCCGTCGGTTACCGTAAGCTTGCCGCTTTTGAACGCAAGCGCCTTGAGGGTGGCGCTGTTCATGTCGGTCCGCGCGAGAATTTGGACCGGTATGCCCCCTCACCCAATCCACCCCGGCACCGGCAGCCCCCGCCCGCGCAAAAATTCCGCGTTAAATAATTTCGACTGATACCGCGCCCCGCCATCGCACAATATCGTCACCACCACGTGCCCAGGCCCCAAATTGCGCGCAACCCGCATGGCCGCAGCGACATTAATCCCCGATGACGGCCCCACCGACAGCCCTTCGTTAATCAACAGATCAAACACAATCTCCAGCGCTTCGGCATCGCCAATGCGCACCGCATCATCAATCGGCGCCCCAGCCAAATTTTGTGGCACGCGCGATTGGCCGATCCCTTCGGTCATCGAACTGCCTGTAATGCTCAAATCATTATCGCGCACCCAGCCATACAGGCCGCTGCCCTCGGGGTCGGCCAGCACAATGCGCACGCCAGGTTTGTGCGCTTTTAGCGCCAGCGCCACACCGGCAAGCGTGCCGCCGGTGCCGCAGGCGCAGGTGAACGCGTCCACGGCGCCAGCGGTCTGCGCCCAAATCTCCTGGCCCGTGGTCGCCCGGTGGCCTTCGCGATTAGCCAGATTGTCAAACTGATTGGCCCACAATGCGCCTAATTCTTCCGCCAACCGCCGCGACACATGCACGTAATTACCCGGATCGGCATAAGGTTTTGCCGGCACCAGGCGCAAATCGGCGCCGATCATCCGCAAAAAACTAATTTTTTCGGCCGATTGCGTTTCCGGCACCACAATCACGCTGCGTACACCACAGGCGTTGGCAACCAACGTGAGCCCAATGCCGGTATTGCCCGCGGTGCCCTCCACAATGGTGCCACCCGGTGCCAGCACCCCGCGCGCCATGGCATCGCTAATAATAGCAAGGCCTGCGCGATCTTTCACCGACCCGCCAGGGTTCATAAACTCAGCCTTGGCCAAAATCGTGCAGCCGGTCGCGGCCGAGGCCGCGCGCAGTTTAATCAGCGGCGTGTTGCCAATGGCGCCGGCCATATCGCGGGCAAAATCACCAGAAAAATTGCTCATACATCATCATCCAACACTGAAGGCATGCGGGGCTCGCGCCCAGCGCCGCGCAATATCGCCGCCATTCGCGCGGCTTCGCAATGGCCCCCCGCCAGGCGCCAATTCATTTGCCCAATGGCCGAAGTTTACCCTAATCTGACCAAGACAATCCGTGGGGGGTACGTCTCATGCCTATCAAGCGTCTGCTCCGCAGCCTTGGCACCAGCCTCGCCTGGTGTGCGGCGCTGGTTGCCGCCGCGCCAGCGCGCGCGCAAACCGCAACCCGCCTGCACGGCACGCTAAATATCATGTGGGGCGACCCCCACCCCGGCCACGCCGGCGGCGCCACGCGATACACCCTCACCCTGCCCGATGGCCGCATTCAAAACCTGGTGATCCCGACCGACCAGGCCGGCACCGCCGCCACCTTGTTCGGCCGCGACATCATCGCCGGCGGCACCCTGGCTGGCCCCACACTGGCGGTGCAAACCCTGCAACCCACCGCCCAAACCCTATCGCCACGCGCCGTTACCGGCACCCGCCGGGTGCTGTTTGTGCTGCTCAAATTCCAGGGCCAAAGCCAAACCCCGCACCCGCCGGCGTTCTACCTAGACCTCACCAACCCGCTGAAACCCAAAACCGGCTCCACCATTCCGGCAACGCTCAATGGGTTCTTCAGCCGCACATCCTGGGGTAAACTGCAATGGCAGGCCGATGTCGCAGGCGTTAACGCCGCAGGGGTTGGTAGCCTTAAACCCACCACCTGGTTTACCCTGCCCTACCCCAAAACCCATTACGCTAATTGCGGCTGGTCCGGCGCTTGCGCCGATCTTACCGGCATCCGCACCGATGCGCTGGCGCTGGTGACCGCCGCTGGTATCAACCTCACCGTCTACAACAACGTCAATTTCGTGCTGAACGACGATCTTGATTGCTGCGCCTGGGGCGGCGGCTTTTCCTATGCCGGCAAAAGCTACGGTGCCACCTGGGAACCACCGTGGGGCCAAGAAGCTGGCACCTACGCCCACGAATTCGGCCACAGCATCGGCCTGCCGCATTCCGGTTGGATGTATTACGCCTATGACAGCCCGTGGGATGTGATGAGCGACATTAGTGCTGCCACCAGCGCAAATTGCGGCAGCTATGCCTCCACCAACAATGGCGGTGCCACCGATACGCTGTATTGCAGCGAACCCGGCGACGGCTACATCGCCGCCCATAAAGATTATTTGGGCTGGATCCCGGCCGCAAATGAAGTGGTGGTCAACACCATCGGCACGCAAACGGTTATTCTGGAATCCGCTGCCCTGCCGCTGGCCAGCAATCCCAAACTGATCAAAATCTGCATCACCGGTGCCGCCTGCACCGGCAGCGCGGCCCACTACATCACGGTGGAAACCCGCATTAAAGGCACCACCAGCACCACCCGCTATGACAACGCGCTGACCGCCAACGGCGTGCTGATCGAGGATTTTAAAGCCAACCGCAGCGCCATCGGTGCCGGCAACCCTTGCTTCTTCAACAGCCAAAGCGGCTGGGCGGTGCCGATCGATGCCACCCCCAACGACTGGAAACCCGCCCCCGCCTGCAGCCCCGGCAGCAAAACCTGGCCACACTACGCGTTGGGCAACGCCGAATTTCTGCCCACTAAAAGCTGGGTCAGCGCCGCTGACGGCATCACCGTGCAAATCGGCGCCAAAACCGGGCTCACCTACGCTGTGACCGTCACGCGCACCAAATAATCTCAAAAACTCAACAAATGTCGTTATTTTAAGACTTTGCGATAGGCTGAAAACCGGATAATAAATGCAGTAGTGCGCGGTTTCGCATCAGGAGCCGACATGTACCCGTTACAAGCCACCGTTCTGGCGCACCATGCGGCATTTGCCCGCCTGGTAACGCGCGCCAAAACCTTGGCCGCAACCCTGCGCACCCTGATCTGCGCCCTCGCCCTTATCTTCAGCCCCCTGCTCGGTAGCGTCGGCCTGCCCGGCCCGGCCGATGCCGCGCTCATCACCAACGCCTCATTCGAAACCACAACGCTCGCCAGCCCCGGCGGCTACATCTGCCAAACTGGCAGCACCTGTGTGTCCAACGTCACCGGCTGGTCGTCCACCTGCAACACCGGCGGCTGCGGCAATGGCTCAACCGTTGCCACGCTGTGCTACAGCGGCACCAATTGCTCGGCCTTCAACGGCGGCATCGGCCTGTACGGCGCCATCGGCAACAGCCCCGATGGCGGCAATTTCATCGCCATCGACGGCGACTCAACCTACACCGCCACGCTCTCGCAAACCATCACGGGCCTCACCATCGGCACTAGCTACAACCTGCAATTCTACCAGGCCGCCGGTCAGCAAAGAGGCACCACCGGCGCCACCACTGAACGCTGGCAAGTCACCTTCGGCACACAAACCCTAAATTCCGCCCTGATGAACAACGCATCGCAAGGCACAGTGGGCTGGAACCTGGTCTCCTTGACCTTCCTCGCCACAACCACCAGCCAAGCCCTCACCTTCCTGGCGGTCGGCACCCCCGGTGGCCAACCCCCGGTGGTTCTGCTCGACGGCCTAACCCTCGCCGTCCCCGAACCGTCGTCCCTAGCCCTGCTCGCCATGGCCGCCCTGAGCCTAGTCGCCGTGCGCCGGCGCCGTAAGGCTAAGGCTTAAGGCAAGGAAAAAGGCTGGTGGAGCGAGCCGCTCCCCCAGACCCCCGGCATTATGATGACGGCGTTCGCCCACACTGCGTCAACATTACGCCGGGGGCCTGGGGGGGCGGCTTCGCCCCACCAGCCTTTTCTTGCCTTCAGGCTGCCTTCTTCAACAGTCCCTGAGCCACTAAACTTTCCGCAATCTGCACGGCATTCAACGCCGCGCCTTTGCGCAGATTGTCGGACACGCACCAGAACGCCAGGCCATTGGGCACGGTGGGGTCACGGCGGATGCGGCTGACGAACACGGCGTCTTCGCCTTTGCATTCGACTGGGGTGACGTAACCGCCGTCTTCGCGGGCATCTTGCACCACAATACCGGGGGACCGGCGCAGTAAATCGCGCGCATCGGCGACGTTGATCGGGTGCTCGCATTCAATGGTGATGGCTTCGGCATGGCCGATGAACACCGGCACGCGCACGCAGGTGGCGAACACGGCGATATCGGGATCGAGGATTTTTCTGGTCTCCACCGCCATTTTCCATTCTTCTTTGGTGGCGCCGTCATCCATAAAACTATCGATGTGCGGGATGCAGTTAAACGCGATGTTTTTAGTGAAGATTTGCGGGGTCACCGGGTCGTTTACGTAGATGGCGCGCGAGTTCACAAACAGCTCATCCATGCCTTCTTTGCCGGCACCCGATACCGATTGGTAGGTGCTGACCACCACGCGCTTGATTTTGAATTTATCGTGCAGCGGTTTTAGCGCCACCACCATTTGGATGGTGCTGCAGTTGGGGTTAGCGATAATCCGCCGGCGGGCGAATTTGGCTAGGGCGCCGGGGTTCACTTCCGGCACCACCAGGGGCACATCATGATCCATGCGAAACTGGCTGGTGTTATCAATCACGATGCAGCCGGCGGCGGCGGCCCGCGGTGCATGCACGGCAGAAACCGCGGCGCTTGGGCTGAACAGGCCAAGATCGGTGCCGGCGAAATCGAATGTTTCGAGGTTTTGCACAGTCAGCGTACGTTCGCCAAAGCTAATTTCCTGCCCGGCGGAGCGGCCAGAGGCGAGTGCGACGACATCGCGCACCGGAAACTTGCGTTCGAACAGGGTTTTGAGCATTTCGCGCCCAACCGCCCCTGTTGCCCCGACAACAGCAACCTTGAAACCCATCTTATCATAAACCTGTTTGCGCATGGGGTTCGGATAAGCCGCAACCGGGGTTTGCTGCAAGGCCTGTGCTACCAACCCAGGGTCAACCTAGGGGCAAGGCACCCCTGAGCGACGCCGCCGCTGGCTAAAACCCCGCCATCATCACCGCCAGATTAACCGATCCCAACCCGGTGGCCGCGTTATATCCCGGTGCCAGGGCGGTAACCCCACCCAGCACGCCAATAGGATCCGGCCCGACGCAATCGGCCGAACCGCCGGCGCAGGCCACCGCATTGCCGCCAGCAGTGACATTGCGAAACGCGCAGCCCGGCGCCACCGCCCGGCCGCGATTGGCAGCACATTGGGCCAGGCCGGCGCGGTTGGCATAAGCAAGCCCTGCCATGGCGTACAGCCTTGGCGCCAGTAACCCCAACCGCCCATTTTTACCCTGGCCCAAGCTTGCCACCGTGCCGGCAAACGCCGCGGCCGCCACGGCCGTGCCGCCGCCACCCTGCGCCACCATTTGCGCAGGCGATCCCCAGGCGCACGGCACACCGCCAGCCTGGGTGACGCAGCCGAGATAAAAATGTCCCCATACCCCGCCGCCGGCGAACAGCGCCACATCGGGCACCACCCGGGCGGCCCCGCTGGACAAGCCCGGCGCCACCTGCCAGCCAGGCCGGGCAAAAAATCCACTCGCCCCGCCGCCACTGGCATCACCTTGGGCTTCCGCCCGGGGTGAGGCCGCATTGCACGCCGCCTGCGCGGTATTGCCACCGGCAAGGTTCGGGCTGGCGCAGCCATCATTCCACACCACTTCCGGCAGGTAACTCACCACCGCCCCATGCGCGCGCGCAGCCGCGCGGCCGTGCCAGTAAATCCCAGCATTACCCGCCGCGACATCGCCAAAATCGGTGCCGCCAACGGCTAACGCATAGGGGCTTGCCGCCAGCCCGTTCACCCCGGCACCCAGCCGGGCCTGGCCATCGACGGCCACAATCCCATCGCACGCAGCCCCGGCCTTACCGCTGGCCACCACAACGCTCATGCCCTGCAGGGCCGCTTCTTCCAGCAAGCCATGCCACGCCGCCAGAAACCCGGCGCCCAAATTCGCCTCGCACGCGCTGGCGCCAATGGCGATCACATCGGCGCCACCGGTAACACCAGCCGCCCCTTCCACCACCCCCTGCAAAGCCGCCAACACGCCGGGGCGAAACCCGCTATCGGCGCAGCTTGCCAGTTTTATCGTGGCATCGGGCGCGCCAACGCCGGCCCATTCCGCATCAAACGCCGCCACCCGCGTGCCACTGCCCAACCCCGGATCGGCGCAGCCACTGGGGTGCACCTGCGCCAAACTGCCGCGATACCCCGCCAAACCAAAGTATTGCCGAAACGCCTGCCAATCCGGTGCCCGCATGTCGGCGGTTTCCAGTACGGCCACGGTGCGGCCAAAACCTGCGACCGGCACACCAAAGCCGCTGGTGCCGGCCAAAACTGGCGTTAGATTATAGATTGTCGCAAAATCCGCCGGCGCCACTGCCAGGGCGCCGGTTGCCTGCATTGCCGGCACAAACGCTGCTTGTGGCACCGCATTGGTCAACACCACCCCCGCCACAATGCCTGCCAAGGCGCGCGGCAAAGCGGGCTGGGTTAGGGTTGCCACATAGGCTTTGCCATACAGCGTGACATCATGCGGCATGGCGGCAAACACCGCAGCCAGCCGCCCGGCGGTGCCGCTGATATCCATGCGCATACCGCTGGGCGATACGCTGTTCACGGTAAGCCCTGCCGCCACCAGCCATTTTTTTAATGCCGCAATATCCTGCACCGCCGGGCCAAATGCCGCCATCTGCGGCGCACGCAACCACGCATGGTAGCGGGCATTTTGCGGCGTGTGCAGATCCGCCATAAACTGGTCCACCACCACCTGGCGCGGCGGCGGCCGGCGCAACGCCATAATCACATGCGCAATCACCGTTTGCGGCGGCACCAGCCCTATATCGGTGGCATTCAGCGCCCAACCCGGCCGGCTGCCCGCCAGCACCACCCTGTCGGTTGCATCGATCACACTGCCCACCACTGGCACGGCAATAGGCACCACAAAAGGCACCGCCGCCGCCCACGCGCCGCCTGCCCACACACAAAACCCCGCCGCCCAAAAGCCAAAACGCGCGCGTGCATAATTCATCAGGCGGGGTTCCCTTAAGCTGACATTAATCGCCACCCGCAAAACCTTGGGGCCCGACCGCGCCATATTGCGACCCGCGCCTGAACAAACCGTTTCCAGCGCCCCACTACGCACATAAAAAAACGGCCCACCCCGAAAGGTGAGCCGCTTCTTCTGTTACCCCTTGGCTTAAAACGCCAAGCTTAGAACCACCCTGCCTTACGGCGCCGAGCGCGTAATATACGTGCCCCAATTCGCAAGCGTACTGCGCGGGCGCGCCGTGGTATCGGGAATATACTCGTTGGCCGTCCACAAACCGCCAGCCGCATCCACCGCTGATGCCGCGTAATCGCCCCACCGCCCGGTGCCGGTGCCGCCATAGGCAACGTAGGCGGTAAACCCATCGTCAGGCAGTGCGCCCATCCCCGATAGTTTAATTGGCCCAGTGCCGGTTGCAGATAGCGAAATCACCCCGGTGCTGGGAAACATCTTTGGCCCAGCAACGGTTACGCCCAACACGCCCTTACCGGCGGTGTTCATCGCCACCACCGGGTAGGTCAGATTGGTCAATTCCGGCGGCGCCACAATACCCTGCGCCGTTACCACACCGGCCAAGGCAGATGCCCCGCCCGATGCGGCAATATCAAACCACGCCGCCCCATTGTGATAACCGCCAGGCACCAGCGCCGATGGCAATGCTGTGCCAATCGCCGCCCAAATCTGGCCATTCACATACATCGGCGCACCGGCAATCCGCGCGTCACCCGCCGACAAATGCGGCGCCGCTTCATTCAACCCGGCCGGCCCACCCAACGGGCGGCTGCCATCTTTCTGAAACACATCGGGCAACCCGCTATTCGGCGCGTTGCCATAGGTTTGTGTTTTTACCAGCTTCTTCTGCAAGGTAAGCGCAGGCGTTGCGGTGCCCAGCGATGCCGTATTGCCAATCGCAAACAGCTTTACCGTGTCGGCAACACCGCTGCTGGTCAGATCAGCGACACTTTCCAGCAGGTATTCGGTGCCGTTATCCTCGCTGGCATACGCGCCACCGGCCGGCACCAGGGTTGGGTGCACGGTAAAATCGTTCTTCAGCACTGGAAACTCGAGCAACGCCGGCGCCTTACCCGCCAGCAAATCCGCCTTGCCAATCGCGTAGATCGATGTGCCCGCATAGGCCCTGTTGGCAATGCCAAACAAATTATGGCTGATATAAATGCCGTTGGCATCAATCCCTAACTGCTGATAATCCGGCAAGCATGGGCAATTCGCGACATTGGCGTTGGTCGTCTCAAACGTCAGAATAGACCAGCTTCCGGTCGGGTTGCCATTGGCGCTGACCGCCAAAAACTGCACCGAAATATTATACGGGTTGCCCGAGGCATCGTTCAACGTCGCCCATTCCACCACAAACCAGCGGTTAGACGCGGCATCATAATACGCCCGCGGATCAGACAGGCTCGGGCCAAATTGTACCGGGCTCACCGCACGGTTGATCTCCGATACCTGGTTCATAAAGCGATGCATCGAAACCGGTGCTGCCAGCATTGGCTTGCCAGTTTTATCAAACACCATCAGCGCGTTGTTCACGGTCTCCAGCACGTAGCCGTTACCCACCGCCAAGCCCTGATCCGGCGGTTCTAAACTAAACTGGTTACCGTTATCGGCAATCAGGCGCTGATCGGCATGGTTAATGCCATCAAAACCCGTGATCTTGGCGCGGCTGCCGGCCCGGACAATGGCGGTGGGTTTTAACCCTGCGTAATGCGCTAAAGCTGCCGCCGCATCTAGTTCGCCAGCAACCCTCGCGCTCTGCGCCCGCGGAAACTGCAGATACGGCCGCAGCCGTGCCTCGGGCGCTGCCGCGCGTTGTGCGGTGGCCGCATCGGGCACAATACCGCCGCCGCCGCCTGCCGCCAGTTGCGCAAGATTGATCGTGCCAATCACCGACACATGCCCCACCGCACGGCTAACCGCCACAGGTGACGCCTGAGCGCCAGCGGAAATGCCCGCCAGCATGGTCGCGCCGCAAAGGGCGATCTTTATCCGATTAATCACGTGGTCTGCCTCCGAGTTCGCACATTGGCGAATATGATTGCGAGAGTGCCATGCCGGTACTCCCTCCCCAACTCCGTGCCCGTCCGCGCGCCCCGGCCAGTGAAGGCATTCTGCACGCAAATCCCAGCAACGATGGAACACACGTTAAGCGTGCAACACCCTGCCGCGCAACCTCAAATGTGATCAAATTATTAGCGCCCAAGCACCTTGTGCAGCGCACACAGGCATTTCCGGCGCCAAACACCCAAAGAATACGCGGCCTGAGGTAAGGCCAAGGCGAAGGCAAGGCGAAGAAAAGGCTGGTGGAGCGTCACGCGAAGGCGTTCTGCGCACCGGGCCGCCCCACCAGCCTTACTTTATCTTAGGTCCAGCCTTAAGCCTTAGCCCATTATCGTGCCGGCAATAACGCTACACGTACCAGGGCAGCTAGCATGTCGCGGGCGGTGCGGACGCGTAGGGGGAGGGGCATGTCGCGGACGAGCGCGAGTTTGTGGTCGGGGCGGAGGCGTACGGCGCCTTTTTGTGTGCCGAGCCAGGCGACCAATCCGGCGGGGTTCACAAATGCGTTACCGCGGAACTGAAACACGATGCCTTTTGGGCCAGCCTCGAGTTTTTCCACACCGGCCGCGCGGCAGGCGCGTTTTATGCGCATCACGTCGAGCAGGTTTTCCACCTCCGCCGGCACCGGGCCAAAGCGATCAACCAGCTCGGCGGCCATGGCTTCGGTTTCGGCGTCGGTGGCCAAATTGCTGATGCGCCGATAGAGGCCGAGGCGCACGGGCAAGTCGCGCACGTACTCCTCGGCGATGAGCACCGGCAGGCCGAGGTTTATGGTGGGGGTCCAATCGCGTTGGGCGTGCAGGGCGCGGTTAGGATCGTTGCCGAGATCGGCGACGGCATCTTCCAGCATTTGCTGATAAAGCTCGATGCCCACTTCGCGAATATGGCCGGATTGTTCATCACCCAGCAAATTGCCGGCGCCGCGAATATCCAGATCGTGCGAGGCCAGCGTAAAGCCCGCGCCCAGCGTATCCAGCGTTTGCATCACTTCCAACCGTTTGTTGGCAGCAGCCGAAAGCCGGGTGCCGGGTGGCCAGGTGAGATAGGCATAGCCACGCTGCTTGCCGCGGCCGACGCGGCCGCGCAGTTGGTATAGTTGGCCTAGGCCAAACAGATCTGCCCGATGGATAATCAGCGTATTGACCGCCGGCATATCCAGCCCGCTTTCCACGATGTTGGTGGACAGCAAAATATCGTATTTACCATCACCGAACTCGGTCATCACCCGTTCCAGCTCGGTCGGGGTTAGCCTGCCATGGGCTTCCACCACGCGCGCTTCGGGCACAATTTCGGCTAGGCGTGCGGCCAGTTTGGGCAAATCTTCAATGCGCGGTGCAACACAAAACACCTGGCCACCGCGGAAGCGTTCGCGTTGAATGGCTTCGCGCAGCACCACGTGATCGAACGGCATAATGAAGGTGCGCACGGCCATGCGATCGGCCGGCGGCGTTGCGATAATGCTCATCTCGCGCACGCCGGTGAGGGCCAATTGCAAGGTGCGCGGAATGGGCGTGGCGGTTAGCGTTAAAACATGCACTTCGGCGCGCAACGCTTTCAAACGTTCTTTGTGGCCGACGCCAAAATGCTGTTCTTCATCGACCACCAGCAGCCCGATATCGGCAAAATCAATCGATTTGGCCAGCAACGCATGGGTGCCAATGACGATATTGACCTGGCCGTTGGTCAAGCCCTTGCGAATCTCGGTGGCGTCTTTGGCGGTCACCATGCGCGATAGCTGGGCCACGTTAATTGGCAACCCTTCAAAGCGGGCGCGAAAAGTTCGGTAATGCTGGCGGGCCAGCAAGGTGGTTGGCACGACCACGGCCACTTGCGCGCCGGTCATGGCAACGGCAAAGGCGGCGCGTAGGGCCACTTCGGTTTTGCCAAAGCCAACATCGCCGCAAATCAGCCGGTCCATTGGCCGGCCACTGGCCAAATCTTCCAGCACATCGGCAATGGCGCGGGTTTGGTCTTCGGTTTCCACAAACGGGAAGCGCGCGCAGAATTCGTCCCAGGCGCCTTCGGGCGGCATAACCGCCGGCGCTTCGCGCACCCGGCGTTCGGCGGCGATGCGAATAAGCTGCCCGGCCATTTCGCGGATGCGATCTTTCATCCGCGCTTTACGGTTCTGCCAGGATGCGCCCCCCAACCGATCGAGCGCCACGCCGCCGGTTTCCGATCCATAGCGCGACAAGAGTTCGATATTTTCTACGGGCAAAAACAGCTTTTGCTCGCCATCGTACAGCAACCGCAAACAATCATGCGGCGCGCCACCGGCGGTGACTTTTTCCAGCCCCTCGTAACGGCCAATGCCGTAATCCTGGTGCACGACCAAATCACCTTCGGCAATTTCGGTGGCATCGGCAATAAACTGATCGGCCCGTTTGCGCCGTTTTGGCGGCCGGGCGATGCGTTCACCCAGCAGATCCTGTTCGCCAACAATGGCGAAATTATCAAACAGAAACCCACGTTCTATGGGTTGGGCAAACACGCACACCGCTTTGCCATGGCCGCGTTTGGCCTGGGCCCAATCATCGGCCTCGATCACTGCCACGCCATGATCGCGCAGCACACTGACCAGCCGCGATCGCGACCCGCGCGACCACGCAGCGATCAGCGTGCGGCGTTTACCCTCTGCCCATTTGGCAACCTGGGCGGCGAACTGGTCAATCGGGTTGGCGGTAACCGCCACCCCGTGGGCGGCAAACAGCGGCCCCGGCCGCCCGCCTGCATCAATCCCCTCGCCACCATCAGGCTTAGAAAACGGCACAAACATCGATGTTAACGGTGCTGCCAGCAAAGTATCAATTTCAGCGGCACCGACAAAATGCAGCTCGGGCGGCAATGGCCGGTAAGCGGCCTCGCCATCGCGCGGCGGCGCCCGGCGGGCTTGCGCATGGTCCTCGATCATCTCTAACCGCGCGGCAAACGCGGTATCAATCTGGTGATCAAGGCTTAAGGCCGCATCCGGCAAATAGTCGCGCAAATTTTCCATGCGGGCAAAAAACAGTGGGGCAAAATGCTCCATGCCGGCCATCCGCCGCCCGGCTGATACCGCTTCGTACAGCGCATCGCCACTGGCAGCCAGGCCAAAGCGTTCGCGGTAGGCTGCGCGAAACAGCGCGATGGAGGCCGCATCTAGCGGCACTTCCGATATCGGGCGAATTTCGAATTTGGTATCTTTGCTGCTGCTGCGCTGGGTTTCTGGATCGAAGCGGCGAATGGTTTCCACCGTATCGCCAAACAAATCCATCCGCACCGGCTCCGGCTCGCCGGCCGGGTAGATATCTATAATACCGCCGCGCATGGCGTATTCGCCAGGCTCCATCACCGTATCAGTGCGGTTATAGCCGCGCGCTTGCAAAAACGCCGCAAGCTTCTCCGGCAGCACTACACTGCCAACGCTCACCGACAAGCTAGTTTCCGAAAACGAAACCCGCGGCGGCACGCGCTGCGCAATGGCGGCCGCTGTGGTCAGCACAATCATTTTGGCCGCAGGCGGGTTTAGCAGCGCGGATAAGGTGGCGATGCGTTCGGCGACCACAGCGTTGCTCGGTGATGCCCGATCGTACGGCAAACAATCCCAGCCGGGAAAGCGCAGCACCGTGATGTGCGGCGCAAAAAACCCCAGCAAATCCGATAGCGCCTGCAATCGCTGATCATCTCGGGCAATATGCAGCACCGGCGCTGTGGTTTCCGCCACACGCCGCGCCAACAGCAGCGCATCTACACCCTCGGGCGCACCATAAACCGGTAAAATACTCAACGCCCTGTGCGTTCCACGGCCGCCGCACGCATCATCCGCAACATCGGAAACGGCACATCATCGGGGATCTCACGCCGCCCGGTCAGCCAATCGGCCAGCACCGGGTCGGGCAGCGCCATGATGGCTTCTAGCTCGTCCATCTCGGCGGCACTGAAATCCGCCAGCCGGGCGGCAACATAGCCGCCGATCAGCAAATCACATTCTTTGGTGCCGCGATGTTCGGCGCGGAACAGCAAACGGCGGCGCCGTGTTTCAGGGTCGCGAGGCGGGGAGGTTTCACTCATGATGCGCCTGACATATAGCGGTGCCGTGCCCGATGCCACCCCACCCACGCCCGCAGATAAGCCGGTCAGCGATGCAGAGACGCTTGCCCCGCTAATGGCCGCCCAAACCACGCTGGCGCGCGTTGGCCCCGCCATGGCCGAAAAATTGGCGCGCGTAACCGGTGGCACCACGGTGCTGGATTTGCTGTTTCATCTGCCCGGTAATTTTATTGATCGCCGTGCCCGCCCCACCATCGGCGAGCTGATTGCAAGCGGTACGCCGGACCAGATCGCCACGCTAGAAGTGGATGTGGTCAAAATCGACGCCCCGGCTAGCGCCCGCCAGCCCTGGCGCGTGGTGATCACCGATGGCAGCGGCTTTGCCGAAATCGTGTTTTTCAGCCCCGCCCGTGCCCGCGCGTTGTTGCCCGGCAGCCGCATGCTGGTGTCGGGCAAAGTGGAACGCTACCGCGACCGCATCACCATATCGCACCCCGAGTACCTAGTGGCGGCGGATCGGCCGGAAGCGATTCCCCCGATCGAACCGGCCTGGCCGCTGACAGCCGGCCTATACCCCAGCCAGTTGCGCGGGGCGTTAACGCAAAGTTTGGCGCGGATCCCCGATTTGCCTGAATGGCACGATCCCACCTTGGTAAAACGCGAACGCTGGCCGAGCTTCGCCGAGGCCTTGCTGGCCCTGCACAGCCCGCGCGCCCTGCCCGGCCCCGAACCGCGCGCGCGCCTGGCGTATGATGAATTGTTGGCCCACCAGGTGGCGGTATCCTGGCACCGCCGCCGCGCCCGCGCCCGCCCCGGCCGCGCCTTGCTGGGCGATGGCGCCTTGCGCGCAACCGCCCTCACCCGCTTTGGCCACGCCTTAACCGCCGCCCAAACCGCAGCCTTGGCCGACATTGATGCCGATCTAGCCGCCCCGCGGCGCATGCTGCGGCTGCTGCAGGGCGATGTGGGATCGGGCAAAACCCTGGTGGCGGTGATGGCCATGCTGCGCGCGGTGGAAGCCGGCGCCCAAGCAGCCTTAATGGCGCCGACCGAAACTTTGGCGCGCCAGCACCACCGGACGCTGACCAAAATCTGCCCGGTGCCGGTGGCGCTACTGACTGGATCGGTTAAGGGGGTGACGCGACGCAACGTGCTGCTGGGCTTACAAACCGGGCGCATCCCCATTGTTATTGGCACGCATGCCTTATTTCAGGATAACGTGGCGTTTCGCGATTTGGCGCTGGCGGTGATCGACGAACAGCACCGCTTTGGCGTCGATCAGCGCCTATCGCTGGGGGCCAAAGGCGATACCGCCGACGTGCTGATCATGACCGCAACCCCCATTCCGCGCACGCTGCTGTTAACGCAATGGGGCGAAATGGCGGTCAGCCGCCTGGCCGAAAAACCCGCCGGCCGCCAAAAGATTAAAACCACCCTGCACGCCGTTGGCCAATTGCCCGAGGTAACCGACGCCATTGCCCGCGCGCTAGACCGCGGCGACCAGATTTACTGGGTGTGCCCGCTGGTCAACGACAGTGCGGTGCTGGATGTGGCCGCGGCCGTGGCCCGCTTTGGTGAGCTACGCCGCCGCTTTGGCAACCAGGTGGGGCTGGCGCATGGCCAGCAGGATACCGCCCAGCGCGAAGGCGCCATTGCCGATTTCGCCGCCGGCCGCACCCGCCTGCTGGTGGCAACCACGGTGGTGGAAGTGGGGGTGGATGTGCCGCAAGCCAACGTTATGGTGATTGAACACGCCGAACGCTTTGGCCTGGCGCAACTGCACCAACTGCGCGGCCGGGTTGGGCGGGGGCACGCCGCCAGTTACTGCCTGCTGCTGCACGACGAGGCGCTGGGCGAAACCGCGCGCAAACGTTTAACCTTGCTGCGCGATACCGATGATGGGTTTGTGATTGCGGATGAGGATTTTAGGATACGCGGCGGCGGCGACGCACTGGGCAAGCGCCAATCGGGGCAACCGGGCTGGCGCCTGGCAGACCCGGTGGAACACGAAGGCCTGTTGCGCATGGCGCACCAGGATGCCGCCCTGCTGCTGGAACGCGACCCAAAACTGACCACCCCGCGCGGCTTGGCCGTACGCCTGCTACTGCGCCTGTTCGAGCGCGGCGAGGCGTTGCGCAATACCGGCGCGGGTTGAGGCCAGGGCAATAGACTCTTCTTTTTCTGAAGAAAAAGAGTAACTCCCAAGCCCCCTGGGCCAGCAGGACC
>JBBARC010000016.1:40055-54986 GCA_040400005.1 Acetobacteraceae bacterium | reverse complement strand
GAAAGGCGAGGGCTCTGCCCTTCGATCCCGCTAAGGGCAAGCCCTTAGAACCCTTAACTTGGGTTTTGGGGGAAGGGGGCCAGCACAATGTGGGCCACGTCCTCAGTCGGCCCCCTTCCCCCAAAGCCCAACCTAAAAGGATTTTAAAGGCGAGCCTTTAATGGGGGTCGAGGGGGCAAAGCCCCTCGCCTTTCTTTCTTACGCCGCGCTCAAACCCAAGCTGCCCCTATGCCGCACGACCGGCGCAGTGGGCGCTGGACCAGGCCCATTGGAAGTTATAGCCGCCGAGCCAGCCGGTGACATCGACGGCTTCGCCGATGGCGAAGAGGCCGGGGATTGCGTTGGCTTGCAGTGTGTTGGGGGAGAGGTCGCGTGTGTCGATACCGCCGGCGGTGACTTCGGCTTTGGCAAAACCTTCGGTGCCGTTCGGGGTTATTTGCCAGGCGGTTAGGCGGGTTGCGAGATCGCGCAAGGTTTTATCGGGCAGATCGGCGATGTTGGGTTCGCGGGTTTCCGCATCGGGTGTTGGCGGGGCGAGCGCCTGGGCTAGGCGTTGGGGCAGGATTTCGGACAGGATTGTGCGCAGTTCGGCTTTGGGGCGTTCACGTTTGCGGGCGAGCAGGAAGGCGGTTGCATCTTGGCCGGGCAGCAGGTTCAGCGTGATAGGGCCTGATTGCCAGGCTGATGATATTTGCAGGATGGCAGGACCAGACAGGCCACGATGGGTAAACAGGGTGCGTTCGCGAAAGTGGTTTCGGCCGATGGCGGCATCGCTGTCGAGCGATACGCCGCTGAGCGGGCGCATGAGGGCGAGGAGGTCTTCGGCGAAGGTGAGGGGCACTAGGCCGGGGCGTGGGGTGATGACGCGCAGGCCGAATTGGCGGGCGATATCGTAGGCGAAGCTGGTGGCGCCGAGTTTGGGAATGGATAAACCGCCTGTTGCGAGAACGAGGCTTTCGGCCGCGAAAGTGCCTTGGCTGGTGCGCACGGAAAATTTTGCGGGTTGGGCGGCCGCGGTGTGGGCGACATCGGCGATGCGGCAATTGAGGCGGATGGTGACGCCGGCGGTTTGGCATTCCGCCAGCAGCATATTGAGGATGGCGCGGGCGGAGCCATCGCAGAAGAGCTGCCCGAGGGTTTTTTCGTGGTAGGCGATGGCGTGGTGATCGACCATGGCGATGAAATCGGGGGCGGTGTAGCGGCGCAGGGCGGTGCGGCAGAATTGGGGATTTTCTGACCAGAAGCAGGTTGGGTTAGTGCCGATATTGGTAAAATTGCAGCGCCCGCCGCCGGAGATGAGGATTTTGGCGCCGGCCTCGGCGGCATGATCGAGCAGCAGCACGCGGCGGCCACGTTGGCCTGCCGTGAACGCGCACATAAGGCCGGCGGCACCGGCACCGATAATGATGACGTCGTAGGGGTTGGGCGGCTGGGACATGCGGTTGGGTATAGCATCGCCACCTGGTGTGGCGCGAGGCATGGGGCGGGCGAGCCCAGCACCGGTATCGTTAGGCACGGCCTACCGGTATGCGATTTTATCGAAATCGGGCATTCAGGATGTGCCGGCATCGCGCATTATTGGCCGGGTTGGCACCAGCCCGATTACCGGTGCGGCAGATCATTTGACTTGCCCGGAAGTCACCGTTTGGATTTATTCGGTGGATGCGGCAGGCCCGGCACCGTGCGGCAAAATTCATCCGCATGTTTTGACTCAGGCGATATTGGACATGCAGGCGGCGTATCGCGATGCGGCATCGCGCGCGCCGGACGTCACGGAGCTTGGCGCAGGCAATATTGGTGGCATGACACTTAAGCCTGGCGTTTATAAATGGGGCACCGGTGTTCTTATTCCCACCGATGTGACTTTGCGGGGCAATTTTACGGATTTATGGATTTTTGAGATTGCGCAAAATTTAAAGATCGCCGATGGCAAAACGGTTCTTTTGCGTGGCGGGGCGCGGGCCGGCAATATCGTTTGGCAGGTGGGGGGTAGTGTTGCCATTGGCACCACGGCAAATTTTAAGGGCACCATTCTTTCAAAAACGCTGATTGCGATGAAAACCGGGGCATCGATTAATGGCCGGTTGCTGGCGCAGACGGCGGTCACGCTTGAGATGAACACTGTTGTGCGGCCGAAATAGGATTACGCGCTTGATCGGGCGGCAAGGATAGGCAGCATAAGATCTGGGCGGTCGGTGCATAGGCCATCGACGTGCCAGGCGAGCAGGCGGCGCATGGTGCTTGGCGTGTTGACTGTCCAGGGTTTGATGAGCAGGCCGAGGGCGTGAGCCTGGGTGATATCGGTGCGGCGTAGCAAGCGGTGATCTGGCGCCCAAGCTGGCTGCCATGACGGCCAACCATCACGGTTGATTTCGGCAGCAATTTGGGCGGCAGTTGCGCGTGATGCCATGGTGGTGAGCCAGGCGAGCGGCAGGTTTGGGCCTTGCTGGCGCAGGTGGCGCAGCATGAGCCAGTTAAACGACCGGCACGAGACGCTGAGATGACCATCCACCCTTTGCAGCACATCCAAAATGGCGGAGGCGGTTGCGTTTAAGGCGGCCGGGTTGGTGGCATCCGCGGGTGAGGTTTTGATCTCGATGTCCAGCCGCACTGGGGTGTTGACGGCCAGAGCGCAGACGGCGGCAAGCGTTGGGATGCGCGTGCCATCGATTGCGGTTTGATTGGCAAAGCGGCGTGCGTAGGCGCTGTTTGGGCGCAGGCGGCCGATATCGAAAGTGGAGAGGTCAACGGCAAGCAGGTTTGCGATGAGGGGCGCCGGTTTAGACAGCCACTGGCCGTTGGCACCGCGCACGATATCGGGATTTAGGGCGAGATCGTGGAATACCACGGGGATGCCATCGGCGGTGAGCACGACATCGAGTTCGATGGAGGTGACGCCCAAGGCGATGGCGGCGGCAAAACCGGGCAGGGCGTTTTCCGGGAACAGCCCACGGGCGCCGCGGTGGCCTTGCAGATCGAACGGTTGGCGGGCGGCGGCGGCGGGCTGGGGCACTTGCGCGGGTTTACCTGGTGGCGCCCGGCCCTAGTTTGCGGCTATGGAATTGCGGGCTTGTGGTGTTTTACGCGGCGAGCGGCGTGCTGAACAGAGGATACGGCGTATGACCAAGGACGAGATCACTGCCTGGGCGCTGGCCAATGGCTGGCAGATGGTGGCGGGCTGCCCCAGCTTGACCAAGCCATCTGCGCCAAAAGAGGCGATTGTGCGGTTGGCGCTAAAAGCCACGGTGGTGAATTTGGAAGTGAAAAAGCCGGCCGGCAAATGGGAGAAATTTTCCGGTGCGCCTTATAGCGATGTGGTGATGGGCGAGGATGCCGAGATACCCAGCGGGTTGAGCCTGGATACTATTCCCGGCTTTGCCATGCTGATGCGGGATAATAAAGATCGCATGGTGTTTGCCAGTATGAAACGGATGGATCGCGGTTGAGATCGCAGCTATTGGCTTCTACCAACCCACTTAAGGGTTGTTCCATAAAGAATGGATCAACGCGGGTCGGTACTAGTTTTTTTTGGCGCGCCGCCGCCCGCCAACCCGACGGGATCAGCAGTGAAGCGTTCGCAGGCCGGCACCAGCATGCCGATGGCGCGGTTGCGCTGGTTGCTCTCACTTTCTGATTTATACACCTCGGCATTCACCGCAAGCGTGCTGCGAGGCCGAGCGCAGTGCGGTGGCACCGGGCCTACGGTTGGCAACATTGCAGGTGCGCTACCTGCGGCCCGCCGATCTGGCGCCGCGATATGCGCGGGCCACCTGCGGTGGCCGACGCGCAGGCGACCTTCGCACCCAGCCCGGATTGCACAAAGGCACCGAATTGCGCGTAAGGTTACAAAAAGGACCGTCGAGCAAAAAATATCTGAGGACAACCATGTATAACGCGGGCTGGAACAAGCAAGATATCGCCATTACCCCGCGCGGCTATGCCATGCAGGGTTACGGCAATGCGCGGCAAACCGATCGTGGCCAGCAAACCCCGCTGTTTGCACGTGCCCTGTATCTGGCCGATGGCGACCAGACGGGGCTGATGTTTTGCTGCCTGGATTTAGGTTACGTGACGCACGCGATGCGGCAGGGCGTTTGCACCGTGCTAGCGGCCAGCATGGGGGCGGCGTTCGACCAGGATAGGCTGGTGTTAACCTGCACCCACACCCATTCTGGCCCCGGCGGCTGCAGCCATGATGTGATGTATAATATTGTAACGCCTGGGTTTGTGCCCGACTACCTTGATCATGTGGTGCGTGCCGCGAGTTGCGCGATTTTGGCCGCCTGGCGCACCGCGGCACCTGCCGCGCTGGGGCTGACGCGCGGTGATTTTAGCGCAGACATTGAGGTGGCGTGGAACCGATCTCGCCTAGCTTACAACCGCAACCCCGATGTGGTGGCACGGGCCGAGCACGAAACCCATTTGGCGTTGGATCGCGCCATGCAGATGCTGACCCTGCGGCGCGATGGCCGGGTGGAGGCGCTGCTGTCGTTGTTTGGTGTGCACGCCACCTGCATTGGCAACACCAACCATAAATATGACGGCGATAATAAAGGCTATGCGGCGGCCCAAGCCGAAGCGGCCCTGCAAAGTGCCGGGGCGAGCGGCGCGGTTGCCATTTTTGCACAAAGTACCGCGGGGGATGTGTCGCCGCATTTTCATGGCCCCGGCCAAACCGCGCGGCGGGCGGCGATTAAGGGTGATGACGAATTCGCGTATGCCGCCGAAAATGGCCGGCGGCAGAGTGATTTGGCGTTGGCAATGGTGGCCGGGGCGGCCGAAACGGCGGTGTGTGGCAGCATCGACGCGGTGTTTTCGTATGTCGATTTTGCCGCAATCCGTGCCGATCCCGCCTTTGCTAATGGCACAACCGATGCCGCGACCAGCGAGCCTTGCCATGGGGTTGCGTTTTTTGCCGGCACGCCCGTGGATGGGCCTGGCTTGCCGCGGCCTTTGGTGTGGTTGCTCAGCAAAATTGCCGGTTGGATAAAGGCGCATCGCTTACGCAATTTGGCTGGGTATAGCGCCGCCGATCAGGCGTATTATAAAAGCATCTATGCGGCACAAGGGCCCAAAGCGATTTTGCAGGAATCCGGCCGCAAGGTGATGCTGGGGCAAACGCTGGACCGTATATCCACACCCGATTTTATCGACCCCGCCGTGCGCGAGACCAAGCGCCAGGCGCGCATTGGCGCCATGAAAAACAGCGCCATGGTGCCCACCGTGCTGCCGTTGCAAATACTTTTGATTGGCACTTTGGCGATCGTGTGTGCCCCAGGCGAATTTACCACCACGGCCGGGGCGCGGTTGCGCGATACAATTGCCGACCGGTTGCTGCCACGTGGCGTTACCCAGGTTTTGTTGTGTACGTACTGCAATGATTACATGGGCTATGTCACCACCTACGAAGAATACCAGCAGCAGGCTTATGAAGGCGGCCATACCATTTTTGGGCAATGGACCTTGGCTGCGTTTCAAACCAAGTTTGCCGCCTTGGCCGATAGTTTGGTGCTGGCGGTGGCTGATCGCCACCACGACCGCACCACCCAGCCGGCGCCGGTGCCGCGTGACGAACTGGCGCTGCGCACGGCTGTTTAGAAACGTTTTGCCGCCCATGGCGATGCTATCAGATATCGGGGATTTGCTGTGTCGGTTTGGATCGTTAGTGGCGTTGGCGGCATCATCGCGCTGTGTGTGGTGGCGGTGGTGGCGTTTTTTCTGCTGGCCGGGCGCTACGATCTGGCGCCGATTGCCGCACGATATGCTAGCGTTGCCGCCGGACGCCACGTAAGTATTGGGTCGCTGCACGTAACCCCGGGCGAATGGATTGCGATCGATTTGCGCGCAGCAAGGCTAGATAATGTGGCGGGCGGCACGGCCCCTGCCATGGTGGAGGTGGGCAGCCTTACCGCCCAAGTGCAGGCGATGTCGCTGCTGCGCGGGCCGGTGGTGGTGCGCGATGTCGCCATTGATGGCGCCAGCGTGTTGCTGGAACGCCCCCAAGGGAAAACCGCGAACTGGAAATTTGGCCCGCAGCCGGCGGCAATCGTGAAAGCCCCCGCCCCCGCGCTGCCCGAAAGCCGCGCCGGTTTTCCCACACTTCTGCAAGCGCGGCTGGCCGGCGTGCTGGTGTTTCGCACCTCCAGCGGTGCCGCCCTGCGCATGCGGGTGAATTCGGCACTGTTAAAAACCAGCGGGCCTGATCAACCCGTGCGCTTAGTACTTGATGGCAGCTACAACGATGTGCCGATAACGCTGCAAGCCGATCTGGCGCCGATTGCCGTTTTGCGTGACGCATCCACCCCCTACTCCGCCGATGTGCACGCGGTATCTGGCGATACCACCGTGCATTTTGTTGGCACCATGACCGACCCGCTCAACGCCGATGGCATGGCAGGCACGCTTGATGTGTTTGCGGCTAACCCAAAAGCGATTTTGCAAATCGCCGGGGTTACCAGTGATGCCAATACATCGTTACGCCTAACCGGCCATTTGGTGCGCCGCGATCCGCTATGGGAAATAACCAACGCCAGCGGTGCAGTGAACGATGCAAAATTCACCGCCCCCCTGCTGCGGCTGGACGAAGGGGCACGTGGTAAACCCGATCGCGTGGCGGTGGATATCGCTTTCCCACAGCTGGATTTAAACACATTGCTGGCTGCACGGCTGGCCAAGGGTGCCACGGCAAGCGCTGAAAAAACTGATATTCCGCTAAGTGTTAGCAGCGCGCCGGATACGCTGATTGAAGCGAATCTGGCGCTGGGCCGCGTTGTGTACAACAAAATGCAGATATCGAATGTGCGTTTCGACGGCGGTTTAACACCGGGCAAAGTTGCCGTGCGCAATGTGTCGCTTAACTATCTCGGGGCCCAAATTAAGGCCAGCGGTACAATCATCGCCGCCCAAACTGACACAAGGCAAGATAGCGGTAACCTTGCCGCCGACGTGGCGATAACCCAGGTTGACGTGCAGACGCTGCGCCAATTGATAGGGGTCGCCAAATTACCGCTGCTGGGCCAGATGGAAGGCCGCGCCGCCATTGTTGCCACCGGCGATACACTTAACCACGCCGCCCGCGGCGCCCATGTATCCGCCGTTATCGCCATGAACAGCGGCAGTATTTCGCGCCGCCTGATAGAACTGGCGTCCCTCGATGCCCGCACCCTGTTTCGCCGCGCCGATGGCATGAGCAACCTTGCCTGCCTGGTCGGCGTTGTTGATATGCGCGCCGGCGTTGGCACCATCACCCCCTTACGCATACGCGCCGAAGCCGGCACCATATCGGGCAATGGCACGTTTGATCTGTACCGCCAGCAGGTTGATCTGGTCGCCGGCACCGAATCGAAAACCACCAATTTCTTCGCGCTAGACGTGCCCGTGCGGGTAAGCGGATCGTTCACCGACCCCAAAATACGCCCAGCCAAATGGTCGGGCGCTGGGCGCGCAAAACTCGCCGCCGCCGATGATGTGAGCCAACTGCTGCCCAGCCTGCAGCCGTTTGCGCGGCGTAGCCCGTGTGTTGCTGTGGGTGGTGATGGTGGAACAAGAAAGTAAGGATTTTCCTTTTCCGCGGGTTAAGGAACCTCGTGCAACAGGGTGGTAAACACTTCGTTGGGTGTGCGGTAGTTTAGCGCCTTGCGGGGGCGGTCGTTCGAGCGGTTCTGTGCGCGATGTATCGCCCCTGCAGGTCTGGATAGCCCGGCCGCTAGGCCACGATTGATCACCTCGCGGTCGGGCTGACTTATGCCAACCCGCTTAAGGGTTGACCCATGAAGAATGGGTCAACGCGGGTCGGCATTAGTCTTTTTTTGGCGCGCCGCCGCCCGCCAACCCGCCGCGCAGACCAACCCACTTAAGGGTTGACCCAGGAAAAATGGATCAACGCGGGTCGGCATTAAACGACTATACTGGGGTGCTGACATAGGGGGCTGCGAAACGCCCAGCAGAGTCTCTATAGCTACACGTATGGCGCGTACCCCCCCTGCCCTGATTGCTGGCCATCGCCACGCGACCCTGTTGAGCCCGGATGGCGAAATAAGGCTGCTGGTGGGCAGTGCGTTGACCGCGGCCCTGCGGGAAATGGCGCCGCCGCTGGTGGTGCATGCGCCGCTGGTGCGCAAAAGGCTGCACCTGAACGGCCCGGCTTTGCGTGATTTGCTGGAGTTGTTTGCCTTTGTGCTGCCGGCACGCAGCACAGCCCCCACCCCGCGCGGCCTGGCCATGGCGTTGGATTTGGAGCCGCCAGAGAGCGACGAGGCCGCGGTTATTTTGCTGCCCGAGATTGCCGCCAATTTGCTGCGCCGGTTGGCCGCCGGCAAAACCCTGCCGATTAACCGCCATGCCGCAGGCGTTGCCCGGCGCATGGAGATTGCCGGCTGGGAATGGGCGGGGCCGGTTTTGCAGGCGCTGGGTGAGGTGAGTAACCGCGCCGATGGCTTTAGGGTTTGGCAGTTTTTGCCCGAATGGCAGGAACACGCGCCGCCGCCGCCGCCCGCATCGCATCCGGTTTCCGCCGATGAGGCGCGCACCAGGCTGGCGGCGTTGCTGGGGCCCAACGCCGAACAGCGGCCGGGGCAAGCCGATTATAGTGCGGCGGCGGCGGCAGCCTTTGCGCCGCGCGATGCGGTGGGCGCGCCGCATCTGGTGCTGGCGGAAGCGGGCACCGGCACCGGCAAAACCTTGGGCTATATTGCGCCGGCAAGTTTGTGGGCGGAACGCAATGGCGCGCCGGTGTGGATTAGTACGTTTACCCGCCATTTGCAGCGCCAGATTGATGCGGAACTGGCACGGCTTTACCCCGACCCGTTAACCCGGCGGGCGCGCGTGGTGGTGCGCAAGGGACGCGAAAATTATCTGTGCCTGTTGAATTATGAAGATGTGCTGGGGCCGGTGCTGGGCGGGTCCACCAGCATTGCCATACCGCTAGGGTTGATCAGCCGGTGGGCGTTGATGACCAGCGACGGCGATATTTCGGGCGGCGATTTACCCGGCTGGTTTTCGGAAATTTTTGGCGCAGCACTGCTAGCGCAGCTGGCTGACCGGCGCGGCGAGTGCATTCATGGCGGCTGCCGCCATTACACACGTTGCTTTGTAGAACACAGTATTAGGCGCGCGCGCGGGGCGGATTTGGTGGTGGCCAACCATGCGCTGGTGATGACCCAGGCGGCACTGGGCGGATTGGATGATGGCGCGGTGCCGACGCGTTATGTGTTTGACGAAGGGCACCATTTGTTTGAAGCCGCCGACAGCGCGTTTGCCGCCGAATTTTCCGGGCGCGAGGGGGCGGAATTGCGCCGTTGGCTGTTGGGGGCGGAAGGGTCGCGATCGCGCGCGCGCGGGCTAAAAGCGCGGATCGGCGATTTGGTGGCAGGCGATAGCAAGCTGGAGGCGCCGCTAAATGCGTTAATGCAAGCGGCAGCCAGCCTGCCGCGGGCGGAATGGTTGCTGGCGGGCGAGGAAACTCAGGATTTGGCCGGCGGCGTGCCGGCCAACCCGGCGCATGCGTTTTTGCAGGCACTGCGGCGCCAGGTGCTGGCGCGGGCGGCCAGCGATAAACCAGATGCGCAAAATTACGGCGATCTGGAATGTGATTTGTATCCGGCATCCGATGATTTGATCGCCGCAAGCATCCCCCTGCGGCGCGCGTTAAGCCGCATTGCCGAACCGGCGCGCTTGCTGATTGCCCGGTTGCAGGAAAAATTGGAGGAAGATGCCGAAGATATTGATACTGCCGCGCGCGAGCGGATTGAAACCATGTGCCGGTCGCTGCAACGGCGCGCGCTAAACCCACTCACGTTATGGGGGCAGATGCTGGCGGCGGTGGCGGAAAATCCGCCGGAACCCGGGGATCGGCCGAGTTGGATACGATATTTGTCGCTCACCCGCGATGGCAAGCGCGATCGCGATGCGCTGTTTTCTAGCCACCATCTTGATCCCACCTTGCCGTTTGCGCTGACTTTGGCAGCACCTGCGCATGGTGTGCTGGTAACATCAGCCACGTTGCGCGATGCCGGGGGGATGACCGAAACCGATGCCGAGCTTTCGTGGGATGCGGCCGAGGCCCGCATCGGTGCCCCGCATTTGGCGGTGACACCGCAGCGGGCATCACTGCCTAGCCCGTTTGATTATGCACGCCAGACCAGGTGTTTTGTGGTCAACGATGTGGCAGCCGACATCCCTTCGCTGGCGGGGGCCTATAAATCGCTGTTTGTGGCTGCCGGCGGTGGCGGGCTTGGGTTGTTTACGGCGATTTCGCGGCTGCGCGCGGTGCATGAAAAGATCGCCCCTGCGCTGGAAGATGCCGGCATTGCGCTGTTTTCACAGCATGTTGATGCCATGGATAACGCAACTTTGGTGGATGTGTTTCGCACCGAAACCAATTCGTGCCTGCTGGGCACCGATGCCATGCGCGATGGGGTGGATGTGCCGGGGCGCGCCTTGCGGCTGGTGGTGTTTGAACGGGTGCCGTGGCCGCGGCCGGATATTTTGCACCGGGAACGGCGCATTCATTTATCGGGCGGCGATACGGCGGGGTATGATGACCGCATTGCGCGGCTGCGTTTGCGCCAGGCGTTTGGGCGGTTGATTAGAAGTGCCACCGACATTGGGGTGTTTGTGCTGCTGGATCGGCGGGCGCCGACGCGGTTGTTATCGGCGTTTCCGGCGGGGGTTGAGGTGAAACGTGCGGGGCTTGCCGATGTGGTGGGGGAAGTTGCCGCGTTTCTAAAGCAAGCTTGAAAACGCGGCAGTTTTACCCTGCCCACATTTGGGCAGTGGGCAGTTAGAATTCACAGCTCCGACCAACCCAAGCTACACGGCTGGCGTTGCAGGGATGCGCCCATTTCGGCAATGCGGGTGAACTACAAACAATCGCACCGGAAAATTTCGCCGGGGAACCTGATGTCAATTGTTAACCACTGGCCGATGAGATGCTTTGGAATTTTCACCTTCCGCGAATCGACGAAGGCGGCAACACGGATATTCAGCGCGCAATCGGCACCCGTTCGGCTAAGTTAACCAGGCTCTGAAAATCAGATTCACCAATAATTCGAATTGACTGACCCATCGCGATCAAATCTTCTGCTTTGCGATGCTTATGGCTCTTCTTGTGACCGTGGAGAGCGCGAATGTCCTGATCGCCAACCACAAGAAGTGTTGTCTTCTTAGTTACGCCTTCAGCAACCTCACAACCTACCTGTGCAGCCGCCGCAGCGGCTACCCTGCGCAACATGGACAATTCACCAGTAAAAACAAGTACATCGCCAAACAATGCACCGTTCGGGTTTACATCAGCCGATGTCTTCGCGATAGCAAACGGCCCGACCAAATCGTGGGAGCGTGTCAACCACTGTTCCAAGTTGAACCCAGATTCAGAGATTGCCCGTAATAAAATTTTGCCTGCCGCCTTTGCGTCTTCACCGGCGTCGTGATGGCGAAATTCAATACCGAGGAATTCCGCAACATTGGCGAGACCATATCCCCGCGCCGAGAATTGGGGCCATACCCTGCGAACTACCCGCGCAGTGTCAATCCACTGGCAGCTAACACCTTGAAGTCTGTGTTTTGCGCAGGCTCGCGCTATTGCGGCACGATCAAAAGGCGTGTGGCTAGCCACAATTGCACCTTCTAACCAAGGGGAGAACATACTGAATGAAGAGGGCCAAAGTGGTGCGCCGACAACCGCCGTCTGATCAATGCCATGGATCGAAATATTGACATCGTCAAAATAATCATCGGGATCGATGAGCGATACCCAGGTATCGACCAGCTGCCCATCACTGAACCGAGCAAGGCCCACCTGACAGATGCTAGCGAGGTCTGCATTTGCGGTCTCAACGTCGATCACAACAAAATTCATGAATTCAGAACACCACCTCGCTCTACGGCGCTTACCCTTGATCGTCGACGAACTTGCCCTGGCAAGATTGGTCGATGAAGGGACGACGTTCTTCGAGAGAGAGAAATGTTCCAGAGCGCTGGCCGGGGGATTTATCCCACGTTTTCGTACCGCCACTCAGTTCGTAAAGTCGGCGCGCAACCCTTATCTGCCGCTCAGCCTCCGCCACGCCGGCCAAATTGAACATGCAAAGGTCTCCGCTTCCCGACTTCCGACGTGAGCCTACGCCGCACCATTCGGATAAGCAATGACAAGCCACCATCCCGTCACAGGGTTATTGGTTTCCCCGATGAAGTGGCTCTTGCTGGATCTCAAGGCATTGATTTTGAACAAATAATTTTGCGGAAATCCGCAAGAACACACGTCGGAAATTCCTAAAGTTTGGCCAAAATTTCGGCGGCCACGGCATCGCCTGCGCGTATGGCGCCATCCATATAGCCGCTCCATTGCACGGCCGCTTCCGTGCCGGCCCAGTGAACATGGCCGCAGGGGGTGCGCAGCGCACGGCCGGCGCGTGATAATACCCCTGGCGGCAACACGGTGACGGGCGCACCGCCCTGGCGCCAATCAGCGCACCAATCGTGGTAGCCAAAACCTGTTGGTTTTAACATCTCGGGGCCAAACCAGCGCGCCAGGCATTGCAGGGCGCTTTCGCGGCGGGCGGTTTCATCCTGTGCTGCCCAGGCACTTGCGGCATCGCCGCCAATAAAGCCGAGGATCGCGGCGCCACCGTCGGCGGGTTCGTCATCGTAGCTGGCGATAATCGGGCCACGCACGCTGGCAACTTCGCCGGAAAAACCACGCTCGCGCCAAATTGGCCGATCGTAAGTGGCAATCACTTTGTAGTAGCGCCCCATCGGCGCGCGGTTTTGCAGATCGCGGCGTTGCTCGGGCAAAGGCGGCACATGGTCGATGCGGTTGGCGGATCCTGGCGGCATAGCGATCACTAGTTTGGCGGCGCGGTACTGGCGGCCCGATTGGGTGGTGACCAGCACGGCATTTTCTTCATGTAGCACATGCACAACAGCATCGTTGACGCGCACGCGATCGCCTAAGCTGGCCGCCAGTTTGAGCGACATTTGTTGTGATCCGCCGATGATCACCGCATCTTGCGCGCCATCTTTGGTGTTGGTGAGCATCTCGATGGTGTCGCCCTGGGCTGTGTAGTTCAGCAAAAACAGCATAGAAATTTCGCCAGGATCGGCGCCGAACACGGCGCGCACCGAGCAGGTCATGAGATCAACTGCGGTTTGGGTGTAGGCGTTATCAGCCATCCATTGGGCGACCGTGATCCCATCCAATGCGGCGGCACGGGGATGTAGCCAGGGGGTGGTGGCACCCACTTCGGCCGCCAGAGCATCGATTTTGCTCATGATATGGGGCAGATCGAGCAGCGATCCCCAGGGCAGCGGCGGGCGTTCGTTGCCAAATTCCAGGCTTCTATCTGCGAGTTCCCAGATGCGTTTGGCATCGGTGAAAACGGTGCGCAGTTTTAGGCCTAGCTCGGCGATCAGCGCGCGTGCGGCAGTTTGCGTGGGCCCAATAAATTGGCCGCCGAGTTCTAGGCGGTGGCCGCCGATGGGGGCGGTGTAATTGCGGCCACCGACGCGGTCGCGGCATTCAAGCACCAGCACCGTTTTGCCGGCCTCGTGCAGGCGGCGGGCGGCGGTAAGGCCGGAAAGCCCGGCGCCGATGACCACCACATCGGCGGTTTCAACCGTTACGGATGGTGCCGTCGTGTCGGCCCGCGCGGCGCCCACGGCGAGGCTGGCCGCGGCCAAGGGCACGCCAAACAGGGCGCCGCGGCGGCCTAAAACGGGGGCGGTTGGGTTGCTGATGTCGGCCATAAAAGGGCTCGCTTTTCTGCCTGGCGTTATCGTGAGTGGCGACACCATGCCCAAAAATGGCACCGCAAAACCTTGCAAACTGCGCCAAAATTCATGCAGACTGCGCCAAATGAGCGATCTTCACCGCGCCGCCGTGCTGGCTGGCAGTTTTCGTAGGCTTCCCGAGCTTGCCGCAACCCTGCGGATACCGGCCGCCGCCTTGCTGCGCGATTGCGCCATTGCGCCAGAAACCCTCACCCAAGCGGGCGCCCGTATGCCATTAGTTAATGCCACCCGTATGCTGCACTTGGGCGCCGCGCGCAGTGGGCGGGGCGATTTTGGCCTGCAACTGGGCATGCTACACCAGCCCGGCGATCTTGGCGCGTTAGGCTATTTGTGGCTCAGCGCACCGGATATCGGCACCGCCATGGCGGCGGGCGCCCGCTACGAAAGTTTTGTGCAAGGTGGGGCCGCGTTTAGCTACGGGCTGCACGGGGATACGCTTGCGGTCACCTATGTTACCCCCAATCTGCCGGCCGCCCTGCGCCCGCAAGACGCCGAATTTACCTTTGCCCTGCTGATCACCGCGCTGCGGCGCCTGAGTATGCGCCACGTAGCTGCGCAAACCATTGAATTTGCTCACGCACCGGACGCAAAGCTGGCGGCCTACCGGCACTGTTTTGGCGTGGCACCGCAGTTTAACGCAGCCCTTAACCGCATGACGCTGCCGGCGGATACCGCAGCCCTGGCGATCCCCACCCGGGATGCCGGATTGTTTGCTATTTTGTCGGACTATATCGAACGCCAATCGCTGGATTTGGCGCATGCCGCCGATTTAGCGGCACGGGTAGATCGCGCGATACGGGCCAGTTTGCCCAGCGGCCAGGTAACGCTCGCAAGCCTTGCCGCCAGCCTGCGCCTATCGCCGCGCAGTTTGCAGCGCCGCCTGGCAGCCAGCGGCCAAAGCGTGCGCGGCCTGCTGGCCACCACCCGGGCAACGCTTGCGCTAGAGGCGCTGGCGCTGCCGGCGGTGAGTGTGGATGAAGCGGCACGTCGGTTAGGGTTTGCCGACCCATCGGCGTTTACCCGGGCGTTTCACGGCTGGCACGGCCTATCTCCGCGGGCCTGGCGCCGCGGGCGAGCGCTTGACTAAACCGGCCTAATCGTCGCGCCGGCCTAATCGTCGCGCCGGCCTAATCGTCGCGCCGG
>JBBARC010000016.1:12927-39955 GCA_040400005.1 Acetobacteraceae bacterium | reverse complement strand
CGCGCCGGCCTAATCGTCGCGCCGGCCTAATCGTCGCGCCGGCCTAATCGTCGCGCCGGCCTAATCGTCGCGGTGGACGCGTTCCATTTTTTCGTGGCGTTCCTGGGCTTCCAGCGACAGGGTGGCGATGGGGCGAGCTTCCAGCCGGCGCACGCCGATCGGCTCGCCGGTTTCATCGCAATAGCCGTAGCTGCCATTTTCCACGCGGGTCAGCGCCTGGTCGATTTTGGCGACCAGTTTGCGGGCCCGATCGCGGGTGCGCAGTTCTAGCGCGCGGTCGGTTTCGACACTGGCGCGGTCGGTGATGTCGGCTTCGTGGATGCCGCCTTCAGAGAGGCTGGCCAGCGTGCCATCGGCATCGCGCAGCAGATCGGCGCGCCAGCGCAGTAGTTTTTGGCGGAAATATTCCAGCTGCAAGGGGGTCATAAACTCCTCGCTGACGCTGGGGGTGTAATCGGGTGGCAGCGAGATCATCATGAACGGCTGGTCCTAGAGGGGCGTGGCGGGCGGCACTGGTTTTCAGCGGCCCGGGCTTCTGGCGCGGCTTATAGCGATGCCCCCGGTGTGCGCCAAGGGTGGTTGGCATGACATCTCGGCGCGGCGGGCCCAAACGGTAGGGTGGGGTTTGGCGATCAAGGTTGGCGGGCCAGTTCAACGGCTGCGCGCACCGCGATATCGTGCAGGCTGGCGGCCAGCTGGGGATCATCGGCCGCGGTTGCATTACCGGCCAGGGCGGCAAGGGTTGCGCGGGCGGCCTCGGTGCCGCCGCCCAGTAAGGCGGCTTGCAGCGCGCGCAGGGCGCCCAGCATAGCGCGGCCGTGGCGGTAGGCATCGCGGTTGCGGGCGGCATCGGGCGGGTGAATGCCGGCGGGTTTGTGGCCCGGCACCAACACCGCCGATAGCGGGGCTGATTTTTGGGTTTGGCCGGCCAGCAGATCGCTAAACCGCACGCCCGGTGCGTGCAGCCCAGCTGTACCTGACGGTTGCGCTGTGCCGGATGGGGAGATGCCTTCAATGCGCATGGGCGATTATCCTTAATGTGGTCACCGTGGCGTGATATTTTTGGCGTGATATTTTTGGGTGGCGGCGGGGGTCGGCATAGAGAAACTGGCAACCAGTGGTGTGCTTAGGTGCGGCCATGATCGCAGGCCGCCACCACCGTTCGCGCACGCAATGTGCACCCGCAATGCTTTCCGTTTGGCAAAGCGCCGGCACGGTTTTGGCTGGGTTTTTGGTTTTTTTGGCGGTAGCGCGGGCCGATGTGCGGGTGAAAGACATCGCCGATATTGAAGGGGTGCGCGAAAACCAATTGGTCGGCTACGGTCTGGTGGTGGGATTAAACGGCACCGGCGATAAATTGGATGCCGCCATCTTCACCAAAGAATCTTTGGTCGGCATGCTGGAACGGTTGGGGGTTAACACGCGCGACCAACTCGCGCGGCTGCAAACCAAAAACGTCGCCGCCGTTATGGTGACTGCAAGCCTGCCGGCCTTCGCCCATAGCGGCAGCCGCATCGATGTTGGCGTCTCGGCCATCGGGGATGCCACCAATTTATCTGGCGGCACCTTGCTGGTAACACCGATGATGGCGGCCGATGGCGATGTGTACGGCGTGGCGCAAGGGGCCATTTCCACCGGGGCCGTTTCAGCCAAAGGCGATGGCGGATCGGTGACCCGCAACGTGCCGACCGCCGGTAAAATTGCCAATGGCGCCATTGTTGAACGCGAGGTGAAATACACCCTGGCCGATCACAACAGCATCAATCTCGCCCTACGCAACCCCGATCTCACCACCGCCCGGCGCATTGAAACCGCGATCACGGAAAATTTGGGCCCCGGTATTGCGCGCGCAACCGATCCGCGTACCGTGGCCCTCACCTTTGGTAAACGCGATGTGGTGGCATCCCTTGCCAACATCGAAGATCTGCTCGTGGTGCCCGATAGCCCGGCGATTGTGGTGATCGATGAAGCCAGCGGCACCATTGTGATGGGCGCCAATGTGCGCATCAGCACAGTGGCCATCGCCCAAGGCAATCTGACCATACGGGTGACCGAACAACCGCAAGTGAGCCAGCCCGGCCCCTTAAGCAACGGCACCACCGCGGTTGTGCCGCGCACCAGCATTCAGGTGGATACCGATCACGATCGCAAGCTGGGTATTTTGAATGCCGCCCCCACCTTGCGTGATCTGGTGGCAAGTTTGAATGCGTTGGGGGTGGGGCCGCGCGATCTGATTTCCATTCTGCAAGCCATTAAAGCAGCGGGCGCCTTGCAAGCCGATCTGGTGGTGCGATGATACGCATCACTGCGGCGCCACCGGCCGCCGACGCCAAACCAGCCGGACGAACGCCAGCAACCGAAGGCATCGCCAAAGCGGCGCGCGATTTTACCGCCATCGCCTACACCGAATTGCTGGCGCCAATGTTTGCCACCATCGACACCAGCGATGGCCCGTTTGGCGGCGGCGGCGGCGAACGCGCGTTTCAACCGATGTGGATCGCCGAAATTGCCAAACACATGGCGGCCGATGATGCGCGCGGTGGCGGCCTTAATCTCACCGCAAGCGTTGCTGCCCAAATGCAGCGCATGGCAACGTCGCGGAAAGATCACAAAACATGACCCACGCCGCACACGCCAGTTTGCAGCAGGCTATCGCGCAGATGACCGACATTCTGATCCGCGAAAACGCAGCCCTTGCGGCCACCGACTTTGCCCGTGCCGGCGAAATTTTGGCCGAAAAACAACTATGTGCCGTAACGCTTGCACAGGCATTTCGCGAAGCCGAACCCGACATCGCCGTAAACCCCGATAGCTTACGCACCCTGGCAAACCTTGCCGATGATAACCGCCGCCTGCTGCTGGTCGCCTTACGCGTGCAACGCCGCGTGCTGGAACTGGTGGCGCGCGCCGCCCGCGCCGCTACCGCACAAAACCCCACCAGCTACGCCAAAACCGGCAGCGCACGCGGCACACGGCGGGGTGCAAACAATTTGCTCACGCGCGCGTAGCAATCGGTGTGCTGTGATGCCCCTCTCTATATATAGAGAGACGCGACGTATGGTGCGGGTTGCCAGCATGGGCGCAATTTGCCTTGATCAATCGGCCATGCGGTATCACACAAGGTAACACGCCTATCGTGGAGCCGAAGGTTGAGCCGCACCACCGCCCACACCACCGGATTGCCAAATTTGCTGTTTGTGCAACCAACATCAGCCGCACAAACAGACGGCGTCAAACGTGGTGGTGATGCCTATACTGCCGCCTTGATCACCGCCCTGATCACCGTCCTGGGCCGTATCGGCGCCGCGGTGGACATCGTTTATGTGGCCAGCAACGCCGATGCACAGGCCGCATGCCTGCGATCAGGCGATGCCATAGTGGTGATCGATGGGCAAACACTGCCGTTTTTCGCAAGCGCCATAATCGGCGCGCGCGCACATGTCGCCCTGCTGCACCGCATGCCGCAATCCCCCGCACCGCTTGCCGCGTGCACGCAGTGTATCGCCACATCACCAGACATCGCGCGCCGCGCGGGCGAGATCACCGGCGCCCCGGTGCCGTTTTATCTGGCCCCAGGCTTTGATCGCGTGGCACCGGCCGCCGGCAGTGCGGATGGCGTGTGCCACCTGCTGGCGATGGGTGCCATCACCGCACGCAAGCAACATGCGGCGTTACTTGCAGCACTGGCGGGGTTACCCGATCTGGCGTGGCACCTAACCATTGCCGGCGACATCAGCCATGATCCCAATACCCATCAGCATCTGGCCGGCCTTACCCAACACCTGGCCTTAGGTGATCGCGTCACCATCAGCGCCAACCCCGATGCGGCCGCCCTGAACACCATATGGGACACCGGCGACATCCTGGTATCCTGCGCCGCGTGGGAAGGTGCTGGCATGGCGCTGGGCCAGGCCCTGGCGCACGGCATACCCGCAGTGGTGGGCGCCGGCGAACCGTTTCCGCCTGGCACGGGCGGCATTATTTGCCATGGGCATGATCGCCCGACACTGACCAAAATTTTGCGCCGGTTGATTTACGATACCAGCATGCGCCACCGCCTGGCCAATGCTGCACGCCAAACCGGGCAGGTGTTGCCCGATTGGAACCATCAAGCACAGCTGTTTCTGCGCCATGTCACAGCCGCCACGTAACAATGCGCCCGCCCTAAAACGGCAACACCCGCACTTACGCGCGGGTGTTGCTTTTTAAGACCAAACGTTTGCCGCCCGGCGCGCAACTATGCGCGCCAGGCAGACACAATCTTAGCTGATCACGTCGTTCTCCGGCGCTTCCGCGCGGATTTCGACGGTGTTTTCCAGTGCTGCGGCCTTGCGCATGCGGCGCTGCTTAACCGGGGCGGCGGCTGCGGTTTTGCGCGCAACGCGTGGCGCCGGCGCTTTCTTCATCGCGGGCTTGCGGCCGGGCTTCTTGGCTGCGGCCATTTTCTTGGGTGCCGCAGCTTTTTTGGCCACTACTTTTTTGACCCCAGGTTTGCGGCCGGGCTTCTTCGCAGCAACGGCCTTAACCGCTTTTGCGGCTTTCTTCGGCGCGGCAGCTTTTTTGGCCACTAGCTTTTTCACGGCGGGCTTACGGCCGGGCTTCTTGGCAGCAACCGTTTTAGCCGCCTTGGCAATTTTCTTAGGTGCTGCCACTTTCTTGGCGGCGATCTTCTTGGCGGCCGGCTTCTTGGCAACGGCCTTTTTTGCAACAGCCTTTTTAGCAACAGCCTTTTTAGCGGCTGGCTTCTTGCCAACAGCTTTGGCGACCTTGGCCACTTTCACTTTTTTGGCGGCAGCCTTCGGCGCCTTTACTTTCTTCACAGCAGCCTTCTTGGCGGCTGGCTTCTTCACAGCAGCGGCCTTCTTAACCGCGGTCTTGCGCGCGGCCGGTGTTGCTTTTGCGCGTGCGGTGGAAACGCGCTTGGCGCCCGCTGCACGGCGTGTGGTTGCCTTCATGGCCATGGCCTTGCCGGTCACCGGGGCTTCGATGATGTCGTCGCTCATTCTACCTAAACTCCTTTGCTGCACTGCCGAATGGCATGGTGCCGGCCTGCGGCCGTTGGTTGGTATCGCCTAAAAACTCTATCCCACCCCGCGCCAGTGATCGTGTCAGCGATCGCGTAACGGCATGGTGGTGTCTGGACCGTTAAATGGCAACGCGCATCCTGCGGTGCTGTCAGGCTAGTCTCGCAGGTTACGGCCGCGTTGATAATCGACGCTCCTTACATGGGCGGGGGCAACGATTGCGAACCTGATCAGTACGAATCGCATGCACACGCAGATTTCGCTATCGGCTTCAATCCGCATCTATGTCAATCAAAACCGTACAATTACTGCATAGGTTTGATATAATTTTTTTGCTAATCGCCGGGCAACCATTGCGTGTTGGCCAAAAAAAACCCGCCGCGAACAATATTCGCAGCGGGTTTCTAACTCTGGTATAATCTAAAGTATTTAGAAAATACCTGGCTTTCCTTCAAGCAAGCGGCCCTTTGGCAGAGCCACGTTCAGCACCCCTAGCTCACCCGCACCAAGCCCTGCCAAATTTTGCACGGCATCAAGAAAACGTGCGCTCTCACGCGTGCTGATGATGCCGTCGGTCAGGGTTTGGAACTTGTGAATGTAGTCGGCGCGGCCAAATGGGCGCGCGCCAAGCGGGTGCGCGTTGGCAATCGCCAGCTCGTCGATCAGCGTCTCGCCGTTCTTCATCTGAATTTCCACCCGCGCGCCAAACGCCTTTTCCGCCGGGTCGCTGGAATGATAACGCCGGGTCCATTCGGCATCTTCGCAGGTTTCAATCTTGTGCCACAAGGCCACCGTGCTGGCGCGGTTGGCCCGCTTGGGCGCGTAGCTATCCACGTGGTGCCAAGTGCCATCTTCCAACGCCACCGCGAAGATATACATGATCGAATGGTCCAGCGTTTCGCGGCTGGCCTTGGGATCCATCTTCTGCGGGTCGTTCGCACCGGTGCCAATCACGTAATGCGTGTGGTGGCTGGTGTGCAGAATGATCTTGGCAATCTTCGACGTGTCGGCGATGTTTTCACGCATGCGGAAGGCCAGATCGATCAGCGCCTGGCTCTGGTACTCGGCGCTGTGCTCCTTGGTGAAGCTATCCATGATCGCGCGCTTGGCTTCGTTCGGCCCGGGCAGCGGCACGTGATAAACATCATTTTTGCCGCCCAGCATCCAGGCAATCACGCTATCCTCGCCTTCGTAAATCGGGCTCGGCGCACCCTCGCCGCGCATGCAGCGATCAACCGCTTCAATCGCCAACTTGCCGGAATGCGCTGGCGCATAGGCCTTCCACGACGAAATCTCGCCCTTGCGCGACTGGCGCGTGGTGAAGCTGACATGCACCGCCTGCTGCACCGCCTGGTAAATCACCTCCTGCGGCAGCTTCAACAACGTGCCAATACCGGCCGCCTGCGCCGGGCATAAATGGGCAATGTGGTCCTTCTTGTAGTCGTGCAAACAAATCGCCCGCACTAGGTCGATCTGAATTTCATAGGCCGTCGCCAAGCCGCGAAGAAGGTCGCGGCCACTTTTTTCCATGGTCTGCGCCACCGCCAACACCGGCGGAATGTTATCGCCAGGATGCGAATAATCAGCCGCCAGAAACGTGTCGTGCATATCCAGTTCACGCACCGCAGTGCCGTTGGCCCAGGCCGCCCACTCCGGGCTCACCTTTATCGCCGGGGTCACGCCAAACACCGTGGCCCCACCGCTGCGCCGAATGTGGCCCAGCGCCATGTCACGCGCCGATACCACCGGCCGCCGGTTGATCGCCGCAATCGCCACCGATGCATTATCAATAATGCGGTTGATGATCATCGCGGTGACATCTTTTTCCACCGCAACCTTGTCGGCCGCAACGCCGGCAATCTTCCACGCCAGTTGCTTCTCACGCGGCAGATTGGTCTTCGACGGATAAACCTTCACTTCATGGTTTTGCATACGTTACACCTTTGTAGCAGTTGATATCTCAATGAGGCCCCCAAAAAACCCCAGCGCCGCCCTGGTAGCGACCACAGCCCGTCACCGCAAGCGGGCCCATCGGCTGAGCGTGGGCATGAATAAGAAAGGCGAGGGGCTTTGCCCCTTCGATCCCCATTAAAGGCTCGCCTTTAAAATCCATTTAGTTGGGTTTGGGGGGAAGGGGGCCGACTGAGCTCGTGGGATCCCCCGTGCTGGCCCCCTTCCCCCCAAACCCAAGTGAAGGGTTCTAAGGGCTTGCCCTTAGCGGGATCGAAGGGCAGAGCCCTCGCCTTTCTTAAAGCCCAACCCCACAACCAGCCGGTTGGACCGCTTACGTGATGGGTACGTTGTCGAGCAGCCGCACGGTGCCGAGGGCTGCGGCGGTGATGAGGCGTGCTTGGGGGGTGATGGTGGTGGTGGGTTGCATGGATGGGCCATCGATGAGGTCGAGGTAGTTCACGGCGAAACCGGCGCTATGCAGGGTTGTGCGGGCGGCGGTGAGCGTGGTGTGCGGGTTGGCGCCGGCGTGCAGGGTGCGCGCGGTTTGGGTGAGCACGCGAAAAAGTGCGGGGGCTATTCTGCGTTCGGCTTCATCTAAGAATCGGTTACGAGATGACAGCGCCAGGCCATCGGGTTCGCGCACAATCGGCACCGGCACGATGGTAACGCCTAAACACAGGTCGGTGGTGATGCGGGAGATTACTTGTAGTTGCTGCCAGTCCTTTTCGCCAAAGCAGGCGGCATCGGGGCGGATGTGGCCGAACAATTTGGCAACCACGGTGGCAACGCCGGCGAAATGGCCGGGGCGTGCGGCGCCTTCAAAACCCAGGGCCGGGCCGGCGGGTTCTATGACGCTTGAATCGCCGCCGGGGTAGATGGTGGCGACATCGGGCAGCCACACCAGATGGCAGCCACTGCTGCGCAATTTAGCCAGGTCGCCCGCTTCATCACGCGGGTAGCGGGCGAGATCGGCGGCATCGCCGAATTGGCTGGGGTTGACAAAGATCGAGGCGGCCAAGGCATCGGCATGCTGGTGGCCGGCCGCCACCAGGGCCAGGTGGCCTTCGTGCAGGGCGCCCATGGTAGGCACCAGGGCGATGCGCCGATGGGTGGCGCGCAGGGTTGCCAGGGCGGTTTGCAGCTGTGCGCTGGTGCGCGCGATAAGCATGGTGTGGGTCATGGCGTGGGTTCATGGTCTGTTGGCGCTTGGGGTGCAACATTGGGCAGATCTGCCCTGGTATTCGTGTGCGGGCAAGGATGCACTGGGCGGGTCACGCAACCGGCAATTTAATCCTGAACCCGGCCCCGCGCGGCTGTGCCACCACGGCGATCGTCGCACCGATTTGGCGGCTGAGCACGCTGACCACGCGCATACCCAAACCGCCAGCGCGGGCCATGTCGAAGCCGGCCGGCAGGCCGACGCCATCATCGGCGATGACCAAATCCACCTGCGATTTCACCACGGCGAGTTCAACCCGCAAAATGCCGGCCTGGACGCCGACAAAGGCATATTTCAACGCATTGGTGAGCAATTCGCCCACCACCAGCGCCAGCGGCACTGCCGTATCTAACGGCAACACCAGCGCGCCGCTGATCGCGCAATGAAGCGTGATCCGGTTGGCGCGATCGAACGCCGCTACGGTATCCCGCGCCATTTCGCGCAGGTAACTGGCAAAATCGGTGCGGTCATGCTGGCTGGTGGCATACAGCCGGTGGTGCATGGTGGCGACCACCGCCACGCGTGCCTGCGCATCGCCCAGCGCCTGCTGCAAGCCCGGCGTTACCGCCTGGCGGGCCTGCAGGCTAAGCAAGGACGACACCAGTTGCAGGCTGTTTTTCACCCGGTGGTTTACTTCGTGCAGCAGCAGATCTTTGGTTTCCAGCGCCTGCGCTAGCGCGTCTTCCGCCTGCTTGCGCGCGGTGATATCGAGGGACGCCACCGATAGGCGTTTTTTGCCCGCAGAGCCTGGCGGCATGGGGTTAAGGGTTGCGACAAACCAGCGCATGCCGTCGGCGTTGAGATAGGGGTATTCCACGGTGGATGGTTTGCCGGCGGCGTGCCCGCCGTGCAGCGTTTTCATAATATCAGGCGCCACACTGCCACCCAGCACGCTGCGAGCATCGATCCCGTCCAGGCTTTCGCGCCCCCACACCCGCGCAATGCGGCGGTTGGCCGTTACGCAGGTAAAATTATCATCATCGAGGTCAAGCACCGCTTGGTACATATCGACTGTTTCAAAAAATGCGCGCACGATCGCCTCACTCTGGCGCAAGGCCGCTTCCACCATGTGGCGCCTAGTGTCATCGCGGATGGTGAGCACGGCGCCAAATTTTTCGTCGTCCGGGCCATGCAGCGGGCGCGCATTGCCAATGGCAATCACCTCGCTGCCATCGGGCTTGCGGATGCGCCACTGCGCTTCCACCACGGTTTGCCCCAGCAGCACGGCGCGCGCCAGCGGCAGGTCGGCCGGGGGATAGGGCTCGCCGTCCATCGTTAGCAGGCTGTAACTGGGGCTATGCGCGTCGGGCGGCCTATCCAGCCGCACCACACCGTGCAGGTGGGCGGCGGCGGCGTTTACAAAAATGATCTTGCCATCGTTATCAGTCACGACCACGCCTTCGGCCAACTGGCCCAGAATGGCCTCGCGCTCGGCGGCAAGCTGGGCGTTACGGGCGTTGGCGGCGCGCAAGCCCTGTTCGGCGGCCTGCTGGGCGCTGATGTCGGTGTTCACGCCGCACCAATGTTGGATGGTACCAGCTTCATCGCGCACCGGTTGGATACGTGTCAGGAAAGGGCGGTAGCGTCCATCGGCGCCGCGCAGCGGAAAAGTCATTTCAAAACTGCTGCCGGTGCGGATGCTATCGGTCCAGCGCAGCAGCACGCCCGGCAGCACCGCTGGATCATGCACCGATTGCCAGCCCCAGCCTTGCATTTGCGCGGGCGTGGTGCCGCAGTAGTCATGCCAGCCGCGATTGTACCAAACAATATAGCCGTCGGCGTTGGCGATCCAGCATGGGGTGGGGATGTTGTCGGCCAGCACGCGGAACTGTTCGCTGTCCAGCGTCGGTAGGGGCGGGGCTGCTTTGGGCTGATCATCGTCCTGGTTGGGCTGCATGTGCACTCCGGACGCGCTACAGTTGCTGTATCGTTACTGGGGATATAAGCACGCAAGCCTCACTTGGCAAAATAAAATCGTGTACGCCTGCAACCGGGCGGTCCCAGCCGGTTGATACTCAGCCTGTTAATACTCCCGCCACCACCATGGTTTTACGCTGGTGTCATCGGGCGGCACCTCGCGCACGCAGTGCAGCCCGTAAGCCACCCTCATTGACCGCGCAGCACGAAATTGGTGTGATCATCCCTATGTCCAACCCTGATATCACCACCTGGCCGCCGGCGGCTGCCGCCAATACAACCGAACCCTGGCTTAATCTGCCATTGCTGCTAGCGGTCGGCCGCGGGGTGCGCGGGGTGTGCCCCAATTGCGGCCGGTCGCCGCTGTTTATCGGGTTTTTGCGCGTGGTCAGCGCCTGCCCCACCTGCCCTGCCCCGTTGGGCCAGGTGCGCGCCGATGACATGCCGCCTTATGTAGTGATTGCCCTGGTTGGGCATATCGCGGTGGCATCGGTGCTGGTGCTGGAAAGTCTGGTGACCCTGTCGGTTGCCGCCGAATGTGCCATTGTGCTGCCACTGGCAACCGCTGCTGCGTTTGCGTTGATCCGCCCGGTTAAAGGCGGCGTGGTCGGCCTGATGCTGAAACTGGGTGTGCTTAGCCCCGATCCCAGGCTGTAAGCGCGTGCGCAGCGGTGCCCCCCGATGACCGGCCGGTCGCTCAACCGTGTGGTGCTGGACGGTGAAACCCGTGGCGCCTTATCGGCGTTGCAGGAAGCCGACCGTGCCCAGGCCGTGCGCGACATTGAAAACGCCAGCCAGTTTGCCCCGATCGGGCTGGATGGGTCGTTTGTGCTGCATCTGTCGATTGTTGAAGGCCGGCTGATTTTTGATGTGCGCGATGAGGCCGACACCCCAGTGCTGGCGATTGGCCTGGCGCTGGGGCCGTTCCGCCGGCTGATTAAAGATTACCAAATGCTGGTGGATAGCTACGAACACGCCATTCAGGATGGGCGGGAAGCCAGTATTCAAGCCATCGACATGGGCCGCCGTGGTTTGCACAACGAAGGTGCTACCATGATGGTGCAGCGCCTGGCGGCACGGGTAGAGATTGATTTCGAAACCGCGCGCCGCCTGTTCACCTTGCTGTGCGTGCTGCACCAACGCATATAGCGCAGGGCTTGCCGCCGGCCCGGCGGTAACCGCCGCACATCCTGTTTTTCTCAGGGCAATCGGGTGAATGCCAAAAAAGTAAGAATTTTCTTTTTTCTGAAGAAAAAGAAGCAAAAAGACTTTTTTGATGCTGGTTCGGAGAACGCGGTGGCAGGGTTGCCCCAAGCACAGCATTACAAAAGTCTTTTTGCTTCTTTTTCTTCAGAAAAAGAAGTGTCTTACTTTTTTGACATTCACCTGATTGCCCCAAAATGATTGCCCCAAAATGATTGGTTATCGTCGTGAAGATTGATGGCATCCCGTATCGCAGCATTTGGGTGGATACTGATACCGGCTGGTCGGTGCGGATTTTGGATCAAACCAAGCTGCCGTGGTCGGTGGATATTGAACGGCTAGAAAACCCTGGCGAAGTGGCCCACGCCATTCGCAGCATGCAGGTGCGCGGCGCGCCGTTGATTGGCGCTGCGGCCGCTTACGGCCTGGCGCTGGCGATGCGCGAAAACACCAGTGATGAGCATTTGGAAGCCACTGCCCGCATGCTGGGCGCCACCCGCCCCACGGCGGTTAACCTGGCCTGGGCGATCAACCGCATGCTGGGCGCGTTGCGGCCAACCCCGCCTGGCGCGCGCGAGGCGGCCGCCTATGCGCAGGCGGGCGCCATTGCCGATGAAGATGTCGCCCAAAACGCCGCCATCGGCCGCCATGGGCTGGGCCTGCTGCGCGATGCCGCCGCCGCCCACCGCGGCCAACCGGTGAACGTGCTGACCCATTGCAATGCCGGCTGGCTGGCAACGGTGGATTGGGGCACCGCCCTTGCGCCCATTTATGCCGCCCACGATGCCGGTATTCGGGTGCATGTGTGGGTGGATGAAACCCGCCCGCGCAACCAGGGCGGGCTGTTAACCGCATTCGAGCTGGGCAAGCACGGCGTGCCGCATACGGTGATCGCCGATAATGCCGGCGGCCATCTGATGCAGCATGGCCGGGTGGATTTGTGCATTGTCGGCGCCGACCGGGTGACCGCCACCGGGGATGCTGCCAACAAAATTGGCACCTACCTAAAAGCCCTGGCGGCGCACGATACCTATGTGCCGTTTTGGGTGGCGATGCCATCCACAACTATAGATTGGACCATCGAGAACGGTGTTCTTGATATCCCGATCGAAGAACGCCCTGGCACCGAACTCAGCACCGTCACCGGCCGGGCGATGGATGGCACCATCACCACGGTGCGGGTGATGCCGTCTGACAGCCACACCGGCAACCCGGCGTTTGATGTGACTCCTGCGCGTTTGATCAGCGGCTTTATCACCGAACGCGGGCGCTGTGACGCAACCCGCGCCGGGCTTGCCGGGCTATTTCCCGACCTTGCCACCACCTGAATGGTAAAAAACTTTTCGTGACAATTGGTGTTGCTGCTGCACCGCAGCGCGCACTCGGTGGCGGGTTGATCTCATAAATTGAGACGCCCGCCTACGCGCCAGCCGGGTAATTTTCTCTATCTGCACCTTAAACAAGATGGTCTCGCTCAACCCGCGCGCGAATGGGGGGGCAATAGCGGTGGATGCGATCACATTTTTACTTTTTATTGTGCAGCGCAATATTGTTGAGAAGCGCCTTTTGACTGTGAAAGTGACGCAGTTCACCTTTCTAAGTGATTGACAGCTTGTAAGGCGCCAGTTACCAAAATGACGGCGCGATAACCGCGCAGTAATTCTAGGGAGCGAATCATGTTCAAGACAGCCACTGCTGCCGCCCTCATTTTGGCCGCAACTTCCGCCGGCGCCATGGCGCAGACCACCCTCAAAGCCGGCCTCTACTTCTCGGCGACTGCGTTCACCGCGATCACCGATCCTTCCGGCACCTGCGGTGGCCTCGGCCTCAAGGCCGGCAACGTGAACTACGGTTCATACAACATCGGCGCAGCCGTTCTCGGCAAGTCGGCAGTATCGCTGCTTAACGCGCAGCCTTCCGGCCTCGGCACCGTTGCATCACCGTATGCGCTGGCCGCAACCACTTGCACCCTGGGTTCGGGTTTCCCGGCACCAGTTCCGCTCGGCGGCGCTTCGCTCAGCGGTGGCACCAGCACCTGCAACGCCGGCGTGTACCAGTTGGTTCCGACCAGTGGCGCAGCTTTGCCAGCTCTGGCAGCCCTCAGCACCAGCAGCTTCACGCTGACATCGAACGTCGACATCTTCCTGCCGGGCCCGGCGATTACGTTGTGCTCGATCTCGATCACCACGCTGGGCGTATATAGCGGCAAGTAATCCGCAAGGATTGCTAGACGTTCCCTATATGTCTCCAGCTCATGGGAGTTCACTATGAATAAGGCACTGACAACAGCCGCCGCGCTGTTCGTTGCCGCCGCCGCAGGGTCGGCTCAGGCAGCGGTCCTCGCTAACGGTAACTACTACACCACCACGCAGATCGGATTGCTGTCGGCTCCTGCCGCTGGCGTTGCCGAAACCTGCACCGCCAAAGGGTTCATTTCGGGCACTGTGGTGCGCGGACTGACCCCGGTTAAGGTAACCGCAGGCAAGCTGACCCAGTTCGCGACAGCGAACGGGGCAGTGTTCCCGATCACCTGCACGTTGCCGAAGTTCCCAACCGCACTTTCGGTTGTGGACCCGGCAACCAGCACCAACACCTGGAACGGCGCCACCACCTGCGTGCTGAGCGCAGTGCCGACCGTAACAGCTTACAAGCTGAACGGCATTGTTGGCGTGAACAACCACATCGTGGTTGCCGCGGACGGCCAAAGCGCCGTCGCCACATCATCTGCTGGCGTGCAAATCCTGGGCAACACTGCGCTTGATTGCAAAGCGACGCTAACCACTGTGTTTACCCGTATCGGCAGCTAAGCTTTTACGGATTAGACTAAAAACCTAACCCGCGGCCCCCAAAGGGCCGCGGGTTTTTCTTTGCGTAAACCATGCGGCGTTAAGCGCCTCACTTGCTGGCAGGCGCGTCCTTGGGCGCATCCTTGGGCAGAGCCGGCGTGGCCGCCGGGGCTTTCACCTGCGTCGCCTTGTGATGATGCTTTTTGCCGGTGTGTGGCTTGGCGCTGTTTGGCGCCATGGCATCAACCTTCTTCACATCAGGGGTTTTCGCCGCATCGGTGACAGGTGCGGGCTTAGCGGCGGCTGGTGTTGCAACCGGTGCCGCGCTGGGGGTTGTTGCCGTCACCGGGGTAGCGACCGCCGCGCTGGCAACAGTGGGCACAGTGGTGCCGTCGGCGAAGGCAGGGGCTGCCAGGCTTGCGGCCAAAACCGAACCCAGCAAAAGCCGATACATGCGAGTCATTTTGAGGTGTCTTTCTGTCTGTGCCAGCACCATCGCCGGCAGACCCAAAATTGTCCCTGCCCCGCGGCGACTGCGTGCCCAAATCATGGCCAAGGCAAGGCAGCAGGTAAAATCGCGGACATCTAAAAATCTACAAATACCGCAGCAGAACCAGGCCAGCGACAATCATAACAGCCAGCACCGTGGTCACCAGGGTCAGGCGGCGTTCGATAAACGCGCGCACCTGTTCGCCTTTTGCCCGCAGCAAGGCCGCCACCAGAAAAAACCGCGCCCCGCGGGTGACAATACTCATCGCCACAAACACCGGAAAACTGAAATGCGCCATGCCGGCGCTGATGGTGACCAGTTTGTAAGGGATCGGGGTCATGCCCTTGATCAGAATAACCCACACCCCCCAGTGCGCATACTGGGCACGAAAGGCGGTGAACGCGGCTTCCAGGTGATACGCATGCATCAGCCGCACGCCGACTGTATCGTACAGTGTGGCGCCGATCAGGTAGCCGAAGCAGCCGCCCAGCACACTGGCCGCCGTGCAGATGGCGGCGAATCGGTAGGCCCGGTGCGGCCGTGCCAGGCACATGGGTAGCAGCAGCGCATCAGGCGGAATGGGGAAAAAACTGCTCTCGGCAAACGCCACCGCAAACAGCCAAAAACTGGCCTGCGGGCCGCCAGCCATGCGTACCAGATTATCATAGGACCGTCGAAGCATAAGCCACCGTCGTGCAAAACCAAGCCGCCCTCTGCCACGGCCCCATTAGTTCGGCAATGTCACCACCACCCGTGCGCCACGCCCCGGCGCGCGGCCGATCACCACATCGCCGCCATGGGCTCGCAAAATAGTGCGCGCAATCGATAAACCCAAACCGGTGCCACCGGTTTCGCGGTTGCGGCTGGGCTCGACACGATAAAACGGGTCGAACACGCGCTCCACCTGGTCGGGCGCCACGCCGGGGCCATCATCGGTGATAGTGATCTGCACCACGCCCGTGCCCGCAACGCTTGCGACAACGTCGGCGGTGTTGCCATATTTAATCGCGTTGCCCACCAGATTAGCAAAAGCCCGTTTCAACGCCAGCGCCCGCCCGCGCACCACCACATGCGCCCCGCCCGACAAAGTGCCCGACAAAGTGCCAAACAAAGTGCCAGACAAAGTGCCAGACAAAGTGATCGCATCGGCACGATCTGGGCTGGCATCACTCGCCTCATCCAGCACGGTTTGCAGCAGCGCACCCAGATCGATCGGCACGGCGGGATCTTCGTCCGATGTATCACGGCCAAACGCCAAGGTGGCGCTTACCATGCGATCGAGTTCATCAAGGTCGGCCAAAAATTTCTCGCGGGTGGCGGGATCTTCCAAAAATTCCACGCGCAATTTCAGCCGGGTGATCGGCGTGCGCAAATCGTGGCCGATGGCGGTGAGTAACAACGTGCGGTCGCGCACAAAGCGGCGGATGCTGGCCGCCATGGTGTTAAACGCCACCGCCGCGCGCACCAATTCTGCCGGCCCGGTTTCCGGCATCGGCTGCGCATTTACATCGCGCCCCAGCCGTTCGGCGGCCGCCGCCAAGGTTGCCACCGGCCCGGTTAACTGGCGCACCGCCCACACCGATAAGCCACCGGCGGCCAGGGTCATCAGCACAAAAGCCAGCAGAAAACTCTCGCTGTGCCAGGGCCGCGGAAAAGGCACTGGCAGGGTCAGGTTAAGCCACATGCCATCGCGAAACTGCATGGCGATCACCACGCGCCCATCCCACGGCAGGCCGCGCATGATGACGTCTTTCGGCCGGGTGCCCGCCGGCATCTGCACCTGCGCCATATTGGCGCGAATAATCATTTCCAGCGCCTGCGGGGTGAGCTGATCTGGCAGGGGTTGCGGCAGTGGCGCCAACCCCGCCGCACCGCCATCGCCGCCATCCATATCGCGCAACACGGCACCACGATCAGCCGCCGGCACCGCCGCCAGTGACCGGAACACGCCAATGGCGCGGGTGCCCAACATGCGCAATTCCTCGCTGCGCTGTAGTTCGATGCGGTCCAGCGCGTGAATGGTCAGCCCCGCCGCCTGCACCAGCACAAGCCCAGCCAGCAGGGTAAGCAACGTGCGCATGGCAAGGCTTGCCGGCAGTAACCGCGCGACTGCCGCGCGTAAGCGGCCCCGCACTACCATCATTGGCGGACCACATCGCACGCCAGCACATAGCCGCCGCCGCGCACGGTTTTAATCAGCGGCGCGACAGTGGCATCCGAGTCGAGCTTGCGGCGCAAGCGGCTAATGCCAACATCTATCGCCCGGTCATAGGTGGCGGCCGTGCGCCCGTGCAGCAAATCAAGCAGCATTTCACGGGTTAACACGCGGTGCGGGCGTTCCACCAACGCCATCAACAAATCAAATTCGCCGCCGGTCAGCGCCATATCAACCCCTGCCGGGCTAATTAGCCGGCGCTGCGATGGGCGCAACTGCCAGCCGCCAAAGCGGAAACACCTCACCTCATCACCGGCAATCCCTGGCCCCACCTCGCCACTGCGGCGCAACACCGCACGAATACGGGCGAGCAATTCACGCGGGTTGAAGGGCTTGGGCAGGTAATCATCTGCCCCCATCTCGAGGCCAACTATACGATCGGTTTCTTCCCCCATCGCGGTCAGCATAATGATCGGCACTTTTGACGCTTTGCGGAAAAATACCGCCAGATCCAAGCCGGTTTCGCCCGGCAGCATCAAATCCAGCACCACCAAATGAAAATGGCCCAGCGGCCAAACCCGGCGCGCCTCCGCCCCATCCCGCGCCGTGGTCACACGAAACTCGTGCAGCTCCAGAAACCGCGCCAGCAACTCCCTGATCTCGCGATCATCATCGACCACCAATAAATGCGGCTGCGTGCTCATGGGGCACAGTCCTAGCCTATATGAGAAGCGCTAGGCAAGATAAGGAAGACTCTTCTTTTGACTTCCGAAAAATAAGCAAAAAGACTTTTAATATGTTGGTTCGGGAAACTCGGTGGCAGGGTTGCCCCTGTCCCCGCATTATAAAAGTCTTTTGCTTCTTTTCTTCAGAAAAGAAGGTTCTTCACCTTGCCTAATCCTCACCCGCCCCCGACACTCGTTTCGGCATGGCGTTAATTTCCCCCACACCCCTACCACGTGCCGCCCGCATTGGGCTGAACCGCTTGGCCCGTGCGGATGGTGATTTGGCGCGGATTGAGCGGGAAGCGGGGCCGTTGCCGTGGCGCACGCGGGCGCCGGGGTTTTCGGGGCTGCTGGCAGCGATCGTTGGGCAGCAGATTAGCAACCGGGCGGCGGCCGCCATTTGGGCGCGGGTGGTGGCCTTGCCGGGGGCGGAGCTGCCTGCGGGGTTTTTGGCGTTAACCGAGGATGATTTGCGCGGCGCTGGGTTATCGCGGCCGAAAGTGGCGCACGGCCGGGCGGTGGCGGGAGCGTTTTTGGCCGGGGTGCTGGATACTGCGCATTTGGCAAGCTTGGATGACCGGGCGGCGATTGCGGCGATTTCGTCGGTCCGCGGCTTGGGCGCGTGGTCGGCGGAGATTTATTTGCTGTTTGCGCTGCACCGGCTGGATGTGTTTCCCACCGGCGATTTGGCGTTGCAGTCATCGTATGCGGATTTGAAGGGGCTTGATGCCCGGCCAACGCCAAAAATACTGGGCGGGCTGGTGGCGGAGTGGGCACCGTATCGCGGGCTGGCGGCGCGGCTGCTGTGGCATTGGTGGCGCCATGTGAATGGCCACCCGGCCGAGGATCGCGAAACCGGGGATTCGGCATGATGCCCCCCTGTGATGTCCCAGTTTTGATGTATCGCCCGATCCATCGGTTTGATGTGCTGGCGCGCAACCGGGCGCAGCAAAACATTGCGGGGCCGGAGGATTTTACCTTTGCCAACCGGGGCGAGGCGGCGCCGGACGAGCTGCAACCACGCGGCATGATGTACGGGCTTAATCTGCGCAATGAACGGGCGATTTATACCGAGCTGCCCGATGATTTCAGGCACAGCGTGTTTGCCGCACCTTTTTTATATGGTGCCCAGTTGGACCAGGCTCAGCGCGCCTGGAGCGTGCCGTTTGAGCGGTTGTTTGAGGTAGAAACCGCCGATCCGGCGGCCGCCCCAGTGTTTATCTTTTCGCCAGGGCGCACGGGCAGCACGTTGCTGGCGCGCCTAGTGGACCAGTTGGCCGGTTGTGGCGCATCCGAACCCGATACATTAACCCGGCTTGCGATAATGACCGCCGATGAGCGGCCTTTGGTGCCCGATCGGCTGGCCGAAGGGGTAGTGCGGGCAAGCGTTGCATCGCTTGCGCGGTTTTTGGGGCCGGCGCCGGTGATAAAACTGCGCAGCCAATGCAGTGGGCGGGCCGATTTATTGATGGCAGCGCTTCCTGATGCACGGGCGGTGTTTTTGCTGCGTAACCGCGCCGCTTTTGCCCGCAGCCGCCACCGCGCCTTTGGCGAAACGCCGGGGGAGATTATGGCGGTGCTGGCCCAGTGCGTGGCGGCGATCGCGCATTTGGCCGCCACCGGGCCGCCACCGGTGGTGCTTTGGTACGAGGATATGCTGGCCGATCCGTTTGCATCCTTAACCGCGGTGCTGGGCGATGCCCGTGCGGGGGCAATAGGCGCCGCCGGCGGGCGGGGGCTGGCCGCAAGCCTGCTGGCCGGCGATGCCCAGGAAGGGTCGGGGATTTCACGGGCGGCGCTGGCCCAACAGGGTGTGCCCGATGGCTTTGCCGCGGCCTGCGATGCAGCGTGGGATGACTGGCGGCAGGAAACCGGGCTGTTCGATCTACACCGGTGGCTTGGGCCGATTGCGGCCCGGCTTGGCTAACCGGCAATAATCAGCCAAAGCTTACTTTCGTTCAGAGAGTTATGCCGATGGCGCAAAAACCGCCTGCCCCAGCCCAACCAGCAGCCCAAGCAGCCGCACGACAAGCAACAACGGGTGCGCCGCGCGCCTTGGGCCCGGAAACCTTGCGCAGCCATGCCCGCCGCATGGCCGAAGGGTTTTATCAGCGCTATCTCGGCGGCGATCACGTGCTGGATATCGGCTTTCGCGGTGGCCGCCCCGATGCGGTGCCAGTGACCGACAAGGCGATTGGGGTGGAGCTGGATTACCCCGGCTACGATGGCACCCGCCTGCCGTTTGCCGATGGCAGCCAGGATGCGGTGTTTGTCAGCCATTGCCTGGAACATATCACCAATTACCAGGCGGTGCTGGCCGATTGGTTTCGGGTGTTAAAGATTGGCGGGTATTTGGTGATCGCGGTGCCGCATCAGCAATTATACGAACGCAAATCGATGCCGCCATCGCGGTTTAATGGCGACCACAAGCGGTTTTATACGCCCAGTTCGTTGCTGGTAGAAATTGATCAATCGCTTCCCCTAGCGGCGTGGCGGCTGCGCAGCCTGCGCGATGTCGATGATGGGTTTTCCTATGGCGTTGGCATCGAAGATCATGCCGCAGGGTGCTACGAAATTGAGTTGGTGATTGAGAAGATCGCAACCCCTGCCTATGCTGGGGGGTTGCGCGTATCGCCGCAAGCGCAAGCCGTATGCAGGTTTTTTGCCGAATCACTAGCACGCGCGCTCAACCCCGACAGTGCTGCCGATTCGAGCACCGCCCAGCAAATGCGCCTGGTGCTGGCCGGCCTGCCACTGCCGCCGTTCAACCAAATTGAAAAGTTTTTGCCGGCCGACTTGCCACGTGACGGATTGGTGGCCCTTCTGCGCCCGCTGATCGAAACCGCACCGTTTAACGAAACCGATTATCTGATGCGCTACCCTGATATTCGTGATGCGGTGCGAACTGGGGCGATTGCATCTGGATTATCGCATTACGCGGCCAGTGGCTATTTCGAGGGGCGGTTTGCAACCCCGGTGTCGCCGTTGTTTGCTTAACATTTACCGCAACGCTAAGGCCCGGTCAGCCCAAAACGCCAAGGCCATGCCCCCAAGCGCACGCCATCAGACCAGATTAACCTGACGCCCATCAGGCCACCACAGGAGACGCGAAACCTTGCTCATCCCACCACCGACAAACACACGGGAGACGCTCGAGTTATTTCGTCTGTTCGAGGCCGCTTCGGCCCTTGATGGCTTGCTCAACAAATTGGATCTGTCCTCGGTCACCTCGCGCCAGGTGTATTGGAGCGTCCTCGCGAGATTGCCCGAGCTTCGCCTGGCCGGCCCTTCGGCCGAAACCTACAGCGCACGCACCCATATTCGCGCGGCCCTGGCCGGCGAGGAATTTCAGCAAAAGCTGATACCGCTGATTCTGAACGCCTACCCAGAAAAGCGCCGGTTACTGTTTGTGCACATCCCCAAATGCGCCGGTAGCGATCTCACGGTGAATTTGCTTAAGCGCTACCCAGGGCTCAACCAGCGGATCGCCGAGCGTAGCTGGATGCCGCCGCCCAAACTATTCACCGCCCTAAACCAGCTGGTGCTTACCCTACCGTTCAGCGATACAGTTTTTTTGCATGGTCACGTGCCCTTGCGGGTTTTGTTAAATGCCCAGCTGATACGGTTCAGCGACGCCGCCTTTGCCGTGCTGCGTGACCCGCGCGACCGGGTGATCTCGCAAATTAACTACATCATCACCCGCTTTACACAGGATAAAGCGCTGGCGGCAGTGGACACGCGTGACTGGCTGCGCTTTATCAACCGTGCAACGCTTGATCGCGCCATGGCCAGCGGCAACATGGGCGACCTCGCCGCCGAAATTCTCCACCGTCCGGAATTGGCGCAATCCAATGTGATCTGCCGGTTTTTGGGCAATGGCGACATTAAAACCGCGACCGAAATGTGCGGCTTATCCAACATTGAACTGACCACCACCGAACACTACCAGGATTGGTTGAAATCGCGCTGGGGGATTGAAACCACGACCCGCACAAACGCGTCCAAACCGATGATCAGTTTCAAGCAATTCGGCAAGGCGGAACAGAAAAAACTTGATGAGATCAATGAAGATGATCGCCAGCTGTTTGATCTGGTGTCGGCGCAGATTAAATCCGGCGGCGCTTTATCCACCCGTGGCCAAACCCTGTTGGAGGCGGCAGCGGCCTGAACAGGTCAACTGACCAACCCAAGTTTTTCATCTCAGCATGCGCCCAGTGATCGATACCCCACCGGCGCGTTCGAGCCTGTCATGCAGGGCTATATAAAGTATTTTGTCCTCCAGGCAGATCGCGTCGATATAGGCACGATCCTCGGCCGATGCAGTGTGCGGTGTATAAAATGGCTTGGATGCGTTACGACGCGGGCTTGCGGCGAAGCCAAAACGTTCCGTCCGCCACGCGGCATAGCGGCTGGTATCGGTAATTTCGATGTTGCTGGCGATAATCGTTTTGGTGGCGCCGCGTGCAGTGCCATCTCCCAGAAACGTCGCCAGATGATTGGGTTGAATGGCGGGCTTACAGTGCAGCACACGATGCGCCATATCGTGCATATAAGCATCCGTTAGATCAGTATCGAACCTGGTAATCCCCAACATGCGCAGATAACGCTGCGCATCGGTGCCGCCAACGGTTTCCGGCTTACTGCAAATAGTTAGAATATAATTCACATACGAATAGATCAGGGCCACGGGTTCGCGGATTACCGTAAAAATGTGGTCACCCTCACGCACCATGTTGTTACGCACATACCAGGTCAGCCGTTCATGACCCGTGAAGCAAATCGTATCGGTTAGCATAATACCCAGCACCAGATCGCGCAGGGACTGCAGCCGGGCATCGGGTTTATCCACGTGCGGGCGGTAATCCAGCTCGCGAAAGGCGGCGAAACGGCGGCGCAGCGCATCGGTAAGGTCGGTGCCGGCGCATTTCGGAATATGCACAAAAATCGCCCGCCGCTTGTCGGGGAATGCGTCGGCCACCAGGTTTCGAATACGCCTGGCGAGATCGGCGCCGGTGAGAAAATTGCGCAATACATCACGCGGGTTGGCAGCATCGTCACCGGCTCTTTCGCGGGCAGCCTGGGCCGCGGCCGTATCGCCATACATCACCTGGTACAAGGCGGTGGTATCGCCTGGTCCCGGCGCCAGCGCGTTCACAACCGAATGCACACCGGCCCGGCCATCAAACAGCGCCAGCAACTGCACCAAATCGCGGGCGCTGGCAGGTTGCGGAAACTGCTGCTGCATAAAATCTAGTCCCCACCACCCGCGCACGAACGGCCGCGCGATACTGTAATGCTATAGAATGCCAAGCGTGCCGCCTCAAGCGAGCGTTTGGCTAAGGCAGATCTCGCCCATACACCGACAGCGCATCGGTTTGGTCTAGTGCCTGGCGCAACCAGCCGTAGAGAATACGATCCTCTTTAGTGATCTCACCAATATAGGCAGCATCCTCGGCGCTGGCGGTTTCTTTGGTGAAATGGGGCCGCGATTGGTTCAGCCGCTCACCTTCGCCAAAACCAAAGCGGGCCGCCCGCCAGGCGCTGTAACGTGTGGTATCGGTAATTTCAATGTTGGTGACTTTAATCGCCTGCAGCGCACCGGCGGCGCTGCCATTGCCGAGAAAGTTGCACAACCGGTTGGGCAGGTTGATGTCCTGGCAGTGCAGAATGCGGCTGCCGAAAGCGGTCATGTCGGCGGCACTAAGGTTTTCCGGCAGCACGGTCATGCCCAGATGGCTTAGCCACATGGTGGCATCGGGACGCGGCTGAGTGCGGGCATTTTCGCACACGGTCAGCACATAGGACACATACGAATACACCAAAGCTACCGGGTCACGGATGGTGGTGAAAAAATCATCCTGCGGCCGAACCAGCGCCTGGGCGCGGTACCACGATAGCCGTTCATGCCCGGCGAAAGCGATCGTTTCGCTGTGGCGTGTGCCGATCACAAATTCGCGCAGCTGCGCAAACATCTGTACCGGTTGGGTGGTGCCCGGCTTGAAAGCCGATTCGCGCAGCACCGGGTAGCGGCGGCTCAGGCTTTCAGTAAGGTCGGACCCGGCACATTTAGGGATGTGCACAAAAATCATGCGGCGTTTTTCAGGGTAGGCATCGGCCACCATTTTGCGCATGCCTAGCATACATTCGCGCCCAGTGAGCAAGGCGCGCAAAAGGGTACGGGGCTGAAAACCAGCCCCTGTCGGGGTTGGCTTCTGCGGTGCGCGGCCCATCGCAATGCGCACCACATCATCGCGGTCGAGCGCGCGAAAATCCGCCGATTCCAGCAGTGGCTGCAAACCGTTGGGATCGAGCTTAGTGGGTTCGAACAAAACGAACATCTCAAGCAAGTCGCGCGGCGTGCGCGGAACGGGTATTTGCTGTCTCATTGGCGCTATATGTGGCGCAAAACCGGGCAAAATCAAACCCTGGTCAAGGTGCGGCCGTCTGCCGGGAAGGCAGCCCCCAAGGCCGCTCTTGAAGTGGGCGCGGGGTCGCTTCAAAGCCGCTCTTGAAGTGGGCGCGGCGGGGGCGCATTCTGTTTCACATATTGGTTCGGTGCAGGTGCTGGCCCGGAGCGGCGGCAATTGCCAAAAATGACGGAAGATTTTGCGTGATGATGGACGGCGGGGCCGAGCAGCGGCGGATAATTCTGCACGGGGCGGAGGATTTCGCCGGCATGAGGGCGGCAGGCCAGCTTGCCGCCGCAACCCTGGATTTGATCACCCCGCACGTACGCGTCGGCGTCACCACTGGCGAGCTGGACCGCATCTGCCACGATTTTATCGTCGCCCATAGCGCGGTGCCGGCGCCGCTGAACTACCGCGGGTTTCCCAAATCGATCTGCACCTCGATCAATCATGTCGTTTGCCATGGTATTCCGGGCGACAAAAAACTCGCCGATGGTGTTATCGTCAATATCGACGTCACCGTTATTCTCGATGGCTGGCACGGCGATACCAGCCGCATGTATGTCGCCGGCAACGCATCGCGCAAATCGTCGATGCTGATCGATGTTACCCACGAATCGCTGATGCGCGGCGTGGCCGCGGTTAAACCTGGCAACACCTTGGGAGATATTGGCCACGCGATCCAAACCTATGTGGAAGCCAACCGGTTTTCGGTGGTGCGCGATTTTTGTGGCCACGGCATTGGCCGTCATTTTCATGCAGCCCCCAATGTGTTGCATTTTGGCCGGCCTGGCGAAGGCCCGGTGCTAAAACCGGGGATGTTTTTCACCATCGAACCCATGGTGAATGCCGGCCGGCCGGAGGTAAAAGTGCTCGATGATGGCTGGACCGCGGTCACCCGCGACCGCAGCTTGTCGGCGCAGTTCGAGCACATGGTGGGGGTAACCGAGGATGGCTGCGAGATCTTTACGCTGTCGCCGGCGGGGTTGCACAAACCGCCGTACGCCAACGCTTAGCCGCAAAATGCAGCCCGCGCGTGAGTAACGGGCGGTACGATGCGCAAGGTGCGTTGCTGGATTTGGAAAATCTGGCCCAAACCGTGCGCGCGGCGCCCAAAACCGCGCAACAACCGTCCGCGCCGGCTTTTCCGCGCGCACCCGGCGCGCCACTCCCGCCCGCCACCAGTGCCGAAGGCCACCGCGCCCGCATGCGCAACCGGCTGCTAAGCGCCGGGCCGGAGGCGTTGGCCGACCACGAATTGCTCGAAATGGTGCTGTTTTTGGCACTGCCCCGGCGCGATACCAAACCCATTGCACGCGCCTTGCTCGGCCGCTTTGGCAGTTTTGCCAGCGCCATTGCCGCCCCCGCGCATGATCTCGCAGGCGTAGAAGGCATGGGGGAGGCGGCGGCGGCGGCGTTAAAAACCGTGCAGGCGGCGGCGTTGCGGTTGGTCCGGGCGGAAATCTTGGTGCAGCCGGTGCTGGCCAATTGGGATGCGCTGATCGGCTACTTAACCGCGGTAATGGCGCGCGAGAAAATCGAGCAATTTCGCATACTGTTTCTGGACAATAAAAACCGCGTGCTGGCCGATGAAGCGCAAGCCCGCGGCACGGTGAACCACACCCCGGTGTACCCGCGCGAAGTGGTGAAGCGGGCGCTGGATTTGCACGCCAGTGCGATTATTTTAAGCCACAACCACCCCAGTGGTGACCCCACCCCCAGCCAAGACGATATTGTTATGACGCAACGCATCAACGATGCGTGCGAAACGGTGGCAATCCGCCTGCATGATCATGTGATTATTGGTAATGGCCGGTGGCTGAGTTTTCGTAAAGAAGGTTTGCTTTAAACTGTACCTCCCGCCCTGCCCTGTTTTCTTGAGCTCCAATCATGACTTTTGTTTGGCTTGCGCTGATAAAATTATCGGTCGCCGTAATGATACTGGCCATTGGCGGCGCGGTTCATGCCCGCACCGCAAGCGGTAAAAGCCGCCATGCTGGTGCTGGCCGTATCGGCCGGTGCCCCGCTGTTACCACGCAAATCCGACCCCGCCTGATGAAACCGAAGAGCCCCAACATCATCAAAAGGCTCAACACCGATGCTGGCTTGTTTATATACTGAACGCCCGTCGCTGGGCTCGAGCCAATATTGCCCGTTGAGCCGGTTCCATTGATCAACGCCGCAATATCCGTCGAGAAAAAATACCCGTTACTGTTCTGGGCGAAAGCGCTATACTGGTTAAGCGATCCACTCGTCGGTGTGATGGTAAAGCCAATTCGGCCACCATTCGTTGCGCTGTATCCGTTGGCACAGCCTAGCGTCGATTGGCACGACATCGCAAACCCAAATGTCCCGAGCCCCGCTGCGGTAAACGACGTACCGCTATTCACCCCATATACGCTTGGATTAAGCCCCGAGATCGTCGCGCTCTGATTGCCCACCAGAGAGAATGCGAGCGCGAAATGGTTGCTATTGCTCTGATGAAAATAATAGGGGAGGCCAGTCGTCGGATCATTCGCCAACTGCACCACTACATCAAGCGCCATCCAGTTGGCCGCATCCTGCGTCACCGTTACCGTGCCCCAGGGCGCGCTGCCGCACGCCGTAGTACAGGTTGAGTAACCCAGCGTATAGATAACACCCGCCCGCGCCGCGCTCGGCACGCCCAGCACCAGCAAACCGGCCAACAGCCACCCATTCGCCCAGCTAGGGCGGCCCGATGATCGGCTCCGCATTCCAAAACTAGCCATGGTTATTATTTAAATTAACCCCGCGTCCTTGCCAACAAAAAAAACGCGTTGTTCGCGTTTTGCTCATTTTTGATATAGGCCAGGAAGGACTGCCACAGGGAAACCTGACAGCAGCCCTGACAGCAGCCCTGACAGCAGCGCGGAACGCGTGTTCCGGCCCCCTTTTGGCGACCGGTATTAGGGGACTACGTAGCCGCGGGAATGAGGCCGGACGGGAGGTTGTTATGAATTACATTGTCTATCCGCAGCGCGAAGGTGATGACACGCCGATCAAGGTTATCGCCAGCCCATCGGACTCGCTCGAAAAAAACTATTTCGCCACCGCGAACGCGGGTAAACTTGAGCGCGAACGCGGGTAAACTTGAGCGCGAACGCGGGTAAACTTGAGCGCGAACGCGG
>JBBARC010000016.1:0-12827 GCA_040400005.1 Acetobacteraceae bacterium | reverse complement strand
GTAAACTTGCTATCAGGCGCCGCTAGCGGCTGTGGGTTGGGCGGAGTCTTGGTTGAAAACGAAGCCGGCGACGAAATCCACCGCTGGTACCGCCCAACCGGCTCGGGGCTGGAGTTTCGCTGATCAACGGCCCCTAGCGAACTTAAGCCAGACTGGTTTACAATTTGCTCATAGGCCGGGCCATTACCAATCGGGCTCAAAAATAATGGGGTTGATATGCGTCTGACATTTTGGGTTCTCGCCGGTCTCATCCCGGCCGCGCCGGCCGCCGCCACCACATTCGGCGTGGTCGCCAGCTTGAACGCCGCCACCACGGGCTACCTGGCAACCCCGGCGATTGCCGCCGGCGGGTCGGTGTTTGTTAGCACCTACGTTACCGGCAGCAACGATTTCATCTTCTCGATCCCGGCCACTGGCGGCACCGCCACAAAAATCGCCGCCCCGACAAGCACGAACAACGCCGACCGCGAAGCCATCGGCCAGCTTATCGCCGATACTGCGGGCAATCTGTATGGCACCACGCCGGGCGGCGGCAGTACCGGCGGTAACTGCAAAGTCTACAGCTTAAGCGGCTGCGGCACCGCCTTCAAATTGGTCAAATCCGGCAGCAGCTACAGCGTGCAGACCATCTACAGCTTCGCCGGCGGCACTGGCCCGCAGGCCCCGGCCGGCGGGTTAATCGCCGATAGCGCGGGCAATCTTTACGGTGTTAGCTATTTTGGCGGGGCTGCCACCAATTGCCCCGGCGGCAGCTCCGGTGTGGGCTGCGGCACGGTGTTTAAACTCACCCCACCGGTGAGTGGCACGACCTGGGCACTAGCCACGCTTTATACTTTTCAAGGTGGCAGCGATGGCTACATGCCCAACCCGCGCCTTACCTTTAACAGCGCCGGCCAATTGTTCGGCACCACCCGCGCCGGTGGCAACGTCGCTGTCAGCTCTTGCCAGACGCCGTTTTCCGGCCTGAATACCTCCGGCGCGCAAACCGGCTGCGGCACAGTGTTTAAACTCACCCCACCGGCGAGCGGCACGAGCTGGTCCAAATCGACGCTGTACACCTTTCAGGGCACTGCCGATGGCGCCAACCCGCAATCCGGTGTGGTGCTCGATTCAACCGGTGCCTTGTATGGCGCCGCCACCCAAGGCGGCGATACCACCCTGCTGTGCCGCGGCGGCACTGGCGCCTCTGGCTGTGGCACCATTTTCAAATTGGTGCCGGCAGCCTTTGGCAAAACGCCGTGGAAGCAAACCGTGCTGTATAGCTTCCCGCATACCGGCAGCGCCGAAGTGCCGCTGGGCGTGTTGCGTGATCGCCTGGGCAATTTGTTCGGTGCCGCCGAATACAGCCCGAGCAATTGTTCACTATCGACCAATCTGTGTGGTGAGGTGTTTAAACTCACCAAACCGGCCCTTACTGGCGGCGCCTGGGGTTACATAAAACTGCACAGTTTCGCTGGTGGCACCGATGGCGCCATCCCCGGTGCGCCGCTAACCGTGGATAGTAATGGCGTGCTGTACGGTATTACCCTGTATGGGTCGACCAACGTGGTTTACTCGGTGAGTGCCACTGGCTTCACGCCGTAAAGTTTGTAGATTTTACCACGATGATTGGGATCGCCCGCGCTGGTGATCCCAATTATTCCTGCCAGCCAAAGGCTGGAAAAGCCCAGGCCATGGCGTCCATAATCCTGCGGCCCATGGCGGGGCTTAGTGTATCTGGCCAACCGCCAATCACCGCCTGGCGGAAAAAACTGCCGGCGTCGACCTGCCCTGGTGATCGCCCCCCCGATAGTGCGGCAAACCCCGCCCGCGCCGCACAATCGGCGGCCACGGACGGTGCGTGATCCACGCCCAAAAACGCATATAGCTGTGCTGCCACACCGCCGCTATCGGCCAGTAGCGCTTCGTAGGTTATGTTGATGACATCGCCAGGGTATTTTTCGCCCAGGGCCAGGCTTGTGCGTGTGCCTGCAATCAGCGCCGGCAGGGCAATTTCGATCATCTGTTTTTTTTTAGCATCTTCATCGTGGCCATGCTCGGCACGGTGAAACATGTGCCAGCTTGAGGCCAGCACATCACGCGGATCGCGCGACACCACGATCAATTTCGCGCTGGGAAAGATTTTCTTGATCCGTTCAAAGAAAAAGACATTTTCTGGGGTTTTTTCACCGATCGCGCGCACCGCTTTGCCGGCGCGCTGGCGTTCCAGTGCCAGCAGAATACCGGCAGCGATCATAGCATCGGCGTCTAAGCCATCTGGTAATGGGTAACCTTGCGCATGGGCAAAGACAGTTGCGTTCTTGTCCACCAAAGCTGCCCGCCGGGCAGCAACCAGCTGATCGATCGGCTGGGCCAGATGCTTCATAAAAAGCCCCTCCCCGCCACAGGAAATTTCGGGATGCGCATCGAGCAGGGTTTGCACCCAGGTGGTGCCGGCGCGCGGCGGGCCGCCGACAAAAAACAGTTGGCGCTGCGATTCTTGCGCCAGCAGTGCCGCGATGTCGGCCCACGCGGTCATGCTGGTCAGCCGCCTTGGTTTAGGCGTGTTTCAGCAAATGCCGGCACTTTGCTGATCACCCCCATCACATGCTGCGCGGTGATCAACCGGGTACATTCAAACTGCCGTGGTGTATCTTTGTGCCGTGGGCACCATAGAAAATCATGGTGATCGAATTGCAGGGCGGGATCGTTCCAGCAGCTATTGCAGGTGTGCCAGTTTACCACGCGGTAAGGGGTGGCAAATTCGTTGGTGGGATGGGTCAACCCACTGATCATCACCACCGGTGTGCCGGCCGCCCACGCCAGCCACGACAACCCGCTGGAAAGACCGATAAAAAACGCTGCATGTTTGAGCCAGCGGGCGCGTTCGGCCAGCGGCCGGTCGCCGGTTTCATCTTCGGCGCCGTGCGGCAAATGGGTCCAGATCAACCCTGCCCCATGCACCGGTTTTTGATCGATACAGATCACCCGAAAGCCGTTTTTCTTCAAAAACGCAACAATCTCGCGCCAGCCATTGGGGTTGTTCCAGTATTTTGCCTGGGTCGAGCTTTGCACGGCGATACACACATACGGCTGGTCGATCGGCGGGCCGGGGTCATCGAACGCCAGCAGAGGCGGGGCTTCGGTGGGGTCGACGCCCAAGATATAGCCCGCCGTGCGATGCAACCCGACCAGGCGAAAATCGGTGGGCTGGCGCCGGGCTTCGGTATCATCAAAAAACAAACCGATCTGGTAACTGGCATAGGTGTTGGCAACCGCTTCACTTGCCGCCGGGTCGCTGTGCCCGAGCAAAACCAGATTTGGATAGGCGCCACGCAAAAGTGGCAAAATTTTATCCGACAGCACGATGGTTACGTTGCCGCCATGGGTTTGGCTAAACCGCGCGGCGTACGGAAACCAGCCTATGGTGTCGCCCAGCGTGCCGACGGGCAGTTGAATAACAATGGCGTGGCCGGCCGCGGCGTAATCATGGCTAAAAAACGGGCTTTCCCCCGCAGTGTCGTCAATCACCCACACCTCGATGCGGATACGCACAAAATAGGTCTTGGAGGATGCGATCAACGCGCCCTGATTTTTGGATTCAAAAAGCACATTGCCGGTATCAAGATCTGACAGCCGCACCCGCCAAAAACCGGTTTCCCGTAGCGGCAATAAAACCCGCGCGCCATCATTATAATCAAACCAAATGCCGCCCGGCCCGGCCTGGGTCGGGCGCGCTGAGGGTGGCAGAAAATTCGGTTTTTTGCCGTCAGCTTCACCAACGGGGGGCTCAACCGCAGGCGCCGCAACCTGCTCGTCCCCCGCCAGCACCTCAGCCGCCGCGTCCATTACGCCCCGCTAACGCAACCCGCCAAAATCCTAAACCGCGGCGCGCAGTGGCGCGTGTAACCCGCTAAGCCCCGGCGCTTGCCAATAGCAGTGGGGCGCAACCTCGGCCAAGCGCAGCGAAATCATCCGGGCGCCACGCGCGAGAATAACGCCCTCACCGGTGCTCCAGCGCACGCCGCAGCCGACATCATCTTCGCCGCTATGCCAGCCGCGCACGAAGCAGGGGTCGGTCAGCGCCATGTCGATACCGTCAAGCTGTAGCCCGGCCACCCCAATACCCAACGCCCGTGCATCATCGCTGGCAGTGCCGTTCAAGGCCGGCACAAAAACCCGCGACACCACCACGATCTGCCGCACACCCGCCGGCAGCATGGCGCGCACAATATCACCCTCGCGGGCAAACTCGATCGGCGCGCCATCGCCCAACAATATAAGGTTGGGGTTACTATCCGGGCCAAAACCCGCAGCCTTAATGCCGGCACCAAAGCGCCGCGCCAACGCCGCAAGCCGCGGCCCGTGGGTGACGATCTCGGCGCAGGGCGTGGCCGCCAATGGGCCGGGCGCAAAATCGGCGATCAACCGCCGCGGCTGATCGGCATGTGCAAAACTGTGGCGATTGCCGGTGTCGAGATAGCTTTCGACCGGCATACCATCGGCCAGCACCACGTCGTGCACAATGCTGCCGGTCAAATCGGCAAGCTCGACATGGTAGTAGGTAACGCTTGCAATCTTTTCCTGGCGGATGGTGGCGCCATTGATCAGATGGCGCACCGGCACCAGCACTGGCAGGCCGGCATCATCGCGTAAAAACAGCGCGTGCTGCGGGCTGAGGCGCAAATCGCGCGCCGGCATGCCAGGGGCGATGCTGCCGGCCAGAATGCACACGGGCGAAACCAGGCCGGCATCGGGGTGGCGGGCAATATCAACTTGGCGACTGCCCACCCAGGCAATTCGGCGCAGGGCGGCACCGGCAAACGCTGGCACCATCATACCCTCGCGCAGGTTTTGCACCGCTATTTCGCCTGTGCTGGTCAGGATTTTGGTGCCTTCGGCAAAGCAAGGAATTTGGTCGTAGGTGATCAGCGTGCCACCGCTGCCATCGGCGCTGGCATAAAATTCGCCCGTCGGGTTGCCGGCAAAATCGAGCGTCACGCTATGGCCGCCTTGGGTGACGGTGAGCGTGCCATTGGTTGCCGTGCCCGATCCGGCGCCGACAAAGGCCAGGGTTTTTTCATCAACTTCACCGCCCGAGGCAATATTGATCACGCCGCCGGTGGCTTGCACCACATTGATGCTGATGCCGCCTGACAGAATAGTTTCTGTGCCACCCGAGGAAATTTTCGTCGCACTGGCATGACCGCCGGCCGACAGTGTTTCGACGCCACCGGACAATACGGTTGCCGACACATCGAGCCCGCCATTTTGCACATTTTGTGCGCCACCGCTGAAAATATAGCTCGCCGATGCCTCACCGCCGCTGAAGACCATCACCTGCCCGCCCGCAACCACGGTTGCCGACACGGCAAATCCGCCGTTCTGCACGGTCACAACGCCACCCGACAGCACCACTGCTGAGACCGCAAAGCCGCCCGAGACGACAATTTCGTTACCACCGCTGCCGACAAAGCTATTGATCGCCGAGCCACCCGCCGAGACCAGAATTTCGCCGCCGCTGCCAATGGCATCGCCAACGCCCGAGCCGCCGGCGGAAATAACCTCGAATGCGCCATTAAGGATAACCGACGACCCGGTTTGCCCGCCGTTGGAGACAATCATCAGCCCGCCGCTGGACACCGTGGTGGAATAGACATACCCGCCCGAGGAGACGATCTCGGTGCCGCTATTTTTAACAGTTGTGCCCGAGGCATAGCCGCCATTGGAGACAATCTGTTCGCCGCCGCTGCCGACGATAATCGCCGAGGTCAAACCGCCTGACGACACCACATCTTTGCCCAGCACCGTGCTAGAGATGTTGATGCCGCCGCTGGAGACCGCGATAACCCCGCCGGCGGCAACCGTTGAACTGGTCAGCGTGCCGCCGTTGACGATTTTTGCCGTATCGGTGCCACCCACGGCAAGGTTGGTGGTCAGGGTCGATACAACATAATTGGTCATGTGGTTGCTCTCAACGGACAGGTGTTACCCGGATAAAATGGTCCGGCTGCAAACCCCTTGATGGGTAGCGGGCACGGTCATGTTGTGTCAACGCGAGATGCCTAAAATGACCCTCGCACTGGCCGAGAGTTGTCGGCGAGTGTCCTTAGGTGGTCGCTATTTTTGCGCCGCAGCATGTGGTCTGGTCCCGTTGATGTGATCGCCCCGCGCTGCCACCGGAAACGTCTGCATATCGCCGCTCAGCATCCCCAGGCAGCCGGTCTGCCTTCGGCCAATTTTTGCCGTAAGCTACCCGCCAGCTTTGAGCGTAAACCTGCCCGCCGAGCCGGCCGTTCTGCCGCGGTGGAGGGCGGCTAGCTGGGGCCTAGCGGCAACATGCGCCTCATAACGCCGCGGGCGCGCCGCGACCGTGCACCCCTTTGCCCATCCCCACCGGCCCGGATGCCAGGGCTTTGAACGCAATCGGCCTGCCGGCAGAGCGTCAACGGCGGCGGGGGGGGGAGGGGGGGGGGGGAGGGGGACGAGACTACCCCCATTTTCAGACCGAAGCGCTCACTCGACCCGGTACCTCAAAAAGGAGCAAATCAGTGGGCTGCTCATGATCAAAATCGTCGCTACATTGATAGCATGACGAGCCCGGTAAACCGGCGGAGAAGACTATCGAAGCCAAGCTGGTGTCCAGTGACAAAACAAGCATGTATTTTCATACCCTTACCTTGGTTCGGTATAAAGGGCTCGACGCCCCTGGTCCGCACTAACGGCAAGCCTTTAATGGGGGTAGCGGGGGCGTCACGCGAAGGCGTGCTCCGCACGAAGCCCCTCGCGCCTTCCTTTTCTTCTCTGCCAACCACCGGCTCGCGCCGCAATTCATACCGAGAGGCTTATCTGTGACGGCTAATATCGTGGTGCGCGGTGCGCGTGAGCATAATTTGAAGAACATTGATGTGACGATTCCCCGCGATCAGCTGACGGTGATTACCGGGCTGTCGGGGTCGGGTAAGTCGTCGCTGGCGTTCGACACGATTTATGCCGAGGGTCAGCGGCGGTATGTGGAGAGTTTATCGGCTTACGCGCGGCAGTTTTTAGAACTGATGGGCAAGCCGGATGTGGACAGTATTGAGGGGTTGTCCCCGGCGATTTCGATTGAGCAGAAAACCACCAGCCGCAACCCGCGCAGCACGGTGGGCACGGTGACAGAGATAAACGATTACATGCGGCTGTTATGGGCGCGTGTGGGTGTGCCGTATTCGCCGGCGACCGGTTTGCCGATTGAGGCACAGACGGTGAGCCAGATGGTCGACCGGGTGATGGCGATGGCGGAGGGCACGCGGCTGCTATTGCTGGCGCCGGTGGTACGCGATCGCAAGGGCGAGTATAAGAAGGAGCTGGCCGATTTACAGCGCCGCGGTTTTACACGGGCCAAGATCGACGGCACGATGTATGAAATTGCCGATGCGCCGGCGTTGAATAAGAAGCTGAAACACACGCTGGAAGCGGTGGTCGATCGTGTGGTGGTGCGCGCCGGTTTGGAGCAACGCTTGGCGGAGAGTTTAGAAACTGCGTTGGGCATGGTGAACGACGGTATTGTGATTGCGGAAACCGCGGATACTGGCGAGCGCACGATGTTTTCGTCGCGCTTTGCCTGCCCAGTGAGCGGGTTTTCGTTGGAGGAGATCGAGCCGCGGCTGTTTAGTTTCAATTCCCCGCACGGCGCTTGCCCGGCGTGTGATGGCTTGGGCATCGAAATATATTTTGATGCAGATTTAATTGTGCCTGACGAACGCAAGTGTTTGGCAGAAGGGGCGATTGCCCCGTGGACCGGTGCGATGAGCCCCTATTTCGACCAGACCCTGCAAAGCCTGGCCAAGCACTATAAACTATCCCTACGCACGGCGTGGGAAGATTTGCCCGAGCATTTTCGTGTAGCGGTGCTGCATGGCACGGGCGACGAGCCGATTGTGATGGATTACAAAGATTCTGTGCGCAGTTACAGCGTGACAAAACCATTTGAAGGGGTTTTGCGTAATTTAGAACGGCGTTTTCGCGAAACCGATTCCGCTTGGGCGCGCGAGGAGATGTCGCGCTACCAGGCCGAAAAACCGTGCGGAACCTGTCATGGGGCGCGGTTAAAACCGGAGGCTTTATCGGTAAAGATTGCTACCTGCAATATTGCTGAAGCGTCTGCCCTATCTATTCTCGATGCGCTAAAATGGTTCGATGGGGTAGAGGCAACGCTCACCCCCAACCGCGCCGAAATCGCCGGGCGGATTTTGCGCGAAATTAAAGATCGGTTGCGGTTTTTAGTTGATGTTGGCTTAAATTATTTGTCGCTATCGCGCGGATCGGCCACGTTATCGGGCGGCGAAAGCCAGCGTATCAGGCTTGCCAGCCAAATCGGATCGGGTCTGACCGGGGTTTTATATGTGCTCGATGAACCTTCCATTGGTTTGCACCAGCGCGATAACGAACGTTTGTTGGGCACGCTGCGCCGCCTGAAGGCGTTGGGCAATACGGTGCTGGTGGTGGAGCATGATGAAGATGCGATACGCGCTGCCGATTTTCTGATCGATATGGGGCCACGCGCTGGCATTAATGGCGGCCATGTTGTCGCCATTGGCACGCCGGCCGAGGTTGAAGCAAATCCGGCGTCCCTCACCGGTGATTATCTATCGGGCCGCCGCCGCATCGACGTGCCCGCTAGGCGCCGGCCGATCAGTAAATCGCGCCGGGTGAGTGTTGTCGGCGCCACCGGCAACAATCTGAAATCGGTCACCGCGCATTTTCCGCTGGGCACCATGACGTGCGTTACCGGCGTTTCGGGTGGCGGTAAATCCACGCTGGTGGTGGATACGCTATACCGAGCGGCCTCGCGCAAATTGATGGGATCGGGCGAGGTGCCGGCGGCCTGCACCCGCATTGATGGGCTGGATCAGCTCGATAAAATCATCGACATCGATCAATCCCCGATCGGCCGCACGCCGCGCAGCAACCCCGCCACCTACACTGATTTGTTTGCGCCGATCCGCGACTGGTTTGCCGAAATGCCGGAAGCCAAAGCGCGTGGTTACAAGCCTGGCCGGTTTAGTTTCAACGTCAAAGGCGGCCGCTGCGAGGCGTGCCAGGGCGATGGGCTGATCAAAATCGAAATGCATTTTCTGCCCGACGTGTTTGTAAAATGCGATACCTGCAAAGGGGCACGTTATAATCGCGAAACGCTGGAGATTAAATTCAAAGGCAAGTCGATTGCCGACATTTTGGCAATGACCGTGGACGAAGCCCAGCCGTTTTTTACCGCCGTGAGCCGCATCAACGATCGATTGCAAATTCTGCAGCGCGTCGGTTTGGGCTATATCAGTTTGGGCCAGCAATCCACCACGTTGTCGGGGGGGGAGGCGCAGCGCATCAAGCTCGCCAAAGAACTCGCCCGCCGCGCCACTGGCCGCACGTTGTACATATTGGATGAACCGACCACTGGGCTGCATTTTGAAGATGTGCGCAAATTGCTAGAAGTTTTGCATGCGCTGGTTGATCAGGGCAACACCATTGTGGTGATTGAGCATAATCTAGAAGTGATTAAAACCGCCGATTGGCTGATTGATATGGGCCCAGAGGGCGGCGATGGCGGCGGGGAGATCGTGGCGGAGGGCACGCCGGAAGATGTGGCGGTCAACCCTGCCAGCCACACCGGGAGGTTTCTCAAACCGCTGTTTGCCAAAATCGCCAAACCTGTGGCGCCGGCGGCCAAACCGACAAAACCAGCACGGCCGGCAACGCGCAAAAAATCTTAAGCCGGCGGCAGCAAAAACACCCAGCCCCGCGGCCAAATCGCCAGGGGATGCGTGTTGTCTGCGCGCCACGCCGCGACTTCGCTTTGCCAATCAGGGCCGGTGGTAAACAGGGGGTTATGCGGCAAAGCCAGCTGCATAACCCCAACCGCCAGCCCCCACACCGCGACAAACCCGGCAACCCTGGAGAACACGCGCGAATCGCCAGCACGCCCCGATGCCGCCAAACACAGCACCGCCAGCGCAAATAAGGCATTGGGCGCAAACGCATAACGCTGCCCGGCAAGCTCGCTCACCAGCCCCCTGGTGCCGCCCAGTGCCCCGCCATAGCTCAGCACCGCCAACGCCCCACCCGCCAGCACCATCCACGTCGCCGCCGGCACCGGGCGACGCCGTAATGCCACGGCCATCGCCGCACCCACCAGCCCGGCCGCCCAAAAAGCCGCCCACGGCCACGCCCCGCCGGCAAGTTGGCCCGCCAACGAACCTGCCACCTGCTTTGCCAATGCACCACCCAAAAACGGCACCGCCAATTGCTTCACCGCAAAGATCGCTGCGAAATCCGCCGCCGGCAAACCATGCTGGCGCGCTGCGGCAGGGATATAAAACACCAAAATCTGCAAACCCGCGCCAATGCCCAGGCACGCCGCCTGCGCCAGCCGGTCGCGCGACCTATCGATCGCCGCGCGCGCAAAAAACAACGGCACCAGTGCGACACTGCCCGGCCCACATAACGGCGCCAACCCCAAAACCAGCGCCCGCCCATGCCGCCAGCGCCCCGCCGGCACATTCAGCGCCAAACACAACGCGGCCGCCAGCATAATGTGAAACTGGCTAATCGAGGTGCTCAACCAAATCTCATCGCAAAGCGGCGCCAACGCCACCAGCGCCACCGCGACCAACAGCACAGGCGGCGATCGCAACCACGCATCACGTGCCCGCACCAGCACAATCGCCGGCAGCGATTGTAGCAGCAACGCAAACCCCGTGGTAACCGACGGCGCATTTTCCAGCCGCACCAGGCTGTGCGCCAGCAGCGCTGCCACATTGGCGGCCAAATTAAGATAACCAACCTCGGACCGAAACAACACCACCTGCCAGGGGAAGGCGCAGGCATTAGAAAAATATACCCTGCCTTCTTCGGCCCAAAACCGCGGGTGCAAAACCAGGCCAGGGATGCGCAGCACCACCAGCGCCACAAACAGCACCAAAGCCGCCCCGCGCCATAACCCCCGGCGCTTTGCCACAGAACCCGCGCCCACCGGCCCTATCCGTTCGTTTTCCAACAACACCCGCGCGCGCCCAATCGCAATCGTATGCCCAATCCTGCCCCCTTCTGTGCCTCACGTCACCGCCACCGCAAAGCCCTCGCCACGCCAAAACTTGCCTGCCCCCCCCGCACCAAGGCATACCCCACCCAAACCATCGAAACCCCAAAAATCCCACCCGGAGCCCCGCCCGCCCCATGCTGTATTTTAGCCGCGCCAAAACCCTGATGGTGGTCGGCCTGTGCCTGCTCGGCGCCCTGCTCTGCGTGCCCAATTTCATGGCAAGCCCAGCCGACTGGCTACCCTGGCGCAAGGTAAGTTTGGGCCTAGATCTGCGCGGCGGGTCCTACCTGCTGATGCAAGTGGATATGGACGCGGTCGAGCGTGATCGCCTCGATGCCCTGGCCGATAGCGCCCGCACCGTGCTGCTGCGCGCCCAGCTCGGCTACCGCAATCTGCACGCCGATCCCGCCACCCACCGCGTGCTCCTCAACCTGCGCGACCCCGCCCAAGCCGATGCGGTCAACGCCGCCCTGCGCACCATCCCCTACGCCATCGCCAACGAATTTGTGGTGGATAGCATCCCCGGCGGCGCCACCATCACCCTGCAACCGGCAGCCCTAGTGCTGCGCGCCCGCGGGGCGGTGGAACAATCCATCGAAATCGTCCGCCGCCGTATTGATGAAACCGGCGTCATCGACCCGCAAATCGCCCGCCAGGGCGATAGCCGCATCATCGTGCAACTGCCCGGCATCGAAGACCCCGGCCGCGTCAAAGAATTATTGGGCAAAACCGCGAAAATGACCTTTAGGCTGGTCGATGAATCGGCACTCCCCGGCGCCGCCCCCTCCCCCGGCGCTGAACTTCTGCCCATGCAGAAAAACCCCGCCGACAAAATCGCCGTGCGCAAACGCGTGGAAGTGGACGGCGCCGACCTCACCGATGCCCGCGCCGGCACCAATTCGCAAACCAACGATTGGGTGGTGAACTTTACCTTCAACAGCCTGGGCGCCCGCAAATTCGGCGAAATCACCCGCGATAACGTCGGCCGCCGCTTCGCCGTGGTGCTCGATAACCAGGTCATCACCGCCCCAGTCATCCGCGATTCCATCCTTGGTGGCCACGGCCAAATCAGCGGCAGTTTTGATGCCGCCTCGGCCAACGAACTCTCAGTCCTGCTGCGCGCCGGCGCCCTGCCCGCCCCCCTCACCGTGGTTGAAGAACGCACGGTAGGGCCAGAACTCGGCGCCGATAGTATCCGCGCCGGTGCCCTCTCGCTGGCCGTCGGCTTTCTGCTGGTGATCTTCTTTATGGGCAGTTTTTATGGCCTGTTCGGCTGGTTCGCCAACATCGCCCTCATCGCCAACCTTATTCTTATGATCGGCATCCTTTCCCTCTTCCAGGCCACCCTCACTTTGCCTGGAATGGCCGGGTTACTGCTCACCCTGGGCATGGCGGTGGATGCCAACATCCTGGTCAATGAACGCATCCGCGAAGAAAGCCACAACGGCCGATCGCCCCTCTCGGCGATGGAAACCGGCTTCAAACGCGCCATCTCCACCATCATCGATAGTAACGCCACCGCCTTCTTGGCCCACGTCATGCTGTTCTACTTCGGCAGCGGCCCGGTCAAGGGTTTTGCACTCACCATCACCATCGGCATCGCCACCTCCATGTTCACCGCAACCGTGCTGGCCCGCCTCCTCATGGTCCGCTGGTACGGCCATTACCGCCCCGCCGTGTTGCCCGTTTGATGCCTCAGCTAAAAACAAAGGCAAGTAAGGCTGGTGGGGCGAAGCCGCCCCCCCAGACCCCCGGCGTAATGTTGACG
>JBBARC010000015.1:48064-62984 GCA_040400005.1 Acetobacteraceae bacterium | reverse complement strand
AGAACACTTTCTCACCTTGATTGTCGCGCGTTCTCACCCTGATTGCCGCGCCGCATGCCAATCTGAATTTTACGAAAGGGCGCCCTATCAGAGTTGAATTGGGGTTCCAGAGCTCCTACGATTTTTTAAGTTATTTGTTGATCCGTGATTCGCAATTACATGATTCAAAAGTCAAGTTTGAATTATTAGAATCGGCCGTGCCTAAGCTATGCGGGGACGCCGGTTACCAAAGGTTGCTTGCTCTGAGGATAAAAAATTAGTTTCCTTCCCGCCCCCTTACCGGCGCTGATTATTCATAGAGTCGTGCGAAGACCAAGATGTTTTAGAAAGCGATGGGTGGCGCTTCGCTCACCCATCCTACCCCCGCTTACCGTCATTTATCGCTGAAGGGTTACGAAAATCCGCTTATAAATTCGGCTTTCGGGACGATATAATAACGGAACAGATGCCAAACCAGCCGTTCCTTTGGCCGCTCGCGATGGCGCATAACGCTTCGCTTGTGACTCCATACGTTGCAGTTTCGTTTTAATTGACTCTGGTCAGACTAGGGCGGGGACGTGGCAGCGTCCCCCAAAACTCAAATTTACACAAAGTCTTTTGCTTCTTTTCTTCAGAAAAGAAGAACCTTAGCCTCAAGCCGCCCTTACCGCCGCACTGTTAGACTGCCGGATGAAATCGGCCGCTCGCTCCCCAATCATCGCTGCGGGCGCCTGCGTATTGCCGGAAATTAGGCTGGGCATGATGCTGGCATCGGCCACGCGTAGCCCTTCCACGCCGCGCACGCGCAAGAACGGATCCAGCACGGCGCGGTCGTCTTTGCCCATGCGGCAGGTGCCTACCGGGTGATAGATGGTATCCGAATGGGCGCGGATCAGCGGTATCAGCGCATCGCCGGTTTCGCGGCCGGTTACGCCATCGAAGCCTGGCCCGGCGTAGGGCTGCATGGCGGCTTGTTGCAGTATTTTTACCGATTGGCCGACGCCATCGATCAGCACGCGCAGATCATCGGGGTGATCGAGAAAATTCGGGTCAATCACCGGGGCGGTGCGCATATCGCCATTGGCCAGCCTAACGGTGCCGCGGCTTTTGGGGCGTAGCACGCAGGTGTGGACTGACAGCCCGCGCGCCAGCACTTTTTTGCGGCCATGATCCAGCACCAACCCGGTGCAAAAATGGATTTGGATATCGGCGCGATCGACATCTGCGCGCGATTTTACAAAGCCACCCGATTCGGCAACGTTGGTGGTAAACATGCCGCGGCCTTCACGGCGATATTCCATAAACGCTTTGGCGCCATCTATCAGCATGCGCAGATCGGTGCCGAATAGGGACCGGTCATTCACCTGCTGGTTAATGGTGTAATCGATGTGATCCTGCAGATTTCCGCCAACTTCTGGGCTGTTGGCAACCACATCGACACCCACATCGCGCAAATGGGCAGCCGGCCCAATACCGGAGCATTGCAGCAATTGCGGCGATCCGAACGCACCGCAGGCAATAATCACCTCCGCCGCGGCATTAACCACGCGGCGTTTGTTGCCTTCGATAATTTCAACACCAACGGCACGTTTGCCGGCAAACACCACGCGCAACGCTTGCGCATCGGTGATCACCGCCAAGTTTGGCCTAGTGGTGGATTTAATATAGCCGCTGGCGGCGCCAAAGCGGCCGCCATCTTTTTGGCTGACCTGGTAGAACCCAAAACCTTCCTGAAAGGCGCCGTTAAAATCGGGGTTGCGGGCAAAGCCTGCTTGGGCGGCGGCTTCCACAAACGCTGCCGCCACTGGGTTGGGGCTGCGCAAATCGGCAATGTTGAGCGGGCCATCGGTGCCGTGAAACGCATCGGCGCCGCGTTCGTTGTGCTCGGCGCGTTTGAAATAGGGCAGCACATCATCCCACGCCCAGCCATCGCAGCCATCTTCGCGGGCCCAGCTATTATAATCTTCGTGCTGGCCACGAATATAAATCATCGCGTTGATCAGGCTGCTGCCGCCAAGGCCGCGGCCGCGCGGCTGATAGCCTGTGCGGTTATTCAGCTGTTTTTGCGGCACCGTTTCATACGCGTAGTTGCGCGCGGATTTGGCCGGTGTGGTTACCGCAATGCCAATCGGCGTATCGCACAGCACGCCACTTTTGGCCGGCCCTGCCTCGATCAACGCAATGCGCCAATCGGTCCGCGCGTCGGCAAGGCGGGCTGCCAGCGCACAGCCGCCTGGGCCGCCACCGACGATGACAAAATCAAAATTTTCGCCGGCCATCGTTTTATCCCTTTAACCGCGCCGAGTGCGGCGCATTTTTAGCCCGCGCCGGTAGCGGCGCAACTTTTAGGTTGCACGTTTTTTTGCCTGTTCTGCCAAAAATTCAGCGCCTGCCTCGGCAATGCGCCTGCGCAATTTTACCATGCCGCCAATCCAGCGGTCGTAATTTGCCGTTTTGGCCTGCATGTAACCCAGCACGGCTGGGTGCGGCAGAATGATAAATTTTTCTGCGCGCAAGCCTTCTACTGCGGCTTTGGCACAGGCATCGGCCGAAATGACCCCATCAACATCGGCGCCACCATGAAAATCACCCGTGCCAGCCAGCGGTGTTGCCACCGCCTGCGGGCAGAGTAGCGATACGCCAATGCCGTGATCCTTACTGGCAATCGCCAAACTTTCGCCAAAGCCAATCGCCGCGTGTTTAGACGTGCTGTAGGTGGCCGAGCCGATTTGGGATAATAACCCGGCGGCAGATACGGTATTGAGAAAATAGCCAGATTTGCGTGCCATCATCTTGGGCAGCAAAATGCGCGCAGCATACACATGCGCCATCACGTGCACGGCCAACGCCCGTTGCCAAATGGCATCCGGTGCCGATGCGGCATTGTCAAAATCGGAGTCGAGATCAATTACCCCGGCATTAGAACAAAACAAATCAATCGGCCCGCCGGCGGCTTCCGCCACGCGCACTAGGTTGGCAATTTCGTCTTCCTTGGTTACATCCACTTGTAACGCGGTGCCGCCGATGTGGGCGGCGGTCTCGCGGGCGCCCGCTTCGTTCAGATCGGCGACCGTTATATGGGCCGCCCCTTCTGCCTTAAAAGCGTAGGCCATAGCACGCCCAATGCCCGATCCGGCACCGGTGATGACAATATTTTTGCCCGCGAGTTCCATCGGCTTAGTAGATTTCGAACAGGCCAGCGGCACCCATGCCACCGCCGATGCACATGGTGACAACGCCCAGCTTGGCGCCGCGGCGATGGCCTTCGATTAAAATATGCCCGGCCATGCGTGAGCCCGACATGCCATAGGGGTGGCCGATGGAAATCGCCCCGCCATCCACATTCAATTTTGCCGGATCAATGCTCAGCCGATCGCGGCAATACAGCACCTGCACCGCAAACGCTTCGTTCAATTCCCATAAATCGATATCGTCCACTTTCAAACCATGGCGCGCCAGCAAGCGCGGAATGGCGAACACCGGGCCGATACCCATTTCATCGGGCTCGCAACCCGATACGGCTAAGCCGCGCAAACGGCCGAGCGGGGTTAGGCCACGGCGGCTTGCTTCGGTCGCGTCCATCACCACGCAGGCCGAGGCACCATCCGATAACTGACTGGCATTACCGGCGGTAATCACATGGCCCGGGCCACGGACTGGCTTTAGGCTTTGCAGGCCTTCCAAGGTTGTTTCTGGCCGATTGCCTTCATCCTTGGTGAGCGTCACCATTTTGGTGGATGTCGCACCGGTGGCTTTGTCCACCACGGTCATTTCAGATTCTAACGGCGCAATTTCCGCGTCAAACCGGCCATTGGCTTGGCCGGCTGCCGTGCGGCGCTGGCTTTCCAGGCTGTACTCATCCTGCACGTCGCGCGTAATGTTGTAGCGCGAGGCCACGTTTTCAGCGGTATCCAGCATCGACATATACACGGTGGGGTGAGTCAACAGCAGGCCTTCATCGGCGACCCGGTAACTGTTCATGTGCTCGTTCTGCACCAGGCTGATCGATTCAACGCCGCCGCCAATGGCGACCGGCACGTGATCAAACATCACCCGGTGTGACGCAATCGCAATCGCCTGCAAGCCCGATCCGCACTGGCGATCAACGGTGGTGCCGGATGTGCCCACCGTAAGGCCTGCGCGCAAGGCGGCCTGGCGCGCGATGTTCATGCCCGTCGCACCTTGCTGCAGCGCACAACCGAGAATCACGTCTTCCACGTCGTCATTGCCAAGGCCGGCGCGCTGCACCGCGTGGGCAATCGCGTGCCCCGCCAATGTGGCGCCATGCGTGTTATTAAAGGCGCCGCGGTAGGCCCGCCCGATAGGTGTGCGCGCGGTGGAAACAATGACGGCTTCACGCATGTTGCGTTTTCTCCCTGTAAGCATTGATGGCGCGGGGGCGTTTTCGGGTGACTGGACCGCAACGCGCCGCATTGACATAGAGCCGTTACTTTGGGTGTTTACCCTAAACCTGTCAACGAGACTGCAGCCCCGCATGCCAGATACGCCGATCGCCGATACCCTCACCGCGCCGCCCGCGACCGATCTCGCTTCGCGCGATCTCGCTGCCAAGGGCAGCACCCGCGCGCGCATCCTTGAAGCCAGCCGCGCGCTGTTCAACGCGCGCGGCCCAGGGGCTGTCACCACCGCCGAAATCGCCGCCGCCAGCGGTATCAGCGAAGGCAATCTGCACTACCATTTCCGCCGCAAGGAACAGATTGTCGATGCCCTGTTCGGCGGCTACGAAGCAGCGTTGGACCAAACAATCGCCCAGCGCCGCATCACCCCCGGCGGCGTCGAAACCCCCGGCCTAAACCTGCAACCGTTTTTTGCCCTGATGTGGGAATGGCGTTTTGTCTATGGTGGCAGCTTGTTGCGCGTGGCACCGGGCGTGGGGCCGCGCCTGACCCGCCTGACCGATCACGGCCAGGCCGATATCCGCCGCGTGCTGGTGGGCCTAACCGATGCCGGCCTGCTGCGCGCAACGCCGGCCGAGCTGGACAAACTGGTGGTGAATGCGTGGATCGTCTCGAGCTACTGGATCGATTACCTGCAATCGCGCCAGGGCGTTGGTGACATCACCCGCGCCCATCTGGATTGGGGCTTGGCGCAGGTTGAAGCCCTGTTCGCCCCCTACCAACCGGCCTAATGTCTAGGGCTATCGGGTGAAAGTAAGGCTCTTCTTTTTCTGAAGAAAAAGAAGCAAAAAGACTTTTGTCATGCTGGGCCTCGGGCAACCCTGCCACCACGTTCTCCGTGCCAGCGTAAAAAAGTCTTTTTGCTTCTTTATTCATCAGAAAAAAGAAAATTCGTACTTTTTGCACTCGCCCGATTGCCCTGATCAAAGGAAACCGCCCAATTGACCGAATTAATCGAGGTGCTTGCCCAGCACCGCTTTGATGAAGCGGCTTTTGCCACCTACCTTACCGCGAATGTGCCAGAAGCAGTGGCGCCCTTCACCATCAGCCAGTTTCAGGGCGGCCAATCCAACCCGACCTTTCTGGTTACCGATGCGGCCCACCATCGCTATGTGCTGCGTAAAAAACCGCCCGGCGTGCTGTTGCCCTCGGCCCACGCGGTGGATCGCGAATACGCCGCCATGCGCGCGCTCTACCCGCTTGGCGTGCCGGTACCGCATGCGCGGTGCTTATGCGAAGACCCCGCCATTATCGGCACTGCGTTCTATATTATGGATTACGTCGATGGCCGGGTGCTGACCGACCTGACGCTGGCCGACATCCCCAAACCCGAGCGCGCCGCATACTATAACGCTATGGCCGATGGGCTGGCGGCCCTGCACCGGGTGGATTGGCGCGCCGCCGGGCTGGAAGGCTACGGCCGGCCAGAAGCCTATGTTTCCCGCCAGATCAGCCGCTGGACCAAGCAGTATTTAGCGGCCGACCCCGAGATCAACGCCGATATGGATGCCCTTATCGCGTGGCTGCCGGCGCACCTGCCGCCCGATGAACCCGGTGGCATTGCGCATGGCGATTTTCGCCTGGGCAATTTGATGTTCGCCCCCACCGAACCGCGCCTGATCGCCATTTTGGATTGGGAATTGGCGACAATCGGCCACCCGCTGGCCGATCTTGCGTATTTGTGTTCGTTCTACCGGCTGCCCTCCAACGGCGCGCAGTTCCGCGGTTTGGCCGGGCTTGATCTGGTGGCTTTAGGGATACCCACCGAATCCGCCTTGGTTGATCGCTACTGTGCGGCCGCTGGGCGCGCCCATCCCGGTGCCGATTGGCCGTTTTATCTGGCGTTCTCTCTATTTCGCTCGGCTTCCATCGGCCAGGGCGTCTACGATCGGGCGCGCCGCGGCAATGCGGCCGATAAACGCGCCCATCTGTACCAGGATATGATGCGCGGCTGCGCCCAGCTCGCCTGGCAAATCGCCCAAGGGGGTTAATATTGCCCTGCGAAGATGTGGTTTGCCGAACAAGGAATGCCCCTGGGCGATGGGGGGAATGCAAAAAGTAAGGATGTTCTTTTTTCTGAAGAAAAAAAGAAACAAAAAGAACTTTTTTGACATTGGGTCTTGGATTCGGTGCGGCCCAAAGCCCTAGTCCCCAATTTCAAAAGTCTTTTTGCTTCTTTTTCTCCAGAAAAAGATGATACTTAGTTTCATTCGATTGCCCTGAGGAAACCCGGCAGGCGCGGCATTGCTGCCTCAGTGAACGCTGTTCCGTTACACAGAGGCCGGTGCGATGAAGAATGAGGGTGGACACCCTAGGGTTGCGTTGCTTACATGCAGATGTCGAGCGGCGCTGAGACGCCGCCTAACTTGGGTTGGAAACGAGGACAGCATATCCATGAAGAAGGCTCTTCTCGGCGCGACGTTGCTCGCGGCGATTAATGTTACCGCCGCCTATGCGTTCACCGCCGATGATCTTGGCAAATCACTCACCCCGATGGGTGCGGTGAAAGCCGGCAATGCGGATGGCACCGTGCCCGCCTGGACCGGCGGTTACACAACGCCGCCGGGCGGCTACAAAGCCGGCGATGCACGCATCGATCCGTTCGCTAGCGAAAAGCCGCTGTTTTCCATCACTGCTGCCAATGTGGCCCAGTATGAAGGCAAGCTCGCGGCCGGCACCGTCGCCATGATTAAAACCCTGCCGGGCTATCACGTGGATGTGTATCCGTCGCACCGCACCTTTGCGGCGCCGCAATACATCTACGATGCGGCGATCGCCAACGCCCACACCGCCAAGCTGTCTGATAACGGCTTCGACGTGGAAAACGCCACCATCGCCATTCCCTTCCCGGTGCCGGCCAACGGCAACCAGGCGATGTGGAACCACATTCTGCGCTGGCGCGGCAGCCAGATCGTGCGCACGGTGTCTAACGCCGTGACCACGCCAGAAGGGTCCTACTCGCTGGAACGCTGGCACGAAGAAATTATGTTCCCCTACAACACCCCTGGCCTGAGCAATCCCAACAAATGGGATAGCATGTTCTTCCAGGAAGTGCTGGCGCCGCCGCGTATCGCCGGCCAGCTCACCCTGGTGATCTCGTACTCCACCCCGTTTGAAGTGCCGCGCCAAGCCTGGACCTATAACCCCGGCGAACGCCGCGTGCGCCGCGCGCCGGAAATCAACTACGATACACCGGTGCAAAACACCGATGGCCTAGAAACTGTCGATGATTACGACATGTATAACGGCGCTATAGACCGTTATAACTGGAAACTGGTTGGCCGGCGCGAAATGTACGTGCCCTACAACACCTACAAATTCCAGGATCCAAAATACAAATACACGGACATCGTGCAGAAAGATGCGGTCAACCCAGACCTTATCCGCTTCGAACTGCACCGCGTCTGGCAGGTTGAAGGCACCCTGCGCGATGGCGTGCGGCATATCTACTCCAAACGCGAAATGTACCTAGACGAAGATAGCTGGCAGTGCGTCGTCGCCGATCGCTACGATGGCCGTGGCCAACTGTGGCGCACAGCGCTGGCTATGGTGCAAACCCAGCCAGAAGTGCCCGTGCTCGGCGCCGATGGCTACGAATTCATGGATCTCATCCAGCGCCGCTACCTGGTGCAGGGCATGCATAACGAGGAACCCGTGGCGCCCGTCGCCAACGCAACCTCGCTCAAAGTTGAAGACTACTCAGCAGACGCGCTACGCCGTAAAGGCCGCCGCTAACCGCCGAGATACGCTCCAAGCAACCGTGCGCGGGCAACCGCGCACGGTTTTTTTGTGCCCGGAGGTTCGCGGCTGAGTTTGGGGCGCGGGCTTAAGGCAAGGAAGGCGAGGGGCTTTGCCCCTTCGATCCCCATTAAAGGCAAGCCTTTAAAATCCTTTAGCTTTGGGGCGGGGGGAAGGGCCGACATTGTAGTTGCATGCGGCGCGGCCCTTCCCCCCGCTCCAAAGCTAGGGTTCTAGGGCTTGCCCTTAGCGGGATCGAAGGGCGGAGCCCTCGCCTTCCTTCCCTTAAACCCGCACCAAACTCAGCCGCCAACATCCAGGCACAGCTCAACTGTGTGGGCGGTGGTTAGTAGGCGGTGGTCGTGCATGGCGGGGGCGGCCAGCATGAGGCTGGCGGGGGGGGCACCGGGCGGGGCGCAGGGTAGGGAGATTGCGCAGCCATCCAGGAAGTTGATGAGGGATGGGTTGCGCAGCAGCAAGAAATTGGTGCGGCGATAGGTGTTGTCGTCGGTGAGGTCGGTGATTTTTGGCGGTTGGATGGGGATTGTTGGCATGAGCACGGCATCGAAGCCGTCCATGTCGGCGGCGAATTGGGCGATGATGGTTGTGCGTGCCCAGGTGAGGATTGCGTAATCGGCAGCGGACATGGTGGCGCCGGCCATGATGCGGGCGGCGACACGGGGGTCGTAGCTGTTGTAGGCTTGGGCAAGGTATGTGCGGTGCCGGGCGTAGGCTTCGGCGGCGGCGAAGCCACCGGTTTGGTTGGCGGCTATGATGGCGGCGAAGCTTGCCAGCGGCCGGGCGACCAGGGTTATGCCCTGGCGGGCAAGGGTTGCGCAGGCACGGTCAAAACTGCTTTCGGTGGGAATATCCATGCCATCGAGCACAAAATCTTGGGCCAGCAGCAGGCGTAGCGACGTGGCCGGCCTTGCTTGCAGGGGGGCGTAGGTAACGCCCGCCATGATAGCGTCGAGTGCTGCGCAACTGGCGACGTCGGCGGCGATTGGGCCTACCGAATCCAGCGTTGGCGAAAGGGGCATCACGCCGGCGGTTGGTATGCGGGCGGCGGTGGGTTTGAAGCCGGTAAGGCCGCAGCAGGCGGCGGGGATGCGGCACGATCCGCCGGTATCGGTGCCGATCGCGGCCAGCGCCATGCCATCGGCAACTGATACGGCGCCGCCGGAGGTTGATCCGCCGGGGATGCGGCCAAATTTCCGATCGTAAGGTGCGCGCGGGGTGCCGTAATGGGGGTTTAGGCCTAGGCCGCTAAAGGCGAATTCGGTCATGTTCGTGCGGCCGATTGGCACTAACCCTGCGGCGAATAGCCGGGCGATGGCCGGTGCGGTTGCTGGTGCGGGCGGGGCCGCGCGCAGCACCAGCGAGCCTGCGGTGGTCGCTTGCCCGGCGACATCGAACAAATCTTTAATGCTGATGGGGATGCCGGCAAAGCGGTTGGGCGCGCGGCCGGCTTTGCGCAGGGTATCTTGGGTATCGGCGATTTTTCGTGCGGTTTCGGCATCGATACTGATAAAGGTGCGGGCGCCTTCGCCGGCAGGGTTTAGGGCGGCGTCCAAGCACGCCTCGGTTAGCTGGCCGGCGGTGACGAGGCCTTGGGCTAAATCATCGGCGGTTTTTATCAACGATTGCATCGCGCAAGCGTGCCGGGTTGGTGGTGCTGGGGCAAGTGCAAACCCAGTGCAAACCCAGTGCAAACCCAGTGCAAATCCAGCGCAAACCCAGTGCCGGCGAAATTGACGCAATTCACCATATCCTGGCATTTTACACCATTAGCTTGTAGCAATGGCTTATGGGTCCCCGAAACTTCCCATTAAACCCAGCGCCTTACAAAATTTCATCCGCTGGCACACGCCGTGCAATGTTATTGGCATCATCACTCTGGCACCTTTTCAGGAAAGCTCCCCGCCCCATGCGCTCATCCCACGGTTTGTTTCGCCTGACCCTGCTGCTCGGCAGCGTGCTGGCCCCGATCGCGGCCAAGGCTGGGCCGATCGACCCGTACGCCAAAGCGGTGCTGGATGCAGCCTTGGCCGCCAGCGGGGGGGCAGCGTGGGCTACGCTGCCCAGCCTTATCGAAACCGACACGGTGGCCATGGGTGGTATGACCGGCACCGCCGGCACCACCATCGACCAGCAAAACGGCCGCTACAGCCAGCATTTTACGCTCGGCCCGGCGACTGGCGCCGAAGGGTTTGACGGCACCATGGCGTGGACTGTGGATGCCAGCGGCGAGCCGCGCATTGAACAAGGTGGTGACGCCCGCACCGGTGCGGTGAACGATGCCTACCGCAACAGCCTAGCCTACTGGTTTCCCGATCGGCACGCGGCCACCATTGTCCGCGCCGGCAGCAAGACTGAGGCGGGCAAGACTTACGATATTGTGCGCATTACGCCTGCTGGCGGGCGGCCGTTTGATTTTTGGGTGGATCAATCGACCCATTTCATTACACGCCTGGTGGAACAGCAGGAAAATGATCTGCAAACCACCAGTTTTAGTGATTTCCGCGCCATTGGCGGGGTGATGCTGCCTTACACCGCGCGGGTCTCGAATGGTGATCCTAAATACGACCAGGTGATGCAGGTGACATCACTCACCCTGGCGCATGATGTGCCGGCGGCTACTTACGCCATGCCAGGCCGCCCGGCGGCTGATTTTGCGTTTCCACCCGGCAAAACCAGCGTCACCATTCCGTTTCACCTCATTAACAACCACATTTATCTCGATGCGACGATCAACGGCCATCCGGCGCGCATGATGTTCGATACCGGTGCGACCAACGTGCTGGCCACTGCCAATGTGCGCGCGTTCGGCCTGACCCAAACCGGCACCTTGCCGGGTGCGGGGGTGGGTGAGAAAAAACAGGATGTTGGCTTAACCGCTGTACCGATGATCAGCATTGGCGGGCTGACGATCAAAAACCAGATTTTTGCGGCGTTCGACCTGGGCAGTTTTAAAGCAGTGGAAGGGGTCGCCCAATCCGGTCTGCTAGGCTACGAAGTGGCGCGCCGCGTGGTGGTTACTATCGACTACGCTGCCGAACGCATGAGTTTTACGCTGCCCAGCACGTTTAACCCAGCCGCCGATTTGCCTAAAACCGCGATCGCGGTACCGTTTGTGTTTAATGAACACCTGCCGCAGGTTGAGGGCAGCATTGATGGTATTCCCGGTAAATTCGATATCGACACTGGCAGCCGCGCGACAATCGACGTACCAACGCCGTTTGTGCAGGCGCATAAATTGGCCGAAAAATACAAAGCGGGGCCGCCGATTATCACCGGCTGGGGGGTGGGCGGGCCGGCACGGTCCAGCCCAGTGCGGGCGGGTGAAATGAGCTTGGGTAAAGTTGTGATTGCGCATCCGCTGATCGAACTTTCGACGCAAACCAAAGGGGCTTTTGCCACCCCCTACATGGCTGGCAATGTCGGTAGCGGTATTCTTAAACGCTATACGCTTACCCTCGATTACACTCACCAGATTTTGTATTTCGCCGCTAATGCGCATGCCAGCGATCCGTTTGTGTTTGATCGGGCCGGCATGTGGCTGGTACTGAATGGCACGGGCAATGCGGCCAAAGTGGTGGAGGTGGCGCCCAACACGCCGGCGGCCGTGGCCGGCATTGTTGCTGGCGATACCATTGCCAGTATCGATGGGGTTAGCGTTGGCAAGCTAACTTTGCCAGTGGTTCGCCAGCGTTTACGTGGCGCATCTGGGACTAAACTGCACATGAGTTTGCAACGCGCGGGCGGGGCCAGGAATGTGACGGTGACATTGGCCGAGATTATTTAACGGGCAAAACACACGGGCGGGCTGTGTGGGAACGCAGCTACCGGCGCGCGCATTTCTAACCGTTGTCGTGTTGATAAGTTGTGTTGGCGGATGACGCGTCACTTATCCGCCCTAGAGGTTGCGGTCGTGCGATTGTCCGCCGGGCGTGCGCGGCGGTGCTTGGGGGCATCATGGGGTTACCTGCACGGGTATTTTGAGCGTTGTGCTGCCTGCGGCAGCAAACCAGGTTTCGAACTCGCAGACCATATCCCATTCGAAGATATAAACGCCGGGCTTAGCAGGTGCGTGCGCGTGATACAGGAAGGTCGCGGTCTCGCCGGGGCGAATGGTGCGGGGTAGATCGCAGCGCAGACCATCTTGCAAAAGCATCGTGCCATCGGTGTGCAGGATGTGATAGGCAAGTGCCACGCGCGGGCCGCGGCGGCTGAGATTGGCGGGGGTCCAGCTCAGGCCTCCGGAATTCTTCACCGTCGCCTCAACCACAAAGGCTTGCCCGGCGTTGATTTGGGCCGGCATATCCACCGCGAGGATGGTTGCCGCCCAAGGGGCAGGGTGCGGGGTGGCATCACGAATGTCCGGCGCGAGACCCGCACTCTCGACACCCGCGTTGCGTGGCGTGACCGGGCGGCGATTGAGGCGCGGTGCCGCGCGGGCGCGCGGCAGGTCCTGCCAGGCCGTTGTGTATTGCTGTTCGGTATCTTTCAGGGGCGCCGCCTTTTCATACATAGCAAGTTTCTCGCGCCGTTGCGCATCGCTGAGTAGAAGCGGTTCGAAGTGGTGGAGTGCAACGCGCGGTTCGAACACGCCGTAACCCTGTACCGCGTAACCGCTATGCGCTTTGGGCGTTTTCCAGACCAGCGAGCGATCGTTGCGAAAAAGGCGTAACTGCCAATCAGGGCACCACAATGGTGCGCGCAGATAGGTATAGGCGTGCCGATCGACGATCCATTGGCGTTGAAACCAATAATGGGTAATGCCAGGGACCGATAGGAGAGACGGCAGGAGTGTATCAAAACTATCAGTTATCGTTTCATCGTCATCGAGGCTAAGAATCCAGTCACCATCAGCATAATCGAAGATCATCATGCGCGCGCCGGCAAGTTGCCCCGCGGGGTGGCTGAAGTGGAAGACACGATCGGCGTATTGGGTGGCGATCGCATAGGTTTTATCCGTCGATTCCGCATCAACACCGATGACGATCTGATCGGCAAAGCACGCGATCTCGGCGATCAGGTTTACCAGGCGATCGGCCGAATTGCGGGTAAGAATGCACACGCTGAGCCGGGGTTCTGCTGCGCGGGGTTTTTCTTCTGTCCCCGTGCTCATCATTTTGGTGGGCACGACGGGCGTTGCGGCGGCTGGCGTGGGCCGGCGCAAGGCGGCGATGCGTGAGTACCAATGTTTCATTCAGATTTTTTCTCGCGCATCTGGTTTAGTCGCCCGTTGACATCCTTGGCTGGTATAGGCCGCTCGATTTTTGGTCAACGGTTTTTGCCGCAGCCCGCTAAGCATAGCCGTGGATGGCAAGGGTTGGGCCCAGCAGCCCCTGCAACGCGGCCCAGGTGGCGCGATCTGTCGCGGCGCGGCGCCACTGCGCGCGACCCGCATCAACGGCCTCAAGCGCGTGCCCCTTCCATTGCAAAGATCTTGGCAATACCACCGGGCTTTGTGGCGATGGGGTAAGCTGTGCAGGCTCGAAGGCAAGCCCTTGCAGTGCCATCAGCGGGCCCATAACCAGGGCAGGATCGCACACCAGATGTTCGTAGCGGACCAGATGAAATCGCGACGGGAATTGGCCGGCCAGTGCCGTGGCGGTGGCGGCGGCGGTGCACCACGCCGCGGCCGCGCTGGGCAAGCCGCCTTGCCACCACGGCATGGCTGCCAGCGATAAGGTGACGTCGCGCCCGTCGCGCATCAGGCAAACCACGTGAGAATCGGGAAAATCACTGAGGATTCGCGCGGCATGTCGCAGATGCTGTGGGGTCTTTTCGCCGGCCTGGCTTTTCCCGCAGGCGGTCGCGTAAAGCGCCATCATACTGGCGAGCAAATCAGCGGGAAGTGCCGATGGGCGGGCGGCGTCCATCACCTCGCCGACGGTTAGGCCCAATTCTGCCAGCCGCGGCCAGGCGTTGAGGATTGCGTGCACTGCCGGTGGGCGCCGATGTGCAGCGCGGGTATCAAGCTGAGGCGCGATTTCATCATAAAAGGCGGTTTCCGGCGTGATCGCCAGCGCGCTGTGACGATCAAGCAAGACACTGAGCAGGGTAGTGCCCGAGCGCGGACAGCCGACAATGAAGATGGGCCGAAAACTTCGTTTCATATCTGCCATTTGTTCTGCCATGGCCGAAAGCACCAGCGTTGATAACCACCGCCCTTGCTTGATTGCCGGCGGACTCATGGTGGTTCATAGTAACGCCATATTTAGCGGGTAGCCAGACGTGCATGTGGGCGGCGCCCGGCCCGCCGAACCAGGAAAAAAGATGCCTCTGATCTTCTGTCTGCGTCCGGCCACCCGCAATATTGGCAACGACCTGATCAACCATGCTACGCATCGGTTGATCAGCGCCGGTTTTGAAAACCAAGCGATGATTGTCAATATTCCGGCACTGGCTGACCGGCGTTTCGGCGGGATCACCGCTGCCCAGGTTTATGACATCAATCGGCTAGGTGACGGGCTGGTGATCGGCGGCGGCAATTTGTTCGAAAATGGCCAAATCACCATCGATGCCGCAGCACTGGCGGCGTTGCATGTGCCGGTGCTGGTGATTGGCTGTTCGCATGGCAGGATATTCGACCGGCACGGTGTGCTGGTGGCGCGCAGCGATTCGCTCGGGGTTGCGCCGTTACGCCAACTTGCCGGCAAGGCCTGCGGTTTTCTGCTGCGCGATCAGGCGTCGGCTGATTTGGTGCGTGCCGCCGGCATTGATACCGCCGAGGTGGCGGGCTGCCCATCGCTGTTTTTGCCGGCCAATCTCGCACC
>JBBARC010000015.1:0-47964 GCA_040400005.1 Acetobacteraceae bacterium | reverse complement strand
GCCCAATCTGGCACCGCCCAATCTGGCACCGCCCAATCTGGCACCGCCCAATCTGGCACCGCCCAATCTGCCCCCCCCCAATTTGGCACTTCCCAATTTGGCACGTCCGGGCCCTGGGGGGAGGATTTTGCTGTCGGTTCGCCATCCCGAACGCATGAGCATCCCGCCTGTGCTGCAATGGCGCATTGCCGACGATGTGCGCCGTATGATCGCGGCCTTGCAGGCGCGATTTGGGCCGGTTGTATCGTTGCTGTGCCATGATTACGCCGATATCAGCTTCGCCGCCGCGTTTCCCGGCGTGCCGTTGATCTACTATGAAACGGTTGAACCGTATATCGCCACCTTGCGCGCGGCTTTTCTAAGTATCACCTACCGGTTGCATGCTTTTCTGCCTTGCGTGGCCTTCGGCGTGCCATCCATTCACCTGTCGTACGATGAACGTGGCCAGGCGATGGTGGAAACGATTGGCATGGCGGGCTGGAATGTCGATAGTCTCAGCACCGCCGATTGTGTTGGTGCGGTGATGGCGCTGGCTGAAAACCCTGCGGATTTCTGTGTGCAGCGGCTGGCGGCGCAACCGCGGATCACGGCGCTTGCCGCGCGCAGTGCGGCGGCGGTGCAGCATTTCGCAAGCCAGGTTGAGCATGGGATGCGCACCCACGGTGGGGCTGCCGGGCATGGGTAATTGGGCATGAATGGCGCCGCCGCACCGAACGTTATGCCGCCCGCCGGCTTCGCCTTACGTCTTGATTCTGTGATTACTGATTCAGGCGGGCTTGCGGCAGAGATTGCGCCGATGCTCGGCGCGCTGCACCGCACGCTGGTGCAGGACATCATCACAGTGGCGGGCGACATCGCGGGGGCGGCAGCCGGTGCGCGCCTGTCGGCCAACGGCATTGAAGACCTGCACAACGTGATCGGCGCGGTTGAAATTACCGAAGTGCGCGAACACATCATCGAGTGCCACCGTGATGCGCTGCTGGCGCTGGCGGTTGCCGTGGGCCGGCGCTTTCTGCACTGGGAGAGCGAGTTTTATATCGATGATTATATTATTTTACGGGTCAATTTTCCATACGAAATCGCCCGGCACGCAGCTGAGCAGGCGGAGAACCCGGGGATTGGCCGGCTCAGCCCGGAGGTAAGGGCGCTGGCGGCAGCGCGCCGGGTAAAAGATGCGGTTTATAATCCGCGCAGCTACCATCGCGGGCATCCGCCGGCGGCGTGGGCGCATGGGCCCCATATCGATAGCTGGGCGGGCCATTCGCTGGGCGGGGTCAATTTATGGTGGGCGATATCTGATGTGCCGGCGCGGGCGGGCATGGTGTTCTATCCCGCCAGCGCCATCGGCGATGCCGTCAATGGTGCGGCGCCAGCGCCGGTGTGTGATCCAACTTCGCTGTATCTGGCTGCCAACCAGCAATTGCCACCGCCGCACTATGCGCAGCTTTGTGCCGGCGAGATGCTGGTGTTCGACCCGGAGATGCTGCACGGGACGCATCTTAATCTTTCTGGGCAGACGCGGCTGGCGATTTCGTTGCGGCTGAATGCACGGCAACCGCAATTTGACCCTGGTTGTTTTTATGCGCGTGAATTCTGGCATCGCGCATCAGATATCGAGCTTTCGGGGCCCAGAAAGGTTATTCACCTGGCGCGGGAAGATCATCTTGCGCCAGTGCCCGCCGCGCCGCGGCAAGATGCTATACCCGCCGCGCCGCGGCGCGGCATCATACATGCACGCGAAGATGGGCACGGGTTTGCCGCTTTGCCATATGGTTTCGATATTGCACCTAATTTGCGTGCGGTGGTTCGTTTAGGGACGCGTGATTTGCTTATTTTGTGGCACGGGGGCCTGAGAATTGCGATCGACGCGCATTGTCCGCATTACGGCATCGGGCTTGCCGATGGCGGGATCGCTGGGGATGAGATTTTTTGCCCGGGATGCGCCGTTGGGTTCGATCTGAGCCGCGGGTGTTCGGCGGCGCCGTCGCTGGCGATTAAAATCTATCCTGTGGTGCAGCACAACGGCAGGCTAGAAATTTCGATTACGGATTAGCCCGTCTCAAACCGGCGGGCGCGTGCCCTAAGCGCCCGCCGTTTCGTCCAGCTCTTTCGTCCAGCTCTTCCTGTTAGCGCCGAGCCAATTCGCCCGCATGACGCAAACCCCAGCTTGGGATACACCGCCGATTATGGACCAACCGAGCCTCGCTGATTTGCGCTGCAACGCCGCCACCGGCACCCAAGATGCGCTGTGGGCGTTAAGCCAGGCGCTGGTGCAGGATACTGTGGCGGCGGTTGTCGCCGGCAGCCGCGAGCTGGGCGAGAACACCGCGCAACTGGCTGAGGCGATGCATCTGTGCCGCCAAGCGGCCGAGGCCGGCCAGACAGATGCCCAGGCCCGCCTGGGGCTGGCGCTGGTGACCGCCGGTTTTGGTGAGACGCGGGCGCTGCGGGAAGGCTATGCGTGGCTGTGGCGGGCGACACGCAACGATGGTGTGTTGAGCCGCGCTGGGGCGGTTTTGCTGATGCCGTTTGTGCCGTTAGTGGTGCCGTTGCTGAACCGCTTTGTGCGCGATGCATTCGGCAAAACAGTGTACCGGAAGCGCTAAACACCCCTTACTACGTTGGAGATGTGACCAGCACACCCCGCTTTTAGGCGGCAGCAACCGCGGCGAGGGTAGCCAGTGTGCCGGTATCGGGCAGGCCGTTGATCGTGGATTGGCGCCAGTGGCGCTGGAAGGCGGTGAGCGCGATCGCCAAAGTGTCGGGGCTGGTGGTGGCGGGATCGATGTCGTAGCCGATTTTTGCCAGCAGGTTGGCGGCTTGGGCGGCAGCGGTTTCGCCTAGCGGTGTTGTGCTGGCGCCCAAAGTTTCCAGGCCAGCGGGCCATAGGCCGATGCCGGCTTGGGCGAGCCAAGCCCAGGTGAACAATTCGCCGGGATCTTGTTTGCGGTTGGGGGCGATGTCGCTGTGGCCGACAATGTGGCCGGGCGGGATCGGGTGGCGGGCCAAAATGCCCCGGCAGAGATCGCGGACCGCCGCCATTTGGGCCGGTGGGAACGGCCGATAGCCCCATTCGTGGCCGGGGTTGACGATTTCTATGCCAATGGAGACGTCGTTTAAGGCGCGCCTGCCGCGCCAGTAGGAAATGCCGGCGTGGTAGGCGCGCAGATGTTCTTCGACCAGGCAGAAGATGGTGCCGTCTTCTTCGACCACGTAATGAGACGACACTTTGGCGGCGGGATCACGCAGGCGGTCGATCGCACCCTGCCCTGTTTGCATGCCGGTGTAGTGCAAAATCAATGTGTTGACGGCGATGCCGTCGGGCATCGGCCGGGCATCGGCGTTGGCGCTGGGCAGGCTGATGATGGGCGGCACGATTAAAGACCCCGTTCGCGCTTAACACGGTCCCAGGCGGCGTTGATGCGGGCGACTTTGGCGTGCGCGCTGTCGATGAATTCCTGCGGCACGCCGCGGCTGGCCAGGCTATCGGGGTGGTTTTCGCGCATCAAATTTTTCCAGGCGGTGCGGATAGCGGCATCAGGGGTGGCGCGGGCGACACCGAGCACAGCGTAGGGGTCTTCATCGTTAGAATCGCCGCGGGCGGCGCCGGATTTGGCGCGGGTCCAGCCGGCACTACTGACGCCTAACACTTGGCCGATGCGGGCGAGCATGTCGAGCTCGGTGGCGTTTACCGGCCCGTCGGCGCGGGCGATGGTAAATAACGCTGCCAGCACATCTTCGCGCACGCCAGCGTGATCGGCAAAACTTTCGGCCAGTTGACGGGCGTAGGGGGCGAAATCTGCTGGGGTATCGCGGGCTTGGTCGAATAAGCGGCCGACATCGCGGGCGGCTTCTGGCGGCACGCGGAACAGGCGTTTGAATGCATCGATTTCCAGGCGGTTAACCGGGCCATCGACGCGGGCGAGTTTGGCGGCGAGCGCAATGACTGCGAGCGAAAAGACCTGTTCCTTTTGGCCGAGCATGGCGGCGAGGCGCATCGGGCCCATGAGGGGGGCGCGGTTAAGCGCATCAGCCAGCGACAGGCGGCCGAGCGCGCCGCTATCGGCGGCATGGCCGAAAGCGGCGCCCATGACCGCCCCTAACGGGCCGCCGCCAAAAACAAAACCGGCGACACCGCCCAGCACTTTACCCAGATAACTCAATTTTGGAGGCCTTTATGTGACACGCCCGGCACAGTGAGTAGCATAGGCACGTTGACGGCAATAGAACGCTAAGGCTTGGTCTGGTGTAGAATGTATCCGCCCTGCCCCTCAATTTCATCCCCGCTGTTTTGCCCGCGGCATTGGCTGCCCCCATGCGGGTGATCCGCCCCATACTTACTGGGTTTGCAGCCTTGGTGGCGCTGGTGCTGCTGGCCGCCTGGGTTTTGCCGCAGGTGCTGGATTGGTCGCGCTACCGCGCGTTGATTGAAGCGGTGGCAGGGGTTGAACTGGGCCGGCCGGTGCGCATTGCCGGCGATGTGCATCTGGCGCTGCTGCCGCATGCGGTGATTACCGCGCGTGATGTGACCATTGCCGATGAGGGCGACGGCGTTTCGGCCAAATTGGGCAGTTTACGGCTGGAAGTGGCGCTGGGGGCGCTGTTGGGCGGGCGCATTGTGCCGCAAAACCTGGTGCTGGGGGCGCCCGCGCTGACCTTGCCGTGGCGGGTAGCGGGCGGCGCACCGGCTGGGTTGCGGCCGTTGTTGCCGCGCGGGTTTGCGGCACGGGTTGAGGGCGGCACGCTGATATTGGGGCATGTGCGGCTGGCCGGGATGAACGGCGCGGTGACGGTGGATGCCGAGAGCGGCGCTTTGCGCGCGCAGGGCACGGCGAATTTTCTGGATCGGCCGTGGATTTTGACCGCCGAGCTCGGCCATCCCGGCGCTGATGGGGTGGCGCCATTTACAATTGCGGTGGATGGCGGGGGCACCGCTGCGCACGCAACCACGGCCAGCGTGCAGGGACACATTGCCGGCGATGGCACGGTGCGCGGCACCCTTAGCGCTGCCGGTGGCGACGCGGCCTTGTTGCTTGGGGCGGCGGCGCCGCACGCCGCTTGGCGGGTGACCGGGCCGTTTAGCGCAACGCCGGATCAGATCGCGGCAACGGCTTTGGCGATCAGCGCTGGGCATGATGCGCTGACGGCGGATGTGCGGATTGGCGCGGTGCCGCCGGCGCTGGATCTGAGCATCACCGCCGCGCGGGTAAATCTGCAGGCGTGGCGCGATGTGCTGGCCGGTGGGGTGGCTGCCATGGGCGATGGGCATCTGGCGGCAAAGCTGGGCCGCGCGGTGCTGGCAGGCGGGGTTGCGCGCGATGTTGATGTGTCGCTGACACTAAGCGGCGGGCGCGGGCCGGTGCGCATGACGGCCACCCTGCCGGGCGGCGGGGTGGTTGCGGTGGACGCAATTGTTGCCGCGGATGGCGATGGGCGGCGCCGGTTGCGCGGCGCGGTGACCCTAAAAACCGCAGATTTTGGCCAGGATGGGGGGTTTTTGGCGCATTTATTGCCGGTGCGCCTGCCGGCAGGGCTGGCACAGTTGCCAACATCGGCGGACCTGCGCGGCACGCTGAGCCTGGCGCGCGGCGACGTGAGTGTGGCGAACCTTACCGGCACGGTGGGGCCGACGCGGGTTGATGGCGGGTTTGGCGTGGGGTTTGGCGTGCAACCTGGCGGGCGCGCAGGGGTTGGGCTGGGGCTGACCATCTCGCGGGTTGATCTGACGGTGCTGACGGCGGCGTTGCGGCAGGCAGGCTTGCGCGGCGTGGGCGGGCTTGCGGCGGTGGACGGTGATTTTCACCTGGGCTCGCCGGAATTGACGGTTGGCGGCAAGGTTTTGGGCCGGTTGGCCCTTGATGTGCGCAGCCGCGAGGCCGGGGTAAGCATTGATAAACTTGCCGGCGAGGTTGCTGGCCTGGTGGTGAGCGGGCACGGCACGGTTGGCGCTGATGGCGCGGTACATGGCGCGCGGCTTGAGGCGGGTGGTGCAGATGGCAGCAAATTGGCAGGTTTGTTGCCGGCGGTTTGGCGCGTGGCGCCTGGGCTGTGGCAAGGATCGGCAAGCTTTGTTGCGACCGCAGAGGGGGTGGCTGACGCGCTGGCGGTGCAGGCGCGCACCGATTTGGGTGATTTGCGGGCGGAGGCGGAGGGCCGTGTTAACACCACCACAGGTGCTGTGAGTGCGACGCTGACCGCGCGCCACCCTGGGGCGCCGCGCTTACTGGCGGCTTTGGGGGTGGCTGGGTCGGAGGACTGGCTGGGCGCGGGATCGTTTGCGGCGCGGGCGCAGGTAACCGGCGGGGCGGGGCTGCCGCTGCGGGTGACCGATGCGGATGTAACGGCGGCGAGCCTGATCGCTGGGGGCGATTTTACCGTAACCGGGGATGCCGCGGGTGGCGCTGTTATCGAGGGGCATCTGCATGCCGGCGTTTTGGCGTTGCCGGGGCTGGAGGCCGGGTTGCGGCTGGGCAGAGGGTGGCCGGGTGCGGGGCACCTCGCGATTGCGGCGGAGCAGGTGACGGTGGATCGGCGCTTGGTGGCGCGCGCTGTGCGGGGCCAAGCCACGCTGAGCGGCGGGGTGCTGGCATTGACCGATGTGCAGGCCAACATGGCTGGCGGTACTTTGGCGGGCGAGGCGGCGGCTGATTTTGCCAGCCCCGCCCGGCTAGTTGTGCGGTTTGGCCTGATTGGGGCGAATTTACCTGCCAGGCTGACCGGCTGGCCGCTGGATATTGGCGGTGGGCGCGGTGATTGCGTGGTTGACCTGGCGGCGAGCGGGACGAACGCGGGGCAGATGGTGGCGAGTGTGTCGGGTGATGTGCATGCGGGGTTTAGTGGGGCGACGCTGGTGGGCATGGATTTGGCGCGGTTGGGGCCGTTGCTGGCAAATGCTTCGCGCAAGAACCGGCGGGCGTTGACGGCGGCGTTGACCAGCGGGCAAACCGCCGGGGTGAGTGGGGCGATCGATGGGCAGGTGGCGCATGGGGTGGCGGCTTTGGTTGGTGGGCAGGTGCAGATGGGGGGGGGAGAGGTGGTAGCGCCGCATGCAGCTTTGTTGCCGCAAGGCGCAAGCCTCGGTATTACCGGTGACGTTGATTTGCACGGCGAGACGGTGGCGCTGAGTATTTTGCCGATGGTGCGTGGCGAGGGTGCAGCGATGGCGGTGACGTTAAGCGGGGGGGCACGGATGCCTGAGCGGCGGGTGGTGGTGCGGCGGGTGGCCGGTGCGACGGGAAGCCGGCGCGCGCGGTGATTGGTGGTGTGGATAATAAAGAACAATCCTGGAAGGCCTGGACAATGAGATTACCGCTTCTGTTCGCTGAAAAATTTGATGAGTATTTTTCCTTTGATACGCCACAAGACGTACTGTGGTTCATGGTGCATGTACCCAAGACTGCCGGCAGTTCGCTGGCAGCCGAACTACACTCGATTTTGAAGCCGAATCGGAATATCATTCTCGATAAGAATGACACATACCAGCCTGGGGTAGATCGATGGAGCCTGGCAATGCAGGACTTTTTAAAAGTTCATCGCAACCGCCGTTTTAAACTTGCACACGGTCATGTTTCGGTAGACCATGCGGAAAAGATTCGCAAACATGAGCCAGCTCTCCGTTATATAACGGTGTTGCGTCACCCAGTTGCACGCCAAATTTCCGGCTATCATTATATGCGAAGCACGATGAACAAAAACAGCGTTGAGTTCTGTGATCGGTACCCCACACTGCGAGTTTTTGTGGAGAAAAGGTTCCGCCCGAATTTGATGACATCAATGTTGGTTCCCAGAAAAATTTTGCGCGGTGGGAGCTGTAAAGAATGTTATGACTATATTTTAGCGAACTTTGATTTCGTTGGCCTTCAGGAAAATTACGATCTATCCTTTCAGGCCGTCACAAAACTTGTTGGCAAGCAATCACAGCAAACCGAAGTGCGGCGGGTGAACACCAAAGCGACGGAACCAGAGGCTGCTGATCTATTGGCCGAAATAGAAGAACGCAGTGCTATCGATATGGCAATATTTAGTGAATTCCAGGCAAACTTCAACACTATTCAGAGCAAACTTTCTGCCTACCTGACGAATTCTGGTTAATATCTGTCGCGTTCTAGTGCACAGGCTGATGCGGGCGGCGCTTGTGACCGCAAAGGCTAGCTATATCTAGTGGCCGTGAGCGATCTCAGAGTTGCGCCAATGACCGCCAGACCAACTGACCACCGGTCACCAGACAGCTCAGTTACGCGTTGACCATGCGGGCACGTAGTAACTTGCCGGTCGAGGGGGAGAGCGCACCGCAGTCTACGTTATAGACAGATATTAAGCCTTGAGCAGCCCAGCGTGCGTGGCGGTCTTGCATATTTTGGGCACGGTCGATGGGGATATTAAACGTCCAATGTGTTATAGATCCGGATATCATCGGCATAACGCTCGGCAAGTATATCCCGAATACTGGGTGTCAGAAATGCCTCCGGCGGGGGAAAGCCGCCGGATCGTGCGGCTGCACGCAAGACTGCGGGGGTGAGACGTTGCGGCGTTTCGATGGTTGATTGGCGATTATATGTGAGTGCGTGCTTCGTGTCGCCACGCAAATGGCGGGACATGTCGGTTTCAGGACGATAGGAAAACCTCTGAGCAAGAACATCCCAGGTTTTATCTAGGAATTCCATTTTTCCCACATGATCGTAAACGCTTAGGTCTTTCCCGATGATCCTCGATTGCGGCATCCAGTGCGAATCTAGATGTGCATTGGGGGCAAGTTTGAGGAAGTTGACGAACTCCTCAAACGTAATCGACCGGTTCAGGTCTGCATCGATGCCAGCGTGCGCTTGCCCATAACGGATAGCGATATTGCGATTATAATTAACACCAGGCGACAACGAAACCCCATGCGCTTTCACGAACTTGCCAAGATATGCACTGACCAGGCGCTTCATTGGTTCACGTATTACCGCAAACCGAAATGTTCGTGCCGATGGAAGCACCACTGACTCGTCAAGTTCCTTGTTGCGTTTCGCCTCCGCCCCACAAAATTTATGTATATCACCGTCACCGCCAATTCCGCTTTCCTCATAAGCTATTCTTCGCGGGCTGTTCATGATCACAGTTGCTTTAAGTGCCGTACATGCAACCTTCGGTATACTTATGTAAACAACGCCATGCCCGGTATCAACAACTGCGGGGTGACCAGCGATCGCCACGTCGAGAACTCGCTGTAACGCGCTGTCGTCAGGCTTGTGCAGATTAAGCGCTTCCAACGTAAGGAGCTCTTTGAGAGTAAGTGCCGTCAGCCGCCGATCATTTGGCAGGCTTGTCCATAAACGGTCTCCCGCCTCGGTAAGTTTTCCGGCGTCGATGAGCAGTGCACGGTAGATCTTTTCAAGAGCTGGCGGCTTTAACGGTGCATCGGTCACCCGATCCGCCAGGACGGCCACGGCATCGCTGGCGAGGCCTGCAGCTAGGCATGCCCGTGCCATCGTCACGTCCGATACGTTGAGTGGCAATGCCTTGTTGCGTTGACTTTCACCCAGGAGGCGTCGCGCGATGGCTATGGTTTCGTGCGCATCAATGCTCTCACCGCGGTGTGCATTCATCTTAGGTTCGCCACGCATATATATGAATACCTTCGCTATTACGGTGTCTTATCGGCTGTGAATGAGTTGCTTGCTCTTGTTCTTTCGGTGCCAAACTGCCGTGTAGGGCGCTTAGGAGAAGGGTCGGTCGCGACCTGTTTCATCCAACTTCTGCGCAGGCAGGACATGCCGGGGGGCGAAAGTCACGCCGCAACACGCCATCGCGCGGCCAATCATGCTGATTGCTGCGGCGAGCTTATGCTGTGCCGCTCTGCTTGATCGAGATACGCCACTAGGCTGGGTCGTATGAGTTGCAACCGGCGGGCGACTTCGCGGAATACCGGCAGATCGAGGGTATTACGATCCCGGATTATTTTTTCAAGATCGGGCGGTACGCCGTTATCCTCGGCATCGCGTGGTGTGACGCGCCGCTTTTCAGTCGGCCGCTTTGGCCGCCCCAATAGTTGCATCAAGCTGCGAAAGCTGAGGCCATAAGCTTCCTGCGTGCCAATAAATTCATAGTGTTCGAGAATGTAATCGAAGCATTCCTGCCAATCTTCACGCCGCGCGATGCGTGATGGCACCAAATGCCAGACCATGCGGTTGGGCCGGTAACCTGTTTCAATATAAGCCTGGAAATCTTTGAATTGCTCACAAAACTCCACATGGCGCCCGTGCAGCGGTGTACGCTGATAGCGGTAATCCGATAGTGCCCGCGCGACCGGGTGGCGCAGGATGCTGAAACTTTTGATACCAGCAACACCGTTGCAGATGCGCTCGACGTGATCGCCGGTGATATGGCCGGATACGAACCGGACCGGGGCGGTCGCGAAATTAGCCACCAGGCCCTCAACTTTTTCATCACGCACTGCGTTGTAACGGTCGGCCTCGCCAGGCTGGTTTGCGTTGATATTTTTGTATGTCCGCAGCGCCGCGCGCACCTCGTTGGTGATAGATGATCCTGCGGTTTTGGGAATATGCACAAAAAGCCAGCGCGATGCGGGATCTTCACCACTTTTGAAGTAGCGATCAAAATCGCCGGCGAACAAATCTGCAAGCGCCATAGGCAACAATCCACGATCACATGTGTCATTTTTTAACGTCGATACCCTGCCCCGTCAATCGGCGGCGACCGGCGGTATCGCCACGGGATATTGAGCGGTATTGCCTTAGTAAACCGGCCGGCACGCGGCCTATCCGCACCGCCGGCCCGCGTGGCTGCCCCTAAAACTCATGCTCCGGTTCTGGCTCGGTGATATCGGGCGCATCCTCGGGGTGTTTTTGCGGCACGATCATGTCCATCACCCCGATAATCGCCGGTAGCACGATAATTGCCCCCAGCATGTTCATCACAAACATGAAGGTCAGCAACATGCCCATGTCCGACTGGAATTGCAGCGGCGAGAACACCCAGCTGGCAACGCCGATGGACAGCGACAGGCCGGTGAAAATCACCGCACTGCCGGTTTCGCGCAGGGTTTGCACATAGGCGGCGTTCAGCGTGTAGCGGCGCCGCATGTAGTGGCTCAGGCGGGAGAATTTGTAGATGCCGTAATCGACGCCGATGCCAACGCCCAAGGCCAGCACCGGCAGGGTTGCCAGTTTTAGGCCAATGCCGAGCTGCGCCATCACCGCGTTTGCAAAAATGCTCACCGCGGTGAGCGGCAGCACGATGCACAGGGCGGCCCGCACCGAGCGGAACACCAGAAGGCAGATCACCACGATCATGGCGTAGACCATAGCCAGCATAGGCAGCTGGGCGGCTGCCACCACTTCGTTGGTGGCGCCGATGACGCCGGCATTACCGCCGGCCAGAGACAGTTTCAGTTTGCCGTTGGCTGGGCTATCGGTTTTGGCGAACGCTTCGACCGTTTTGAGCACATGTTCGATAGTGCCGGCTTTGTGATCGGTGAGGAAGATGATCAGCGGCATGGTCGAGCAATCGGCGTTGGTGAGACCCGAGGATTCCTCAAACGCCGAGCTGTTGCGGCCGAGCACGCGGCTGTCGTAGGGCAGGTAGTTGAATTTCGGGTTACCCTCGTTCCACGCGACATTCACCGTGCGCAGCAGATGGCCCATGAACAGCGTGCTGCGCACGCCAGGCACGCCGCGCAGGCGGTAATCGAGATTGTCGATACGGTTGACCAGTTCGTGATCCAGGCAGGCATTGGCAGGGCCTTCGGCGATGACCTGTAGAATGTCGGTGCCGATCGAGAAATTATGCTCGAAATACTGGGCATCGAGATTGTAGCGGCTGGCCGGGCGCAGTTCTGGCACGCCGACGTTCAGATCGCCGACCACGGGTTCGCCCAAAAAGAACAGGGCGCCGAGGGCCGCGATCAGCGTGCCGCCGGTGATGAGAACGGCGTAGCGCGGGGCAATCAGCACCGCGAGTGCGCGCCACAGACCTTCGAACATCTCGGCGCTGTGCTTGGCGCGTTCAGCATTGGCCAGCGAGATTTTGGCGAAACTGGCCAGCACCGGCAGCACCAGAAGGTTTGTCACTGCCAGCACCGAGATGCCGATCGCAGCGGTTAGGGCCAGTTCGCGGATGACCGGCACTTTGATGGTGGTGACGGTAACAAAGGTGATCACCGCCAACGCAAGGGCGACAAAACCCGGTTCTAACAGGCGGTCAAAGCTGATGCGGGCGGCTTGCAGGCCGGTTTTGCCTTCGCCGATGAGGCGCACGTTGGAAAGGGCGATTTGCACGCCGTGGCTGACGCCGATCGCCAAAATCAGGAACGGGATGAGCACCGAGATCGGATCGATGCCGTAGCCCAGCGCGGTGACGATCCCGAGCTGCCAGGTGACGGCGATCACCGAGCAGGCAAGGGTCGCACCGGTAAGATAAAGCGAGCGCGACACCAGAAACAGCAGGATGGCAGCAACCGACAGGGCGATGCCGAAGAACACGACGATCGCTTGTGCACCATGGGTGATATCGCCCACCGCTTGGGCAAAGCCCTGGATGCGGATGTGGGTGGCATCATCGTTGTATTTGGCACCACGAATAACGTGATCGAGTTGGTCGGCGAATTTGGAGTAATCGAGTTTTTCGCCCGAGCGCGGATCGACGTCGTTTAAGCGCGCGCTAATGACGGCGGCGTGGAAATTATTGGAGACCAGGCGGCCGACAATGCCGGCTTTACGGATGTTGTTCTGCACCTGGGCAAAGCCGGCGGCATCGGGTTTGAAGGTGTTGGGGATGACCGGGCCGCCGGCAAAGCCACCTTCAACCACTTCGGCGAAGCGGGTATCGGGGGTGAACAGGCTGCTGACATGGGTGCGATCGACGCCGGGCAGAAAGAAGACGTCGTCGGTGAGTTTTTTCAGTTTGTCGAAATACTCACCGGTAAAGATGTCGCCTTGCTTGGCTTCCAGCACGACGAGCAAAATATTGCCGCCGCCGAATTCCGCCTGGGTGCGCTTGTAAGTGGCGATATAGGGATTATCGGTAGGCAGCAGCTTATCAAAGCCGGCATCTGGGCGCAGGTGGGATGCGTAAAACCCCAGCACCACGGTGACAGCGGCAAAAACCACCAGCACTTTGCGGCGATTGTTGAACAATAGTCTTTCCAGAACAGCGATCATTTGCTGGCTCCCTGTGCGGCATCACCTGCGGCTGTTGGCACGGCATCGGGGGAGACGCGTTTAACGCCAGCGTCACCGACGATGACGTAGGCACCGTCGCGGGTTGGCACCACGGCGGAAATCGCCTGTTCGCTGCCGGTGGGGATGGTGGTGAGTTTGTCGCCATTGGCGGGATCGAGCAGCAGGAACTGGCCGGTGGCGCCGACCAGGGCCAATTTGCCGTCATCAAGCATGATGCCGCCAAAGATCGGGCGCTGGCCGCCGGTATCGATGCGGGTCCAGAGATCTTTGATTTCGGCAACCGGGGTTACCGCGGGGTCGCCGGCTTCGGCTTTGGCTACGGGCGGCGGGGCGGGGATGGTATCGGGCAGGTGGGCGCGGAACAGGCTGCCGCGCAGGCCAAAGCTGTAGATGGTGCCATCTTTGGCGGAGAGGCAGCCAAATTGTGAGCCAAGATAGGGCACCGGGATAGAGACCCAGGCATCGGCGCGGCGCAGGAAGGCGTGGCCGCCTTCGCCGGTGATGACCAGATCATCGCCCACCGCCATCGCGCAGTTGAGGTGATAATCGTCATCGAAGGTGGGCAGCTTGATTTCAGACCACGTGGTGCCATCGGTGCTGGACAGGGCCAAGGCGTAGGCGCCGGTGGCGATCAGCGTGCCTTGTTTATCGCGGGTGAGGGAGAACACATTGCGATCGGCTTTTTCTTTATAGTACTGGCGCGCCCAGGTGGCGCCGCCATCGCTGGTTTTGAGAATGGTTTCATCTTGCCCGGCGGCGTAGCCTTCCTGGGGGTTGACGAACATCACCGTGGTGAGCAGGGCGTGGCCTTCGGTTTTGGCCAGGCGCCAGGTTTTGCCTTCGTCATCGGACAGCAAAATCATCGCGCGGTCGCCGACCGCGACCAGACGATCACCGGCGCGGGCGACCGCCACCAGGGCGTTGTGGGTAGCGCGGTAGAGATCGTTATCGGTGTGGGTATCGACGACGCTGCCGAGGCTGGCGGCGCGGGCCGCGCGCGGCGCGGCGGCAAGGCTACAAGCTATCGCCAGGGATAGCATGGCCATGCTGACGTGCGAACCGAAACGGCGCTTGCCAGTTTTTGGCATCGCCAATGCCCGCGCAGGGGCCGACACAGTATGCATCGCGAACTTAGCCTCCAATTTATTGCCCGTTAAAACGGGGAAGGGGCGAGCGGCCGGTGCGCGTGCTGCCCCGGCGGCTCGTCCCTGATGTGTTACCCGATCGTGTGACTTTCGCAAGACACACTGTGGTTAGGTGTTGGCTATTAGCGGCCGGCGCGCCGAGGCACCGGCCGCTAGATTTTTCTAGAACAGATAGGAGACCGACATCGAGAGGAAGTCGCGGTCGATGTTGCTGTAGTATTTACCGCTATCAAACAGCGGGAAGTGGTTGGTGTAGCCGACGTTCACGTCCCATTGGTTGAGGTAGGTGAAATCAACGCCCAGGCTGGCCGATGCGGTGTTGCGCTGGAAGATGTTCACGCCAACCGGGCTAGTGCCGAGGAAATCGTGTTCAAACGACAGCACTGGTTTCATGCCGATGCCGTAGGGCAGCACGTCGGGCATGTCAGCCAACAAGCGCAGGGTGTAGGCCGCGGAGAACGCCGAGGTGAAACCATCGTGCGACAGCGGGCCCTTGTTGTTAGGCGTGGCGAAGGGCTGGAACGCAGATGCTGTATCCGTGGTGAACGGGGCGTTAAAAATACCCGCCTGGCTGGGGAAATTGTGCACGTAATCAGCGCCGATTTCGCCAACCAAGGCCAACTGGTTGAGGTACAGATCAGGTTGCGCCCCCCACAGCTTGGTCATGGTCATCTGCATTTGGGTGACGTGGAAACGCTTGTAGCTTAGGATATCCTGATTATAGCGCGGCGTGTGGCCACCATAGACGGCGGTGAGCGGCAGCGCTTTGGCTTCGCGGCAAACTTCGACTGCCGCCGGGATACCCAGCGTTGTGCCCAGATCGCAGGCGGCAGGGGCGAATGCTTCGAGCAGCAAATCGGCTGCACCGTATTGGATAGGCTGGTTGAGGCGGTGCGAAATTTCGCCCTGGATGGCAATGCCGGCCGGCCCCGTAAGGTTGAAGCTGGCGCCGATCAGGTGAATATCGCTTGGGTAATCCGCGAAATACCCAGCCGTGGCAGTGTAGTTGTTGGTTGCGTAGCCGGTGGCCAGCGGGGTTGGCAGCGGCAGGCCAAAGCTGACGTTGGTCACTTTGGAGCCGGTGCGGTAATGGCCAAACGGTGTGCGGCTGTTATAATTTTCGAAATAGGCGCCCCATTCGGTACCGCCGAACAGATCAACGGTGCCGCGCAGGGCGACGCCGCCTTCAGCCAGGCTGGTGGGGTGACGATCGAGGCGGCGCGGCAAGGCGACGCCAAACACCTGATTGGCGGCGATATCGACGTAATTCACGTTGCCGGGGAAATCGTGATAGGCGGTGTTGAGGTTGGCGTAGGTGCCGCCGTCAAACAGGGCATCCTGGTTGCTGTTGTAGAAGGAACCGACGGGATCGAGCTTGGTGCGCGTCCAGTACGGCTGCCAGAAGGCTTCGATACTGATATCGTCGGTGATATCGGTTTTCAGGTCGATCGCCGGGATGGGCAGAAAGGCGGTGCGCAGCTCGGCGCCGGTGCGGTGCAACTGGGTGACATCAAGCGGCGTGATGGAGTTGATGCCGAACTGAACGAACGTGCTTTCACCCCAGTTGAGCACCTGGTTACCAATGCGCACATCAACCGGATGGCCGAACACGCTGGGACGCAAGAACACGTAGGCATCGAGCAGCCGTAGATCGGCGCCGATGTCTTTTTGGGCGGCGTGGCTCAGGCCGATGCGGGCCGCTTGGCCATTGGGGAAGGCCGCCGAAGGATCGGTGCGGGTGGCAAAACCGATGTTGCCGCTGTTGATGACCGGATCATAAAAGCCGTAGGCGCGCACGAAAATGCCGTAATCGTCTTTTTTGATTTGCAATTCAGTAGTGATTTTTTGCGGCGCATCGACAAAATCGCCGGCGCTGAAGTTGAGGTTGCCGTTATCAGTGTTGGTGAGGATGGACGTGCCACCGTTGGCCTTGCCGATGAAGCTATGGGCGCGCGATGAGGCGCGCACATCAAAGCTGCTGGTGAGGGTGGTATCGAGGTTGACCTGCCAATCGCCGAACGTGGTTTCCAGCGCGTGGGCACTGCCGGCCGAACCCGCAACCATAAGGGCGGCACCCGCCAGTAAGGTCAGGCGGCGCGACAGGCGCTTATTTCCGAAATTTGTATGCACCAGATTTCCCCCATGTGTCGCCCCGGTTTTTCCGCCCGGCTTGGCGCGATCTCGATTTAGCACGCACAACCGGCTGGCGTTTCCAGCCCGGCACATACGTGGTTTGACGTGTAACGGTAGGGTGAACACACTAAATGCGTCAAGCGAGTGAACGGCTTTGATGCAGTGCTGCCACAGTGAAAACGTCTAACGTCATCAGTGATCAACGTTCAGGTTGGCGCCCTGCCCGCACCAAACCACAGCGCAATGGATAAAGCGGCGGGCTACGGTTGCCGATACGCTGGGGCCGGGTAAGTTTACCGCTATGACCGAGCCGGCACCGATTGAGGCCAAAATTCTGCACCGTGGGGCGCATTACATTGCGCGCTATCTAGATTGCGATGACAGCCCCGATATTATTGTGTCGTTTGAATATTGGAAGCCCGAGCCGACACTTGATGGCGAGTTTTCCGGTGAGGGATTTTTTCGCAACCGGCGGATGAACGCCATTGGCGTGATGGCGGCAACCAACGACTGGTTTCAGCACGACGAGATTTTGGTTGTGATTGCGGCGATTAAGGCGGCCACCCCTGGGCGGCGGCTGATCGGCTACGGTGGCAGCATGGGCGGGTTTGCCGCGATTAATTTCGCCGATTGGCTGGGCTTGGATCACCTGGTGGCGGTTATTCCGCAATTTAGTATCGACCGCCGGCGCGCCCCCTACGAGATCCGCTGGCGCGATGAAGCGGCGGTGATTGATTTTCGCCACGACCGAGTCGACCAGGTGTTGTGCTTGCGTCAGGGTTGGATTGTGTACGATCCGTGGTGCGTGGATGGGCAGCATGTGCGCGATATTCAGCGCACCCACGCGTTGGCCGAGTTAAAAGTGTATTTTGGCGGGCATGCGCAGTTTTTGATGCTGCAGCAGGCCAATCTGTTCACCCAGATGCTGCTGGACATGCTGGACGGCAGTTTTGACCGGGTGGCGTTTGTGCGCGCCTGGCGGGTGGCGCGGCGCGACTCGGCGGCGTTTTGGCTGAATTTGGGCGGTATTTTGCTTTGGCGTGGACAGATTGGGCGCGGACAGATTGGGCGCGGACAGATTGGGCGCGGACAGATTGCCGCGGCCCGGCGGTGTTTGGCGCAGGCGCGGATGCGGCCGCACCCCGAGCCTCAGGGGTTTGTCGATTTGGCCGGCGCGATTGACGCGGCGGCAGCGCAGTTTGGTGCGCGCGCTGCGGCGGCAGAGACCGCGTTTCCTCCCCCTGCCCCGGCGGCTGCCGCTGTTTCTGATGTTGCCCGCCGGCCGGTGTGGCGGCGGCTGGCGGCACGGGTGCGGCGGATGATTTTACCGTAATGCCCTTGTGCCGGCGCTGTGCTCTGCCGAAATGCAAGAGTATTGAACGGAGTGATTTTCATGCGTTTTACAAATTATATCGTGCTGCTGCCGGCCCTGATGCTGGCCTTGGCGGCGCCCCCGGTGCAGGCCCAAGTGTTGGGGCAAACCAGTGATGGCGCGCGGCCAGGTAATGACATTGGCACCGGCATGTCGCTGCCACGGTCGAATAAGGCCGGAAACATGGATGCAGCCACCACCAAATCCGAGCTTGCGCCGAATTTGCCGGCCCCTGTGGGGGAAGAGCACATTCAGGGTTTGCTGCTCGATGCCCGCGCGGCACTAACCAAAGGGCAGACCGGGGCGGCGCAGGAAGCGCTGGAGCGTGCCGAGTCGCGCGCCCTATCGCGTTCGGTTCCTTACGGGGCGGAGCGCACGCCGGCTGGCGATAATTTGATTGAGGGTATCACCAAGGCGCGCGCAGCGCTGGCGCGCAACCAGCTGCTGGCGGCTATTCAGGCGATTGATGCGGTGCGGCCGTTGGCGGCGGACCAGGATTTACCCAGCCAAGCGCACTAAAGGGGGGGCAACTGGCCGCCCTATTTTAGGATAATTTCGACCCGGCGATTTTGTGGCTCGCGCACGCCAGACGCTGTTGGCACTAGCGGGTTGCTTTCGCCCAGTCCCTGGATAGTGATCGCGGTTTCGGCCACGCCATCGCTGACCAGGGCTGCCTGCACCGATTGGGCGCGGCGCAGGGACAGTTTTTTGTTGTATGCGGTTGTGCCCGACAGATCGGTGTAGCCGTTGACCTCAATACGGGTGGTGGCGACGCGGGCCGAGGCGGTGGCGGCTTCGGCGACGATTTGGCGGGCGCGGGGGGATAGATCGGCACGGTCCCAATCGAAAAAGACCAGATAAGTGCGGGCTTCTGAACGTTGGTCGAACGCAGGCAAGGCGGGAGCTGTTTCGCTCACTGGATCGGACACTGACCCAAGCAGCGCGTAGCGCAGGCCGATGAGACCGGCCTGATTATACAGATTATCGGTGCGGAAGGTGGCGCGGGTAGCGAGATCGGGGGCGAAGAACTGGCCCTGGTAGTTCAGATGTTCGGGCACCGCTGTAAAACGGTATTCGGCGGTGACCGCGAGGCCGGGGATACTGGCGATATCGTAGGCCAGGCCGATCATGGCTTGGGCGGCAAAGCCGCCATTGCTGCCGGTGCTGCGCAACAGCACGGTGTTGCCCAAACCATCATCACCGCGGGCGGCGGCGTTAGCGAAATGCACGTATTCGTAGCCGGCGCCGATGCCAACGTAGGGGGCCAGGCCGGGGGCAAGAGCGGCGCCAATGCTATCGAAATCCCAGAATGCATTAACGAAGCCGCCGGCCTGCTGCAGCGCGCCGCTGGTGGGCAAACCGCCAAAGCGGGACAGCTGGTTGGTGCGGTAATCGCCCTGCAGTTCGGCCCGCAGCCCCTGGCCAAAGCCCCAGCCGATGGCGGCCGATCCGATGGCATTGGCGTTGGTGCCGATACTGCCGGCGCTGCCATTGGGGAAATCGCTGCCGATGGCGGGCAGCGCGTAATCGTTGATTTTTGTGCGGTTGAGCACCGAGCCGCCGAGGCCGAGATTGACGTACGGGCCGGCGACCGTGGTAACGGCAGTTTGGGCGTGCGCGCAGGGCAAGCTTGCGGCTGCTACCGCCGCGCCGATCACGGCTATGCCAATGTTATGTAAACCCCGCCGACCCACTGTATTCCCCCGCTTTAGCCGCTGACCACCGGCTGCCATGTGTGGCAAACCGCGCTGATCGCAACCTTGCCCCGAATTGATGCACGAACCGCAAAGATGTGGCAACGCGTTGGCGGCCGGCGGCTGGGGTTGTGTGGCCGTGAAGGCACGCGGGGTTAGCCCAGCAGGGCAGCCGCCAGATGGGCAGGCAGATCTTCGGCGACCAGGCCCGGGCCTGCCAACTGGGCTGCCCGGCCATGCAGCCACACGGCGGCGCAGGCGGCATCGAACGGGGCCATCCCTTGGGCGAGCATGGCGGCGGCAATGCCGGCGAGCACGTCGCCGGTGCCGGCAGTGGCCAGGGTCGGCGGCGCGTTGGTGTTAATCGCCGCCCGGCCATCGGGGCTGGCAATAATGGTGTCGGCGCCTTTGAGCACCACGACGCTGCCACTGCGGGCGGCCGCGTTGCGGGCGGCGGCGACCCGGTCTGCCCCCGGATCACCGAACACACGAACAAATTCACCCGCGTGCGGGGTGATGATGGTGCAGCCCGCCAATGCGTCGGGTGCGCCGCTGGCGGCGAGGAAGGCGCCGGCATCAGCCACGATCTGACGGCCGGATTTGCGCAAAATTGCGAGGGCCCGGTTGGCCTCCGCCAGATCGAGGCCGGGGCCGCAGACCCAGACGGCGCGGCGCGGATCGCGCAGGAGCACACTGAGTTTTTCATCGGCGATCAGCACGCCGGGGTCGCCTGCGCGCAAAATTTCGGCGTGGGTGTCGGCGGCAATGGTGACCAGCCCGGCGCCAGCATGGCGGGCGGCGGCGGCGGTTAGGCGGGCAGCGCCTGTCATGCTGCCGCCGCAAATGGTGACGGTGCCGCGGCTGTATTTATGGTCGGTGGGGGCGAGGGTGGGCAAGGCAAACAGGTTTGGCGTGTTTTCCCACAGACGGGTCGGCAGTTTGGTAAGGATGGCGGCGGGGATGCCGATATCGGCGAGCACCAGCTCGCCGCACAAGGCGCGGCCGGGAAACAGCACATGGCCGGGTTTTTTGCGAAAAAAGGTGATGGTGAGGCAGGCGGTAGGGGCAAAGCCACGGACCAGCCCGGTGGCACCATCGAGGCCGCTGGGCACATCAACCGCCACCACCTGGCGGGAGGCGCGCAGGGCATCGGCGATGACGCCGGTGACATCGCGAGCAAGGCCCGCGCCAAACACCGCATCAATAACCAGATCGGCGCGGGCCGCGGCACGGGCGCCAAAGCGCAGATTGGGGCCGTGCCAGCGTGCCGCGGCGGCGGCGGCATCACTGCCACGGCGCGGGGCGGCGGTGGCGGCGATGCTGACCGGCCAGCCGGCTTGGTGCAGCAGGCGGGCGGCGACGTAGCCATCGCCACCATTATTGCCAGGACCGGCGAGCACCAGGGTGCGGCAGGGGCGGAAGCGGGCGCGGATGGCGCGCGCGATGGCGCGGCCGGCGTTTTCCATAAGCTGGGGGCCGGGCAGGCCTGCGAGGGCGGCAAGGCGATCGGCGGTGCTCATTTCATCGGGGGTGAGGAGTTGGTGCATCGGGCGGCTCGCTTATGGCAAAGGGGGCGGCAAAAAGCGGGGGAATGGGCCCCTCACGTTGGCCCGGGCGTGGGTTGCGGCAACAGGGCTGGCGTGGCGGCAACCGAATGTAAAGTTTTCGCGGCGCAGATTGCGTGGGGGCATGGGTGGCCGGGGTGCCGGTGCCGCGCCTGCCTTGCGTGGCCCCGCACGCCAATTGGGAGATTGCCTGCCCATGCCGACCCCTGATTTTGCTGAGGCGCTGGCGCCGGTGGATGTTGGTGATGATGGGCCCATTGCGCTGGCAGCGTCGCTTGATGTCACCGCCGCGGACCGGTTGCAGGCGCAGATTTTGGCGCGGCTTTCGGCCGATGCGCCGGTGGTGCTGTGCGGGCGCGATGTGCAGCGCGTATCAACCGCGTGTTTGCAGGTTTTGGTGGCGGCACGGCGGCGGGCGCTGGCGCAGGGTGTGGGGTTTGCCCTGGCCGCACCAAGTGCTGTGTTACGCCAGGCGGTTTTGGATTTGGGGCTTGCCGCTGCCCTGGGATTTGGGGAGGCCTGATGGCGCGGCGGGTAATGACGGTGGATGATTCGAAAACCATGCGCGACATGGTGGCCTATACCTTGCGCGGCGCCGGGTTTGACGTGGTGACTGCCGAAGATGGGCGCCAAGCACTGAACCTTTTGGCCAACTGTGCGGCGGATATGGTGATCACCGATTTGAATATGCCGGTGATGGATGGGGTGGCGTTGATCCGCGCGTTGCGGGCCGACGCGAAATTTCGCGCCCTACCGATTTTGATGCTGACCACGGAATCCGACAGCAGCAAAAAAAATGTCGGGCGCGAAGCCGGTGCAACCGGCTGGATCGTCAAACCGTTCAACCCGGAAAAACTGGTTGATATTGTCAACCGGTTATGTGGCTAAACCGATGACTGCACATGTCTTTGATCACTTGAAATCGACGTATTTTGAAGAATGCGCCGAGCTGCTTGAGTGTGTTTATACGCAACTGGCAGCATTGGAAGATGGGCGCGAGGATCGCGACACGGTGCACGCGATTTTTCGCGCGGTGCATTCCATTAAGGGCGGTGGCGGGGCGTTTGGCTTTGCCCGCATGGTGGGGTTTGCGCACGGGCTGGAAACGCTGCTGGATTTGGTGCGCGATAGTAAAATTGTGCTGGACCGGCCGCTGGCCAAATTATTGCTGCGGGCCACGGATGCGTTGAGCGACCTGATTAGCGCCGATCGGGAGGGCCGCGTTGCTGAAACGGGGCTGGAAGACGGGCTGCGGGTGGAATTGGCAAGCCTGGTGGCGGCGGTGGAGGGTGCTGCGGGTGGCGCAGAATTGGCCGTGGTGGCGGATGCGCTGGCCGGGAATCAGGCCGGGGAGCAGGCCGAGGAACAGGCGCAAAGCGGTGGGGCGGGCCAAGCATACTGCATAAACTTTAGGCCGCATCTGGATTTGTTTAAAAACGCTAGTGAGCCGTTGTTGCTGATACGCGAATTGGGCCGGCTGGGGCACATTGAGGTGCGCGCCGATATCACCGCGCTGCCCGCGCTGGACCGGTTAGACCCCGAAAGTGCTTATATTGCCTGGGTGGTGACCGTGCACACGGCCGTGCCGATGGCGCGCCTTTATGATGTGTTTGAGTTTGTCGCTGACCAATGTGACGTGGCGATTGCGCCAATGCTACCACCCAGCTGTGATGGCCCGGCCGTGGCGGCGATCGATACCACAGCAGCGGCCGAGCCTTCCAGCCCGGTGAGTGATACCGGCGAGCCGCGGCGGGCGGAGGTGCTGGCGGCAGCGCCGACGGTGCGGGTGGATGTGGAGAAGATTGACCGGCTGGTGAATTTGGTTGGCGAGCTGGTGATTAACCAGACCATGCTGGTGCAGTTAGGTGCCGGGTTGCCGGCGGAGATGTGCCCGGGGTTGACTAATGGGTTAGATATTTTGGCGCAGCATCTGCGGGAATTGCAGGATGGCGTGATGGCTATTCGCACGCAACCGGTGCGATCGGTATTTTCCCGTATGCCGCGGCTATTGCGGGAAGTATCGGCGCTGCTGGGCAAGGATACACGGCTAGTGATGAGCGGCGAATCCACCGAAATTGACAAAACGGTGATCGAACATTTGGCTGATCCACTGACGCATTTGCTGCGCAACGCACTGGACCACGGCATTGAAACACCGGCGGAACGGGTGGCTGCCGGCAAGCCTGCGCAGGGCATTGTGCACCTGGGGGCGGAGCATCGTGGCGGGCGGATTATTATTGAGGTAGCGGATGACGGGCGCGGCATTGACGGCGCGCGGGTGCTGGCCCGTGCCCGGGCGCGCGGGCTGATTGCTGCGGATAAGATTCTATCCGACGATGAGATCATTGATCTGATATTTCTACCCGGATTTTCAACCATGGAGTCTGTGTCGAACATTTCAGGCCGCGGGGTGGGCATGGATGTTGTGCGGCGGAATATTTTGGCGCTAGGCGGGCGGATAAATGTGCACACGGTAGCGGGGCAGGGATCGCGATTTGTGCTATCTTTGCCGCTGACCTTGGCAATACTGGACGGCATGATTGTGGCGGTGGGGGCTGATACCTACATCGTGCCGCTGGCCAATATTGTGGGCAGCCTGCGGCCGGCGCGCGCCGATGTACATGCTGTGGCGGGACATGGCGACGTACTAGCGTTACGCGGTGCATATGTGCCGTTGCTGTATTTGGCCGCGCGGTTTGGCGTGGCGGATGCCCTACGCGACGCGTGGCGCGGTATTGTTGTGGTGGTGGAAAATGAAAGCGCCGGCAAGATAGGGCTGGTGGTGGATGATTTAATTGGCCAGCAGCAGGTGGTGGTGAAAAGCCTGGAGGCGAATTACGGCCCGGTAAGTGGCGTGGGTGGAGCAACGATTTTGGGCAATGGACGGGTGGCGCTGATTTTGGATGTCGCCGGTTTGTGTGATCCGTGTGGCGCCAGCGTGGGCGTAACTGGGCGCGACACTTTAGCGGTGCCAACCAGTACCGCGTCAATAATGCAATAACTTTTCGGCACTACAGTTTGGTTCTCGGCGATAGGGGTAACACCAGCTTATGACCGACCCATTTCAAACATCCGTGGTTTCGCAGGCGGGGTCATCGCAACCGGTGTCTTCGCAACAAGGGTATTCGCAACAGGGGTCTTCGCAACTGGGGGCTTCGCACAGGCCCGACAGTGGCGGGCCGATCGCGGCGAACGACGTGAGCGTGCAATTTATTACCTTTACCCTTGGTGAGCAGGAGTATGGGGTAGATATTATGGCCGTTCGCGAAATTAAGGGATGGACGGCAACAACGCCCATTCCCAACGCGCCGAGCTGCATTTATGGCGTGATCAATTTGCGCGGCATTATTGTACCGATTATGGATTTACGGGCGCGGTTTGGCATGCCGAGTCGCCCACCGGACAAGATGAATGTAGTGATTATTATCACCATTGGCGCGCGCACGATTGGGCTACTGGTGGATGCGGTATCTGACATTATCGCGTTGGCACCTGAGGCGATTAAGCCAATACCGGAAATTGGTCTGGCAGCGCAGGACAATTTGTTGGCAGGGTTGGCAAGCCACAACGACCGCATGGTATCGCTGGTATCGCTGGATTGCCTGATCAATGCTGATCTGACCGCCATCACGATCGGCGGGATGGCGGCTTAGTAATGGCCGCGCGGCAAATGCGTGGCATTGAGTGCTGATGCTGACCGGGGCGATGATCGCCTTCGGTCATCTTGTTCCCGTGTAACCCGATGGCTGTCCCTTAACCTTGTGAGATTGCAATGCATCTAAGCAAACCGACACCCTTATTTTCCGCCATGTTTGAGCGCCGCGGCAGCCGCGAGCGTCGTGCCGAGGGGCGCGACCGCGATGCACAAATACTGGGCTTGCAGCAGGGGATGCCGATGTTTGGCTGTACGCCGGGTGGCGCATTGCTGGAGGCCAATGATTTGTTTTTGGATTTGCTCGGGTATCGGATTGGCGATATCGCCGGGGCGCCATTGGGAAAGTTTTTAATTGCCGGGGATAGTGCGGCGGCAAGTGCCGCGCGGCCATGGGGGCAGTCCCTGGCGGCGGGCGCTGCTGGCACTGCGGACTGTGTAGAACAAGGGTTTATCACCCATGCTGGCGGCACATGCTGGTTGCAGATCCGCTATGTGGCGCTGCGTGACGAGAGCGATGCGGTGTATAAGGTGATGGCGTATGCCAACAACATCACCGCGCGCAAGGTGGCGGAGGCGGCCAAAGTGGCGCGGCTGGTGGGCTTAAATTCGTTGCGCAGCAACGTGATGATTGCTGATCCAGACCTAAATATAACCTACATTAACCCGGCCGTAACGGCGCTTTTGCAGGAGGCCGAGGCTGAGCTGCAAAAGGAGTTGCCGCGTTTTAGTGTGGCGACCCTAGTTGGCAGTAATATCGATATTTTTCACAAAAATCCATCCTATCAGCGCAAGATGCTGGGCGGTTTGACCGAACAGCATGGCGCCAGCATTCAGGTCGGCCGGCGGGTGTTTGACCTACTGGTGTCACCTTTGGTGGAGGGTGGTGCGCGGATTGGTTTTTCGGTGGAATGGACCGATGCGCGCGAGCGGTTGCTGAATGCTGATTCGGCGGCGGTGAGTGCGGCGATTAACCGGTCGCAAGCGGTTATTGAATTTACGGCCGCCGGATTAGTGATTGATGCCAACACTAATTTTTTGCGTACGCTGGGGTATAGTCTTGAAGAAATTCAGGGCAAACATCACCGGATATTTGTGGAAAATGCCTACGCGGACAGTGTTGCTTACCAGGAGTTTTGGGAGCGGTTACGGCGCGGTGAATTTCAGGCGGCGCAGTATAAGCGCCTTGCCAAAGGCGGGCGCGAGGTTTGGATTGAGGCATCGTATAACCCGATTTTGGACGCCAATGGCAAAGTGCTAAAAGTAATAAAATACGCAACCGACATCACCGCGCAGAAATTGCAGGCGGCCGATTTCGAGGGGCAGATTGCAGCGATTAGCAAGGCGCAGGCGGTGATATCGTTTAGCCTGGATGGCCGGGTACTGGATGCCAACGACAATTTTTTACAAACCATGGGCTACCGGCTAGACGAAATTCGCGGGCAGCATCACAGCCTGTTTGTTGATCCGCAATATCGTGCAAGCGGCGAGTATCGGGCGTTTTGGGAGAAGTTGGGGCGCGGCGAACATGACGGCGGGCAGTATAAGCGGATTGCCAAGAATGGCCGCGATGTGTGGTTGCAGGCCAATTACAGCCCGATTTTAGATATGAACGGGCGGCCGTTTAAGGTGGTGAAATACGCAACCGAGGTAACCGAGCAGGTGCGCGCAGCCGAGGCTCTGCGGGTGGCGGTTGAGCAAATTCAGCACGTGGTTAATCGGGCACAGGCGAATGATTTGAGCCAACGTGTGCCGCTGGAGGGCAAGGCTGGCGATATTGGCAGTTTGTGCGCAGGCGTTAATGGCGTGCTGGATACGATGTCTGGTGTGGTGGGGGCGATACTTGATGCATCGGGGGCGATTGCTAGCGCGGCGCGCGAAATTTCGATGGGCAATACCGATTTATCGCAGCGCACTGAGGAGCAGGCTGCCAGCCTTGAGGAAACTGCTGCAAGTTTGGAAGAACTGACCAGCACAGTACGGCAGAATGCGGACAATGCCCAGCAGGCCAATAAGCTTGCCAGCTCGGCCTCGGACGTTGCGGTAAAGGGCGGCCATGTGGTGAGCGAGGTGGTGCGCACCATGGAGGGGATTAGTGATGCAAGCCGCAAGATTGCCGACATTATTGGGGTGATCGACGAAATTGCGTTTCAGACCAATATATTGGCGCTGAATGCCGCGGTGGAGGCGGCCCGTGCCGGCGAGCAGGGCCGCGGCTTTGCCGTTGTTGCGGCCGAGGTACGCAATTTGGCGCAGCGCAGTGCCAATGCGGCCAAGGAAATAAAATCTCTGATTTCCGAATCGACGGCCAAAGTTGAATCGGGATCGCGGCTGGTTGGTACAGCCGGCACGACGATGGAAGACATTGTGCAGTCGGTTAAACGAGTAACCGATATTATGGCCGAAATCTCGGCGGCATCGAAGGAACAAAGCAGCGGCATTGAAGAAGTAAATTCCGCAGTGACCCAGATGGATAAGATGACGCAGCAGAATGCGGCGCTGGTTGAACAGGCGGCGGCGGCGGCGAAATCTATGGAAGATCAGACCGATGGGCTGGCCACCATGGTGGCGGCCTTTACCCTGGCTGACCGGGCGGAGGTGGTGGTGGCGCGGGTGGCCAAAACGACGGCACTTACTGCACCTGCCGCCCGAGTGGCCACAATGGTGCCGCGTAAAAAAATGCTACCGGCGGCGCCACAGCCTGAACGGGCGGCTGCCGGTGCTGATTGGAAGGTGTTTTAGCCAGCGGCACCTGGCGCTATGGCGCAGGCGGTGGCTAACTACACGAGCAATTGTGGTATTTCGCTGGGAAATTTTCGCGTAATTGCTGGTTTGCTGCGTGAAATGACTGGCATTTCATTGAATGCCAATAAGCGTGAAATGGTCGCAGGGCGGTTGGCGCGGCGGGTGCGCCTGTTGGGCCTGGGTAGTTTTGATGCGTATGTGGCGCTGCTGGATAGCCCGGCAGGTGCTGGCGAGCACCGCGACATGATCAATGCACTAACCACCAATTTGACCCGGTTTTTTCGAGAGCCACATCATTTTACGTCGCTTGCTAGTATGGTTTTGGCGCCGCTGCTGCGCCAGGCACCGCGGCCGCGGCTGCGCATATGGTCGGCTGCGTGTTCGTCCGGCGAGGAGGCCTATTCCATTGCCATGGTTGTGCACAAATTCGCCCGTGATACGCCAGGCTGGGATGCGCGCATATTAGCAACCGATATTGATAGCACGATGATCGAACAGGCCACTGCAGGATGTTACACTACGGACCGGACGGCAGTTATTCCACCGCATTTTTTAGGGTTTATCCCGCCACGCTGTAATGACATAGTGAGTATGCCAGATAGCTTGAAAGACTATATTACGTTCAAACAGCTTAACCTGCTTAATCCATGGCCAATGCAGGGCAAATTTGATGCGATATTTTGCCGTAATGTGGTGATTTATTTCGACAAGGATGTGCAGCGTGTTTTGTTTGACCGCATAGCCGATTACCTAACCCCACAAGGCATTTTGTTCATTGGGCATTCAGAAAGCCTTATGCACATAAGTAATCGTTTTGAACTAGCTGGTACCACCACTTACCGTAAACGGTACTGAGATGATGGCCGGTGACAATTGCGGATGGCAATGCGGTACTGCTGCGCGATGCAGGGCCCAATGAAATTGATCAAAATTGGCCCAGGCGAGTATTTTGTCACCCGCCAGGCAGGCGACGTGATTGCAACCGTCTTGGGCAGCTGTGTTTGCGCGTGCATTCGCGACCCGCTGGCAGGGATTGGCGGCATGAACCATTTTATGCTGCCCGAAAGCAGCACGGGCCAATGGGGGCCAGACCAGTGGGGGGTGGCCGAAACCGCCATGCGCTACGGCAATTTCGCCATGGCGCGACTGATCAACGATATACTGTGCGGCGGCGGTGTGCGTGAGAGGCTGGAGATAAAGGTATTTGGTGGTGCTGCCATGGTTGGACGGGGTGGTGGCGTTGGTGCGCAGAACGCTGACTTTATAGAGGCGTATTTGGGGGGCAAAAACCTGGGCGTAGCGGCGCACCATTTGCGCGGTGCGCATGCGCGGCGCATTGATTACTGGCCGCTGAGCGGTATAGCGCGGATGCTGGAACTGCCGTTCGAACCACAGACCGCACCGGCCAGCCCGCCACATGCGACACTGGGGCGGGCTGATTTTTCTGTGCGGCTGACGTGACCCAGCGCGCAGCGGATATGCCGATAAAAGTGCTGATCATTGATGATTCAGCGCTGATACGGCAATTACTGACAGAGATTTTGCAAAGTGACCCAGCCATTGTGGTGGTGGGCGTTGCCCCCAACCCGCATATCGCACGCGAAAAGATCAAGGCGCTGAACCCTGATGTCATAACACTGGATATCGAAATGCCCGAAATGGGCGGTTTGGATTTTCTCGAACGCCTGATGGCGCTGCGGCCGATGCCGGTGGTGATGGTGTCGACATTAACGCAAAAAGGATCGTCCGCTGCCCTGCGGGCATTGGAACTGGGGGCGGTGGATGTCGTCGCCAAACCCATGATGGATGTACGCCTGGGCATTGCGGCGATGCACGATGATTTGATCGCCAAGATTCACGCTGCCGCCCAAAGCCGGCCGCACGCCTGGCAAAAGCCGATTGCCCGCGCACCGCTGGTGTATGATGCGGCGAGATCATCGGAAGGCCGCATTGTGGCGGTTGGCGCATCAACCGGCGGGGTTGAAGCGTTGCAGCGGCTGTTGATTAATTTGCCCGCCAACGCGCCGGCAATAATTATTGCCCAGCACATGCCGCCAGGGTTTACGACATCGTTTGCCGCGCGGCTGGATAGCTTATGCCGGGTGAGCGTTTGCGAAGCGTACGATCGCCAACGCGTGCTGCCCGGCCATGTGTATATTGCTAATGGAAATCGCCACCTGATACTGGCGCCGTTCGGCGCACAATATGTGTGCCGGCTGCATGATGGCGAGCGTGTCTCGGGGCATCGGCCTTCCGTGGATGTGTTGTTTCAGTCGGTTGCACAATGTGCGGGGGCTAATGCGCTGGGCATTATTCTGACCGGCATGGGGCGCGATGGCGCGGCCGGTTTGTTGGCGATGCGCCATGCGGGGGCACGCACCTTGGGGGAAAGTGAGGCGAGCTGCCTGATTTATGGCATGTCGAAAATTGCGCATGAGATTGGCGCGGTGGAGCGTGAGCTTGCAATTGATCAACTGGCCGAGGCGATACTGGCTGAACGGCGCTAACGCGGTTGGCGGGGATAGTGGGGACGGGGTTAGTCTGCTGCAACTAAAACAGATCGATATCGCCGGCATTGATCTGACCTTGCGGCGTGCCGCCAACCGGGGATTGGTTCGCGGCGGCAGGGCTTGTGTGCAGCAAGCGGGTAAGCAGGCGTTGCTTCATTGCCCCCAGGGTTTGCCCATCAATCACCCGGCGCAAGCGATCTTCATCGATTGTATCGTGCAGTAATTGCCCCGGCAGCGCCTGCCGTGTTGCGATTTGCAGATCGTGTGCGCCATCGCTCAAAACTGCCAGAGTATCGCTGACCTGGGTAAGATGCTGCTTGGTACGATCCTGAAATTGCATGCCGATAATCATCTGGTCAATGGTATCGGCCAATTCGCCATTGTGGCGGGAGGCATCGGATAGCACGCTGGTGATTTGGGTGTTGCGATCGATGATGGCAGCGATCATGGTATTTATGCGTTGTTTGGCCTGGATATTTTCGGATAAATCCATACTGGCGATATCACGCAACACCGCATGGCCACTGCGCACGCCGCGGGCGACGGCGGCGATGCGGGCACGCACTTGCTGCGAGGTGGTTTCGGTTGCGCGCGAGAGATCTTTCATTTCGTGGGCAATGACATTGAAGGCGGCGCCAGCGGCACCCGAGCGGCTGGCCTCAATTGTGGCATTCAGCGCCAGATAGCGCGCCTGGTGGTTGATGCGATCAACTTGCCCCGCACAGTGTTCGGCACCTTCGACATCGCGGCCGATATCTTCCAGGGCTGCGACCATGCGCATCGCGTGCTGGGAGACAAACATGATGGTGTCGATCGCGGTGCCCAGTGCGGTTTCCACCGATTGCAGGGCGTTGCTGATGGGCACCGGCTGACCGTCGACACTAACGTTACCAGCGATATCGATGATGTGGTTGGTGCGGGTGACCTGGGCCTGGGTGAGGGCGGTGAGGGTTTGGAAGCGGTCACTGAGAGTTTGTGTGCTGGTTTCGACCAGATCAGAGACCGCAGTGAGTTCGTGCGCTAGGGCCTGGAAGGCGCGGCGGTCAAGTTCGGATAGATCGAGCCAACGCTGCACCAGGTCGAGCACCAGGGGGTCGGTGGTGGTTATGGGGGAGGCGCAGGGGTGCACGTTGGGGGGCCTTCCGGGCATGGCGCGGGGAGGCCGCGATGATACGGCGTAGCTTGTGGTGAGGGGTGCAAATATCCGGTTAAGGGGTGGTGGCGCTGGGGGCGGCTTCCGGGCGCCCGCTGGTGCTGCGTTCCGCTAAACCCGATGTGGCGTGATGCGGCACGCCGCTATTCATTCAGCCCTCGTTATCGGCGCCAATTTTCACAACGCAGACCATCGACGCGGGCGAATTCGCCTTCATTGCCGGCAAAAAGCGTATAGCCTAATAGCAGCCCGTTTAAGGGTTGACCCATGCAGAATAGATCAACGCGGATCGGCATTAGTCTTTTTTAGCGCGCTGCCGCCCGCCAGTTTAAGCTGAGTTCGGATCAGGCCATAAGCCGCACGGCCCCAGCAGCTTAGGCTGACTGGGCATCACGCAATTGCGATGGCACGGTAGGTCAAGGTTAGAAAATTTGGCGCACCCGGAAGGACTCGAACCTCCAACCCCCAGATTCGTAGTCTGGTGCTCTATCCAGTTGAGCTACGGGTGCTGACCGAAAGGTCGAGTTAGCGTATCACCCGCCCCCCTGCAAGGGGCGAGATTTCAACCCAGGGTCTTGTCCAGTTCGCGCAACACCGCCTCCCCCATAACGCCAGTGCCAACACGGGCGGCACCAGGGGCCATGATGTCGGCGGTGCGCAGGCCGTTGGCGAGAACGCGCACAATGGCGGCTTCGATCAAATCGGCTTCGGCCAGCATGTTAAAAGAATAGCGCAGCAACATCGCAAAACTGAGGATTTGTGCCAGCGGGTTTGCCAGGTTGCGCCCGGCGATATCGGGGGCGCTGCCGTGGATGGGTTCGTACAGCGCATGGCGCTTGCCGTTAGGCTGGATGGCACCCAGCGTTGCTGAGGGCAGCATGCCCAAACTGCCGGTAAGCATGGCGGCGAGATCGGATAAAATATCGCCAAACAAATTGGAGGTGACGATCACATCAAACTGGCCGGGGTTTTTGACCAGCTGCATGGCGCAATTATCGGCTAGCACGTGGGCAAGGGTGACTTCGGGGTATTCGCGGGCGGCAAGGGCGGTGATGGTTTCGCGCCACAGCAGGCCGCTTTCCATGACGTTGGATTTTTCCACACTGGCGACGCGCTTTTGGCGCAAGCGGGCGAGGTCGAACGCAACGCGGCCGACGCGTTCGATTTCGTGCGTGGTGTACACTTCGGTGTTAACGCCGCGTTTGCTGCCGTCAGGCAGGGTTTGCACGCCGCGCGGTTCGCCAAAGTAAATGCCGCCGGTGCTTTCGCGCACGATCATAATGTTCAGGCCGCGCACAATTTCAGGTTTTAACGAGCTTGCCGAAACCAGCGGATCATACACCACAGCCGGGCGCAGATTGGCGAACAGGCCTAATTCCTGGCGCAGGCCCAAAATGGCAATTTCTGGGCGTTTGTCGAAGCCGAGTTTATCCCAGGCCGGGCCGCCGACGGCGCCGAACAGCACGGCATCGGCATCTTTGGCAAGTTTGATCGTGCTTTGGGCAAGCGGCGTGCCGCGCGCATCGATTGAGGCGCCGCCGACCAGATCGTCTTCCAGTTCGAACACTACGCCGCGTTTGCGCGCCATCCAATCGATCACCCGGCGCACTTCGCGCATCACTTCGGGGCCAATGCCATCGCCGGGCAGAATGAGCAGTTTACGGGTGCTCGCCATGGTCGTTATTCCTGCGGTAAGAGTTAGGCGTTGGGGTTAGAGCGAAATCGCCGGCAGAAAGTTTGCCCGCTCTGCGCGATTGGCTTCAAAACTATCGATGCGGGCGGCGTGTTTCATGGTTTGGCCGATATCATCAAGCCCTTCCAGCATCAGGTGGCGCCGCATAGGGTCGATGGCAAAAGGGATGTGTTCGCCGTTGGGGCGGATAACCACCTGGGCTTGCAGATCGACGGTGATGCGGGCGTTTTCGCCGAGTTTGGCATCTTCGATGAGTGCATCACACACTGCGCGCGACAGAGCCAGCGGCAGGACGCCATTCTTAAAGCAGTTATTGTAAAAGATATCGGCAAAATCTGGCGCGATGATGCAGCGAATACCGAAATCGAGCAGCGCCCAGGGGGCGTGTTCGCGCGATGAGCCGCAGCCGAAATTTTCGTGGGTGATGAGAATTTCGGCATGGCGCCAAGGGGTTTGGTTGAGCACGAAATCTGGCCGCTCGGCGCCGGTTTCATCATAGCGCAGCTGATCGAACAGATGCACACCAAGGCCGGTGCGCTTGATGGTTTTCAAAAAGCGCGACGGAATGATTTTATCGGTATCGACATTGGCCAGCGGCAGCGGGGCGGCAATACCAGTGAGTGTTGTAAAAGCCTGCATCAAACCAGCTCCCGCACATCGGTAAGGTGCCCAGTAATGGCGGCGGCCGCGGCCATGGCGGGCGATAGCAAATGGGTGCGCCCGCCGGGGCCCTGGCGGCCTTCGAAATTGCGGTTGGATGTGCTGGCGCTACGCTGGCCAGGGGTGAGTTTATCGGGGTTCATGCCCAAGCACATAGAACAGCCCGGTTCGCGCCATTCAAAGCCGGCATCGAGCAAAATCTGGTGCAGGCCTTCGGCTTCGGCAGCAAGTTTGACCAGGCCGGAGCCGGGCACCACCAGCGCACGCACGCCAGGTGCCACGTGACGGCCACGGGCGACGGCGGCCGCTGCACGAATATCTTCGATGCGGGCATTGGTGCAACTGCCGATGAACACCACATCAATGGCGATATCGGTGAGTTTTTGGCCCGGGGTCAGCGCCATATAGGCCAGCATGCGGGTAATTTCGGTGCGGCGGGCGGCATCTTCGATGTCGGCGGGGTTGGGCACCACGCCGGTAATCGGGGCCACCGCTTCCGGGCTGGTGCCCCAGGTGACCATGGGCACGATCTCGGCGGCATTGAGTATAATTGTTTTATCGTAGATGGCATCTGCGTCCGATGGCAGGGTGCGCCAGTAGGCAACCGCGTGATCCCAGGCATCGCCAGCGGGGGCAAAGGGGCGGCCTTTGACCCAGGCAAAAGTGACATCATCGGGGGCGATCAGCCCGGCCCGGGCGCCGGCCTCGATCGACATATTGCAGACCGTAAAACGGCCGGCCATGTCGAGCGCGCGGATCGCATCCCCTGCGTATTCAATGACATGGCCAGTGCCGCCGGCGGTGCCGATTTTGCCGATAATGGCCAGCACGATATCTTTGGCGCTAACCCCCAACGGGGCCACGCCATCGACCCGCACCAGCATGTTTTTGGCCGGCTGCTGCAGCAAGGTTTGGGTCGCCAGCACGTGTTCCACTTCGGAGGTGCCAATGCCAAACGCCAAGGCGCCGAGTGCGCCATGGGTGCTGGTGTGGCTATCGCCGCACACGATGGTGGTGCCGGGCAGCGAAATACCCTGTTCAGGCCCAACAATATGCACAATGCCCTGGCGCGCATCGAGCAGCGGAAAATACGGCACGCCGAAGTCGGCGACGTTACGTTCCAGCGTTTCGATCTGCAGCCGGCTTTCGGGCTCGGCAATGCCGGCACGGCGATCCGAAGTTGGCACGTTGTGATCGACCACGGCGATAGTGGCATCGGGCCGGCGCACGCGGCGGCCGGCAACCCGCAAACCTTCGAAGGCTTGCGGGCTGGTGACTTCGTGCACCAGATGGCGATCGATATAGATCAGGGCAGCCCCATCATCGAGCAGCTCGACGATGTGATCGGCCCAGATCTTATCAAATAACGTGCGCGACATAGCAAAATCCCGAACCAAGCGCGCATCCCGCAAACCACGGGCGCCTTACCATTGATAGACCGCCGGGGGCTGGGGGGCGCGAGTGCCCCCCAGCGTCAGAGTTTAGCGTCAGAGTTTTTTGTTTACTCAGCCGCAACGGCGGGGGTTTCGCGGGCTTTTTCGGCGATGCGCGCGCTTTTGCCGCGGCGGCCGCGCAGATAGTACAGTTTCGCACGGCGCACATCGCCGCGGCGGACCACTTCGATCAGGGCGATCGCTGGGGAATACAGCGGAAACACGCGTTCCACGCCTTCGCCATAGCTGATTTTGCGCACGGTGAAATTGCTGTTGAGGCCGCGATTGGAGCGCGCGATGCAGACGCCTTCATAGGCCTGCACACGGCTACGTTCGCCTTCAACAACTTTCACCGATACGCGCACGGTGTCACCGGCCACGAACACCGGTACTGCGCGGGCGGCGGTGAGGCGCTCGATTTCGGCGGCCTCGTAAGCTTCAATCATGTTCATCGTGATGGTCCTTTCAAACTTACTATTTGGGGCGTCATGCGCGCAGTTTGTGCGCGCCGGCGTTTTGGTAGCGTGCCCATAAATCGGGGCGTCGGGTGCGGGTGATGGCTTCCGCCTGGGCATGGCGCCAGGTGGCGATGGCGGCGTGATCACCCGATAGTAGAACATCTGGAACCGCCTGCCCGCGCCACAGCGCAGGCCGGGTGTAGTGCGGGTATTCCAGTAACCCGTTGGCAAAACTTTCTTCGTCGGCACTGGCAGCATCGCCCATAACCCCGGGCAGCAGGCGCACCACGGCATCGAGCAACACCAGTGCTGCGGGCTCGCCACCCGATAGCACGTAATCGCCGATGCAAATTTCGTCGGCGCCGCGTTCATCGATCACGCGCTGATCGATACCTTCGTAGCGGCCGCAGATAATGCGTAACCCAGGGCCCTGGGCCCAAGTTTGGGCCACGGTTTGGGTGAACGGGCGGCCGCGCGGAGTGAGGCAGATAAGCGGACGATCATCGGCCGCATCACCTAAAGCTGCATCAATCACCTCGGCGGCCAGCACCATACCGGCGCCACCACCAAACGGGGTATCGTCAACCTTGCGGTGCACGCCAACACCGTGTTCGCGCAGATCGTGGGTTTGGATTGCCCAAATACCACGGGCCAGCGCCCGCCCGGCCAGGGATGCGCCCAACGAACCTGGGAACATCTCAGGGAACAACGTATAAATGTCGGCTGAAAAACTCATGCAGCGTGCCCCTCGTGGGCGGCTGCTTCGGGGCTCACGACAATTTCTGCGGGCAGCTCCACCACCACGCGGCGTGCGGCCAGATCAACCACCGGCACGCAGGCCTTGGTGAACGGCACCAGCACGGGGGCCGCATTTTCGGCTGCGATTTCCAGATAGGTGCCAGCGCCGTGATCGTGGGTGGCGATGATGCAGCCCAACGCCTTACCGGCGACATCGACCGCCGCAAGACCGACCAGATCGGCCAGGTAAAATTCATCATCTTCGGCGGGTGGCAAGCGATCACGCTCGACATACAAACGAAGATTGACGAGTTTTTCGGCAGCTTCACGGTCAGCAACCGCCCGCCCGGTAGCATCGGTCAGGCGGGCGACGCCTTCGCTTTGCCAGGCGATTGTCCACGCGCCACCTTTGCCATCCGTGAGCGGGGCATAGCGGGCCAGTTCCGCGGGGTCTGCGGTATAGCTGTGCACATGGCACAGCCCGCGCACCCCGTGCGGGCGCCCGACAACCCCCATCAGGATTGGATCTGCTGGCATTGCGTAGTGACCGATCGCGCCGTTTATTACGCGGCGGCGGCGGCAGCAGACGCGGCTGCGGCGGCGTTAACTTTGGCGCGTTCCTGGGCTTTCTTCTTCGGCAGGGACTGCTTGGGCTGTTCGGCAAACACTGGCTTTTCGATCAGCCCGGCATTGCCCAAAAAGCGGGCAACGCGATCGGTGGCGATGGCGCCATTGCCGAGCCAATGCTGGATGCGCTCATTGACCAGGCGCACGCGATCGGTGTGCTCGGCGGGCAGCATAGGGTTGTAGCTGCCGAGTTTTTCAATGAAGCGGCCATCGCGCGGGCAGCGGCTATCGGCCACCACGATGTGGTAGTAGGGGCGCTTTTTAGCACCGGCGCGGGCGAGGCGGATTTTAAGACCCATATTGGTATTCTCTCTCTTTTCTCAGGTTCTGCGATACGATTGCATTGGTGTGGTAAGTGATGTGCCCGCCTGAAATTTGCGGGCTTGCACTTTAGCGCCGCCCAGGTACTCCCCGTTGCGGCATGAGGGCGGATAGTCCTTGGCGCATCAGCCCTTTTTGGCCAAGCTTGCCGATGCGCTTCATCATAGTGGCCATATCTTCGTGCTGCTTGAGCAGGCGGTTGACGTCGGTGACCGACACGCCGGAGCCCGCGGCAATACGTTTTTTGCGGCTGGCTTTGATAATATCGGGGTGGCGGCGTTCTTTCACGGTCATTGACGAGATGATCGCCAATTGCCGCTTAAAAATCGTTTTATCGATGTTGGCGTCTTCGATTTTTTGCTTTAGCGCGCCAGTGCCGGGCAGCATGCCGATGATCGAGCTGATCGATCCCAGCTTCATGATCTGGCGCAGCTGGCTGGCGTAGTCTTCCAGCGAGAAACTGCCTTTGAGCATTTTCTCGGCAAGCTTTTCAGCTTCCGCGTGGTCGATGTTTTCGGAGGCCCGTTCAACCAGGCCGGCGATATCGCCCAAACCGAGGATGCGGCCAGCAACGCGTTCGGGATAGAATTCTTCGAGCGCATCAAGCTTTTCGCCAACGCCGACGAATTTGATCGGGGCCCCGGTGACCTTGCGCATGGACAGCGCCGCACCGCCGCGGGCATCGCCATCCATGCGGGTGAGCACCACGCCGGTGACGTTAACGGTCGCTTTGAAGGCGGTGGCGGTTTGCACCGCATCCTGACCGGTCATCGCATCGACCACCAGCAGGGTTTCGGCCGGCGTTGTGGCGGCGGCGATGGCACGAACTTCGTCCATCAACACATCATCGATCGACAACCGGCCGGCGGTATCAAGAATGACGATGTCAAACCCTTCGCGGCGGCCGGTATCCATGGCGCGCACAGCGATTTCGATCGGGGTTTGGCCGGCGATGATAGCGAGGCTTTGCACGCCGGCGCGTTCGGCCAGCTGCTGCAACTGCAGCTGGGCGGCGGGGCGCTGGGTATCCAACGATGCCAGCAGCACGCGTTTACGCTCGCGGGTGGACAGGCGCAGGGCCAGCTTGCCGGCGGTGGTGGTTTTGCCCGAGCCCTGCAGGCCGACCATCAGGATGGGCACCGGCGCGGTGGCAGCCAGATTTAACGGCGTGGCACCGGCGCCGCCCAGGGCGTCGACCAGCGCATCGTGAACAATTTTGGCAACCTGCTGGCCGGGCGAGACGGCATCGAGCACTTCGGCGCCCACCGCGCGTTCGCGGATTTGGGCGATGAACTCGCGCACCACGGGCAGGGCTACGTCGGCATCCAGCATGGCCAGGCGGATTTCGCGCAGGGCTTCGGAGACATCAGTCTCCGACAGGGCGCCGCGCTTGCGAAGCCCTTCAAAAACCCCGGAAATCTTGCCCGACAGGGTGTCGAACATGGGTGGTGTTACCCCTTACGCCAGCAGACAAAACGCCGCTGCGCGAACACTCGCGGAGCGGCGGAGCCCCCGCATGGGGCGGGGACCGGGTGCATAAAGATGGCCCGATGGGTGGCGTATGGCGGGGGTTTGGGGGGAATGTCAAGGAAAGCGGGGAAAGAACCAGGGCAATCGGGTGAAAGTAAGAACCTTCTTTTGACTTCCGAAAAAAGAAACAAAAAAGACTTTTGAAACTGGGGACTGGGGCTTTTGGCTGCACCGAATCCCGCACCAAACGTCAAAAAGTCTTTTTTGTTTCTTTTTTCGGAAGTCAAAAAGAAAATTCTTATTTTGTTTGCACTCGCCCGATTGCCCTGGGCGCGTGACGTGCCCAGCTTGACGTCACTGGCGCCTTGCATTCATCACCGCCGCGATGAACATGTTTGGTTACCCTGCCCTGCCGCGCGGCCGCCGGCTGATACTTTGGCTCATACCGCTTGCTTTGCTGCAAGGCGTGCTAGCTGGGCTGCGCTGGCCGCAGCTCTACACGGTTTCGCATTTGGTGATCGATTACCATTTCGGCTTCGGTAAGCGCGGCGTGACTGGCACAATTTTGGCCATGATCGCGCCACCCCCCTATGGGTATGTGCCGCTCGCCTGTGTGTGTTTTGGTGTGTTCGCGCTGTGGCTGGCAGTGCTGGCGTGCGTCGCCTGGCGGCCGGTGCGCACCGACACGGGGGCGGCGGCGGCGGTTGTGCTGTTTCTGCTGTCGGTCAGTTTCGCCAGCCTAGTGAACACGGCCGGGCGTGGCGAGCATTTTGGGCTGGCGCTGGCGCTGCCCTGTTTGCTGATGCCGGCCGCAGCCGGGTGGCTTGGTGTGCGTGCGGCGCTGGCGGTGATTGCCGTGCTTATTCAGGAATCGAACCTGCCGATTGCGGTGGCGCTGATCGGCTTTGATGCCTGGGCGGCGCTGCGTGCCGACAACCGGCGCTGGCCGGTACTTCAGGCGGTGGCGATGATTTTGCCGGCGGTAGTGGTGACCGCTTGGCTGGGCCAAACCAAAACCGCCTGCGACAGCGGCGCGGCCCAGGCGTATTTCCAGCATTTGGTGGGGGATTTTCCGTTTCAGATGGCGACGGCGGCGACCCTGTGCCGCGATGCCGCGTTTAACCGGCGCGGCAGCGCGATGTTTCTGTGGGGCATCCCGACGAATGCAGCGATCGTGCCGGTAACCCTGGCCGTGTGCTTGCCGGCGACCGTGTTCAACCTGGTGCTTACCGCCCGCGCGCTGCGGTTTAACTGGATTGGCCTCGCCGCGGCCGTGGTGGTGACGCTGGCCCCGTTAGCGCTGCTGGCGGTGGCGGTGGATGGGATGCGGTTCGCATCCCTGGTGCAGTGCGCATCCTTGCTGGTGCTGCTATCGGCCCTGCGGCGCTTTGGTGTGCCAGTTGGGGGCAGCCTGCCAGCGGGTTTGCGCAACCCGGGCGTGCTGGCGGCCCTGGCCGCCTTGCAACTGGGCTGCGTATTACCCTTGACCGACACGCAGCCGATGCTGCGGTTTCCGTTTTTGCCGCTGATCGACCGGGTGATTGAGATTGCCGCCGGGCGGGCGGCGTTTGTGGTGGTTCCTGATTTTTGAGTGTCGTTAGCGGCGGTGCAGGCTGCCGGGCGAGGTTGATTAAGGGACACACACGCAGAATTGTCGTCGTGGGCTTCGCGCGCTATGACTTGGGCGCGCTATAAATAGGGCGCAGAGGGATATGATGGACGATACCAGCGGCAAGCAAGGTTCAGAGAGCGCACTTTTGCCATATCAGGCATGGGTGGAAGCGGCGATGCGCGGGGTTGTGCTGCGCGCCTTGGAGGAGGCCGCCAAATATGGGCTGCCCGGCGAGCACCATTTTTATATCACCTTCCGCACCGACCACCCCGGCAGCGTAGTGCCGGCGCGGTTGCGCGAAAAATACCCCGAAGACATGACCATAGTGATGCAGCACCAGTATCGCGATCTGATCGTTGATGGCGCGGCCGGGTATATGGCGATCGGGCTATCGTTTGGCGGGATCCCGTCGGCGCTGACCATTCCGTTGGCAGCAATCACCGGGTTTGCCGACCCTTCGGTGCAGTTTGGCCTGCAGTTTGTGTATGTGGCGCCGGTGGTGCCCGAGGTTGCCGCACCGGTGGTTGCACCGGCGGTGCCCGAGAGTAGCGATACGACGCCAATGCCTGACGCGACGCCGCAGGTGGTGAGCCTGGATGCGTTTCGCCGCAAGCGGGACTGAGTTTGCCCAGACCTGCCGCGACGGGCCCAGGTGCGGGCGCGATGATACTGCGGCTGATGGCAAGCCTGGCGGCTGCCAGTTTACCCTTGGTTTTGCTGCTGACGACTCCCGATTTGCCGCTGCGGCTTGCGGTGATGCCCCCGGCACTCATCGCTGACATGCTGCACATTGCGGGCGCGGCTGCTATTGTGGCTGGCGGTGCGTTGTCGGCCGGTGGGGTGTTGGCATGGCTATTCTGGTGGCTAGGCGGATGGCCGGCGCGGCTAGCCGGGTGGCTGGCGGCGGCAGCCCTATTGCCGGCGATTTGTGTGGCAATTTTTCTGGCTGGCCGGGTTGCGCAAGCGGCCGCCCTGCCCTTCGATCCGACTGTCCTTGGTGCCGAGGCGGGGGCTGGCGCCTTGCTGGTGGCATTGATGCTGGGATCGGCGTTGCAAAAGCTTGACCCCGCCCTGGGCCGGGCAGCGGTTGCCTGTGGTGCCGGGCCGCTGACGGTTGGGCGCTTGGTGTTGCTACCGGCGTTGGTGCTGCCAGCAATCGCCGCCTTTGCCATGGTGGCCGGTGGTGCGGTGAGCCTGGCCGTGCTGATGGGCATCCTTGGCGCTCACGCACCTGCCGGGCTTACGACACTCAGTGTGGTGGCGCTGGCCATCGGCGTGCCAGCAGCCCTCTACGCGCGCCGATGACCGGCGCCGTGAAGTCCGATGCCGTGGACATTGCAAAGGGCGGCGCCGATGTGACGATTACCGCGAAAACCGCGCTGGATTTGGCGACCGTGAGCACGGTGTGGGATCGGGTGATGGCAGCAAAGCCCAGCGCCGGGGGGGCGTTGCGGTTTGATTTCGCCGCCGCCCCGGCAGCGTTTGATACGGCTGCTGCTACCCTAATTTGTGCGGCCGAAACCGCCTTCGGCAAACCCGCCGAAATCACTGGGCTGGAAGCTGAAAGTTTGGCGTTGCTGACCCGCGTGCGCGAGGCGGCAAAACCCGCACCGGCGGCACCACCGGCGCCCTATAGCGACCCGATCATCGTCGGGTTAGGCGATGTTTGGCAAGGATTGCTGTCAGCCCTGGGGTTTGTCGGCGAGGTGGCAGTGGCGGCCGCGCGCGCGCCGGCGCAGCACCGGCAGTTTAAATCGCGCGACATGATGTCGTTTGCTGATACCGCCGGGGTAAAAGCCATTCCCCTGGTGCTGCTGCTGGGTTTTTTGATGGGGCTGATTTTGGCGTTTCAGTCGTCTATCCCGCTGCGGCGGTTTGGTGCCGATATTTACGTGATCAATTTGGTAGCACTGAGCCTGGTGCGCGAATTGGGGCCGCTGCTGGCGGCGATTATTTTATCGGGGCGCACCGGGTCGGCCTTTGCGGCGGAATTGGGCACTATGGTGGTGAACGACGAAGTTGCCGCCCTGCGCACCATGGGGGTGGACCCGGTGACAATGCTGGTGCTGCCGCGGCTTGCCGCCACCATGCTGGTGATGCCGGGCTTGGCGCTGATTTTGGAAGCCGCCGGGATGATCGGCATGGCCGCGGTAATGGTAATGATGGGTTTCCCGTTAGTCGCCATATGGAACCAATCGGTGCTGGCACTGCGCTTGGGGGATTTGTTTGGCGGGCTGTTCAAAGCGCTGTGGTTTGGCGCGGCGGTGGCGATCATTGGTTGCCGCACAGGCCTTGGTGCCGGGCAAGGCCCGCGCGCGGTGGGGGAAGCTGCCACCAGCGCCGTGGTGGGCGGGATTTTTGCAACCATTGTGATCGATGGTATTTTTACCATCCTGTATTATCGGCTGGGCCTGTGACCGAGGTAATTATCACGGCCGACAAAGTTGCGCGTAAATTCGGCACCCGGGTGATTTTTGAAAACGTCTCGTTTGAGGTGAACAAAGGCGAGATTTTTATCATTTTGGGTGGCTCGGGCTGCGGCAAATCGACACTTTTGCGCTTGTTGATTGGGCTGCAGCCGGCAAGTGCCGGGCGCGCGATGGTGCTGGGCCACGATATGGCAGCCCCCGATGCGGCGGTGCTGACGCGCATCGGCGTTATGTTTCAGGCCGGCGCCCTGTTTGGCAGCATGAGCCTGCTGGAAAACGTCATGCTGCCGCTGGAAATGCACACTGACTTACCGCCAGATGCGCGTGAGGCGATCGCACGGGTAAAACTCGGGCTGGTCGGGCTTTCCGATGCGGTTGAGATGAACCCGGCGGAAATTTCTGGCGGTATGGCCAAGCGCGCGGCGATTGCGCGGGCGTTGGCGTTAGACCCACCCTTGTTGTTTTTGGATGAACCTTCGGCCGGGCTTGATCCGGTGACATCGGCAGGCTTGGATCAGTTGATCCTTGATCTGCGGCGCCAATTGGGGGCAAGTTTTGTGGTGGTGACGCATGAATTAACATCGATCCTGACCATCGGCGATCGCTGCCTGATGCTGGATAAATCGGCGCGCGGCGTGATTGCCACCGGCGACCCGCGTAAATTGCGCGACGAAAGCACCGATAAGCGCGTGCATGCGTTTTTTCACCGCGAGGTACTGTGATGGCAACCGGCATGCCGGCGCGCAGTTTGTATATTCGGGTGGGTTTGCTGATTGTGCTGACCATTGCCATGGTGATTGGCGTGGTGCTGGCCCTGACCGGCAATCGTTTATCTGATGGACACAAATACGAAACCTATTTTCGTGAATCGGTGCAGGGCTTGGATGTTGGCGCGCCGGTCAAGTTTCGCGGCGTGACGCTCGGGCGGATCACCAACATTGGCCTAGTGGCGGCGGAATATCCGGCCAGTGCAGAACAGCATATTGGCGATCCCACCTACCGGCTGGTGGTGGTGCGCTTTAAGCTCGACCCCAAGCGGATGGGCCGGGTGCCCGAGACCAAAGTTGCCGTGCAAACCGGTTTGCGCACGCATTTGGCAAGCCAGGGTTTAACCGGCGTTATGTATATGGAACTGGATTTTGTGCCACCTGGGGAACACCCGGTGGCAGCCCTGCCGTGGGCGCCGGAGGATGATTATATCCCGTCCATTCCCAGCACCATTGCCCAGGTGCAGGATACGCTAACCAATATTATGGTTAAATTGGATGCGGTAAATTTTGGCAAGCTGTTTGCCAATGTTGATGGGCTGGTATCGTCCCTTCACGCCGAGCTGGATCAGGGTGGCGATGCGCACACCGCCATTGCCGATGCGCGCGGCGCCATTGCCGCGTTGCGCACCCAGGTGGAACAGGCGGATTTACCAGGGCTTTCGGCACAATTAAAGCAAACCGGCGCGTCGTTTCAGCATTTGGCCGATGGGCCGCAAACCCGCGATACAATTAAGGCGGCCCGCGCGGCACTGGATAAATTGCCAGGCTTGATTGCGGCGTTACAGGCGGCGTCCGCCCGGGCCGATCACGGGGTTGCCGATATCAGCGCCGAATTGCTGCCGATTTTGCGCGATACCAGGGCCACCATGCAAAATTTACGAGATGCATCGGAAACTATACGGCGTGATCCGGGCCAGGTTTTGTGGCAGGGCGCACCGCCCAAAGGGGGCAAGTAATGCTGGGCAATTTGATCATCACGCGGCGCCATGTGCTGGGCGGCGTGGGCGGGCTTACGTGCCTAACCGCCGTTGGCTGTTCGGTATTGCCATCGCGCCCGTACGCCGAGCGGCGGCAATGGCCGCTGGCGCCGGTGCGGGCGAGCATAATGCCGGCCGACCCGCGCGGCAAAATTTTGCTGGTGCGCGATATGGTGGCGGGGCCGGGGGTGGAGGCGCGCGGGTTACTGACGCGCGCAGCGGATGGCTCGGTGGCAGCGGCCCATTACGAAGAATGGCTGGTGCCGCCGGCCGATGCGGTCGGGGCGGCGTTGACCGCCTGGCTTGCCGGGTGCGGGCATTTTGCCGCCGTGGTCGGGCCGGGCAGCCGGCTGAGCGCTGATCTGGTGCTGGAAAGTGAACTCACCGCCCTTTACGCCGATGTGGCCGCGGGCGAAGCGCGCGCAACCATTGGGGTGAGCTTGCTGGATGCGGCCATTGGACGGAACGTGCCGGTGCTGCAGCGTGTGGTGAGCGGGCGGGCGCGGATGACGGGCAGCGATGCACCGGCGCAGGCAGCCGCCATGGTGGCGGCGGTGGCAGCGGCGTTGGCAGAGATTGAGCGCGCGGTGGTTGCGTAACCCCGACTATGTATTGGTAAAATTTGGGCCAAAATTTGGGTTTGTTTTTATTTGCTTTCGATCGCGGCAGAAGGCAGGCCGGCGTGGTTATTAGCATCGTACGGGGTTACCTGGTACCAGGCCGGGCCGCCACCCCGATTGGGATCTTGCCAGAAACCAGCAAGGTCGTTGGCACATTTGTCGCACAGGGTTTGCCATTTTGGCGCGTTGATGCGGGCATCGGGGGCGCGCGCGATACTATACGTGCTGGCACCGGCCGAGCCGCGCCAGACAATGCGGCCGCCAGTTGCACTAACGATATCGGGCGGGCCGGGGCGGATGAAGGCCGGGGTGATGAAAAAACCGCTCATGGAATAGGTGAATCGGCGGATGGCGCGGGCGCGCAACTCCATATCGGCAGCGTTGGTGGTTTTTGTGGTGATGCCGGGGAAGTAGAGGGCTGGCGGCACAACAGGATCGTGATCGGCGCTATCGGCAAGATAGCCGCCAGTATCGGCATGCGACGACATCTCGCTGAGCACGGCACCGTTGAGATCGCGGCGTTTTAACATGCGTTTTAGGAAAATTTGCAGATCATCGGGGGTTGCAAAGATCTTTGGCTGCCACGGGAAATTATCCAGCACCACGGGGCGGTTGGCGGCGCTAGCGGCATCGACTGCTGCGCTAAAATGGGCGGGATCTGGACTGATCGCCACGATATCAACGCCGGCCGGGGCGATATCGGCGGTACCGATAGGAGGGCCGCTGCCAGGCACGCCGATGAGTTTGGCAAAAGCGCCACTTTGCACCAGATGGTGGGAATCGTTGGCGTGAATTAACGCGGCGATATCGGCAGTCCAGCTTCCGACCGCGCCGGGGTTGCTGGCCGGTGCGCAAGCATCGCAGGTTTCAAACGCCATGATCGCGGGATCTTCGCGCCATAACGTGCCGGTTTCCACATTCACCCGGTTGAGCAGGGCCAGAATGTGAGCGGCAAAATCGGCGCGGATGGCGGGGTTGGTGAAGAAATCCGCCGCATTTGTACTGCCATGGGCGCGCACGAACACGCAGATATCGCCATCTAACGCGGCACTTTGTGGCTGCGCGCAATCGCTGATGCCACCGGCCAGGGGCAGGATAAATTTTATACCGTTGTCGCGGGCCAGTTTGAGCACATGGTCGATGGCGCGCAAAGTTGTTTCGTTTTCCGCGCCACCAGGGGCGGGCAGCACGCACAGCTTGCAGCCAACACTGGCAGCAAGCGTGCGGGCGCGCACCACGCTGATACCCATGGAGGCTGCGGTATCAAACGCGTTGATGATTTCGAAATCGCTGGGCAGGCGGGCATCGGCGGTGCGGCCGGTGTCACTGCGCAGGCCGAGCCAAAAAATATTGGCGCCGCCAAAGCGCAATACCTGTTCGGCGGCCACCAGATCGGCATTTTGGCGGGTGACGAAATCGCGTGGGTTGGGCGCGGTTGCCAGCGTTGGGTAGGCCATGGGGCCGATTTGCGCGTGCGCAGTGCTGTGCAACGCTGCCAGCACAGCCAGGGTTTTTGCCGCAGTGCGCAGATTGGCGATCATGGCCGGCCGATGCTGACGTAGCGAAACCCAGCGGCGCGCATGGCGGCGGGTTCGTATAAATTGCGTAAGTCAACAATCAGATCGCCACGCATGGCGGCGTGCAAACGTTGCGGTGGGATTGCGCGAAATTCGTTCCATTCTGTCACCACCACCAGCACATCGGCGCCGGTGGCGGCATCCAGCGCATCGCGGCAATAGGTAATGTCTGGCGGCAGCAGCGGGCGGGCCTGGTCGGTGCCTTGGGGGTCGAAGGCGCGGATGGTGGCGCCGTCTTCCACCAGGCGGCCGACGATGGGGATGGCCGGGCTATCGCGCATATCATCGGTTTCGGGTTTGAAGGTGAGGCCTAAAATGGCGATGGTTTTGCCGCGCACTGACCCGCCAGCCGCGTGCACAATGCGCGCCGCCATGCCGGCCTTGCGGGCATCGTTCACCCCCACCACCGCTTCGATCAGGCGCGACGGGGCGCCGTAATCTTGGGCTATGCGCACCATCGCCAGGGTGTCTTTGGGGAAGCAACTGCCACCGTAGCCGGGGCCGGGGTGGAGGAATTTTTTGCCGATGCGGCCATCAAGGCCGATGCCGCGGGCGACATCGTGCACATCGGCACCGGCGCGTTCGCAGATATCGGCCATTTCGTTAATAAAGGTGACTTTCATCGCCAAAAAGCTGTTGGCGGCGTATTTTATCAGCTCGGCGGTTTCCAAATTGGTGAATAAAATCGGCGCTTCGATGAGATACAGCGGGCGGTAGAGCTGGTGCAGCATTTTTTGCGCACGGTCGCTTTCAACGCCAATCACCACGCGATCGGGGCGCATGAAATCGCCGATGGCGTTGCCTTCGCGCAGAAATTCGGGGTTGGAGGCGACATCGACATCCAAATCTGGCCGCACCTCGGCCAAAATTTCGCGCACCCGGCGGCCTGTGCCGACCGGCACAGTGGATTTGGTGACAATCACCGTATAGCCGGTGAGCACGCGGGCAACCTGTTCAACCGCGGCATAGACATACGACAAATCGGCATGGCCATCGCCGCGGCGGGTCGGGGTGCCCACCGCGATGAAAACCGCATCAATGCCAGCGACGGCAGCCGCGATATCATCACCAAAGGACAAACGCCCAGCGGCAACATTGCTGGCAACCAAGGTATCTAACCCCGGTTCGTAGATCGGCATGCGGCCATCACGTAAGCTTGCGAGTTTGGCGGGGTCGGCTTCGACCACGTGCACATCGTTGCCGAGTTCGGCAAAGCAGGCGCCCGATACCAGGCCGACATAGCCGCCGCCGATCATTGCTATGCGCATGGGGTACTTCCTTTGGGATTGGGCAAAACGCTGGGTGGCTATAGCGGTTGGGCGGCGGGGACGGAAGCGCTGGGGGGCAATCGAGTGAATACAAAAAAGCAAGGACTTTCTTTTTTCTGAAGAAAAAAGGTAACTGCCCAGGTAGGGTCGAAGCTACACAA
>JBBARC010000014.1:0-64768 GCA_040400005.1 Acetobacteraceae bacterium | reverse complement strand
CAGACCCCCGGCATTATGATGACGGAGTTCGCCCACACGCCGTCAACATTACGCCGGGGGTCTGGGGGGGCGGCTTCGCCCCACCAGCCTTTTCTTGCCTTACGCTTCGCGGGAAAAATCTAAAGCGGCGTTTAGCGTGCGGAGGGCGGGCAGGATGGGGCCGGTGATGTGGATGTTGATGATGCGGCGGCCGCGTTCGGCCAGGACGTCGAAATCGCCGCGGCTTTGGGCTTCGCAGACTTGGCCGAAGCTGAAATTGCTGCCGGGCACGGCGAGGTCGGCGATGGGGCCGGCGGTAATTTGCACGAAGATACCGCTATTGGGGCCGCCTTTAAAGGCTTGGCCGGTGGAGTGCAAAAACCGGGGGCCAAATTGCAGCATGGTGGCGGCACGGGTGGCGTTGCCGAGATGGCCGCGCAAAATGCTTAATTCTGCTGTGTGAGCTTCGGTTTGATCGAGATAGGCGAGGATTGCGACGTAGTCGCCGGCGACGGCGCGGGCCAGGTGCGCGCGCAGTAAATCGCCGATGGTGGCGGCGGGATTTAGCCCCGGGGCGCGCACGATAAAGCCATCGATGGTGATGGTATCGGTGAGTTTGGGCAGGCTGCCGGTGGCGGTGATGGCATCGGTCAGCGCGCGGGTTTTGATTTTGGCGGCTTCTACATCGGGCTGATCGAAGGGGTTAATGTGTAACACGCTGCCAGCGACAGCGGTTGCGCATTCCCACAGGAAAAACTGCTGGGCGAGATCGGCGGCGTTAGCTGCATTGATGCGCAGCACAGGGTGGCCGGCTTGGCGCAGGGCGGCACCGCGATCGCTGGTATCGTTGCCCAAGGTAATATCGGCAAATATCCGGTCGGCGCCATAGGCATTGGCGGCATCGGGGGTTTCGCCGTTGATCGGCAGAATAACCATGCCGTGTTTGCCGGTGCTTTCGGCAATTAACTGTTCTAGCCAGGCGCCAAGTGGGGCGAGAGCTATCGGCATCAGCAAGGTGAGTTTATCGCGCCCGGCACGGGCTGCGACGCCTAGTAGCGTGCCCAGCACAACGCCGGGGTTGGTGGTGGCCGGCGTGAGCGGGGCGCAGCTTGCCGCCATTTTACGGGCGTGATGGGCAAGGTGTTTTACGTCGGCGCCGATGGCTGCCGCCACCACCAGGCCAAACGGCGACAGCACTGAAAAGCGGCCGCCGATTTGTGGATCACCCAGAAATAACCGGCGATAGTTTTTGCTAGTTGCAAGTGTTACCAGAGCCGAACCAGGATCGGTGATGGCGACGAAATGCGCGCCGGCCTTATCCTGCCCTAGGGTTGCCACTGCCTGGGCCCAGACGTAACTTTCCATCATGCTAGGTTCCAGAGTGGAGCCTGATTTGCTGGCAACGATCACCAGGGTCGTTGCCAGACTTACGCCGCCGACCACGCGTGCAACCTGGTCTGGATTAGTACTGTCCAGCACGTGTAGTTTACGTGTGCCGGGTAAAATAGCGCCCAGCACTTCGGCCCCTAGGCTTGACCCGCCCATGCCCAGCAGCAGCACATCGGTGATACCTGATTGGGCAATGTCATAGGCAAAAGCTGCAAGATCGCCCAACGCGGCGGTTGCGGCTTGCGGGCAGGCGAGCCACCCGAGCCAGGCTGCTTCGCCGTGGTTAGTCCACACATTGGCATCATGCGCCCATAGCGCACGGGTTTTGCCATCGGCCTGCCAGGCGCTCAGCACGTCGTTGTGCGCGCGCGCCAAATCATCGGGCAGATCTACGCTCACGCGCGATAGTTTTCCGGCCAGGGCAGTCACCCGCTTGGTATCCACGGCTGCCAGCAAGCGATCGGCGGCTTGGGCGAATTGGCGCACGCCATCTTCGACCAAGGCCGCGGTTACACCGGGCAAATCCAGGCCCAGATGGTCCACCTGCAACAGCAGCGCGCGGGCATCATCCACATTATCGCTTAACTGTGAGGCTGCCACACCATGATCGCGAAACGCATCCATGGTTGCTGGCGGCAGGGTATTGACCGTTTGCGGACCGATGAGCGTTTCCACATACAGCACATCGCTATAGGCGGGGTCTTTGGTGCCGGTGCTGGCCCATAATAAACGCTGTGGCGCGGCGCCGGCTTCCTGCAGCACCTGCCAGCGCGGGGTTTCACAAAAATCTTCAAACCAAGCATAGGCCATTTTGGCGTTGGCGATGGCCACTTTGCCGCGCACGCTGTGCAGGCCGGCGCTTTGTGCATCGCCCGCGGCCATGCGGGTGTCGATGGCGCGGTCGATCACGGCATCGATGCGGCTGACAAAGAAGCTGGCAACGCTGCCAATGCGGGCAACCGACAAACCACGCGTATGGCGGGCTTCCAAACCAGCGACATAGGCTTCCGCTACCGCCTGGTAAGCATCCAGGGCAAACAACAGAGTGACATTGATGCTGATGCCGTCTTCAATCAACTGGCGAATGGCGGCAACACCGGCGGTGGTGCCGGGCACTTTTACCATCAAATTGGGGCGATCAACCGCCGCCCATAAGCGCCGTGCTTCGGCCACGGTGCCGGCGGTATCGTGTGCTAGATACGGGCACACTTCTAAACTGACAAAACCATCGGTGCCGTTGGTAGCGGCGTGCACGCCGGCCAGCACGTCGGCGGCGGCCTGGATATCGGCGATGGCCAGGGCTTCATAAATGGCGTTGGCATCGCGGGTGGGGTCGGCGGCTAGGGTGCGCAGGGCGTCTTCGTATTCGGCGCCGGTGGCGATTGCCTTTTCGAAAATCGCTGGGTTGGAGGTCACCCCGCCAATACCATCGGCGGCAACTAAGGCCGCCAGCTTGCCCGATGCGACATAGTCGCGGCTGATAAAATCGAGCCATGGCGATTGGCCAAGCTGGCCCATTGCCGCAAGCGAACTTAGCGGCGATGTGGGGGTGTCCATGGTGCGTCGTCTCCAACCTAGCCGCCGATCGCGGCCCTAGGTTTCCTTGTCGCCGGGGGGCTGCGCGGTCAAGGGGGGATGGGACGAAATCAACTTTACCGCCGCTGTGCCGACCCGTGCACGCTGCATGCTTTGCCGCCCATCGAGGGTTCCAGCCCGACAAACTCGAAATGCGTGATGGTGCCGCCAACCCCTTGGCCAAAGAACGCCGGCAGCACCACGGCCTTGTCCACCACAAATGTCACCGAACCGGGATTTAGCGCCGCACCAAGCTTGAAACTGAACGTGCCGGTGACAGGTGCTGCCGAGCTGCCAATGGTTAAGCCCAGATCGTTCACTGCCGGTGTTGCCGGCGGGCCGGGTAGCCCGGTCACCAGTAGGCTGCCTTTGGTCTGGGCATTCACCACCGACAGCGCACCGCTTAAGCCGCCCGCAACGGTGGGTGTAAACGTCGCGTAGCCAACCCATTGATTGATTTTGCCGTTTTGCACTGAGTTCAACATGCTCAAAAGGTCGGTGTCGGTGGTGCCGGGGTTTTCGGTCAGTAGGGTTTCATTTTGCAGGGCCTGGCAGATCTCGGTCCAGTTCATGATGTAGGTGCCCGAGACATTGGCAGCATGCGCCTGGGGTATCCCCCCCAAGGCCACCACCCCCAAGGTCATTACCGGGGCGGCCAGCCCGATGGCCGCCCTGGTAACAGCGCGAAGGGCCGTTGAAACTTTGCAGGCCATGTTAAAACCTCCTGTTGTTTGGGGCGCGCACGAAGAGCTTGCCGCGCGCGCCGCAAAAACGTTCGGCGTTCAGCCCGCCCGATGTCAAGCAGCGCGTGCACATTGTTGGCAGCGCCTGCACACAAGGCCGTGAAGAGACAACCGGCCTGACCCGTTAAGCTTAGGTTTCGGCCTCGTCTTCGGCCGATGTCCATTCGGCCACCCGCGCCAGCTGGGCGTAATCGCTGAAGCGCGGCACCTGGCCCGCCAAAGGCTGCGCCAAATAGGGCCGGGCGGGATCGTCATAAATCGCGATCAGTTCGCACAGCCGGGTTTCCGCCAAGGCGGCGGCGGTCCTGGTTTTGCCGGCATCGCCGCCAAACAGCAGCTGTTTTTTGCCGGCTGTGGGCCCGCCGGTGATGCCCCAATAGGCCAGGCGGGTGGCATCGCCTGCAAAGGCTGCGCCAAATGCGCCGCGCGCCAGCATCATGGCTTCGAGTGGTAGTTGCGGCGCCAAGCCTGCTTCGACGTTTTTGTTGGATGGCACGGTGCCGGTTTTATAATCGATAATCCCCAAACTGTGGTCGCTCTGCCGCCGATCGATCCTGTCCGCCCGCGCACGCAGCAAAAAGGGGCCGGCTGGGCCGGCAAGGTCGATCTCGCCGGACTGTTCGGCGATCAAGGCGGCCAACGGCACGCCTTCGCGCCAGGCGGGTTCGGCGGTATCGGCGATCCAATCGGCAATGCGCATTAAGCGTGGCCGCCACCAGGCAGCCAAGGCGGGCCGCACGGCGCTGGTGGCTTGGGCGGCGATTAGGGTTGCCAAAAACACATCGCGCAGAGCGGCTGCGTGATCAAACGGTACGGTGGTGCCGTAGGTTTTGGCAAAATCCGCCAGCGCTTGGTGCACCAGCGTGCCGTAATCTGAAGCATCGGCGGGTTCTTCGATGTCTTTCAGTTTTTCCAAATTCAAAATCCGCCGCGCGTAGATCGCGTAAGGATCGATCAGCCAGGTGCCGATGTCGGTAACCGACAGGCGCCGCGGCCGGTGGGCAACGGCGGGGCAGGGCGCGGGGGCACGGGCGGCGACAGCATCGCCATATGGCTTATCCAGCAGATTAGCCCACGCGGCCGATGGATGTGACGGTAAGGCGTCACTACCCAAAAACGCATTTAGCCGGGTCAGCCAGCGTGCTGGCACAGCAGGCGCCCCATCGCGCCGCGCTGGCGCCGATAACACCACTTCGGGGGCGGCGCAGGCGAATTGGCAAAAATCCAACGCTGCGGCGCCGATCGCGGCATCGGGGGATGGCAGCCCCACACGCCTGCGCATATCGCGGTTTAGCCATGGCCCGGGGTCGGCGATGGCCGGCCAGGTGCCCTCGGTAAGCCCGCCCAGCACCAGTAAATCGGCGGATTGCAGACGCGCTTCCAGCAAACCCCAGATAAAAACCCGCGGGTGGGCGGCACCGCCGGCGCGCCGTGCGCCGGTGCCGCGCACGGCAATGCCGGCAAGGGTTGCGGTTAACAGCGGTGCCACATCGGCCAAGTCAATCGACGGCAGGCGGGCAAGGCTGGGCAAAAGCTCCGATAATTGGGCAGCCAAGGCCTCGCCATCTTCACCGCGCCATAAGATTTCGGGTCCGGACGTAGCGTCGGTGGTGGCGGCGGCCTCGGCGGATTGGATCAAGGCTGCAAACCATTCGGGCGCCGGGGCAAGGGCAGGCAGCGCGTGGAGTGCGGCAAACGCGGTTTTCAGCCTGGCCAAAAATGCCGGCGCCGCGCCGTTTTGGGCCAGGCCTGCGAAACCCGCTGCCGGGCGGGGGCCGCGCAGGGTTTTTATTTCTAGGGTGCGGGCGGCGTTGCGGGCGGCGGCTGGGCTTAGGCCGAGCGCTGCCAGCGGGTGTTTAAGCAGGGCGAGCAATGACACTGGCCGCAAATCGGCGGCTTCCGCCAGCAAGCGCAAAAATACCGCCGGCGGGCTATCGGCCAGTGCTTCGCCGGCGCTGTCATCGGCGACCACGCCAAAACGCTGCAATTCGGCCGCCACCCGCGCGGCCAGTGCCCGATCGGGGGTGACTAAGGCTGCGGTGGCGCCGGGCATCTCCAGCGTGTTGCGCAAAGCAAGGGCAATCGCCACCGCTTCGTGCTGCTGGTCGCTGGCGTGTAACGCGTAAACCCCGGTGCCGCCATCGCGGCTGGCGGTTTGCCACTGGCCCAATTGTGCAGCCGGCAGCAGGGCGGTGCGCAGCAGATCGATGCGGGCGCTGGCGCAGACCGGGGCCACCTCGGTTGGCGGATATTCCGCAACATCGCCGGATTCTGCGCCAAGGCCTGCCAGCACATCGTGGAGTGCGGTTTGCGGGTGGGTGTCGGTTAAATCTGCCCGGCAGGCCGCGTCCATGCCCAGATCAAAACCGGGCAGCACCACCTGGCCAGCTGGCATACGGGCGATCACCGCCAATAGCCGCAAAGCGGCCGGCACTGCGCCGGTTATGCCGGCCGCGATCACCGGCACGGCGGGGGGGCTTGCCGCCCACGCATCGCCTTGCGCGCGCAGCAAGGCGACGTGGCGGGCTGCCACATCCAGGTATCCGTTCGCTTGCAGCCAGGTGGGCCAGGCGTGGGTGATAATATCAAGAAAAATAAGCGTGTTTTGCCAATGTTCGGCAAACTCGCCGCCGGTTGCGTTGGGCAGGGCGCGGGCCAGATCGATTTCGTTTAAGGCGGCTTCATCGAGCAACGCTGCCAGCGCCACCGCTAGGGTCCAGGCCTGATCGGGGGCGGTGGGGGCGCCGTTGCGGCCATCGAGCTTTAAAATCAGCTGGGTGAGGATGGCGGTGCGCAGGGCGGCCGGCACGGCTTGCGGCAAATCTAGGGCGGCCGTTAACGCAAGGCCTGCTTCATCGGGCGCGCCCAGCGCAATGATGCGCGGCAGCAGTAATGGCCGCCCGCCAGATTGGCGTAGAAACGCATCGGCCAAAGCGCGCGCTGCACGCTTGGTTGGCAGCAGAAAAATCGCATCGGCCAAGGCCTCAGTCGTGTCGTGGTGGCGCGCCAGATGGGCCGCCGCCAGCGTATCCAAAAACGGCCGGTTGGGCGCGATGGTAAAAATCGCAAGCTGGGGTGCGCCCGACAGATGTGTCATGCGGCGGGCACGTTTAGGCGGGCGCCAGTGGGCATCTTAGCCCGGCACGCAGCGGTTACGACCCGCCCAGGCCAATGGCGGCGAACAGGTGCGCACTGGCGGGCCAGGCCTGCATAATCTGCCCGCGGAACATCACCGTGGCCAAGCCGGCGGCCAGCACAATGGCGATGCTGATGGCAAGACCGCTGCCGCCGCGGGCGGTATCTTCGGGCACGAACTCGTCTGCGTCGTCCACAACTGGGGTGGGCGCTGCCTTTGGTTTTGTGGCGGGCGCCGGTGCGGCCACGTCAGGCAGCGGCGCATCAATCACCACCGGTTCTGCCGGGGGGGGGGGCACCACAACCGGTTCCACCGGCGGCTCGGGCGCGGTTGGCGGCGCGGAAGCCACAGTCTCAACCGGAGCTACAACCGGGGCTACAACCGGGGCCACAATCGGCGCCGCAGTTGGCACCACGGTCGGCTCGTCATCGCCTAAGGGTGACCAGCTATTGCCGCAGCGCGCGCATTTTACTGTTTTGCGTGCCGCCAGAGCGGCATCTGGCACTTGGTAGGCAGCCTCGCAGGTTGGACAGACAATACGCATAAACACTAACCCTCAAGGGCGTCCCACGCTTGACGCATGGTAAACTTGTGATGCCGCGCGCACAGCCCTAATTACCTTCCCCCGGCAAATCGGCGCGCGCAACCATTTCGGCTCCCGGATTGCCACAACGCACGGTTGCCGCCAAGTGGTTAGCGTGCGCCGTTTGCGTTGCACGGCAGGAATTGCCCAATCAGAGTGCAGTGCCGCGTATCCCGTGGCTAATATGAGACCAAACCCGCCGTCATTGGAGTCGCCACTGCCCCAAACCGCCACCAGTGTCCGCCTGCAAAATTGCACCCTGTGCTACCAGCCGGCCGCCACCCCGGTGTTGGCCCCGGTGCTAGACAGGATTAGTTTTGCCATCCCCGAAGGCGGGTTTCGTTGGCTGCTCGGCCCTTCGGGCGCCGGCAAAACCAGCCTGCTGCGCCTGTTGACGCTCGCCGAACGCCCCACTTCCGGGCACCTCACCCTGCTGGGCACCGCAATCGAAACCGCCCGCCGCCGCGATCTGCCGCCGCTGCGCCGCCGTATTGGCATGGTGTATCAGGATTTCCGCCTGCTGCCCCACCTGTCCGCGTTTGATAATGTGGCACTCCCGCTGCGCTTGGCCGGCCGTCCGGAAGCAGCGCTTGCCGCCGATGTTAGCGAAATGCTGCGCTGGGTTGGCCTCGCCCGCCGCGCCGATGCGTTGCCGGCCGAGCTGTCGGGCGGCGAACAGCAGCGCACCGCCATTGCCCGCGCGGTGATCACCCGGCCCGCCTTACTGCTGGCCGATGAACCCACCGGCAATTTGGATGATGCCCAGGCCGAACGCCTGATGCAGTTGCTGGCCGAACTCAATCGCCTGGGCACCACGGTGATTGTCGCCAGCCATAACGCGGCCCTGGTCGCCCGCCACCCCGCCCGCGCCCTGGTGCTGGAAGCCGGAAGATTAATTGCCGATGGCTGATCGGCTCGCCAAAACCACCCGCGCCAGCCGCCGTGGCGAATCTGTAGGCCGTCGCCGGGCCGACGACCTTGGCCTGCGCCGGGCTTTATCTGATCGCCTGCTGCCGCTGCTGGTGGCCGCCATGATATTTTTGGCAAGCCTGGCCGTGGGGGGCCTTGCCGGATCAGCCGCCCTGGCGCGCCACTGGCGCTACGGGGCTGCGGCAGAAATCACCGTGCAACTGCCAGATACAGCGAACATTCCCACCGCCCCCTTCGCCGCCATCCCCGGCATTGCCCGCGCCGAGCGCCTGGATGATGCCCAGTTGGCAAATTTGCTGCGGCCCTGGCTGGGCGCCGATCCCAAAACCCTGTCGCTGCGCCTGCCGGTGGTGTTCGATATCCATCTCACCGCAACCGCTAACCAGGCCGCCGTGCTGCACGCCATCAGCCAAACCCTGCCGGCAGCGCTGATTGAACAAAACGGCGCCTGGCTCGCCCGCCTGGCCGCCCTGGGCCGTAGCCTGGAAGCCTGTGCTGCGCTGGCGTTAGGGCTGGTGATGATTATTGCCGCCGCCCTGATGGTGATTGCCACCCGCGCTGGCTTGGCCGCGCGGCGCGATGCGATCTTTATTGTGCACGCCCTGGGCGCCACCGACGCCACCATCGCCTGGCGCTTTGCCAGCCGTATGGCGGTGTTGGCCGGTGCTGGCGGCGCACTGGGGGCGCTGGCCGCAATACCGGTGCTGCTGGCGTTAGCGCGGCTGGCGGCGCCGTTTTCGGCAAGTCAGGTGGTGCTGTCGGATGCCGCGTCGGTGGTTGCTGCCCTGCCAACGCTGGTGTGGGCCGCCTTGCCCGCACTCGCTCTGGCCGCCTGCGGCATTGGCTTTATCACTGCCAACCTCACCGTGCGTGTGTGGCTCGCCCGGTTGCCATGAGTTTCCTGCCATGAAACGCGATGCCCTGAAACTAATGGTCGCCCTGCTGTTGGCACCGCTGGTCGCCGGTTTTGTCTGGTTCACCTTGGTTGCCTACGCACCGCAACCGGCGCCACGCGCGGCCGATGCTATCGCCGTGCTGACCGGCGGCACCGATCGTGTCGCCACTGGCCTTGCACTACTGCGCGATGGCTACGGCCGCACGCTGTTAATTTCCGGTGTCGCCCCAAACGTTGATTTCAAGCACATCGCGCGGGCAACCGGGTTTGACTCCGCCATTTTTGGCCCGCGCGTAACCCTGGGCCGCACAGCGCTGACCACCGCCGGCAATGCCAGCGAAATCGCCGCCTGGGCGCGGACTGAAAAATTCTCCAGCATCATTGTGGTTACCTCCAGCTACCACATGCCGCGTGCCATGCTGGAAATTTCGCGCGCCGCCCCCGGGCTTAAACTGCTGCCCATGCCAGTGCGCGCCGGCGCCTTTGCCGATTTTCAGCCAGGCGCCGCGGTGCCCGTGCTGATCATCGAATATATCAGATTTTTATTGGCCGAACTGGGCCTTTTGGGTGGCGAAGTGATAGGGCAGGCACAATGATCAATTTTCTCCGCGCCGCCGTTTTTAATGCGTGGTTTTATGGCATCAGCTTTGTGCTGGCGTTTGTTGGTATCGTCGTGCGCCGCTTCTACCCCGATCGCGCGCTCGCCTTCGGCCAGTTCTGGGGCCGCCTGGTGCTGGGCGGGCTGCGGGTGATCTGCGGGGTGTACCCGGTGGTGACTGGCCGCGAAAACATCCCCGCACACGGCCCCGCCCTGATCGCCAGCCAGCACCAATCGGCGTTCGACACCCTAGTGTGGCTGGCTCTCGCGCCGCGCACCTGCTTTGTGTTGAAACAGGAACTGATCAAAATTCCCCTGTTCGGGCCATTACTTATGCAAGCGGGCATGATCCCGGTTAACCGCGCCGCCGGGGCAGCGGCCTTACGCAAACTGCTCAACGATACCGCCATCGCCCGCGATGCCAACCAGCAAATCGTGATTTTTCCAGAAGGCACACGCGCCATCTGGGGCGCGCCACTTAAACTACAGCCCGGTATCGCCGCCATCGCCAACCGCATGGATATGCCGGTGATCCCGGTTGCAACCGACAGCGGCCGCCGCTGGGCACGCCAGTCATTTTCCAAAACCCCCGGGCCTATCCATATCTCCATCGGCCCGCCCATTCCGCGCGCAACGCCGCGCAATGACCTGCTGGCCGCGATCGAGGCGCATTGGGCTGATGCGGCGGGGCGGGGGTATCGAGAGCAAGGTTAAGAATCCTCTTTTTCTGAAGAAAAAGAAGCAAAAAGACTTTTGTAAATTTGGCGCGGGGCGGGTGATGACCGTCCCCCTTTGAGTAGTTTCCGGCCCTGTTTTTCCGTTTTTCGCACAGCATATCTGTGCACGGCGATCACACCAACGCCAGCACGCGCGTTGCGCGATCCACTACCGTGAAACGGAGAAACCTGATGAAAAAAACAAGCATTTTAACACTACTGGCATTGACTATGGCCGGCACAGCTTTGGCGCAAACGCCAGCGACAACGCCGCCAACAACGATGGCGCCAGCACCCGCTGATCAAACAGCACCCGTGCAAACCGCCCCTGCCATGGCCCCCAACCAAACCGATAGCAGCACCACCGCCGCACCGCTGCCCGGCCAGAACAGCTTTACCGAAGACCAGGCGCGCAGCCGCTTGGTGAAGCACGGTTATAAATCGATCAGCAAACTCACCATGGACGATGCCTCGATCTGGCGCGGCACCGCCAAAAAGCATGGCAAAATGGTTGATGTCTCGGTCGATTACCAAGGCAATATCACCAGTAAATAAGCTGGCTTTCATCCCATCCACGCGCGTGAGCTGAACGCCGCCCGGAGATTTTATAATGACCAAAACCCTTAGTCACCTCTACGATTCCTACCTCGATGCCGAAGCCGCCGTGCGTGATTTGCAAGCCGCCGGTATTCACACCGATCACATCGCCCTGCTGGCTAACAACACCGATGGCGCGCACAAAACCCCAGTGGCCAACGGCAATATGGCCGCAGAAGATGCCGAAGCCGGGGCAACCTTCGGCGCCGTCGTCGGTGCCACCGCCGGCACGCTGGCGGGCCTTGGCTTTCTCGCCATCCCCGGTCTCGGCCCCGTCGTGGCACTGGGCTGGTTTGCCGCAACGGCGGCCGGCGTTGCCGGCGGTGCCGTGCTGGGCGGTGCCGGTGGCGGCCTGGTGGGTGCCATGACCAGCAATGGCGTTAGCGAAACCGAAGCTAATTTCTATGCCGAAGGCGTGCGCCGTGGCGGCACCTTGGTAACCGTTACGGTGGATGACAGCAAAGTTGCCGCAACCCAGGTTATTTTGCGCAGCCACCACGTGGTGAATAACGACACCCGCGCGCAAGCCTACCGCGATAGCGGCTGGCAACATTTCGACCCCGCCGCCGCCCCGTATACCGGCGCGCAGCTAAGCGAAGAACGCAGGCTTTATCCGTTTGCAAAATAAGCAGGCAAGGTTAGGAACCTTCTTTTTCTGAAGAAAAAGAAGCAAAAAGACTTTTATGACGCTGGTTCGGCGCACGCGGTGGCAGCGTTGCCCCAGGCCCAATCATCATAAAAGTCTTTTGCTTCTTTTCTTCAGAAAAGAAGACTCTTTCTCTTCACTTCCCTGCCGCTTGATACGCCAACAACACATTACCATTCTGCCCGGCAAACCGGCCATACCCAGAATTCACGAACACCATGCCACCGGCCATGGTAGCCCCGCCCAGGTTCAGCGATCCGCCACTTTGCGGGCCTTGGTTGACGGTGGTGAATTTGCCGCCAGTATCGGTATCCCACACCACCTTGCCGTCTGCGGCGCTATAGGCGCGCAAATGGCCATCGAGTGCCCCTGAAAACACCAGGCCAGGCATGGCACTTACCGCTTGAGATTGCGCGCCGGTGCAGTTTTTGGCACCCCATGCGCAAACCGGGTGCGGATCGGCGTGCCAGATCAGTTTGCCGCTGGCGATGTCAATCGCATTAAGCCCGCCGGCTTTATCGGCCGGTGCGACATAAATATCCGAGCTTGGCACGTACACGGTAGTTGTGTCGGCCGCCATGCCCCATTCGATACCACCGGCGGCACCGCCCACGCCCACTTTCAATTTCCAGATAAGATGTCCGTTGCGGTCGGGGTCTAGCCCGTAAACAAAGCCTGATTTTTGCCCGGCCACCAGCACGCGCTTGCCATTGGGCAGCGTGCGCAAAATCGGCGATGCGCCAAAATCATGATCGGGCCCCACTTTCGCCGGGCACGATCCTTCGCTTGGGCCATTGCACACACCGAAGCTGCAAACAGGGGGTTTTACCGCGTAGCAACCGACGATAAAATTATCGTCTTGCGTGACCTGGTTAGACCAAACCTGTTTCCCATCGCGCAAATTGAACGCGATGATCGCATCGGATGACGCTGTCGGCACGCCAGAATATGAATTACTGGTACCTACGTACAGGCGCCCGGCTTTTTTATCGATCGTCGGCGCCGACCAAACCGAGGCCCCGGCCGGCCCAAACAGCGGCGTGCCGGTGAAGCTTTTGCCGTAAGCCTTGGGTGTTTGCGTTATGGTGTAGGATTTCCACACCCGTGCGCCGGTTTTACTATCCAGCGCCACCACATTGCCGCGAAAACTGCAGCACGGGTAAGGCGGTGCCGATCCCACTTCTTCGGTTGATGCTACGGGCACGTAGAGTTTGCCCCGATACAGCGCGGGCGCCCCGGTGATGCGCGAGCTGGCGTGATCATCGACCTTTTTCTTCCACAGCAATGCGCCGGTTTGCGCATCTACTGCGTGCAGCATGGCGGTTTCATCGCCAAAATACGCAATCGCCTGCGCCTTGGTGCCGCGGCCAGGGCCTACGCTGATGGCGGTGCGGGTGGCGGCAGCGGCTTCGTACGTCCACACCGTGCAGCCACTGCGGGCATCCAGCGCCTGCACCCGCCCGGTAAGGCTGGTGACAAACACAAAATCGCCGATAATCGTGGGCTGGCCGTACACCATGGTGCCGGGGTAGCTGAACGCCCATTTTAGTTTCAGTTTATTGATCGCCGGGGCGGCAAAGCCAGGTTTGTCCTGAAACCGCGTATTGCCGGGTTCGCGGCCCCAGCCATTCCATTGCGCCGCACTCAGATCAAGCTTGGGTGCAACCTTGCACATATTGGCGCGCGGATCGGGATCTGGGCGGGTTACTTTGTGGCTGACAAAAACCGCAACCGCGCCAATTTGCTGCACGCTCAACCCGTGCGCCTGCGGTGCCATCGGCCCCAGCAACAGGGCGGTGGCGATATCTTCAATCGAGCGTTCGCCGAGCTGCGCAAGTGATGGCGCCTTGCTGGCGGCAGCGGTGTGGCACCCGGCGCAGCGATCGGCAAAAATCTGTCCGCCCATCTGTTTGGCCGCCGCCATCGCGGTTGCTGGATCGGCCTTGGCCGGGCTTACCCCTAAGGCAGCCAGCACCCACGCCGCACCTATGGCGCTAATCACACGATTTTGCATTCAGATCGTCCCCCTTTTTATCCCTTGCCACCATGATTGCCCCGGCGGGCCAATCGGGCAAGACCCCCACCTGACCCCATCCCTTAAGGGTTGCGGTAAAGCTTGGCCAAGGCCATGGAACCCACCCAAGGCAATCGGCGTTTCCTTAGCAGTAAAAATTATTTTAAGGAGACACAAATAATGCGCGGCGGCTTATTGTGGTTACTGGGTGTGCCCATTCCGATTGTTATTCTGCTGTACATCTTTCACGTCATCTAACCCGCCCCCTACACATCGGGGCATCATTCAGGCAAAAAAGCCCGGACCATCAGGTCCGGGCTTTTATCGTTTAGGCGTTTTATGTGTGTGGCTCGATTTTAGGCAAAACCGCGTCGAGCCTTAGGCCTTAGCGGCGTGCCAGCAAGGCGCCAGCCAGCAAACCAATGCCACCGGCAATCAGCATGGCGCCCATCGGCTGCTGTTCAACCCGCTTGGCCATATCGTGGGCCGCAACATCCGCCTGGCGGCTAAGTTTACCGCCAATGTCGGTCGCCTGATCACGCATATGCCCGCCGGCGGAACGTAGGGCCGCGCCTGCTTCATGGGCGGTATCACGCACCACCTGTTCCGCCCGATCAAGCGAATTTTGCATGTCTTTAGATGTCGATTGGCTCATCGTCGTTCTCCCAATGTCGTAAGATACCGGCCGGCTTTGCCACCCAAACGGGCGCTGCCGATTATTTGCTCTTCAGCGCATCACGCAGCGCATCCTTGGCGCCGCCTACAGCGTTTTGCAGTTTGCCTTCGGTCTTTTCAGCATGGCCTTGTGCGGTTAGCTTGGCGTCACCAGTGACCTTGCCCACGCCAACCTTAATCGAGCCAGCAGCTTGCTTCAGGCTGCCGTCAATACGATCTTTATCCATGAAAATTCTCCCTCGCGATGGCCGCGCATCCACCATGGATGCACCCCAAAATAGGCGCGTCGCATATGGCATTAACGACGTTAGCCGGTGCTTGGTTCCCCATTTGACCATACGCAGTAAGAAAGAATCTTCTTTTTCTGAAGCAAAAGAAGCAAAAAGACTTTTGATAATGGGGGCTGGCGGTGGGCTAATCACCTTACTTTTCGGGCGAGGCGCCTACTGGAAACACCAGCGCCCAGGCGAAGCCATCCGGGTTATAGGAAAGGCTCACTTGGCCGTTTACCGCGCGGGCAACGCTGCGTTCAATCACCGCCTGGCCAAAACCCCGATGGGTAGGCTTGGTCACCACCGGCCCGCCAGCTTCTTGCCAACATATCCTGCAGGTTTGTGCGGCAGGTTTCTCGCCGGTCAGGTCCCACTCCACCCTTACTGTGCCGCCCGGCCGCGAAAGGGCGCCGTATTTGGTGGCGTTGGTCGCCATTTCGTGCAGCGCCATACCAATGCTTTGGGCCGCATCGGGGGCCAGCGCCACATTTGGGCCAGCCCAGGTAATTTGGGCCACTTTTTGATCCGTGTAATGTCCCAGTTGTGAGCGCACCAACGCTTCCAGTGTGGTGCCGCGCCAATCGTCTTCCAGCAGCAAATTATGCGACCCCGCCAGCGCTTCCAGCCTTGCGCCAAAACGCTGCGCAAAATCTTCAACGCTCACCGCCCGCGATGCGGTTTGCCGCATCAACCCTTGCACCACCGCCAGCAGGTTCATCGACCGATGGGTGAGTTCGCGCATCAGTAGCCGCACATGCGATTCGTAGTTTTTGCGTTCGGATATATCTACCGCACCACCAATCAACCCGGTCACCAAGCCGTTCTGATCAATGGTTGGCAACAAACTCAGATCAAACCACAGCGTCGAGGGTGGCCCTTCAACACAAATTTCCGCGCGCGCGAATGCGCCATTTTCAAGCACCGCGCGTTTAACCAGCCCCACATCAGACGCCGCTTGCGCGGGTAAAATATCGGGATCACGCATGCCCACGATCTGCTGCGGCTTATATTGCCGAAATCCCTTGCTGATCCAGCTATAAGTCAGATCGCGATCCTGGGCAAAAACAGTCACGCCAGAAAAATCCAACGCCACCTGAAATCGCTGGTTAACCTCCTGCAGCGCCGCCGTGCGTAGCACCACTTGCGCATCCAGCGTTGCCACCGAATCTGCCAGTTGCAGCTCCCGTTGTACCAGCATCCGCCACTGCCCCAGCACCGTGCGAATGGCAAATGCCGCCATCATCAACGCACCTAACCCGGCCAAGCCAATCGCCACCATCACGCGCGATAACGCACGCGAATTGCGCAATGCCGCCGCGCGCCGCGAATCGCCGACGCTTTTTTGCAAACTGGTTACGATGGTTTTGATCTGCTCGCTTAATCCGCGGCCTAAATCAGAATTGACCAGCGTGCGTGCAGCCTCCACCTTGCCGGTATTCACCAGCGCAATGGTGCGTTCCATTTCAGCCAGTTTTTCGGTCAGCCGATGCCCCAACACCTGCGTAACGGCTGTGTGGGCATCATCGCCCGCGCTCAAGCGCACCAATTGGTCCAAATCCGCCCGTGCGGCGGCGGCGGCACTCACGAAGGGTGCCAGATAGTTTGCCCGTTCGGTGACCAAAAACCCGCGCTGGCTGGTTTCGGCGGCCAGCATTTGCGCATAAAGATCGCCCGCCGCGCGATCGATCAGCTCCTCGTGGGCGGCGGCGCGGCCCTGATTGCGGCTGGCGACGGCCAGCGAAAAAGCGGCACCGCAAATTGCCAGCAACAAAGCAAGCGAGCCAACAATGGGTAGCAACGCCCGCCTGCATAACTCACCGCGGCTGGCGCGCCGTGCCACATCCCTGGCCTGCCTGGCGGCGGGCGTGGTCATTGCTCTGCCCACCGATTGGTCTGCAACCAATGACTGCGCGGCGCATTATACAAATGGACCGCGCGCGCCCTCCCCGGATGCGCGGTTCCCCCGCCAGCCCCCCCTGGCGGATGCGTTGCGCGAAAGCGCGATGCCAATGGCCCGCCGCCGGCCCCCCAGCGGCGGGCCATCATTGGCCCCCCCCCTTGTTTTTGAGTCATCTGCTACGGCGCCTTTTAAGATAAGACGCTTCTTTTTCTGAAGAAAAAGAAGCAAAAAGACTTTTATGAATTGGGTTCGCGGTTGGTCTCGGCAGCGCCGCTCTCGTGGGCTCTGCGCAAATAGGTTGTGCAGCCTTTACCAACACCGCGAAAATCCATCCCGCCCTAGGCTACTACCTCAGCCGCTTGCCCAACACCCGCCCGGCGATCAAAAAACAGCGCCTGGCTGATCACCGCTTTTACCACTTCCACGCGAAATGGCTTGGTGATTAAAAATGTTGGCTCTGGGCGCTGGCCGGTTAGTAAACGTTCCGGGTAGGCGGTGATAAAAATCACCGGAACATTGCAGTGCTGCAAAATTTCGTTCACCGCATCCAGGCCCGAACTGCCATCGGCCAAATGAATATCCGCCAGCACCAGACCGGGAGGATTTTCCAGCATGGCAGCTATCGCTTCCTTGTGGGTGCGCGCAACATCGGTAACCGAATGGCCCAGGTCGCTGACCAGCGATTCCAGATCCATCGCAATAATCGGCTCATCTTCAATAATCAGCACACTGGTGCTGATCATGCCGGCAATTTCGCGCCCCGCAAGTTCCTGCAATGCGGTTGCCTCGGCAAGCGACACATTCATAATCACCGCAATATCCGCAAGCGAAAATCCTTCCAGCGCATGCAGCAAGAAAGCGACTCGCGATCGCGGCGTTAGCCGTTCCAGCGATCGGTCGGCCGCACCAGTTACCCCATCGGGGTGCGGGTTGGCGCGGGCATCGCCGTTGAGCGGCACCGCCGCCCAACTGCGCAACAGGGCGGCATACAGGCTGCGCTTGGCGTCGTTCGCATCAAGGCCTTCGCCACTGGCCGCAAGCGTTTCCAGCGTCGCCATAACATAGGCATCGCCACTATCCTGGCTGCCGGTCAATGCCCGGGCAAACCGCCGTAGCAGGGGAAGATAATGGGCGTTGGTGTGTTGCGGCATACTGTCCTCGCGTAAAATATTTAGTCACCCGCGCAAAAAAACAGCGCAAAATCGATGCCTTAATGGCCTGGCCCGTGGCACTAGAACGCGTGGCCAGGAAAATAGTTCCCAAGCGCGCGGAACTTTTGTGCACGGCGCCACTTACACTACCATGGGGTTCCCGCGGCGCGGTGCTGGTACCGGCAGGGGCTGCTGCCTGCTGGCATGGCGTGCGGTCACCTAGGGAACGCCACGGCAATCGGCGCGTTAGCTTTAACAGAACTGGACACTCCCGTGTCGGATGAAACCAAGGCCAAAACTCCAATGGAAGCCCCCCAAATGCACGATGGGACGCCGGCGCGTGCGCCTGCCACCTCGCACACCTCGCCGCCGGGGGGCGTTGGGCATGGCATGCAGGCCGATATGCAAAGCCATCTTGGCCGCCAACTGCGCGCCGTTTACGATGAAATGGCAAGCCAGCCGGTGCCCGATCGCTTTATAGCCCTGCTCGATGCGCTGGAACGCCAGCAGCCACCCGGTGCGCCGGCCCCAGGCGCGATGCCACGTGCCAAGCCAGGCACCAAGCAGTGACCGCCGCGCAGCCCGAAATTCCCAACCCCAAAACCCAGTTGCTGGCGGCGTTGCCGCGGCTGCGCGCCTTTGCCATGTCGTTGTGCGGCCACGCTGATCAGGCCGATGATTTGGTGCAGGAAACCCTGATGAAGGCCTGGGCTAATTTGGCATCCTTCGTGCCTGGCACCAACATGCCGGGCTGGCTATATACAATTTTGCGCAACGAATTTTATTCGCGCTTGCGCAAACGGCGCCACGAGGTTGATGATCCCGATGGGATGCTGGCCGCCCGCCTATCCACCCAGCCAACCCAGGAAGCGCATCTGCATTTTCAGGATTTTCGCGCAGCCCTGTTTCAATTATCACCCGATCAACGCGAAGCCCTGATGTTGGTGGGGGCATCGGGTATGCCCTATGAAGAAGCCGCAGCTTTATGCAATTGCGCCGTCGGCACCATGAAAAGCCGGGTCAACCGCGCCCGCACGCGCCTGGCAGAATTGCTGTCTATGCAAGGCACGGATCGCTTCGCCCAGGATAAATCCTGGAACGCCAATGCACCAACCACCGCCCCGGCCGCCCCATTATAAATCCCATTCCCCCGCCAATACCCAACCCGGCCGCGCCAACCCAAACCGACGATGCCGCGACATTACTGCACGAATTACATCATCGGGTAAAAAATAATTTTCAGACGATCGCAAGCCTGATCAACCTCAGAAAACACCGCGCCATGCCGCGCCAACAGGAAGATCTCCGCTTTCTCGAAGAACACGTCATGGCCATGGCCGCCGCCCACCGCCTGGTGTTTGCATCGATCGGCCGTATGGATGTCGATCTTACCGATCTCATCTGCGAAGTTACCGAAGGCTTGCGCGTAATAGCAGGTTTGCCGGCGGTCCAGCTTATTGTACTGGTGCCAAATATCGCCTGCCCGATTGGGCTCGATCAGGCGGTGGGTATAGCATTGTATCTTGCGGTGACCCTGCCGCCCTATCTTGATCATGCTGCCGCCACCGCCAGCCGTGTCACACTTGGAATCGCCACCAGCCCCATCACCATAAAAATCTGCCCGCAAATTTCCGCCGGTACAAAACTGGAAACTTTACGCCAACGCCTGATGACAGCCTATGTCCATCGACTTGGCGCAACGGCCACGATCACCGCCGAAGACGGCAGCACAATACTGCAACTCGCCATGCTCAGTAGGTAGTTTCCGAAGCTGCATGGATGCCACTATTATCAGTATGATTAGAGCGAAAAATGACGATAACGGCTCAAAATCAGCCCAAAGGGATCTGCTCGTTATGGCAAGTGATTTTACCGATACCGATCTGCCAGCCCTACAAAACGATATCGCCGCCCTGCGCGCTGATGTCGCAACATTAATGGATCACCTAAAATTACGCGCAACCGAACCGGCTGAAGGCGCCATTCATCAAATCGATGAAAGTCTGCACAGGCTCTATCGCACCGCCACCGCCGAAGGCGAACGATCTGCCCGTGCCGTTAGCCAGCAGATCGAAGAAAACCCAGTCATGGCGCTGCTGCTCGCGGCAGGCCTGGGGTATATCAGCGGCCGTTTGCTATCGCGGTGAACAACCCTTCGCCCCTGCCAAAGCTAATCAGCCTCGCCGTGAGCCAGGCCCTTGCCGCCCACACACCAAATGTATCGCCCCAACCGGGATTTCTTGCAAAACTCGGCCTCTCGCTGGTGGCAACGCTTGTCGCCGCGTTGTGCGTGATCGCCGCGTTGGCCTGCACGATGGCAGCGTTATGGTGCTTTCTGCTCCCCCATATCGGCCCTGTCGGCGCCCCGCTGATCGTCGCCGCCGTGTTGTTGCTCATCGCCATCATCACCCTGGTAGCTCTACGCCCGCACCAGGCCAAAGCCGCACCACCTGCAGCCCTACCCGTTGATGCGCTGGTTGATGAAGCGCTTGTTGTATTCAAGAAAAACAAAACGGCTTGGTTGTTGGGGGCGGTGTTGGCGGGGTTGGCGTCTGGGTTGTAGGCAAGACTCTCCTTTTCTGAAGAAAAGTAGCAAAAGACTTTTATTTTTGGGCGTCTGAGGGCGGGCATCACTTCTTAAAACCATCGTCTAGCCAAGTATTCCTGGCAAATCCAATCCATGTTCCCGCGCGGCACTCAAGGCAATGTCGTAACCAGCATCGGCGTGGCGCATTACGCCTGTTGCGGGATCATTCCACAGCACACGGGCAATCCGCTTGGCCGCCGCCTCAGTGCCATCGCACACAATCACCATGCCAGCATGTTGCGAAAACCCCATGCCCACGCCGCCGCCATGGTGCAGCGATACCCAGGTCGCCCCCGATGCCGTGCTTAACAACGCATTTAACAAGGGCCAGTCAGAAACCGCGTCCGATCCATCTCGCATGGCCTCGGTTTCACGGTTGGGGCTGGCAACTGATCCACTATCTAAATGGTCCCGCCCAATCACGATCGGCGCTTTCAATTCTCCCGCTGCCACCATCTGGTTAAACGCCAACCCCAATTTATCGCGATCGCCCAACCCCACCCAGCAAATACGCGCCGGCAAACCCTGAAACTTGATTTTTTGCGCAGCCATATCCAGCCAAGTGTGCAAAGCCTTGTTATCAGGGATAAGCTCTTTCACCTTGGCATCGGTGCGCGCAATATCCTGCGGATCACCCGAAAGGGCTACCCAGCGAAACGGCCCAATGCCCCGGCAAAATAGCGGGCGAATATAGGCCGGTACGAAGCCCGGAAAATCAAACGCGTTTTCCACTCCTTCCTCGCGCGCCATTTGGCGAATATTATTGCCGTAATCCACCGTTGGTACGCCGGCCTGCTGAAAATTCAGCATCGCCCGCACGTGCTCCGCCATCGATGCGCGAGCCGCCGCTTCCACCGCTGCGGGGTTTTGCGTACGCGCGCCAATCCAGCGTTCAACGCTCCAGCCTTTCGGCAAATAGCCATTAATCGGGTCATGTGCCGATGTCTGATCGGTTAACAAATCCGGCCGCACACCACGGGCAAATAACTCGGGCAAAATTTCGGCAGCATTGCCCAGTAAGCCCACCGATACTGGCGTTTTGGCAGCGCAGGCGGCGTTAATCATCGCCAGGGCCACATCAATGTTGGCGGCGACCTGGTCAAGATACCCGGTGCGCAGGCGCATATCTATCCGTGATTGCTGGCATTCAATCGCCAGGCACGATGCCCCCGCCATCACGGCCGCCAGCGGTTGGGCGCCGCCCATGCCACCTAAACCGGCCGTCAGTAGCCAGCGGCCGGCTAAATCCCCGCCATAATGCTGGCGGCCCATTTCAACGAATGTCTCGTAAGTGCCCTGCACAATGCCTTGCGCGCCAATATAGATCCAGCTGCCCGCAGTCATCTGCCCATACATCGCCAAACCTTTACGGTCGAGCTCGTTAAAATGCTCCCAGGTCGCCCAGCGCGGCACCAGGTTAGAATTGGCAATCAACACCCGCGGTGCATCCACATGGGTGCGAAATACCCCTACCGGCTTGCCCGACTGCACCAGTAAAGTTTCATCATCGTTCAGCCGCCGCAGGGTGGCACAGATGGTATCGAAACTTTCCCAATCGCGTGCCGCCCGGCCAATACCGCCATACACAACCAGCTCTTCCGGGCGTTCTGCCACATCGGGATCAAGATTATTCATCAGCATGCGCAACGGCGCTTCGGTCAGCCAGCTTTTGGCACTAAGCTGTGTGCCTCGGTCGGCGCGGATCACGCGGGATGTATCAATGCGGGTCATGGCAAACCTCGTTTTGGCGTATGTGGGCTAGGGGCGGCTAACTTACTGCGAAATGCAGGCAGGCAGTCAAAATTTCGTGCAACACCACGCGCATGGGCGCGGCTGCTGCGGGGCTAAATGGCGGTGGCCAAGTTTCAGGTGTGGGTAGCGTATCGGGGTCGCCCATATACCCCCTGCAGGCAAGTTCTATTTGTATCGCGTGCGCACCATTGGTAACATTGCCATAGTGGCGGGTAATCCATCCACCGCGAAACCGCCCATTGCTGACCTGCGAAAACCCCGATTTCGTGCACACCGCCTCAACCGCCGCGGTCAGTGTTGCATCACAACTCTGCCCGCTGGCCGTGCCGATATTAAACTGCGGCAGCACGCCAGAAAATAGTCGGGGCACGACAGACCGTATCGAATGCGCATCGTACACCACCACGCGCGCATGGTGTTCGCGCAGGCGCGCAATCTCCCTGGCCAGCGCATCATGATAGGGTTGAAAATACAAATGGCGGCGCCGCGCAATTTCGGCTTCATTCGGTTCGCGGCCAGAAAAATATAACGCATCACCATCAAAATTACTAGTTGGGCAAAGCTCGGTGGTGGTTTGCCCAGGATATAACGATACCCCACTGGGGTCGCGATTCACATCAATCACACTGCGCGAAATCTTAGAGCGTACAACGCTTGCACCCAATCCCGCGGCAAAATCGTATAACCGATCCACCCACCAATCAGCATCACGCCGCGCCATCCAGGGTGACACGTAGCTGCTCACCAAATCGGTTGGTATATCAATACCAGTATGCGGCAGGCTCACCACCAGCGGCGCCGTGCCATGGGTTACCTGCAGCCAATCCGGCATCATTGTGCCACCCCCGGTAACGCAACCCCCGCCGCCGCCTGAGTTAGCCTGCCACTGCGCACCAGGCCAATGGCGTGTTCAATATCCGGCGCAAAATATCGATCATCATCCAAATGCGCTACATCCGCCCGTAGCAATGCACGCGCCGCCTCCAGCGCTGGGCTTGATCGTAGTGGCTGATGAAAATCACAGCCCTGGCACGCCGCCAGATATTCGATGGCGATAATGCTTTGCGCATTTTTAACCATCCCTAACAACCGTCGCGCCCCGTGCGCTGCCATCGATACATGATCCTCCTGGTTTGCGGACGTCGGGATCGAATCCACGCTTGCAGGGTACGCGCGCTGTTTGTTTTCAGATACCAGTGCTGCTGCCGTCACCTGCGGTATCATAAATCCCGAATTCAACCCCGGTTTTGGTGTTAAAAACGCCGGCAGACCAGACAGTGCCGGGTCCACCAGCATCGCCACCCGGCGTTCGGCCAGCGACCCGATCTCGCAAACAGCCAACGCGATAATATCGGCGGCAAAAGCAACGGGTTCTGCGTGAAAATTGCCACCCGATAAGGCTTCATCGCTATCCGAAAAAATCAGCGGATTATCCGTCACGCCATTGGCTTCTGTGCTGAGTGTGCTGGCAGCCTGGCGCAAAATATCCAGGGCGGCGCCCATTACCTGTGGCTGGCAGCGTAAACAATAGGGGTCCTGCACCCGCTCGTCATCTTTCAGATGCGAGGCCCGAATAGCTGATCCCGCCATTAACTCGCGCAAGGCATCAGCGGTTTCAATCTGCCCCTTATGCCCGCGCAAGCTATGAATGCGCGCATCAAAGGGCGTATCAGATCCGCGTGCCGCTTCGGTAGAGAGTGCCCCGGTTACCACCGCCGATTGATACAAAACATCGGCTTCAAACAACGCCGCCAGGGCATTGGCGGTGGAAAACTGCGTGCCGTTTAGCAGCGCCAAGCCTTCCTTGGGCCCCAATGTCAGTACCGTTAGACCAGCTTCACGCAAGGCCAGATCAGCAGGTGTGCGCACGCCTGCCACGTCAATTTCACCGACGCCAATCATGGTTGCCGCCATATGCGCAAGCGGCGCCAAATCGCCCGAGGCACCAACCGAGCCCTGTGCCGGCACAATCGGGGTCAGCCCGCGCGCTAACATCGCCTCCAGCAGCGCAATGGTTGGCAACCCTACGCCAGACGCCCCCTGCGCCAGGCTCGCCAGTTTTAGCGCCATCATCAACCGTACCACCGGCGCCGGGCTAGGTGCGCCCACCCCCGCTGCATGCGACAGCACAATGTTTCGCTGCAACACCGCCAAATCGGCAATATCTATGCGCACATTGGCAAGCTTACCAAACCCGGTGTTAATGCCATAAACCGGCGCCCCGCGCGCCACAATGCGGGCCACCGTTTCTGCCGCCTGGGCGACAGCCGGCAGGGCTAGCGGGTTCAATCCTACCGCGGCCCCTTCATAAATAGCGCGCCATTGGCCCAGGCTTACTCGCCCTGGTGTTAGCACAATCACTGTCATTGTCCTTTCCAAACCCGTTTGTACAACGGGTTAAACCCCATACGGTAAACCAGTTCGGCTGGCCGCTCGATATCCCAAATCGCTAGGTCGCAGCTATTGCCAGCCTCCAACGTGCCGATCTCACCCTGCAATCCCAACGCTTGCGCCGCAGCCCGGGTCACCCCAATCATGCACTCATCCACCGTTAACCTAAAACACGTCGCCGCCATATTCATTGCTAATAACAAAGATGTCAGCGGCGATGTCCCGGGATTGCAATCGCTTGCCACGGCCATGGGCACGCCCGCGGCGCGTAAAGCGCCGATCGGTGGTAATTGTGTTTCGCGCATAAAATAATAAGCCCCTGGTAGCAGAACAGCTACGGTTCCTGCGGGCGCCATGGCGTGCACACCAGCCGCGTCCAGATATTCCAAATGGTCAGCCGATAGCGCGCCAAAACTTGCGGCCAAGGCGGCGCCACGCGAATTCGAAAGTTGCTCGGCGTGCAGTTTTACCGCCAACCCGTGTGCACGTGCAGCGGTAAATACCCGTGCCATTTGGCCCACGGAAAAACCAATCCCTTCGCAAAATCCATCAACCGCCACGGCCAACTTACCGGCCGCCACCGCCGGGATCATTTGCGTGCAAACGTCATCGATATACCCATCCGCATTACCCACAAATTCTGGCGGCACAGCATGCGCGCCCAAAAACGTCGATACCACCCGCACTGCCCGGGCATGTCCCAATGCCTGCCCGGCACGCAAGCATTTAAGTTCATCAGCCAGCGTCAACCCGTAGCCAGATTTTATCTCAATCGTCGTCACGCCTTCAGCCAGCAGCGCATCAAGCCGGGTCAGGGCGCTGCGCACCAGTGCGGCCTCACTTGCCGCTCGTGTTGCGCCAACCGTTGCCGCAATGCCGCCGCCGGCGCGCGCGATGGCCTCGTAACTGGCACCCGCCAAACGTTGTTCAAATTCACCTGCCCGATCGCCACCGTACACAATATGCGTGTGGCAATCGATCAACCCCGGCGTTACCCAGCGCCCGCCGCAGTCCAAAATTTCCGCCGCATCCAAGCCTGCCGGCCGACTATTCCAGGCGCCAGCATACACAATGCGCCCGCCCACGGTGGCAACCGCCCCATCGCAGATCACCCCCAGCCCCGGCAAATCCCCAGCCATGGTCGCCAGCCGAGCGTTTCGCCAGATCCGGTCACATAGCATCCGCTCTCGCCCCGTGCACGTTATGGGCTTGATATGCCCTGGGTTAATGTATAGACATTATGCGCCATCCAACACCCTGTCTAGCCCCATCAAGCCAACCCCGCAGGACCATGCCCATGCTAGATCCTGCACCATTGCAAACCCTGTGGTTCGAAACCGCCCTGCTGCCCACCGGCTGGGCGCCAAATGTGCGCATCACCATCGCGGCAGGGCGCATTGTGGCGGTGCTGCCTGGCACCGCCGCGGCCCCCACTGATGCGCGCGCGTTTGCTGCGCTGCCCGGCCTCGCCAATGTGCATAGCCACGCATTTCAACGCGGCATGGCGGGGCTGGCCGAAACCGCCGGCCCCGCGGGTGACAATTTCTGGACCTGGCGCGACATTATGTACCGCTTCCTCGATCGCCTCACCCCCGCTGACATGGGCGCCATTGCCGCCCTGGCCTATATGGAAATGCTGGAAAATGGCTTTACCAGGGTAGGTGAATTTCACTATTTACATCACGATTGTGGCGGTGCCGCCTATGGCGATGCCGCAGAGATGGCGCATCACATTGTTGTCGCCGCCAACCGCACTGGTATTGGCCTTACCCTCTTGCCAGTGTTCTATGCCCACGCAGGCTTTGGTGGAACGCCGCCGTCGCCGGGTCAAAAACGATTTGTCTGCGGGCTCGATCAGTTCGCAGATTTATGTGTTGCCAGCGGCAATGCGCTAAAATCTCTGCCTGATGCCGTGTTAGGCATCGCCCCGCACAGCCTGCGCGCGGTAACACCGGCGGAACTCACGGCCCTCATTTCTTTGGCAGCCGGCCGCCCCATCCATATGCACATCGCCGAACAAACCGGCGAAGTTGATGCCTGCCTCGCGTGGTGCGGCGCGCGCCCCATGCAATGGCTGCTGGCCAATGCGCAGGTCGGCCCAGCATGGTGCCTTATTCACGCAACGCACATCAACGCGGCGGAAACCGCCGGCCTTGCATCATCCGGCGCCGTCGCCGGCCTATGCCCCATTACCGAAGCAAATTTAGGCGATGGCGTGTTCCCAACCGAAACCTACCATAGGGCCGCCGGCCGCTTTGGTATCGGCACCGACAGCAACATCGTGATAAGTGCAGCCGATGAATTGCGCGGTTTAGAATACGCCCAACGCCTTACCCAGCGCCGCCGCAATGTGTGCGCGCGCGCACCTGGGCAATCCACCGGTGCCACGCTTTATAGCGCAAGCCATACCGGTGGGGCACAGGCATTGGGGGTTTCCGATGGTGGCCTGGCGGTTGGCCAATCGGCCGATATCATTGCGCTCGATAAGAATCATCCGTCGCTCATTGCCCGCCAGGGTAATGCGCTGCTTGATGCTTATGTGTTCGCAGGCGGCACCATCATTGATCGGGTGTGGCGGCACGGCCAGTTGGTGGTGCAAGATGGCCGCCACATCGCGCGTGATGCTATTTTGGCCGCCTACCGGCAAAGTCTTACGCGTATCCTTGCATGACAGCACCGGTTGCCGCACCCTTGCGCAAAATGCCATCCTATCAACTTATTCGCAGCGAGATCGAAGCCAACATACTGGGGGGTATCTGGCCACCGGGCAGCCGTATCCCGGCCGAACACCAGCTCGCCGGTAAATTTGGCTGTTCGCGCATGACCGTCAGCAAAGCGATATCGGCACTTGCTGATGCAGGCCTAGTGTTGCGCCGCAAGCGCGCAGGTACAATTGTCGCCCGCCCCCGCATGCATTCCGCGGTGCTCGATATCCCCGATATCCAGGCTGAGATAATTGCATCCGGAAAAGCCTATCGTTTTATGCGCCTGCGCGAAAGCACCGCCGCACCGCCAACCGCGGCCGACTGGCCCACAACAATAGCTGTGTTGCACCTGCGCGGCGTACACCTTGCCAATGGTGTTCCGTTCGCATTTGAACAGCGCTGGATAAATTTGGCCACCGTGCCGATGGCCGCGGACGCAGACTTTGCTGCGTCCTCACCGGGATCGTGGCTGCTCGACCACGTGCCATGGACCGCCGCGGAAAATCGCATCTCTGCCATCACCGCCGATGCCGCAATCGGCCGCCATTTGGCCCTTCCCGCCAACGCCGCCTGCCTATGCGTAGAACGCCGCACCTGGCGTGGCGCCGATCACATCACCTTTGTGCGCCAAATATTTCCAGGTGATACCTACGACCTTACGGCGCGATTTGGTCCGCCCGCCTAGGCAAATACGGCACTACCCAGGATGCGCACAAAAAACAGGCATCTGCGCACGATGTTGCGCGCAAACCCGGCAACGCCTGCACCAAACAGCAATTTTAGGTAAAACATCTGATTGCGTAGGGCCATGCTACGTAGGCACTATTGTGGTTGAGGCGGCTAGGGTTCCGGCTGTGCGTGCACAGTGCTGGTCCGAGAGCGGCAGCGTACGGGGAGAAATCCCGCACGTGCACGGCGGGATAAAAGCCCGGGAGAGTTTGATGTTGTGGGAACACCGTCATCGTCTTCGGCTGTTCCCACCCGCTTTATGGGGGTTTTCATGGTAAAGTCTCGAACAAAATGGATCGGTGCGGCGATTGGTGCCCTGATGATAGCCCAACCGTTTGCCGCAAGCCCGGCCAGCGCTGCGCCCAAAACACATTTCAAACTGGCGTGGACAATCTACGCCGGCTGGATGCCCTGGCCGTGGGCGGCCGAACATGGCATCGTAAAAAAATGGGCTGATAAATACGGTATCACCATTGATGTCGTACAAATCAACGATTACGCTGAATCGATTAACCAGTACACCGCCGGCGCCTTCGATGCACTCACCATTACTAACATGGATACGCTCGCGGTACCAGCCGTTGGCGGTGTCGATAGCATGGCCATCATTATGGGCGATTATTCCGATGGTAACGATGCGGTTATCCTAAAAGACAAAACAAAACTTGCCGATATTAAAGGGCAAACCGTCAATTTGGTGCAGTTTTCGGTTTCCCACTATCTGCTCGCCCGCGCGCTGGCGTCTATGGGCATGAACGAACGTGATGTCAAAGTGGTCAACACATCGGATGCCGATATCGCGGCGGCATACAAAACTGCGGGTGTTACCTCGGTGGTGACCTGGAACCCAATCGTGCAGCAAATTATGGGCGAAAAATCTGCCCATAATGTTTTTGATTCGTCAAAAATTCCTGGCGAAATTATGGACCTCGCTATCGTTAATACCGCAACGCTTAAAGAAAATCCCAAACTGGCAAAAGCCCTGGTGGGTATTTGGTACGAAACCATCGCTACCATGTCGGCCAAAACCCCAGCCGGTGCCGCCGCGCGCGCTGATATGGGCAAAGAATCCGGCACCGATCAGGCCGGATTTGAAGGCCAGCTAAAAACCACACATATCTACTACAAGCCAAAAGTGGCGGCAGCTTTCACCAACAGCAGTGATACCAAGCGTATCATGAAGCTGGTGCGAGACTTTCTGTTCGCCCATCAATTGCTCGGGCAAGATGCGAAATCGGCTGATGTGGTCGGCATTGCCTTTCCAGATGGCACCGTGCTGGGTAACAAAGCCAACGTAAAATTCCGCTTCTCAACCGCGTTCATGGAAGAAGCGGCACAGGGTAAATTGTAAGCCGGCCGGCGATTGGTCAGGGGTTTCCCATCATGCGCCTGATCAACCGCACGCCAAACCGTGCGACCGGCCTTTTGCTGACAGCGGCGCCGTTCGTGCTGGTTTTGGTCATCTATCTGGTTTTTTCCAATCAACGCCTAGCCGAAAATCCGGACGACAAATTACTGCCAGCTTTTGCCACCATGTTTGCCACCATTAAACGCATGGCAAGCGAACCCGATCTGCGCACCGGCGATTATCTGTTGTGGCTGGATACCCAGGCAAGTCTTACCCGGCTTGCGGCCGCACTTGCCATTTCAACAACGCTGGCGTTTGCCGTCGGTATCGGCATTGGCCTCATTCCCTATTTGGGTAGAATATTTGGGCAATTTGTCGCGGTGCTCTCCATGATCCCGCCTTTGACAATTCTGCCGATCATTTTTATCACCGTCGGTTTAGGCGAAACGGCTAAAATTACCCTTATTGTTATCGGCACAGCACCCGCCCTTATTCGCGATATGGCGTTGCGGGTGGAAGAATTGCCCGCCGAACAAATCATCAAAGCGCAAACCCTTGGCGCCTCTACCTGGCAAATCATTCTGCGCATTATTGTGCCACAAATGCTACCGCGCTTGATCGATAGTCTGCGTTTAGCCTTAGGTTCGGCGTGGTTGTTTCTTATCTCAACCGAGGCTATCGCCTCGCAAGAAGGGTTGGGCTACCGCATTTTTCTGGTGCGCCGCTATTTTGCGATGGATGTCATCTTACCCTATGTCGCCTGGATCACCGTGCTGGCTTTTCTGTCAGATCGGCTGCTGCGCTGGGTGCAAATCGCCGCCTTCCCCTGGTTCGACCAGGCGCGCAAGCGATGACCGCTATTGCCGCCAAAAACGTGTGGAAAGAGTATGGCGACCGCGTCGTGCTAGAACGCGTCAGCCTCGATATCGCGCCTCATTCCTTCGTCGCTCTGGTCGGCCCCTCAGGCTGCGGCAAAACAACATTCCTGCGCATGCTGCTTAGTCAGGAAACACCGAGCCGCGGCAAGCTACTGATCGATGGCGAACCCCTACCGCGGGAACCCACGCCAGATCGCGGCGTGGTATTTCAGCGCTACTCGGTGTTCCCGCACCTCACTGTGCTCGATAACGTGCTGCTCGGGTTTGACTTTGCCCACAGCCGGTTTCTTGGCCGCTTAATCGGCCGCGCCCGTAAAACCGCAGCTGAAGATGCCCACCGTTTGCTTGAAGAAGTCGGTCTTACCCATGCGCTGCGGCAATTCCCCGCCGAATTGTCTGGCGGCATGCAGCAACGTTTGGCCCTCGCCCAGGCGCTGATGCGCAAACCCCGCGTATTGCTGCTCGATGAGCCGTTTGGCGCCCTCGATCCCGGTATCCGCGCCGATATTCACGTGCTCATGCAACGGCTGTGGCACGAAACCCGCATGACCGTGGTTATGGTTACCCATGATCTTTCGGAAGCGTTTCGCCTTGCTACACGCGTCATCGCGTTCGAGCGCCCAAATGTGACCGCAGAAGCCCACCGCTTTGGTGCCAGCATCACGTACGACATTCCCGTTCATCGCCAGCAGGTAACTGGTGACGCAACTCTAGCCTAAATCCGCAGCCCTGCCGGGACGCCCCGGTCACTGTCGGGCATTGCCGGGACGTCCCGGTTCTTATCGCTACGGTAGCCACAAACTATGACCAACCTAGATCAGCAAACCGCCGCCCAACACCGCGCACGCTACGATGCCCTGCGTGCAACTGCACACGATCGCGCAGGCCGAAGCCTACCACTTTGCCTGCCGCCGCCCATCACTCCCAGCCAAACCATCAGCCACGCGGCTATACCGCCAGGCTGGTACTACACCGGCCTGGTTGCACGCGGCACGACACTGCGCCTTCACGCACCGGCAGGGTGCAGTGCGCTGACGGTTATGCTGTGGAATGCCGATGATACCGCCGAACGCTACAATGCAGGTGATACCGTAAAACTGCAGTGGACCACCCGCCTCACTACCGGCCGCGTGCTGGCGTCCATCACCGCCGATAGCTACGGCCATCACGATGCCATCATGGGCGGCAGCACGCCCGCCATCAACGCGCGCCGCTATGGCGATCGCTATTTACGCAACGCTTATGAAAACCTGTGTTTGTGCGCGGCCAAACACGGCCTGGGCCGCGCCGATGTTGCCCCTGCGATCACTTTCTTTGCGCCGATCGCAACCGATGATGCCGATGCCCTTTCCTGGCAAAAACCGCATGCCACGGCATCCGATTCGATAGATCTGCGTGCCGATCTAAACCTGCTGGTTGCAATCTCCAACACCCCGCACCCGCTCGATCCCGCACTTACCTACGCGCCGGGCCACGCCGCCATCACACTGTGGCAACCCCCGCCGCCGGCCCCTGATGATCTGTGCGCCAATTTTTCCGATGAAGCCAAACGTGGCTTTGAAAACACCGCATCCTACCTAGCCGGCCGTAGGGATTAATAACATGACCAACGCAAATCTCACTGCCATCGCCCTCAATGTCACCGTGCCGGCGCGTGCGCCCTGGTCCGGCATCATCAAATGCGGTCAAACCCTGCGCATCATAGATCTACTGGGCCAGCAGGCAGTCGATGCGCTGTTTTATAACGCGCACCGCATCACTGAACGTTACAGCGCGCAGGAAACCATCGCCGGCCAAAACGCTGCCTACGTCACCACCGGCACAGATTTACTCTCCTGCGAAGGCAACGCGCTGATGCGCGTTACCGCCGATACCTGTGGCCGTCACGATACCTCGGCTGGCGCCTGCAGTTGTGAAGCCAACACCGTGCGCTTTGGTCACCACACACTGCACATGCACGCCTGCCGTGAAAATTTTGTGCTTGAAGTTGGCCGCTATGGCATGACCAAGCGGGATATCGTTAGTAACGTAAATTTTTTTATGAATGTGCCAATTACGCCTGATGGCGAGCTGGCCATTGTCGATGGCCTGTCTAACCCTGGTGGTTATGTCGATCTGCTGGCCTGTATGGACGTGCTGGTGGTGCTGTCCAACTGCCCGCAGGTCAACAACCCGTGCAACGGTTTCAATCCAACGCCCATTCGTCTGGTGGTGGGGGAGTGCCGCTGATGTTTACAAAAATTCTGGTCGCCAACCGCGGTGAAATCGCCAGCCGCATCATTCATACCCTCAAAACCATGGGCATTGCGTCGGTCGCCGTATATTCAGACCCCGACCAGTTCACCGCACCTGTGCTGGCAGCCAACCAATCGGTTGGTCTCGGTGGCACAAGTGCTGCCGAAACTTATCTCAACATCGATGCCATCATCGCCGCTTGCCACAAAACCGGCGCGCAAGCAGTGCACCCTGGCTACGGGTTTTTAAGCGAACGCCCGCAATTTGCCGAAAGCCTGGCCGCCGCAGGCATCGTTTTTATCGGCCCGTCGCCAGCCAACATGCGCGCCTTCGCGCTTAAACACACGGCGCGCGATATTGCAAACGCCTGCGGTGTGCCGCTGGCACCCGGAAGTGGCTTGCTGGAAACGATTGATGCCGCACAGGCCGAAGCTGCCCGCATTGGCTATCCGGTGATGCTTAAAAGTACCGCCGGTGGCGGCGGTATCGGGATGCAGCTTTGCGAAAATACAGGCGATCTTGCCTTAGGGTTTGCCACCGCCCAACGGCAGGCCGGTGCCAGTTTCGGTGATGCCCGGGTATATCTGGAAAAATTTATTACTCATGCACGCCATATCGAGGTGCAAATTTTTGGTGATGGCACAGGCAACATCGTTATTCTCGGTGATCGCGATTGCTCACTGCAGCGCCGCAACCAAAAGGTGGTGGAAGAAACGCCCGCTCCCAATCTGCCCAACGGCACGCGTGTACGCTTGCACCAGGCTGCGCGCGCATTGGGCGAAAAAATTGCCTACTAATCAGCCGGTACTGTGGAATTTATTTACGATGCGGAGGCCGATGATTTCTATTTTCTCGAAGTAAACACCCGTCTGCAGGTCGAACATTGTGTCACCGAAGAAGTGTTTGCTGTCGATCTGGTCGAATGGATGATCCGCCAGGCCGCCGGCAACTGGGCCCTTCCATCGCAAGACTCCTTGTACCAAAATGGCTGCGCGATCCAAGCCCGGCTTTATGCCGAAAATCCCGCCCGCGGTTTCCGCCCATCGTCCGGCCGTCTCACTGAAGTGGCTTTTCCTAACACAGTCCGGGTTGATACGTGGATCGAAACCGGCACGGATGTCAGCCCCTATTACGATCCGCTGCTGGCAAAAATTATTGCCCGCGGTGATACCCGTGCCCAGACAATCGCGGCACTGCACACCGCGCTCACCGCCACGGTGGTGTGGGGCATAGATACCAATCTGTCGTACCTGCGCGAAATCGTCACTACGCCGGCGTTTAGCGCGGCCGAGATGCACACTGGTCTTTTGGCAGCCCTCACGCCGCCCACATCAACCATCGAGGTGCTAAAACCCGGCACCCAATCCAGTTTGCAAGATCTCCCCGGCAGGCTTGGCTACTGGGATGTCGGCGTGCCGCCCAGCGGCCCAATGGACGATCTCAGTTTCCGCCTGGTCAATCGCCTGCTCGGCAACGAAGAAACTGCCGCCGCCCTGGAACTCACCTTTAGCGGCCCCACCCTGCGCTTTGAATGCGATACCAGCTTTGCCCTGGGTGGTGCTGCCATGGTGGCAACCCTTGATGGTGTGCCGCTAAAACTGTGGACCGTCACCACTGCACAGGCTGGTCAGGTTCTGGCAATCGGCCGCATCGCCGGCCCCGGCAGCCGCAGCTATCTTGGGGTGCGCCATGGTTTTGATGGTCCGGTTTATCTCGGTTCACGCTCAACCTTTGCGCTGGGTGGCTTTGGCGGCCACGCCACGGGGTGTTTGCGCACTGGCGACACGCTGCACATTGCGGCCATCGGTGCCACGTCTGACATCGGCACATCGCTGCCACCAGAAGCCCAACCCAAACTCACCCACACTTGGGCGATCGCCGTTATCGCCGGCCCGCACAGCACGCCAGATTTCTTTCAGGCCAGCGCAATCGATACGCTATTTTCCACCGAGTACGAAGTGCATTACAATGCCGCCCGCACCGGCGTGCGCCTCATCGGCCCCAAACCCGCATGGGCCCGCACCGATGGCGGGGAAGCCGGCCTGCATCCCTCCAACCTTCATGATAACGCCTACGCCATTGGGTCGATCAATTTCACCGGCGACATGCCCATCCTGCTCGGCCCTGATGGCCCCAGCCTGGGCGGCTTCGTCTGCCCTGCCGTTGTTGCCGACGATGAAAAATGGAAACTCGGCCAGTTGGCCCCGGGCGATAAAATCCGCTTTTTCCCGCGCATCGCAGCCCCCACCATTCTGCGCGTAGGTGCCGATAGCACAGGCGCCATCATGGCCCGCACCGATGGACACACCCCCGTGTGCTACCGCCGCGCTGGTGATTCGTATATGCTGGTCGAATATGGTGCCCCGGTGCTCGATATTACACTCCGCCTGCGTGTCCAACTCCTGTTGCTGCGCCTGCAGCAAAGTGGCCCACCCGGTATAGTTGATCTCACCCCCGGTGTTCGCAGTCTGCAAATTCATTTTGATCCAGCCCTGCTCAGCGCTGATCGCTTGCTCGATACCTTGCTGCACATCGAACATGATCTCGGCAGTACCGAAGATGCCGTGCTGCCCAGCCGCATTGTGCATTTGCCGCTCAGTTGGAACGATCCGCAAATCGCCCTTGCTATCCGCCGTTACGACGAAACGGTGCGGGCCGATGCGCCCTGGTGCCCGTCCAATATCGAATTCATCCGCCGCATCAACGGGCTTGCCTCGGTTGATGATGTCCGCCGCATTGTGTTTGATGCTAACTATCTAGTTCTTGGCTTGGGCGATGTCTATCTCGGCGCGCCGGCGGCAACCCCGCTCGATCCGCGCCACCGCCTGGTCACCACCAAATACAACCCAGCACGGCCGTGGACACCCGAAAACGCCGTTGGTATCGGCGGCGCCTATATGTGTATTTATGGCATGGAAAGCCCCGGCGGCTACCAGTTGGTTGGCCGCACCATCCAAATCTGGAACAGCTATCGCCGCACGACGGCCTTCACCAAACACACGTTGCTGCGCTTTTTCGACCAAATAAAGTATTTTCCGGTCTCGCCCGCAGAGCTTTTGGATGCCCGCGCCGCCTTTCCGCATGGCAGCTACAACATAAAAATTGAAGAAACGGAATTTTCCGCCCGCCGCTACACCACCTTCCTGGCGGAAAATGCAGCCAGCATCGCCAGTTTCCGTACCACCCGCGAAGCGGCCTTCGCCGCCGAACGCGAAGCCTGGGCGGTTACCGGCCTCGACCAACCCGTGGCAGACCCCGCCGATGCGCCGCCCGTGCAAACCAGCCTGCCGCCAAATGCGCTGATGGTAGAAAGCCCGATTGCCGGCAATCTGTGGAAACTTTTGGTGCAGCTAGGCGATCAGGTCCAAGCCGGTGATACTATTGCCATACTGGAAGCGATGAAAACAGAAATCCGCGTGCTCGCCCCGGCCGCCGGCCACATCCACGAACTGCTTTGCAAACCCGGCCGCGACGTGCGCGCCGGCCAACCGCTCGCCACCCTCACCAGTGCGGCGGTCGCATGATCCCCGCCAATATGTCCATTGCCACCCTGCGTGCGGCATACGCCAACGCCACCACCACGCCGCGCGCGATGATCGAAGCGCTGCTCACCACTATCGCCATCTGCCCAGATCAGGCGATTTGGATCACCCTAGCGCCCGCCGATACTTTGCTGGTCCGCGCGGATACCTTGGCCGGCGACCCCACCGCCCTGGCACGGCTGCCCCTATTTGGTATTCCGTTTGCGGTAAAAGACAATATCGATGTGGCCGGTCTGCCCACCACCGCCGCCTGCCCGGACTTTGCCTACATCCCCACACAAAACGCCACCTGTGTGCAGCGCCTGCTCGATGCCGGCGCCATTCTCATCGGCAAAACCAACATGGATCAGTTTGCAACTGGCTTGGTTGGCACACGATCACCTTACGGTGCACCCTCCTGTGTATTCGATGCAAGCCGTGTTTCGGGCGGGTCAAGCTCGGGCTCGGCGGTGGCGGTTGCGCGCGGCCAGGTGTGTTTTGCGTTGGGCACAGATACTGCCGGGTCCGGCCGTGTGCCGGCGGCCTTTAACAGCATCGTCGGTCTCAAACCAACACGCGGCATCATCAGCGCGGCCGGTGTTGTGCCGGCCTGCCAAACACTGGATTGTGTCAGTATTTTTGCAAACTCTGCAACCGATGCGCAGAACGTTCTAGCAATCCTCGCAACCGTCGATGCGGCCGATCCGCTCAGCCGTGCCGATACGCCCCGCGCCCTGCCAGCGCGCCCGCGCATCGGCGTGCTCGCCGCCGCCGACCGAGCATTTGGCGATTCTGCCTACGCAAAAGCCTACGCCAACACCATCGCCCAAACCCGTGCCGCTGGCTACGCGGTCAGCGATATCCCCTACGCCGCCTTCGCCGAAACCGCCGCCTTGCTATACGCTGGGCCCTACCTTGCCGAACGGTTCGCCGCCATCGGCAAATTTATCGAACAGAACCCCACGGCAATCGATGCCAGCGTTCGCCAAATAATCATGTCGGGGCGCGATATTCCCGCCCACAGCCTATTTTCGGCAACCATCCGCCTGGCCACCCTACGCCAGCATATCAATGCGGCCATTGCCGATATCGATGTGTTGCTTCTGCCTACAGCGCCTTATCTGCCCACCAAAGCCGCCATCGCGGCCGATCCTATTGGCGCCAACGCGCGCCTCGGCGCATGGACCAATTTTGTCAATCTGGCCGATCTTGCCGCCATCGCTGTTCCCGCAAGTTTTACCCCAAGCGGTCTGCCATTCGGTGTTACCCTCCTCGCCCCCGCCTTCACCGATAGCGCCCTGGCTGATCTGGGGGGAACGCTGCAGCACCTCTATGGTGCCGGTGTAGGAATCACCCGAGCCCCGCCCGTGTCACCGCACCCCGGGCCGCCCCCCGGGCCGCCCGGGCCGCACATGACCATCGTCGTTGCCGGGGCGCACCTCACCGGCATGCCGCTTAATCCGCAACTTCTAGCCCTGGGCGCCATTTTAAAAACGGCCACCACGACCGCACCAAATTATTGCCTATATGCGCTCGCCGGTACCGTGCCCGCCAAGCCTGGCCTAGTACGTGTCGCCCCTGGTCGGGGTGCGGCCATCGCCGTCGAAATATGGGAAATGTCGCCGCAGGCGTTTGCCCAGTTTGTCGCCGCCATTCCCGCGCCGTTAGGCATCGGTAAGGTCGATCTCGCCGATGGCGCACACTTGCCCGGTTTCATCTGCGAACCGATCGCGCTGGCTGGGGCCACCGATATCACGCAATTTGGCGGCTGGCGCGCCTACATAAATAGCCAAACTTAAAGCTATACAAGATGTGTTTTGTTAGCGCCGCCATAACCGGCGCCACCAGTGTAACCGCTCTGCACGATCGCGGGCAGGTGCTACCGCGGCGTCCATCAATCCGCATTGCGCCATCTCGGCGCGAAAAACCGCTTCTTCCTCAGCCCCGCGCCACGCCGCCCGATACACCGGCTCGTGCTCAATTTCTGCCGCAACAATTTGGTTTGCGGCCACCTGCTCGGCCTGCTGATGGGAAAATTCCGGCGCCACGCGCAGCGAAGATTTAATCATCTCAAACTGATAGTCGCACACCCCGTCGCGCATTTCCATCCGCCCGCCAAACCCCGCCCGCGCCAAACGCCGGCTGTGATCGACATGCTCCATGCCGAAGCCACGAAATCGGGTGTCGAAAAACCCAACCTCCTGCACGGCCGACCGGCTAAACACGGCGCATTGCGCACTTAAACTTCGGCTTATGACCGGGTCATCGACGCTGCCGCTGCCGCTTAAAAAATCACTCTCAAACCACGATCCTGCCAGGTTCGCATGCCCCGATCGCGCGGCCGCAGCAATCCAATCCTGCTCCCATCCGGGGGCGATAGGATAGGTATCATCCTCTAGCAACACAATCGTTTGGGCTTGTGTTGCGTGCAGCAAGTAGCACAAAGCCCGGTTCTTGTTCCAAGCGATACCACGATTGCGTCCGGTAAAATGCGCCAAACCGCGCTCACGTAAAAAGCCTGCTGTACCATCGCTCGATCCATCATCAGCAATGAACAGCGTGTGGTGTGTCGATGTGTACCGCGCAATCGCCGCGAGCGTCGGTTTAAGCTGGGTCAGCCGGTTAAAGGTAATGACGCCAATCGCTAGGGTCGCGTCGCTAGTGGCGCCGTTGGCGAGTGTGGCGTTTTCCGCCATTGCGTTACCTGCGGCGCTGCTCATAAGGGCGCGCCAGCCGGCATCACCAGCAGCGTTGGGGCCGGCAAACAGGTACAAAGCAATGCGGGCAACGGCATCGCATCAAGCGCGCAGCCAAGCCGGCAAGCAGGCAGAATTATAAATCCCAACAGTTTCACTGCGGCGCTTTCATGCGTGTCACGCTTTCTGTCGCGACAGTTTGCGTAACCCGCACCATCCCCCACCGTCAACCGTGCCACTAAGAAAGCTGCGCACCGACCTAACGGCGTGGTTTGCGCTACCTGAGATAATTTTTGCACCGAATGAGACGACACCGCCGTCGCAGTCCCGCATGTCAGTGTCAACCAGCGATCCAGTCCCAAGACCTACAAATCGCAATATCCCAGCCGCCCACCGCCGACACTGCAGGAAACTCACCGCACCATGCGCCGTCACCTCCTTGCCCTCACCAGCCTGCTGGCTCTCGCAACCGCGGCCCCCGCGCACGCAGCCCCCCTCACCAGCCACCCGCGCCTGTGGCTAACATCGGCCGATCTGCCGCGCCTACGCGCCTGGGCGGTCAGCACCAACCCCATGTACACCAGCGGCCTGCTTGCCGCCGCCACGGCCGCTAAATCGCACGCCGATGCGTCGTGGAACTGGGGCACCGGCCAACCCAACGCCAACTGGCACGATACCGGCTCCACCAACTGGGAAGCCGACGCCACCGAAGGCTACGCCGAATTTTTCGCTTTTATGTCCCTGGTCGACCCCGACCCCATAGCCCGTAAACAATGGGCGATGCGGGCGCGCACCTTGCTGATGTGGGCGATCAATCAGGCAGCCCTTGGTCCGCTTGCGGGCGCGCCGTTCCGCGATCCTAATCTGCCCACCTACAATCGCGGCAACGCCTGGGGCGAAGCCTGGGGCCTTACGGTGGATTGGATCTACCCAAGCCTGACCGCCGCCGACAAAGCGCAAATTCAAAAAGCCTTCCTCGCCTGGTCCAACGAAATTTTCACCGTCGGCAACCGCGCCGGCCAACCGCAGTTGCTGCCGGGCACACTGAACGATCCGCGCATCCTGGGAAATGATTCCAGTCAAACCGCCTACACCCAGCAAAGCAACCAGCTACAACTGCGCTGGGCCGCCAATAACTATTCGCTCGGCGAAATGCGCTTCCTTACCAACCTCGCCATAGCTCTAGACCCCGCCGATGATCCGGCGCTCGACCCGACCAAATCCACCGCCATCCTTGGCAATTCGGTGCATAGTTATCTGGCCGATGTGCTCGGCTACTGGCTCTATCAAGCCTATGCCATTTTTGAAACACCTGCGGTCAACACGGCAAGTTTAAACCTTACCCAGCCCAACATTAGCCTGGGGGTTGCCTCCGGCGGGCTGCCGGTGGAAGGCTCGCTGTATGGCGAATCGATCGGTTTCCTCGGCGAAACCCTGCTCAGCCTGTCCACCGCCGGCTACACCGATACCGCAACCTACGTTCCCCAGGCTGGCTTCTTTAAAAGCGCGTTCTGGGATCAATCGATTGCCGGCCTGCTGCACTTAGTTGCCCCCGCGCCCTACACCCCAACGCCTGCCAGCGGCTGGAATTTCTTGGGCCAAATCTATCCCGTTGCAACCTACGGCGATACCTTGCGCACCTGGCTCGATCCCTTCGCGGTGGCGCTGGTCGCCCCGTTAGCCCTGCAAGATCAACGCACCCACACTACCGCCCGGCTCAACGCGTCGCGCTGGATCAGCACCAATCTGCTCGAAGGCGGCCCTGCCAAGCTATACGAACGCGCCGCTAACATTTGGGGCAACAGCACCGCCAGCTACGGCATTTTTTACTTCATGATGTTCGATCCAAATGTTGCAACCGCGCCAGATCCGCGGCCCAAACTGCCGCGCGTGTTTGCCGCCCCGGCCATCGGCAGCGTGCTCGCCCGCACCGATTGGTCGCCCACCGCCACCTGGTTCACCTATCGCTGCAGTTGGGAGCTGATCAATCACGAAAGTGGCGATTGCGGCCAGTTCCAATTCTACCGCCACGGCCAATGGCTGACCAAAGAATGGTCGAACTACGCCTTCGATTGGTTTGGCTACACATCGCCCTTTCACAACACCTTAAGCTTGCAGAATGCACCAGCAACCCTTAACGCCGGCAGTATCTGGCAAGCAGCACTCAGCACCGGCAGCCAATGGAATAATGGCGGCAATAACGGCGATCCCACCACCATCATCAGCGCCAACGATCATTTTGCCTACGCCACCAGCGACATGACCAATCTTTATAACCATCCAGATTGGTACACCCCCGCCAACAACGCGCGCGATATCCAATCGGCGTCACGCTCTATCGTTTATCTCAACCCAGATTACGTTGTAGTCTATGATCGCGCCCAGTCCGCCGCGGCCCAGGAATTCAAACGGTTTAATTTGGTCCTGATGAACACACCAACCATCACCGGCCACATCGCGCGCATCTCGGCCGGCGGCCAAAGCCTTACTGTGCAATCACTGCTGCCAACAACCGCCACCATCACCGAACATCACAACTGGCACACTAACCCGGCGCAGGAAGTGAGCCAAACATCGGCGCTCGATACATCGTACGATCGCCTGGTCATCGAAGACCCCGCCAACCCGCAATCGGCGCATTTCCTCACCGTGCTCACCGGCACCGATGCCGGCACCCTGGCCGCCCCGGCAAGCGTTATCCATACAATCGCCGGCGCCGCCTATGATGGCGCCGTGGTCAACAAAACCGCCGTGATGTTTGCAGCAACCCTCGGCCAGGTCTTCACCACGACCTCGTACACCGTGCCGGTCGCGGTCAAACACCACATCATCACCGGCCTCACCCCAGGTGCTACCTATGATGCAACAATCACCAAAACTGCCACGACACAAACCGTTACCATTGCACCGGGCACCACCCTCACCGCCGACATCGGCGGTGTCCTCAGCCTAGGTTTTGGCGCCAGCGCCGATCCTACCACCGGCGGCAGTTCGGCCCCCGGCCACGCCCTGGTCGGCCCGGCAACCGGCGGCGGAGGTGGAGGTGGAGGTGGCGGCACCTATCCCGGCGGCGGTTATGGCGCCCCGCTCACACCCGCAACCGATGGCACCTATTATTACGACTACTGGGAAAAACGCGTCTATTGGCAGCAAAATGGCCAATGGCAGGTCATCAACGATGGCAACACCATCACCTACACCCAAACCGCTGCTGGCTACCAAGGCCCCGGCGCTCCCGAAATCACCATCGCCGATGGCACCGCGTATCTTGATACCGTGGAAAGCCGCAATTTCTTGCAAATCGCTGGCGCCTGGATACTGCTCCTGCCACCCACCAGCACGGGTGCTACGTCACCCCAACGGGTTACCGCCATGCGCTAACCAACTACCGCACATAGACAACCTCACCGCACGCAATAGTTGCAATCCAAGCCGCTCTCCCGCTTACTCTGCGCCAACCGGACAACAACTTGGGCCGCAGAGGGAAGGGCAGGTCATGGCATACCGCAAGCTGCTGCAACCAGTCACTGCCACCGCCTGCGGCCCGGTGGCACTGGCGTTGGCCTTTCAACTGGCAGACATTTTCCAGGCCCACCTCAGCGCCGTCCTGGTGCGCATGGATAGCCGAGATATTGCCCCGCTGGCCGGTGAAGGCCTCTCCGGTGCCCTGATCGAAGATATGATCGCCGCCACCGAAGCGGAAGCAACCTCTCGCGCCAGCGCCGGCCAAACCCTGTTCGAAACCCTGCGCGAAAAATACCACATCCCCCTCGCCGAAAGTAATCCGCAACCAGGCCGCCCCTCCGCCAGCCTCACCACCGTCACCGGCCAGGAAGAACAGGTTATTACCTCACTCGCGCGCCTGGCCGACCTCACCATCCTGCCCCACCCCTGCGCCGATGAAGATGTCGCCGCCTCCGATTGCCTGCACGCCGTCCTGTTCGATAGCGGCCGCCCGGTGCTCATCGCCCCGCGCCAATCCCCCAATGCCATTGGTGAACGCTGCTGCATCGCCTGGAATGGCACGGTCGAAGCCTCGGCCGCGTTGGCCGCCATGATGCCCTGGCTCACCCGCGCCAGCGCCGTGCGCATTCTGCACGCCGAAGATTACCAGCGCCGCGGCCCGGCCGCCGCCGATTTGCTACCCTACCTGCGCCTGCACGGGATCGAAGCCGATATCGCCGCCTTCACCCCGATCAACCGTGATGTCGGCGCCGGCATGCTACGCGCCGCCCAAGATTTCGGCGCCGACCTGCTGGGCATGGGCGCCTACTCCCACTCCCGCCTGCGCCAAATGATCCTCGGCGGGGTTACCCGGCATGTATTGGGGTATGCGCCTTTGGCGGTGTTGATGACCAGGTAAGGCAAGGTTAAGAATCTACTTTGTCTTCCGAAAAGTAGCAAAAGACTTTTATAAGGCTGGGCCTGGGGCCGCGCTGCCACCGAGAACGCCGCGCCGGCGTCATAAAAGTTTTTTTGCTTCTTTTTTGGAAGTCAAAAGAAGGTCCTTCCTTCTCCTTATCGCCGTGCCTTCAACTCCCCAGGCGCCGCGCCAAAAGCGCCCGAAAACGCGCGGTAAAAACTTGGCAAACTGCCAAAACCGCAGGCAAACGCAATATCTGCCACTGGCCGGCCGACGGCGCCGGGTGCTGCCAGCATGGTGCGGCATTTTTCTAAGCGAAGCCTTTGCACAAAAGCCGAGAAACTCTCGCCCGAGGGTTCAAAGGCGAGGTGCACCGCACGCACCGACATGCCCACCGCGCGAGCGCAGCTGGCCGGCGTCAGCCCTGGGTTGGCTAACTGGCCCTGTATATAGCGCTGCACCGCTATCAGCCGCGCCTCGCGCAAAGCCGGCAAATGCGCGCCTGCGGCAGCCCCAGCGGCAACCGATACCACTTGGCAAAAGGCTGCAAACATGCCGGTTGCTGCGGTTTCATCCAGGTTTTTCAAGGCGCCAACCAACGCCGAGCCAAACTGCGCCGCTAGTGCCGCCGCCGCCCCCTGGTGCGGCAAATGGCGCAGCACCGCGCCACCCCTTGGCAAGGCATCGTGCAATGCCGCCTGCGGCACGTAAAACGATAACAGATCAAAATCGCCAGTCATCGCCAGATCGTAAGGATCGTCAGGGTTGCTCATAATCACGTCGCCGCGGCGAAACGCCACATCTTGCCCGCGCTGGCGCCAGATGCCGCTTTCGCCGCGCTGAATGCTAATCACGCTCATGCCCAGCGGCCGCGCCCGCACCTCGGCTGCACCGCGTAGCGCAACGCCTGCCGTGCAGGCCAGGCTGGTGGCGCTGTAATCGCCGGCAATCGTTTGGGTAAGCCTACCAAAAAACTGCGGGTCCTGATGCGCATAGGTGCGGCCGTGCACACCCAGGCGCGGAATACACACCTGATCCAGCCAAAACCTGCCCCGCCGCATCAGCGGTTGGTCAGCCGTATCAAAAACCGCGTGCTCCATCGCCTCCGCGCATCAACGTTAAAAAAGACATTACCAGCAATCGCAAGCGAGTCTTTATTACTATACCCGCGCGTGTCGGCTAAATCACATAATCTGGATCAAACACTCAAATCATATAATCCAGCACCGGCATGCCCTGATCCATGGTTAGCGCCGGCATCGCGGTCAGCCGCTGGCCAATCGGCCGCGCCGGGTTGCCAACAACGGTGGTGTACGGATGCACATCCTCCAGCACAATCGACCCGGCCCCAATTTTGGCCCCTTCGCCAACCGTAATTGCTCCCAGCACGGTGGCGCCGGCCCCCAACAACACCCCGCGCCTAATTTTGGGGTGGCGGTCGCCGCATTGTTTACCGGTGCCGCCCAAAGTTACCCCCTGCAGCATCGACACATCATCATCAATGATCGCGGTCTCGCCCACCACCAGCCCGGTGCCGTGGTCGAGCAACAACCCCCGCCCCAACCGCGCCGCCGGATGAATGTCCACGCCAAAAATTTCGGCGCTGCGGCTTTGGAAATAGCGCGCCAAATGCTGACGATCCTTCTTCCACAGCCAGTTGCTAAACCGGTACGCCTGCAGCGCCTGGTAACCCTTAAAAAACAAAAACGGCGTCAACAAATCCGGGCACGCCGGGTCGCGATCGCGCACCGCAGTTAAATCCGCCAACGCCGCGATCTCAATCTCCGGGTCGGCGCTCATCGCCTCGCATAAAATGCCCTCAAGCGTATCAATGCCAATCGCATAATCACCCAACTTGCGGGCCAGCCGATGCGCCAACGCATCGCCAAACGTCTCGTGGCTCAAAACCGTATCGCGCACCACCTCCGCCATAACGCGGTCGTGCTCAACCGCCGCCACAGCGTCGTCACGCACCTGCGCCCATAACTCCCGCGAAATCTCCGGCACCGTACGCTGCGCACACAGCCTGAAAAATGTCGTATCAGCGAAGCTCACAACTTAGCCTCCCTATCCCCAACTAAGACCCCCAACATGGGGCAAGCCCCGCCACTATCCAAGTGGCATCGCAGCCAAGGGCCAAGGCAAGGCAAGGCCAAGAAGCTACTTTTCTGAAGAAAAGTAGCAAAAGACTTTTGTGACGCGGCGACCGCGGCAACGCTGCCACCGAGCGCTCCTGGGCCATATTTACAAAAGTCTTTTTGCGTCTTTTTCTTCAGAAAAAGAAGAGTCTTCCTTAGCTTAGCCGAGTTGCCTCAATGCGGCGCGGGTAGGCTTTGGCTCTGTACGGGGGCGTGGCTGAGGGGGGCGTAGGGTTGGGATCCGGGGATGGGTTCATCGCCGGGCGATGGTGTTGTGGCACCTCCCCATCCGGCGCCGTTTTGCGGGATTGGCGGCGGCAGGGCGGGTTGGTGCGGGGCCGGGGCTGGTGCCAGGCTGTAGCGCATGAGGGCTGCGCGCAGCGGATCGGCGCCGGGGTTGTTCACCCGCATGGCGCGCACGATGTCCACCGCGCCGACCGGTTGGCCGTAATAAACTTCGTTGCCGCCGCTATCGAAGGTCAGCACGCTGCCTTGCAGGGAGAGGCCGGCGAACAGGCCGCGGGTGCGGGCGAAGGCGACGATATCGGCATCGAGTGCGGCGGTTGTCGCCCCTTCCACCCCGGCGCCTATGGTGACCACGGCGACCGACGCGTTGGCGCCGAATTTGAATTGGCTATCCATCATGGCGCGCAGCCCGTTGGCGGTGAGCACCATCATCACCACTTCGGCATCCTGAAACCCGGCTTGAAAGCCCAGATTGCCGCCAAACATGTTATAGAAGGCGGGCGCCGACCAGGTGCCTTGCCCGCCGCGCGCCAGCAGCACGCAGCCGCCGCCTTCGACGCCGCCGATAAAGCTAAGTTTCACCAGGCGCGGGCACACCATCACGGCGCGGGCGTTGGGCAGAATATTGCGGGCGGTGCGGCCGTTTGAATCACCCAGCACGTCGTTGGCGGCCAGTGTTGCGCGGTCCACCAGGGCCTGCTGGTCTTGCGCCGAGGCGGTATCGGCGCGGGCGGTTGCGGCCAGCGGCACAAGGGCTGCGGCCAACAAAAGGGTGGCGGCAAGCCGCGAGACTGAACGATGCATCGGTTGGGTTTTCCTGTTCTCGTTACCCCTGATCATTATCTATGCTACATCGTGGCGTAACCGAGGCAAGCCCAAGGTCATTTCGTGCCCTTTCTGGCCGCTTTGTAATTTTCTTCAACGCGACAGGAAGCCTTTTAACAGCGCGCCGGCCACCCCCAACTCGGCGGCCGTTTCGGCCGGACCGCCCTGGTCGCGGGCCAAATAGGGCGACAGCGCGTGGGCCAGATCGGGCAGGGTTAGGGTTTGCAGCCAGACCCGGCCGGGTCCGGTGAGGTCGGCCAGAAAAATCCCATCGCCGCCAAAAATCATATTGCGCACGCCGCTGATGGTGGAGATGTCAAAGGTCACATTTTCATCGATCATCCCCACGTGGCCGGGGTGCACGCGCAGGGTTTCGCCCGGTGCCAGCCGGCGTTCGATAATTTCGCCGCCCAGTTCCAGCCACGCGGTGCCGGCGCCGCTGATGCGCTGCATGACAAACCCATTGCCCCCAAAAATGCCGGCACCGAGCGATTGCTGCACGCCAACACCAAGGGTGACGCCATCGGTTGCGCATAAAAATCCGTGTTTATGGACCAAAAACCCTTGGCCGGGGTTGACCACCATTTCGATGATATGCCCCGGCACCCGTGCAGCAAACGCCACCAGCCCGGCGGCTTGCGGGGCGCTATATTCGGTTAAAAATAGCCCACCGCCGGTCATCGCCCGGGTGACCGCGCCGAAAAACCCGCTACTGCCGGCCGAATTTGTGGTGGTGTGCAGGGCGATACCGCCGCTCATCCAGCTTAATTGGCCGGTGTGGGCGATAATTTTTTCACCGCGGTTGAGCTCTAGTTCCAGAACCGGAAGCACGTTGCCAATGATGGTGCTGCGCATGGGGAGAGCCTTTCAACCAGATCGTATGTTGGCCAAAGCCTGACCGCGCCAACGCCGCGTGTCCAGTATGCAGGGTGTTCCACACACGAATGCCGCCGGGTGCATCGCGCGTTCGTGACCGGCTGGCATCGTTGCGCTGGCTTGCGCGCAGCGCCTCGCCGGATGATTTTGGTGCCGGATTGCCGTGCAAACACGGTATTACCCGTGCAACAGGTGAGGAAAGTTTTACCAATGACCGCCCGGCCCCCGCTTGCTGCCCCCACCACGGCGTTAACAACGCTGGTCGCCGCTGCGTTCTGCCTGGCGGGCGCGACGCTCGGCCACGCCCGAGGCGCACCGGCCTGCCCACATTATGCGCAAGTTTCAGCGCCTCCAGTGTCGGTGCGCCCGCCACTGTGGGCCGCTAAGCCGGCAAGCCCGCCGGCAATTCTGCCAACCCATCCGCGTATCCGTTACACCGGCCGCATCGACTGGACCGGTCCAGCTCCTTTGCTGGGCTGGGCGGCAGCGGCTATTCAGCTACGTTTCACAGGCACAACCGTTGCGGTTAATCTGCGTGATGCGCCGTGCTGTGGCGCGCCGGATTGGGTTGATGTCAGCATCGATGCGGGTCCGGCGGTGGCGGTTCGGCTCACCTCCGCTGATACCACTTACACTTTTACCAGTAACCTTAGCGCCGCCACCCACGATCTGCTTATCGTCAAGCGCACCGAAGGCTGGCGCGGCAATATTGCGTTTGGCGGTGTCACCCTGGGGGCTGGCCACTTGTTGGTGCCGCTGCCGCCTGCCGCCAAGTTTCGCATGGAATTTTATGGCGATTCCAATGTCGCTGGTTACGACGATCAGGACATGGCCGATCGAGGCTTTGCAAAATTCAACGATGCCGCCTGGTCTTACCCCGCGATCGTTGCACGTATGTTTGCCGCCGACCATCACAACCTGGGCTGGAGCGGCGCCGGCATGACCGCGCAATCATCGCCGGTTGAACAGGATATTTGGAACCGCACAAATCCGCTACGCACTGATCTGCCTTATGATTTCAGCAAATTTGCTGCCGACGTGGTGGTGATCAATGCGGGGTCAAACGATTCTTATGTTTTTGATAATCGCATTGCTGTTATTGCCGGCTGGCAAGACCTCATTCTAAACAAAATTCGCCCGGTACATTCCCACGCGCATATCGTTTTGGCCGATTCCTACGGATGGAGTTTTATCGAGCCGGCCAATTACTTGGCCCAGGCGGTCGCCGCCCTCAATGCCGCCGGCGAGGCCAACGTGTCGTGGGTTAGCTGGCCGTGGCTGTTCAGCGAAAAACATGCGCTGGTGGAAGAACAGGCGGGGTTTGCCAATATCCTGGCCGCCCACATAGCCCAGGTGCTGGGGTGCCCGGCCCCTATTCCCAACACCATCGCAAGCTTTGCGCCAAACGGGCAGATCACCAATGGCGGTTTTGAAACCGTGCCGATTGGGCTTGGCCGGGCTAAACAGGCTGCGGGATGGCGCCAAGATGCGGCGGGCAACGCGCAGGTCGGCGTTATCACTGGCAATGGAGCGCATGACGGCGGTCGTTTTCTGCGTCTCGTTGTCGGTTTGGCAGCAACGCCAAAGCCTGCCCAGGCTCAGGCCTGGCAAGCGACCCCTGCCACCGCCGGCCGCCTGTACAGCCTCACCGGGTGGGCACGCGGCACGCCTGGCGCGGCTGCGTCGCTGCGCATAGATTTCGCCAATCAGGCGCAGCAGGTGATAGGCACGACGACCGGTGCCATCACGCTCACCCCCGGCTGGACCCGTTATACCACAAGCGGCTTGGCGCCCGCGGGCACCTGGAGCGCCTCGGCACGGATGGACCTAAACGCAATTGCAGCCATTGCTGATTTTGATGATGTCGCGATGGTGGCTCAATAAAAATGGCGGCTATCCTGGTGCGCCGTGACCGGAGTAAATTTAGCTTGCCGCCATCACCGTGCGAAACAGCGCCGAGAGGCTTTTAGAACCGGTTTTGCGCATAATCGCCGCCCGGTGATTTTCCACCGTGCGCTGGCTCAAGCCCAAATCGGCGGCAATATTTTTGCTGGGATGCCCGTTCATCACGCGATCCATAATTTGGCGCTGCCGCGGTGTCAGCGTGCCTAGGCAAGTGGCCAAATGCGGGGCCGGTGAGGCGGTTTTGCTGGGGGCATCGGATACCGCGTCACTGCACGCCGGGCTTGCTTCCAAATACGGGGTAGAACTGCGGTTGCGGGCAATAAAATCCAGCGCGCTGGCGCAGCTATCGCGCACCGCCATGAGCGTGTCGCGGTCACCTTCCGCCAGCAAGGATGAAAACCCTGCAATTTCGCCGGCACCAAAATTTGGCCGACCATCGGCGATCGGGATAATCATCAAAATCGCGCCTGTGTTCGCACTCACTTGATACTGGACATGCGGGATGATGCGGGACGAGCCGGCACCTGGTGGGACGGAATGCCGGAAAACCGCCATAAAATGAGCCTTTCGGGACGCGCAGATGCGGGTGGCACGTTGAGGATGCGTGCCGTAACGATCGGCGGTTTGGCGCAGTTGAAATTGGACATCGGGGCAAAACGGGCCGGTTGGGTGGGCGAGGCTCTTAGGTTCTCAGAGGCTCTTAAAAGGCTCTTAGGAGGCACTTTCGGTGGTCTCCGGCGCCGGTTGGGTCTGCGCTTCTTTGGTCAGCTGGTTGTAGAACACGACCACGTTGCTGGCGTGCAGATAGTTCGTGCTCTTTGGAAGCGGGCCGGCCTGGCGGAGCTCGTGCAGCGATGGACTGCCGTTTTCGGCCATCTCGATTGCCCGCCCAAGGCGCTGAATATTGATGGACGGGGTGGTTGGAAACCATTCATCCTTTTCGCCGGAATAGCCAATTCTATCAATGTGTTCCTGATACCTGTGCGGACCTGCAGGGGCACTCTCCTCCATTGTGCCGTTACCGCTAGCAAGCCAATCAAGGCTAACCCGAAATGTGGTTGCAATCTTCCGTAAATTGGCCGCACCGGGTGAACTTGTTGCCTTAAAATAGTTTTGAACGGGCGTGACGCTAATTCCGCATTTAATCGCGAAGGCGCGCACTGACCTAATGCCGCGGGCTGTCCTGAGCTCCTCAAGGCGCAACGCTAATGCCTGCATAGCACCTTGATCAACCTGCGACTTGTCATCTCCAACATGCGACTTAGGCGCATGTTGGTCCGTTTGGCCGCATGTTGGGATAACCATCTGAATTACCTAAATAAAAATGAGCGTAACGCGCTCAAAGTGCGGGGCGCCAACATGCGACCTATTTTTAGGTGATTTATGACCTTTTTTGTATTGCGTATTACCTTTTAACGGGTTATCCATAAACTTCATTAAACCTCTTAAGTGCTGGCGCCACGGTCTGGCGGCCAGGGGGGATAACATGTCGCGCGACCTCGCCATCTGGCACAAGGAAGAGATTAAAGCCGCACTTCGAATGAAGTTCGGGTCACTGAGCGCCCTGGCGATGAGCTGGGGCTACTCGGAGCACGTGATCAGCGGCGTGTTGAGCCGCAAGCGTTTCTCCATTCCGGTCGAAATCCGGATTTCCAAGGCACTTGATGTGCCGTTGCACGACCTTTGGCCGGATCGCTGGGAGCCTAACGGCACCCCGAAGCGGCGGCCTCGTGTCGTTTCTACGCGCGGTTGCGCCAACCCGAACAGTAAAAAAAGAGAGGCCGCCTGAACATGGAAATCAAGAAACTTGCCTTCGACCAGGTCGAGGTCGTGGAGGCCCAGCGCATACGGCCCATTGATACGGAAAAACTGGCGCGGCTGGTCGCTTCGATGGGTGATGTGGGGCAGATGTCGCCGATCGAGGTTATCGAGATCGAGGGCAAGCCGGGCGCCTATCGGTTGGTGGCCGGGTATCACCGCCTGCGTGCGGCGCAGGACAAGCTGTCTGGTTTGGATGGCATCAACGCGGTAGTTTACCGCGGCGCCAGCGATGAGAACACCATCAAGCTGCGCGAAATCGATGAAAATTTAGCGCGGGCGGACCTGTCGCATTATGACCGGGCTAACTTCATTGCCCAGCGCGCGATCATATGGGAAGCCAAAAACGGCAAGATAAAACAAGGGCCTAAGAATTACCGCCAAGTTGGCGGTAATTCAATGGACGCACGGAATGTGCGAACATTCAACGCCGAGGTCTGTGAGAAATTCGGACTTTCAAGGCGTGAGGTTGAGCGCCACCGGACGCGGCTGCGGAATATCTTGCCGCCGGTTTGGGCCGCGCTGCGCGGAACTGCGATCATTCATAACGGCACCCAACTCGATCAAATTGCCGGCCTGGGTGAGGAACAGCAGAACGCCTTAGCCGACCTTCTATTCGGCGACCAGCGGCTCAAATTTTCCGACGCCATGAAAAGCCTGCGCGGGGCGCGGGCGGAGCCATCACCTTCAGCCATCAGCGAGGAGGCGAAGGCCCTTTTGAAGCTATGGCGCGCCACCAGCGCGGAGGGGCGGCGGATATTTATCTGCGGCGCCAGCAAGCGCGCGATCATGAAGATAATCGACAAGGAGGCTTAGCCCGATGCGGCACGCGTCGCAGGGCGACCTCCTGGCCTGGAAAGCGCCGACGCCGGTGCGGCGCTTTGATGATGAGCGCGTGCGCGCCTCGACGCTCGGTGGCAAAATCTGCCGGGGCGTCGCGCACACTCTCAAGGAGAGCCCACTAAGCCGGGCCGAAATCGCCGAGCGCATGAGTGTGTTTCTGGGGGAGGATGTCTCCCAGAACATGCTCAATGCGTATGCGAGCCAGGCGCGCGAGGACCACGTGATCAATGTGGTTCGGTTTATCGCCTTGATCGACGCGACCCAGGATCGCCGGCTGCTGGAGATGGTGGCTGAGGTATTCGGCTGGACCGTGATCGAGCGCCGTTTCCTGAAGCTGATCGAGTTGGCCTCGTTGCAAGAGCAACAGGAAGATTTTCGCCGCCGCGCGGACGTTGCGCGCCGGCAGGCCAAGAGTGAGGGGCTTCTCTGATATGCTCCTTCAGAAGGAATGGTTCTCGGCGGTCGAACTAGCCGAACTCGCTTTACCCGGCATGCCCAGCCACCGCAGTGGCATTGAAAAGCGCGCATCGCGAGATGAGTGGCGGCGGGAAGATCGCGATGGCCATTACTGGCGGAAGCGGGACCAAAAGGGCGGCGGGATTGAATACCACTATTCTGTTCTTCCGCAGCCTGCGCAGGTTGTTTTGGTCAGAAAATTCGCTGCGCCACAGCCGAAGTCGGCGGTGCCGGTTCATGCCCCTGAATTCAAATTTTTTGCCAAGGCATCGGATAAGAAGAAAGATCGCGCGGCGTTTCGACTTGGCGTGCTCGCTGAAATTGACCGGCGAACCGATACTATGGGACGGACAAATGCGGTCGCAGAGGTGGCGGCCGAGATGGGTGTCAGCCGTTCCAGCATCCACCAGTGGCGGCAAAAAATCGGCGGCCTAGGTCGTGAAAATGCTGTCGCCGCATTGGTCGATAAGCATGAAGGCCGCTCGGTTCGGGCCGCCTGCAGTGATCGCGCCTGGGAATATCTGCTGACCGATTATCTGCGCCCTGAGCAGCCGCCGTTCAGCGGTTGCTGGGAGCGGTTAAAGAAGGTCGCACAGAATGAAAAGTGGAAACTTCCATCGCCCGCCACCATGTTGCGGCGAATTCAGGCCGACGTGCCTGCGCCGGTGATGACGCTGTGCCGGCAAGGTGCGGAGGCGCACCGCCAGTTGATGACGCCGCAGGAACGCGACCGTGGATTTTTCCATGCTCTGGAAGCTGTAGTGGCCGACGGTCATAAATGGGACAACAACGTGATTTGGCCCGATGGCACGATCGGGCGCCCCATGATGGTGGCATTCCAAGACCTGTATTCGGGTTTGATTTTAAGTTGGCGTGTTGATCGCAGCGAAAATAAAGAGATGGTGCGCCTGGCCTTCGGCGACCTTGTGCAGACCTATGGTATTCCCAAGCACTGCTATCTGGATAACGGCCGGGCGTTCGCCAGTAAGTGGCTGACAGGCGGCATCCAGAACCGCTTTCGCTTCAAGTATCGGGAAGAAGAACCGCACGGCATACTGCCATTACTTGGCGTGCAAGTTCACTGGGCGCTGCCGTATCATGGCCAGAGCAAACCGATTGAAAGGGCTTTTGGCGAGTTTGCAAATAACTATGCCAGCCACCCGCTGCTAGCGGGTTCGGCGGTCGGCAATAGCCCGATGAACAAGCCCTCAAATTACGGCGAAACCGCGATCCCGCTTGACCTATTTCTGGCGATCGCGAACCAACAAATCGCCGATCACAATGCCCGTGAAGGGCGCCGCTCGGCGGTTTGCAAGGCGAATAAATGGTCGTTTCAGCAGGCCTTTAATGCCTCTTATCAGACATCAACGATCACCAAAGCATCGCCTGAGCACCTGCAGTATCTATTGCTGGCGGCCGAGGGTGTGCGGGTAAACGCCAAAGACAGCTTTATTCGCATTAACGAACCGGCGCTGCGTGATGTGCGCTTCGTGAGCCAGGATTTGATCCCCTACCGCGGGTGCCCGGTTGTTGTGCGCTTCGACCCGCAAAAGATCACCGAAGCGGTTTACGTGTACACCATGGACGGCAAGTTCATCACCACCGCCAAAGCAGAAGGGCGCGTGAAATTCGATGATGCGCAGGCAGCGCCCCAGCACGCCAAGGCGTTGGCTGAGTTCTGCCGTGGCACGAAGGCGCAGGCCGAGAACTTATTGCGCATGTCGAAGGCTGATGCTGATGCACTGACCATTGCGACATTTACCGAGGCAGTTCCGAAGCCGGAGACGAAGACGGTGCGGCCGTATCGGTCGGGCGTCGCGGTGGCCGTGAAGATCGATGACGATTTCGACGCCCCACCAATTTCAGAAAACTACGCTCGCTACACGGATGAATTGCGCGCGCAGACGCTGAAGGAACTTGGCTTTCAGGTGATTGAAGGCGGCCGGGACGACGACTGACCGTCAAAAGAAAACCCCCGGCGGGGCAACGCCGGGGGTTGGGTTTTTATCAACAAGCAAGGGGGATACTTATATGAGTGAAGCACTATCTGACAAGCCAGAAATTGAAATCGTGGAGGAAGACCTCGTTCGCTTTGAGATAAAGCGGATCGCCACCCAACGCGGTTTGAAGATGACCCAGATCGCGCACCAAGCTGGGCTTGCCTATGGCACGTTTTCAAGTTGGTTAGGTGGCCATTACAATGGCAATACGACGCGCATTTGCGAGGCGGCGCAGACCTGGATCACCGCCCAGACAGTCGCAGCCCTAACCCGCAACGACATACCGACCACACCTAATTTTGTGGAAACCGAGACCGCGCGCGGGGTCTTCAAATTGTTGGCGCACGCACAATACGCGCCAGGCTTTGTGGTTATCGCCGGCGCTGCCGGGGTTGGCAAAACAACGGCTGCGCGGCGCCACCGGGCGACCAACCCTAATGTCACCATTTTGACGGGCGAACCGTGCTTTGGCACGCCACGCATGGTGCTTGATTGTTTGGCGCAGGAATTAGAACTGACCGAACGGTATTCGAGCCAGACGGTTTCGCGTGCGATCCAGCGGCGTTTGAGAGGCTCAAAAGGCCTAGTTATTATTGACGAGGCGCAGCATCTTTCGAGCCAAAGCATCGACCAGCTGCGCACACTGTATGATCTCACCGATGTTGGCTTTGCGATTGTCGGCAACGAGACGGTCTATTCGCGGATGGAGGGGCACTCACGCGAGGCGGCATTTGCACAACTCTATTCTCGCGTGGATATGCGCATGGCGCGCAAATCGTCAACGCGAGACGACATCGCCGCTTTGTTGAATGCCTGGAAGATTGAAGACCCCGAGCAACGCCGCATTTTGACGGCGATCGCGCGCAAGCCGGGCGCGCTGCGTTCAATGACCAAAGTTCTACGGCTGGCCCACGTGATCGCCGGCGGTGAAACGCTAACGGTCAAGCACGTTACCGAAGCAGATCAGGAAATCAGCAACACCCGCTTCACCAAAGCTGAGTAAGGAGGAAGTCATGAGTTTTCAGGATAATCAGCCACAGTCGTCAATTCGCCATCGGTTTAGGGTAAATGCGGAACAATGGGCTGCCTTTCGTGGTCATTTCGTCGAGGACCACCATACGCTTCATGAAAAATGGGCTGCCCCGCTGGGCCATGTGGAGCGTCTCCACGCCATACAGCTGGCGCTGCTAACGCGCGCACGCGATCTAAATCGGTCGATCTCCCGCCCGCCAGAGGAGCATTACCTGCAGGTGGGGCAGAGCGTCGCGGTGCTGCGTCGCCTTGCTGATTTGGTCGATGAGATCGAGCAGGAAATCGCCGAGCGTGAGGCACTCGCGGCTGCAGCGCGCGGGGTTGGTGCGCAGCGCCTGCGCCGGGTGGGCTGGCGCCAGCACCTGGCGAACCTAATGGGCGGCGGTGTCCACGCGTGAGCCGCGCTGCATCCAGTGCCACGGCGATGGCTACGTGCTGTTTCCGCGGCCCGGCAGCAATCGCCGTGACATGGATGCGTGCCCGCGGTGCGCGACCGATGCGCGTGTTCAATACGATTTTTTGACCAGGGACCGCGATCACGCGGCAGCGAGGGAAGATCATGAGCCTTACCAATCCGAAACCCGATCGGGACCAGTACACGATACGGCCGGACGACGAGATGATCCTGGCCGCGAACGGCAAAATGAACCCGAAGCGGTGGGTGAGGCCGGCGGTGCTGCTGGAGGATCAGACGGTGCACGACATGTGCGACCGCGCCGCCGCGCTAAGCGCCACGCTGGCAGCGTTTCGTGAGAGCATGTTCGATGACGTTGAAGCGTTTCTGAATTTGATCTCGGAAAAATATGGCGCCAAGCCGCGATCACGCGGCACGGTATCGCTGCTTTCCTACGACGGCTTGCTTCGGGTTGAGGTTTCCACTGGGCATTTTCTGAGCCTGGGGCCTGAATTGCAGGCGGCAAAATCGCTGATCGATGATTGCCTGACGGCATGGAGCGAGGGGGCGAACGAGAATTTGCGCGCCATTGTCAACGACGCATTTGAGGTTGGCGCCGAGGGTAAGTTGCGGGTGGACCGCATTCTGGCGCTGCGGCGGGTGGCGATTGATGACCACAAGTGGCGCGCGGCGATGGAGGCGATCAGCGATGCGGTGCGGGTGACGCACAGCAAGCGGTATGTGCGGTTTCACCAGCGGGCCACCCCCGATACGCCGTGGAAGCAGATCGTGCTTGATGTGGCGAGGGTGGCATGAGCACCCCCAAAATACGGCCCTTGACGGCGCGGGCCGGTCTGGAGCAGCCTAATGGGGCTGATCAGGCCGGCGTCGAAACCGTCCCCCAGCAGTTGTCTGTAGGCGCCGCAATCCCCCATCCGGGTGGCGCACGTGAATGTCCAGTGGGCCCGCGCAAGCGTGCCCTAAAGACGTGCGCGGCTGACCTACAGCAGCTTTCGAACACCCGGAGCAGGATTGGCCTGCTTCCGACTGTAGGAGCGTTTTATGCAAGAAAATACGAATTCGACCGAGCAACAGGTGTTTTACCCACCGGTTCGAGACGGTGTGAGGGCGGCGCTGATTTATGCCGCCAGTTTGGCGCCGGAGGGCGATCCATTGCGCGAGAAGCTTATCGCCATGGCGGAGGGCGAGGCGCCGATCGAGGAACCGCCGGTGTTAGCGCAGTTTGTCGAGCAATGGCAGTGCTGGGCAGGGGCGATCCAGCACGCACAGGGCGAGATGGAGGATATCAAGGAGCAGCTAGAGGAAAATGGCCTCACGGTAGAAGAACTTCGCAACGCACTGCGCCGGCAAAAAGTGCGGGTCAAATTTATCGTGATGAATGGGCGCATCAAGCGCATGGCGGAGGTGTAGGCCATGACCGAGAATTTACCGCAAACAGCCGTATTTTCGATTGCGGGAATAGCAGTCGAAGGGGTGGAGGAAAACGGCGAAATTTGGTTGGGGGTGGAGGCTTTGGCTCCAGCCCTCGGATTTTCCTCAGCGGACAGTTTACGAAAGGCAATAGCCGAGCGACGAGACCTCTTAGCGGCCAATTATGTCAGAAAAATCACTGTGCAAACCAGCAGTGGGGCGCAGCCGAAAACCTTCATCAATCGTGGCGGCGTGGTTCTTATTATCGCCACCACGAGGATGACCAAAACAGGAAAACTGCGCGACAAAATTTTGCAGATGTTCGTTCAGGAACTTTCCTCACGAGTTCATCTGCCACGCCGCACCGCGAAGGAGGGGGCTTATCCCGTCACGCTCGATCAGAGGCTCATGCTGGAATCGTTGCTGGCTACCCCACTCGATCTCATGGTTTCGACCATACAGCACTTTCTGAAGGGCAATATCGAGCCGATCCGGCATCCGGTGATCGACGAGATATTGGAACGGGACGAACAGCGCGGGAAAATTTTGGCCCAGATAGCGCGGGAGCGACATGCGGACGAGAGAATACTCGCCGCGATCAATTGTTCGCCCGACATCATCAAACCCATGAAAAGAAAGCTGCACCTCAAGCGGCTGGCGTCCGTGCAGCCACGCCTGGCGTTGGAAAGCGCGGAGGCCGACCATGGCTAAGGCGTTCCCCCTCACCGATCCAAAGCAGCGCAACGCGCTGTCAATGGCTGTCTGCAACGTCCACTGTGCAGGTGAAGCCCTTAAGGTTATCGAACTGGTCACCGGCGATATGCCGCCGACCGGCAAAGATGATCTTCTCGGGGGTGTCAGCTTCATTCTACGACTGCTCATCGAGCAGATTATGGCGAGCGGCGACGAAATCGCGGAGATCACCGAAGCCACCGCTTAACACGGTAAGTCAGGCTGACTTACCGTTAACCATCGCAATGATCGGCGGTGCGGCATGAGCCGCATCGCCCTTCTCGCCAGCGTGCACATCGCCAAAAAAGAACTGGCCCTGGATGATGACGCCTACCGCGCCATCCTCAAACGCCGCGTGGACAAACACTCGGCCGGCGACTGCACTGATGCCCAGCTCAAGCTTCTGCTCGATGAGTTCAAGCGCCTAGGCTGGGTGAAACGCCGCAAGCTGAGCGACAAGCCGCACATCCGCATGATTTATGCGATCTGGGGCGACATCAAGCCGCTGCTAGACGGCAAAACGAATGAAAAAGAATTGCGCAGTTTTGTCGCCCGGCAAACGCGCAGTGACCGCAAGCCCGATGGCGTTTCGGCGCCGGAGTTTCTGGATGTGCCCGAAGCCAAAAAAGTGATCGAAGGCTTGAAAGGTTGGCGCGGGCGGTTGCAAATCGCCGCCGCGCGCGCCGAGAGCGCAAAGGATGCCGCGCCATGAGCCGCACAGCTGCGCCGCGGCACGGGCGCCATATTCGGGCAATTCCTTCGCACCTTTTTCTCGGTGTCGGCCACATCGCATCGAGCGTTTCTAGCCTGCTGGCCCAGGGTTTCGAGTTGCAATCACCCACCCGGCCCTACGTGCGGGCGAGCGGCGTGATTGTGGTGCGCCTGGTGCTGCGCCAGCGCGAGAGCTCGGCCAGCGCGTGTCTGACAACGACGCTGCGTGGGGCACTGCCGGCGCCGCTGATGCGCGAAATCTTTATCGCCGGTGATCGGCAGAGTTTGCGGGGTGACTGACACCAGCCTCTATCCGCCGCCGCCAGGGCCGCTACAGGGAATTGCAGCGGCTATCGGCGTTGCCGCCTTGCTGCGCCTGTTGGAGCAGCGTGGCGGCACAGTGGTGTATGTGCCGGGGCGGTCGCTATCGCCCAATAGCGGTTTGGGCAAAGAGCTTGGGCTGGACGACGAGGCGTGCGAGAGGTTGCGCGGGTTGCTGAGCAGCGATACCGCCGGCGAGCGGGTGAAAATACCGCTTGCCCGCGCCTGGCGCGCCAGGGTTTACCGATTGGACGGGTTATCATATACGCAGATCGCGTTGCGCCTGGGCGTGACCGAGCGTGCCGTGTGGGGCATATTGAGTGCCGCCGACATGACGCACAACCAGCTGGCCTTGCCGCTGTAGCACCCACACCCGTGGGTATTATTCGGGCTTCCACATCACCCTAATTTGCCTCTGCAACGCGCGGGTTTATCCCGCGATTTTCGCATGAGGCGCTTGGCATGTCGGCATACGATCTGGTTTCGACCATCACGCTAACGCACGAGGGCGGCTGGGGTTGCGATCCACGGGACCGTGGTAACTGGACGGGCGGCGCTATTGGTGCCGGCGAATTGCGTGGCACCAAATTCGGAATTTCAGCAGCGGCGTTCCCGCATCTTGATATCCAAAACCTGACCATCGATCAGGCCCGCACCATTCTGCATGATTTGTATTGGGTTCATGTGGCCGGCGACGCATTGCCGGCGCCGGTTGGGTTGCTGCTGTTCGATTGGGCGGTGAATTCCGGCGTGGCCGGTGCGGTTGAGCCGGTGCAGCGCATGTTGGCCGTGAAGGCGGATGGTGATCTTGGCCCCATCACCCAGGCGGCGATCGCGCGCGGCATTGATGTCCACGGGCTTAAAGCTTTTTGCAGCATGATCCAGGCGCAACGCCTGATTGCGCTGGCAGCACTGCCGCAATGGCAACACAACGCCGGCGGTTGGGCGGCGCGCCTGTGCGACGTGCTGATCGACGCCATCACCCTGATTTCATCTAGCCGCGGCGCACTGCCCGCTGCGGTTGCTTCTGCTGTGGCAGCATAGGGAAACCACAATGAGCTTCTTTGATTTCTTCACACAGAATGCCGCCCCGATCAGCATGCTGTTTGGTGGTGGCTTGGGTTACTTGTTTCATTCCAAATCGACGGCTCATGTCGGCCAGGTGGTGACCACGGTCAGCAAAATGGCGACGGACACGATCCAGGCTGTGCATGGTAATATGATGAACGCGCTACCCGACCTGATTGGCGACGCGGTGCATACCGCCATGAGTTTCGGGTTGTCGAAAAATGATATGGCGGGCGTTGCCGACTTTGCCACGCAGGTTAATCAGGCCGCGCGCGATGTGGCGCCGATTGTTGGGGCGTTTAACCCGGCCGCCGGCGCTGCCATTGATGCGGTTGGCGAGGCGGTGTTGGCGGCGGGTGGCGCGATTAACGACCAGGCGCCGCAATCCGCAGCACAAGCCGGCACTTAATCCGGCGTGGCTGATGATGTGGACCGCATGGTTGAGATGATGGAGCGGCTCGACGGCGCCAGGATCAAGGGCGTGCAAGCGCGCCTGGCGCCGCCGCGAACGCCTGCCATCGAGTGTGCCGATTGCGGTGATGATATTCCGCGTGCGCGCCTAGCGGCATTGCCGAGTGCAGAGCGTTGCGTGGGGTGCCAGGAGGCGCGTGAACGTGGGGGGCGTGCATGATCCACTGGGACAAAATCGACTGGCAGGGCGTTTCTGCGCTGATCGGCGTGGTGATGGCGATGATTGGCGTGGCCTGGGCCGCGATGCGCCAGGCGCTGGGACGTTCGTTCGTGACGCGTGGTGACCACGCGGAGCTCGGTGGGCGGATGGGGCGCGTTGAAGGCCGGGTCGAGAAGGTTGAGCGCCAGATGGAGACGTTACCCACGGGTGCGGAGATTAACGCGCTGACCGATCGTGTTGCCCGGGTTGAAACCGGCATAGGCGTGATTGGCGCTGAGATGCGCGGCACGCATGAGGCGGTGAAGCGTGTGGAGCACATGACTGATTTAATCCTGCGGGATCGTTTAGGGGAAAAAGCGTGAGTTTGGGCGATCTTCTTTCCAAGAACCAGCGTCTGCTGATCTTGCGCAGCCTTGCTGAGGCTAATGGCTATCAGGGCAACGAAACGGTGCTGAAAATGGCGCTGGAATGCTTTGGCCACCAGGCGAGCCGCGATATCGTGCGTGCTGAGCTTGAGTATTTGGCTGAGCATGGCCTGGTCAATATTGAAAAGCTCCCGAACGGGCGCGGCAATGATTTGTGGGTGGCGCGCATGACGCTGCCGGGCCTGGAGGTTTCCCGCGGGAAGCCGCATGTCGGCGTCGACCGCCCTGAGCCGGTGTAGGCGATGAGCCGCCCGTCCAGCATTGATCGCTTGCCGCCGGAGATAAAGGCGGAGATTGGGCAGTTGCGCATGCGCGGCCGCACGATTGATGAAATCCTGGCGCATCTGCGTACGATGACGTCTGAGCAGACGCCGAGCCGCAGTGCGCTGGGCCGGCACATGATCAAGATGGACATGCTGGGCAACAAGATGCGGCGCTCGCGCGAGGTTGCCAACGCGTTGGTGGCCCAGCTTGGCGATGCGCCAGAGAGCGTCGCCACGCGGTTAAATATCGAATTGATCCATGCGGCGGTGCTCGATCTCTATCTGTCGTTCGCCGAAAACGATGATGATGAAGGCATAAATGACGGTGGGCGGGAGGCGCTGCGCGGTGATCCCAAAGGGCTGATGATGTTGGCTAAGACTTTGGACCATCTGACCAGTGCGAGCCGCAAAAACCAAGACTACATCGTGCTTGCTGAGAAGCGTGCGACCGAGCTGGCGAATAAGGCGGCGGCGGCGACGGTGGAGCGGATCGGCAAGGCCCGCGGAATTTCAGCGGAGACGCTGGCGGCGATTAAGTCCGGGATTTTTGGTGTGGCAGCGTAAACCAGGGAGAGAGACGTGGCGAATTCTCACGAGGACATAATGGCCGCTGTGGCGCGGGATGCCTGCCACATCAAAGATATTCTTGAGAAAGAGAGCCCATCCAAACAGGATGAGCGCGTGTTGGTAGAGCGGGCCATGGGGATCGGGTTTGATTTACTCGACAGCCTTTTAGGTAGCCTCAATCGGATCGCCACCAGCCTGGAAAACCTCGAGGCGATGGCACGCCGCGCCGAAGATGAGGGTGGAGTGTCATGACCACGATGGAACGGTTCTTGGTAGCGGCGCTGTTCTGCCTCGCGATCGAAGTCTTCGTGTTCCTGGGTGCCCTAACGGGCGCCTTTTCATGAGCGAGCGCACCTACGCTCTTTTTTTGTTGGTGTGCTTTGTCGTGGTCGTTGCTGGCCAGTTCATCGCGATTTGGCGGCATGGGAGGCGTTATGACTGATCAACTATTCGCGCTGCCGCCGCCGACGCTGCTCCAGCAGATCGCCGAGGTTGAGCGCGAGATTGGCATGCGCGAGCTGGTTTATCCGCGGCAGGTCGCCGCCAAGAAAATGACCCAGCAGAAGGCGGATTGGTTGCTGACCGCAATGCGCGCGGTGCTGGCGACGCTTAAATCGTTAGACGCCGGCGAGGGGGAAGTTTGATGGTAGCCTATTCGTTCAAATCCCGATTTGTGGAGGCGATCCGCGGCGGCGTGAAGCAGCAGACGATCCGCGCTGAGCGCAAGCGGCATGCGCGCGTGGGCGAGGCGCTGCAGCTATATTCTGCACAGCGCACCCGGCAATGTCAGTTGATTGGGCACGCGATTTGCGCATCGGTGCAATCGATCCGCCTGGACCTGGTTAATGGTGCGGTAGGCACTGGCGAAGGCGCGTTGCTGTATAGCGCGCCAGAGGAGCTGGACCTTTTCGCGTGGACCGATGGGTTTGAGGATTGGGCGGCACTGGTGACGTTCTGGGGGAAGGAGCATCCCGGCGTCTCTATTTTCTCTGGGGTGATGATCACCTGGCGCGACTTGGTGCTGGCATGATCGGCGCTAACCTTCTCGGCGCGGTGCTTCTGGCGGAGCAATCGTTTGAGCCAACATATAGCGATATACTTCAGGCCCCGGAATTTGGGCTTCGCCGGCAGTTTCGCGATCACAGCAAAACCAAGCCCAAGGTGATCAAGCCAAAACCCCGGCAGGCGCAGCGCGCGGCGCGTAAGGCGATGCGGAGGGCGGCGTTATGAGCGGCCAGTATGGCGTGATCCTGCGGCGCACTGGCAATGTTGAGTTGGGCGAGGCGGTGCTGGCGTTTCGCCGGCTTGAGGATGAAGTCAAGCGGGCCAAGCACCTGGTGGGTGAACTGTCGAAAGCCGCTGGCATCGACGTGAAATCGATCCTGCGGTCACCGCCGCGCACCGGGCCGGATGCGGTTGCCCCGCGGGTGGGTAGCAATACCCGCCTGCCTGGTGGCTCACGCAGCCGGTTTGTTGGCGGCACGCATCATGCTGACCGCGCGCGCGCCGCCCTGCCGGCGGATCATCGTGCGGTGGTGCAGGCACAATCGCTGTTTCACAAATCGGTGGTGGACCCCAAGTTCTCGCCGCGCGTGCTGGTGTCCGGCCACAATAATTCCAAGCTGGGCCGCACTGTGGAAAAGGGCTCCTGGAAGGGTATGCCGATTTTCCAGTTAACGCTGGAGGAGCGGGCAACCTGCCCCACCAGCTGCACGCTGTGGCGGGAGTGTTATGGCAATACGCTGCACCTGGCGCGGCGGCACAAGCATGGTCCGGCGCTGATTATCGCGCTGCGCGATGAATTGGATGCGCTAAATGCCAAGTATCCGAACGGGTTTGTTGTTCGCCTGCATGTATTGGGCGATTTCTATAGCGTGCCTTATGTCGATTTTTGGGGCCGCATGCTGGTGCGGCAAGAAAACCTGCACGTGTGGGGCTACACAGCGTGGGGGCCGGAGACGCCGATCGGCGCGCGCATTGCGCAATTGAACGAGGAATTTCCCGGCGGCTGGGTGGTGCGTGAGAGCGTAGGGCCTGACACCGAACCGCTGGCGATGCAGGTAACCACGATTTGGCGCCAGCCCGAGGGGCCGAGTGTTGATGAGGGCATGGTGTGCCCGCAGCAATTTGATCGCACGGCGACCTGCGGCACGTGCGGCCTGTGCTGGTCGCCCGCCCACCGCAACACGCGGATTGTGTTTGTCGGGCACGGCCGGAATACCGGCGGCAAGAGCCGCCCTGTAGATGCTAAGCCGGCGCCCAGCGCATGAGCATCATGCCCGACGTTTTCCTGACCTATCAGCAAGCGCTGATGAGCTCGGTTTCCACCCACGCGGTGACCGTTGTCGAGAAATCGCGGCGCACCGGTTACAGCTGGGCGATTGCGGCCGAGGCGGTGCTGACCGCCGCCGCGGCGCGCGATGCCGGCGGCATGAACGTTTACTACATGGGCTACAACCAGGAGATGACGCGCGAGTTCATCGATTATTGCGCGATCTGGGCAAAGGCGATCGAGCCGGCCGCCGCCGAGGTTCAGGAGACTTTTTGGGAAGACCCGGAAAACCCCGATCGCCAGATCAAAGTATTTCGGATCAGCTTCGCCAGCGGCTTTGAGATCGTGGCTCTGCCATCGGTTGCGCGTGCCCTGCGCGGCAAGCAGGGCCTGGTTATTCTTGATGAAGCGGCTTTCCATGATGATCTTGAAGAGGTCTTAAAGGCTGCTTTCGCGCTGCTGATGTGGGGCGGCCGGGTGGCCGTGATCAGCACCCACAATGGCGACACCAACCCGTTTAATGTGCTGGTGCAGGATATTCGCGCCGGCCGCCGGCCGTATAACCTGTTGCGCTGCACGTTGGATGATGCGCTGGCCGACGGGCTGTATAAGCGCATCTGCATGACCACCAATCAGGTGTGGAGTGTTGAGGCGGAAGCGGCCTGGCGCGCCAATTTGATTTTGACCTATGGCCAGGCAGCCGACGAAGAATTGCTGTGCATCCCGAGCGCCACCACCGGCAGCGCCATACCGGCACCGCTGATCGAGGCGCGGATGGAGCCCGACATTCCCGTGCTGCGCTGGGAGGGC